>JAFALY010000003.1 GCA_019233975.1 Alphaproteobacteria bacterium | reverse complement strand
CGTAAAGCCCTCTCCGTAAAGCCCTCTCATAGATATCTTCATGCCACACACTTGACATACGAAGTCTGTTTTGCAATATATGTTATATTATAACATAACATATGGAGTCCCGATGCGGCGTTTATCCTTTTTAGTGGTGGCATGCTGTTTTGTGTGTCTGGATTCCGCTTGGGCTGCTCAGGCCGCGTTGGATGGTGTACTTCGTGATGCTGCCGGTGTGCCCATGCCCAATATAGATATTCAACTTGAAGACGGTGCCGGGAAGACGGTCGATGCAACCAAAACCAATGCCGAAGGCCACTATGCATTGAGTGCCGTTGCAGACAATGTTTACATTCTTTTTGCTATAAGTAATGGTGCTGTCCTTGGCTCTGTGCCCGTCAGTATGGTGGAAGGAAAGGATACGCATAAGGATATCAATCTGGCCGATACGCAGAATGTGAACATCATTATTGCACGACGCCAACAAGCGCGTAACGATTTGTCACCGAAAACAGGCTCAAACGCTTACGCGCTTAACCAGCAGGCGATTAATGATTTGCCTTTGGGTGGTAACACGTCATTCAACAAAGTGCTCTTGCAGGCTCCGGGCGTAGCGGAAGACTCGGCTGCCAGCGGCAATCTGCATATCCGGGGTGAGCATGCCAACCTGCAATACCGATTGAACGGCATCTTGCTGCCCGACGGCATCAGCGGTTTTGGCGATACGATTGATTCCAGTATTATTGAGAAGGCGACATTGCTCGACGGTGTATTGCCCGCGCAGTACGGGTTTCATACCGCTGGCGTCATCGACATTGATACCAAAACGGGGTTTCAGAACGGCGGTACAGCCTCAATGATGGGAGGCAGCTATGGCACAATCCAGCCCTCATTCAGCTATGGCAATACGGTTGGCGCGACTGACTATTTTGTCGCGGCTTCTCATCTGTCGTCTGATCTTGGCATCGAAAATCCGGTCAAATCGGTTGATGCCATTCACGACCATACCGAACAGGATCGGCAATTCGGTTATGCGTCTTACATGATTAATCCGATGCAAAGAGTATCGCTGATTACCGGAAATTCGATCAGCTATTTCCAGATACCAAACAATCCCAACCAGACAACTATTTATCAGTTAAATGGCTCATCTGCGTTCAATTCGGTCAGCCTCAACGAGCGCCAGTTTGAAAGTAATCAATTCATGACAGCGGCATGGCAAGGTGGCAGGGATGGTGTGACGATGCAGATCGCCCCCTATATCCGCAATTCGGAATTGCATTTCCGCCCGGATGTTACCGGCGATTTGCTTTTCAACGGCCTTGCGTCAGACGTCAATGATAAGGATTTGGTCACCGGCCTGCAAAACGATAATAGCTGGAAGATCAATGCCGCGCATACGCTGCGCACAGGCTTCACCGTACAAAACGACCATGTGCAGGCTGACAGTAATTCACTGGCGTTTCAAACCGATGCCAACGGCACGCCTCTGACTGATGGTAACGGCAATAACATACTGACCCCGCATATCATCGAAAACCATGCCAGCGACAGCCAGCTTTATGGCCTCTATCTGCAGGATGAATGGAAAATCACCGATACTCTGACCATGAATTACGGTGCCCGCTTTGACGATATGGAGGCCGATGTCAGCGCCAACCAGTTAAGCCCGCGCATTGGTCTGGTTTACAAGGCCACCGACACGACAACACTGCACGCCGGTTACGCGCGCACCTTCACGCCACCCCCGCAAGAGTTGGTCGCCAACGAAGATATCAGTCAATTTGCCAATACGACGAATGCGGCGCAGGTCACGCTCAATGATCCCGTTAAACCGGAACGCACACACAGCTTTGATGCTGGTGTGACTCAGAAAATTGGTAACCACTGGGAGGTTGGCCTCGACGGTTATTACAAGCTGGCTCATGACTTGCTGGATGAAGGGCAGTTCGGGCAGGCCTTGATCCTGACGCCATTTAACTATGAACACGGCTATATCTACGGGTCTGAGCTTACGGCGACCTATACAGGCGATAGACTTAAGGCCTACGCTAACTTCGCTGCCTCGCGGGCGATGGGAGAAAATGTTGTGTCTGCGGAATTTAAATTCACCGATCCGACCGAATTTGACTATATCAAAAACCATTTTGTCCATCTGGATCATGACCAGACCTATACGGCATCGGCAGGCATGACCTATGATGTATCCCGTGACACGACGGTTGGGCTAGACGGGCGCGAGGGTAGCGGTCTTCGTTCAGGCTTTGCTAATCTGAGCCATTTGCCCGCCTATGCCACCCTTGATACGAGCGTGGAGCAAAGGCTTAATCTGTTTCCACATGACCAGACTGCGGTGAAGCTGAGTGTCATCAACCTGTTTGATACGCCTTACGAATTGCGTAGCGGCACCGGCATTGGCGTTGGTGCCCCGCAGTGGGGCGCACGGCGTGGCGTGTTCGCAACGCTAACACAGAAATTCTAGGCTGCCGCACGTAGCAAAAGGGGTAATAATTTGAATTGATATCAAAACATTCAAATTGCGTTTTTTCAAACATTTCCCTTTTGTTGCTCGTGGTTAGGTGAGTTCCATATGATTTGGATATCAAATTAATCAAATCGCTTGGGGCTGCCAGCTTTCGGGATCAGCGGTATGATAACCACAGGCAGGGCGGTGGCTATATTTGAGCTATATCGTGCCCCCGCAACCAATCCAATATTAAGTTGTTTACCATTTCCAAGCGCCGCAAGGCCATCGGCGCTGTGCCGTGGCTCAGTTCACAGATCCCCCCCTTTCTTTGTATGAAAATTGACAATGCGCGACGCATCGCTTACTCTGACATAGTCATGGTCCTGTGCGTCTGGATTAGGCGTGCGGCTAAGAGGGAAGCCGGTGTGATGCCGGAGCTGCCCCCGCAACTGTGAACGGCGCGCCCTGATCCATTATGCCCTTGGGAAACTGAGAAGGCGGAGCAGGGCACTGACCCGTGAGCCAGGAGACCTGCCATTGACCTTATACCCGTCCTGGGCGGAGGGCCGCAGGCATGTTCTTACCCGCCGCGCTCCTTGCCGTTCGCGCTAGAGGTGACGGGCACGCCAAAGTCTTCTCCCACTTACCGCGAGACACGTCGTGCCAAACACTGAACTTTCTGTCACCGAGCTCGACACGCCACGCACCAATTTGAATGAAAATTTTTCATTCATCATCAAAACCCTTCGTTTTGATGAGAATTATAGCCCTGCGGATAACACGCGGATAACGACCAACTTCGCCAATCTGGCGCGCGGCGACAACCGCCAGGAAAATCTGCGCAATACCCTGACGATGATCGACAACCGTTTCAACGCGTTGGCGCATTGGGATAACCCCAATAGCGACCGCTACGCGGTCGAACTGGACATCATCTCTGTCGAGATGAAGATCGGCGCCAAGGTGAATGATGACCACTTCCCCCTGATCGAAATCTTGAAGACGAACATCGTTGACCGGACAACTGGCGCGCGCATCGAGGGCATTGTCGGCAATAACTTTTCGTCCTATGTCCGCGATTACGACTTCAGCGTGGTCCTGCCGGAATATAATAAGAACCAGCCCAAGTTTAGCGTGCCGGATAATTTCGGCGACTTGCATGGCAAGCTTTTCAAATGCTTCGTAAACTCGAAGGCTTATAAAGCCCGCTTTGCCAAGCCCCCAGTCATCTGCCTGAGCGTGTCGAGCAGCAAGACCTATCATCGCACGGAAAATCACCATCCCATTTTGGGCGTCGAATACCGGCAGAATGAGTTCTCTTCCACCGACCAGTATTTTCAGAAGATGGGCTTGCAGGTGCGTTTTTTCATGCCGCCCAATAGCGTAGCCCCCCTTGCCATTTACTTCCTGAACGACCTGCTGACTGACTACAGTAATCTGGAGCTGGTTGGTCTCATCAGCACTATGGAGACCTTCCAGAAGATCTATCGGCCCGAAATTTACAACGCTAATGCCGCGGCCGGGGCAACCTATCGGCCTAGTTTGAAGCACGCCGATTATTCAACGACCCGCATTGTCTATGACCGTGAGGAGCGTAGCCGGCTGGCCGTTGAACAAGGGAAGTTTGCCGAAGAGCACTTCATAAAACCTTACGTCGCTATTCTAGAGCAATGGTCCGCCAATTTCGCCGTTTAATCCACCCAGATGCCAGGACGTCTATAATGAAAAAACTTTTGCCCACCTCCACCGCCGGCAGCCTGCCAAAGCCATCCTGGCTCGCGACACCAGAGACACTTTGGTCCCCCTGGAAGTTGGAGGGGGAGGCGTTGTTCGCCGGCAAGCAGGACGCTCTGCGTCTGGCGGTAGACGATCAGGAGAAGGCAGGCATTGATATCGTCGGCGATGGCGAACAGACGCGCCAGCATTTTGTCACAACCTTTATCGAGCATCTTGCCGGCGTCGATTTCGAGAAGCGCGCGACTGTCCGCATCCGAGATCGCTATGACGCCAGCGTGCCGACCGTTGTCGGTGCTGTATCGCGCCCAAAGCCGGTCTTCGTCGAGGATGCCAAATTCTTGCGGGCGCAAACCACGCAACCAATCAAATGGACGCTTCCGGGGCCGATGACCATGATCGATACCCTCTATGACGCCCACTACAAGAGCCGTGAGAAATTGGCTTGGGAGTTTGCCAAAATTCTCAATGAGGAAGCCAAGGAACTGGAATCTATCGGTGTCGATATCATCCAGTTCGACGAGCCGGCGTTCAACGTCTTTTTCGATGAGGCCAACGACTGGGGCATAGCCACCCTGGAAAAGGCCGCCGAAGGGCTGAAATGCGAAACGGCCGTCCATATTTGCTACGGCTATGGCATCAAGGCCAACACCGACTGGAAGAAGACTCTGGGCTCCGAGTGGAGACAGTATGAGAGAACGTTCCCCAATTTGCAAAAGTCCAAGATCGATATCGTCTCTCTGGAATGTCAGCATTCGCACGTTCCGATGGAACTGATCGAACTAATCCGAGGCAAGAAGGTGATGGTCGGCGCCATCGACGTGGCAAGCGAAACGGTCGAAACGCCGGAGGAAGTTGCGGAGATCCTGCGCAAGGCACTGAAGTATGTTGATGCCGACAAACTGTATCCCTGCACCAACTGCGGTATGACGCCCCTGTCTCGCAAAATTGCTAATGGCAAGTTGAAGGCCTTAGGCGCGGGGGCCGAGATCGTTCGCAAGGAACTGGCAGGTTAGGGCCTCCCGCGCCGAACCCAAGCAAGGGGCATGCTGGCTCTGTGTTGCGAATTTCCGGCTTGATCAGATCCTTAACTTTGTTGAAGTGTGCCTACTGCCGGAGCGTTAAAGTCCCGGTAATGCCCGGATCACCGTGCTGCAGCGTTGTTTTTAGTATATGTCCACAATTTCGCCTTCATAGGGCCTGATTCTGGTTCTAACATCACACCAGCAATCAACTTGGGGCGGGCCGTATGGCAGATCGCAGCGCATCCGACAGCATCCTGTTCGCCATTAATCGCCTGGGCTATGGGCCGCGGGCCGAGGATTACGACGCGCTGCGCCGAATGGATGTGAATAGCTGGCTGGATGAGCAGCTATCCGCCCCGGCGGGTGATGATGATCACGTTCAGGAACGGTTGATGTCCTGCAAGCTACGCATCAAATATGATGACGCGCCGGACAAATGGCATGGCCTCGATGAAATGCGGCCGCTTGTGACACTCGACAAGCCGATTGAATCCCTCTGGACCGTGTATGATCCCCAAAAGCAGATGAGCGGTCCGGAGAAAGCGCGCGCGCGGCAGGAAGTCATTGCCGCCACCATGCTACGCGCGATCTATAGCAAATACCAGTTGCGCGAGGTCATGGCGCAATTCTGGCATGACCATTTTCATGTGAACGCCTTTGTCGATGACCATATTGCAACGGCGCTGGTCAGTTATGACCGCGACGTCATACGGCCGCATTGTTTTGGGAATTTCAGGCAGATGCTGGAGGCGGTGGCGTCATCAACCGCCATGCAATACTACCTGTCCAACCGGTCATCACGCGCCGGCGCGGCGAATGAAAACTATGCGCGTGAACTGTTTGAGTTACACACACTCGGGCGTGAAAATTATCTGAACGATCATTATGACCGCTGGCGCGAAGTGCCAGGGGCGCTGGAAGGCAAGCCTGCGGGGTATATTGATCAGGATGTTTACGAAGCGGCGCGCGCTTTCACCGGCTGGACCATCGAAGATGGCGCCAATATCGACAATGGGCGCAAATTGCCGATGACGGGCCGGTTCACTTATGTCGAAAACTGGCATGACGGGTATCAGAAACGCGTTCTGGCGCATGAATTTGACCCGTTCGCCAAGCCGATGGATGATGGGCGTCGGGTGCTTGATCTGTTGGCTGCCCATCCGGCTACAGCACGACATATGTCGGCAAAGTTGTGCGCGCGTTTGGCGGGGCCAAACCCGCCGGCATCGCTGGTTGCACGCGTGACAGAGGCGTGGCAGAAGACCGTGAACGCGCCGGACCAGATCGCGCGGCTTATCAGGCTTATCGCCACATCGCCCGAATTTGCTGAATCGCGCGGTAACAAGGTCAAACGGCCTTTGGCGTTGATGGCGAATTATGTGCGCATCATGGGTTATGAATTCACGCCGACCGAGGGTGTATTTAACCAGTTGGCCGGTGCTGGGCAACGCTTGTTCGGTTGGCCCAATCCCGTCGGCACGCCTGACGACAATAATTATTTTCTGGGATCGAACGCGCTGCGCAATCGATGGAATTTACTGCTGGGGCTTGCCATGAACTGGTGGAATACGGGCGTGGTTGATCCGCATCGTGCGTTGGAAGAATGGGGTGGGCGTGTCGGCACAGCGGGTGAAACGGTTGCCGAGTGGTTCCGTTTGTTTGGTGGCTATGCCAACGAAGATTTAATCTCGACAACCGTACTGGCCGCCAATTTACTGCCCTATGCCCAGCTGGGTGCGGGCGACACCAAGGGGTTGATGCAGGCCTCCGCGCTTGCCGCCATGGCCCCTGAATTCCAGATGTGTTGAGGGGGATGCCATGGTAATGCTCAGCCGACGCGAACTTCTGGCCTCCATGACCGCCGCAGGTATAACTGGCGGCCTACTGCCGTTTGGCCTGCAACGCATGGCTTTTGCTGCCACGAATGACCCGCTGCTGATCGTTATCCATTTACGTGGCGGCTGTGATGGACTGAACCTGATCTCACCCAGCAACGACCCCACTTTCATTGATGCGCGTGCCTCAGACCTGCGCGTGATCGATCAAGGCAAAGACGCTGGCTATAGTCTGGCAAACGGTCTGGATAAAAATATCGATTTCAGACTGCATAATGCCGGGGGCGGCATGGCCGAGTTATACAAAAACGGGCATCTGACCTTTGTGCATGCTTGTGGTCTGAAAGACGCGACGCGCAGTCATTTTGTCGCGACGGATATGATCGAAGCCGGTGTTTCAACCCAACTGGAATTGGCACATGCCGAAAGCGGTTGGCTGACGCGCGGCATTGCGGCGGCTGGCGGTAGCGGCGGGTTGGACGCCTTTGCGATATCCGGCACCATTGCAGGTGATTTACGCGGTGCCAATCGCGCTTTGGCCGCCGGTGATATCAATAACGGTCTGGGGGCCGTCGGTGGTGCACCGGTGTCATCGCTTCTGTGGCGCATGTATGGCGCGCGGTCCGATGCGTTGGCGGCGGCGGGCAAACTGGCGCTGGAACTGCCGACAATTGTTGATGAACGCATTGCCCGTGATGAACAAGGGCATGTGATCCCCTATGTGGCCGAGAATAGCGCGAATTACGACAGCGCGGGCGGATTTGCGAATGCACTGAAGTCGTTGGCGCGACTTGTTAAAATGGATGTTGGATTAAAGGCCGTAACGCTGGATTATGGCAACTGGGATACACACGAAGGTCAACCTGGCCGTTTTCGCGGCCAACTCGAGCCTTTCTCCAACGGGCTTGCGGCGTTCTGGAATGACATTGCCGCCTATCATAACCGCGTGTGCGTTGTTGCCATCACCGAATTCGGTAGGCGTTTGCGCAGTAACAAAAGCAACGGCACGGACCATGGACGCGCGGGCGTGATGATGGCGCTGAATGGCACGCTGCGTGGTGGGCGCATGTACGGCACATGGCCCGGTCTGGCGACCGAGCAGTTAGAGGAAGGCGTGGATCTGGCCGTTACGACCGACTACCGGCTGGTGTTGTCCGAAGTGGTGCATTTCGTGAATGGCAGCAAGCCCGCGACCCTCTTCCCCGGTTTCCAACCAGCCGGGCATTTGGGATTGTGGGCTTAGATGGCTATAGGTTCAGTGACTGCCCCGTGCGTTTTTCCAGAACCATTGTGACCATGCGCCTGACGGCGTCGACCTGCGCCTTCACGGCTTCAGGTTTGGCCTTCAGGGTGTTGAGCTTCTTCTCAGCATCCGACCATTGATCCCAAGGTTTGACAGTGCCGCCGATGGCTTCGGGATAAATCTCGGTTGTCATTGCGAATTTTGACATTGTCGCGGCAAAGCCCTGGCACAAGCCCTTCAGGTCATCGACCGCAATGACGCCGCCATGGCTGGGGTAGCCCAAAATCTTTTCGTCCGTGCAGATTTGCGTGCCGCCATCGCGCACCGCATCGACGATCTTTCTGCCCGTATCGACGTCTTCCTGCTTGGTGACGCAAAGATAGAAGCCGACGGGGATGATTTCCTCGCCTTCATGCGGCACGGTGCCGTCACGCGCCGCGCGCTCTTCCCGTAATTCAATATCGCGATTGTTGGTTTCATGCAGGTCTGCCGATGCATCAAAATTCAGATTGAGCTTTTGCAAATCCTCAATCAGTAATTTGGCTTCTTCGACCTTGGTGCCTTCGTAGAAATGGCGGTTCGGGTCATCGGTCTTCTGGGTCCAGCGATGATTGATTTCATAGCCGATCGGGCTGACGCAGGGATAAACGACAAAATTGACCTTGCCTTCGAACTCGGCTGACAGTTCTTCCAGCACGCGCATGGCGCCGACAATACCGCTAGGTTCATAGCCGTGGACGCCACCGGTGATGAGAACGGTCGGATTGTCAGGGTTCCAGTTCTTGCTGCGTACGCGCAGCAGGGGCAGGTCTTTCGGGCTGGGCTTCAGGCCTTTGTCTTTGCGTAGGTCGGGGTCAACCGGCAGGTTGGCGTCCAGCTTGATGCTGCCATATTCGCTAATCTCAAATTTCTGTTTGGAAAGCTTCCTGACGCGTTTGACGACGTCGCGGTTATAGGACCGTTGAATGGTCTGACGCAGCAGCCATGCCCTTTTTTCTTCATCATTCCACGGGTTTTTACCCTTGGTTTCGCTGAGCTGGCTCATATCCGGTCCTTTCAATACGGTCTTTGAATACGGCCCAAGCGTAACCTAACCGGTCTGCGCGGGTCAATGTGGTGGTTTTTGGTGGTTTCAGGCGTTAATGATTGTGCCTGTGCAGGTGCCGAGGCCGATGGTGCGGTAGCCATCTTTTTTACACAGGCCACGCATCACCAGGGTGTCACCGTCCTGCAGGAATTTGCGTTCCTCGCCGTTTGGCAGGTGAACGGGGTTCTTGCCGCGTGACGTGATTTCCAGCAAGCATCCGCGTGATGTATCAGTTGGACCGGATATTGTACCGCTGGCCAACAGGTCGCCTGCTTGCATCGAGCAGCCATTGCTGGCGTGGTGCGCCAACATTTGCGCAAAGGTCCAATACATGGTGTCGAAATTGCCGCGGCTGAGGGTGTAGGCGGCTTGTCCATCGGCCTGCATGCGTGGTGTGAGCAATTGTACTTCCAGGCGCAGGTCAATGCCGCCATGGGCCTGATCATCCGCCGATAGTAAATAGGGCAAGGGTTGCGGGTCTGCCGCATCGCGCGTGAAAGCCTGCGTGCGGTAGGGGGCAAGGGCCTCCATCGTTACAACCCAGGGGGAAAGGCTGGTGGCAAAATTTTTTGCCAAAAACGGACCCAGCGGTTGGTATTCCCAAGCCTGCACATCACGGGCCGACCAGTCATTGACGATACAGACGCCGAACATGTGATCTTCTGCACGGTCTACAGGTATCGTTTGGCCCATGGCATTGCCGCGGCCGACAAAGAGGCCCAGCTCCAGTTCATAATCCAGTGTGGCTGTGGGGCCAAAGGTAGGCGGTTGTTCTTCCTTGCGTGTCTGCCCCATGGGACGTTTGACAGGTGTGCCGCTGACGACCAAAGTCGATGCGCGGCCGTGATAGCCGATAGGAATATGCTTGTAGTTCGGCAGCAACGGATTGTCGGGCCGGAACAATCGTCCCACATGGGTGGCGTGATACAGCGATGCGTAAAAATCTGTGTAATCCCCCACGTGCGCGGGCAACAGCATCATCGCGTCATTTTGCGGTACCAGACATGTTGTTAGGGCCTGCTGAATTTCCGGCGACGCATCGCGGCGCAGCAGTTTGTGCAGCAGATGGCGCAGCGCACGGCGTGGTTCTGTGCCAAGGGCCATCAGGCGGTTCAGTGTCGCATCCTGACAGGCATCAAGGGCTGGACGCGCCTCTGTCGGCGCGTTGGTTATCTCGGGCAGCGTCTGCCGCCGCAATTGATGTAAATCCACAATCACGTCACCGATCGCAACGCCCAGGTGCGGCCCGTTGTTTTGTGCGGTTCTGAAAACGCCAAAGGGCAGGTTTTGTATCGGGAAATCCACCTCTTCGGCATTGGCGGTCAGGACCCAGCTTTGGGTGTCTGGTTGGTGCGTTTCATCAAGGGTGGGTTTCATGGATCACTCACTTAATCAGGTGCAGGGCATGCAGGTCGCGAATGGGTTCCATGAAAGAACAGGAACCAAACGAGGCCAGCAAGGTCTGTCGTGCCGCTCTGACATCCTCCAGGGACGCCTCATATCCGCGCCATGAGACGAAGTCGGCATCAAAATGGAAGGATGCAGCGTCTTCTTCTATCAACAAACCTGCCAGTTGGCCGGTATTCCATCCGCGCAGGGCAAAAATCGCCGCCATAAACACATTCAAGAAACCGTGCATTGTGCCCTTCGGACTGTCGGGTGCGTAAGTCAGGCGATAGATAGCGCGTATCGGGTGATGAAGGCCTGCGGTTGCTTTGAACATAATTTTTGTGTTGGCGCAGCCTTCGATAAAGGCAGCAAGATCCGTCGGAGACGGAAATTTATCAGGCGTTTCTCCGCCCGTGCGTACTTTGGGATGCAGGCCTGACTTTGCCAGTGACCGCAGTAAGTCCGGCATTTGCGGGCCCAGTGGTATTTCAACAAAGCAATTACGTGCGGCGGGCAGGCGGGCCGCCAGCCTGTCTATATCAGCCGGTGTTGAGGCCTTGGCTTCCAACGCCGTTATTTTATAGGTCTTGTGCCGCCACGTCAGCGCCGCCTCCAAGTCGTCATCATTCACAAGAACGGACAATTCACGATGTTCCGCATGAGGGAATGGGTAATTCTGGGTGCAGTGGGCAAAGTCGCCCAGTTTGTTGGCTGGAATAATGAGCTTGCCTAGCAGGGCATGGTGTGCCCCCGACGCATAGGTCAGGAAATTCCCAACCGTTGTCGGTAAATCAAGGGATGCGGGGGGATAAAGTCCCGCATAATCCACCGTATTTGCCAGTAGCGCATGCAGTGTGGGGGCTATCTGCGTCACGCGGCATCACCTATTTTTTAAAATGCTTGGTCAGGTCTTGCCAGCATTGGCCGTAATCCCTGTCGCGCTGCGGCGCCTGCATGGCATAGGCGGTTGGGTGGTAGACCAGGCGTGCCTCGAACATAAAGGCCAGCGTATTGCCTTGATAAACGGGGTTCAGGTCGGCCTTGCTGGCCGCTTCAAACGTGCTGGCATCCGGCCCGTGACCGATCATGCAGTTGTGCAGGCTGGCGCCACCGGGCAGAAATCCTTCAGCCTTTGCGTCATATTGACCATGGATCAGTCCCATAAATTCGCTCATCACATTACGATGATACCATGGCGGGCGGAATGTATGTTCGGCCACCATCCAGCGCGGCGGGAAAATGACGAAATCAACATTGGCCGTTCCCGCAATTTCTGACGGCGATGTCAGCACTGTAAAGATAGACGGGTCTGCATGGTCAAAGCTGACGCTGTTCATCGCATTGAAACGCGCCAGATCATATTTGTAAGGGGCGTAATTGCCGTGCCAGGCTACGACGTCCAACGGAGAATGTTCCAGGGCAGATTCCCACAAATGCCCCTGGAATTTTGCCGTCAGGCGGTGCGAGGCTTCGCTGTCTTCATAATCCGCGACGGGATATTCAAAGTCACGCGGGTTGGCAAGGCCGTTGGCGCCAATGGGCCCCAGATCAGGCAGCCGGAATGTGGCGCCGTAATTTTCGCAGACATAACCACGCGCTTCGGCTTCCAACAATTCAACCTTAAACCGCACGCCACGCGGTATGACGACGATTTCCCCCGGAGCCGCCGACAGTTTGCCCATTTCCGTTCTGAACAGCAGGGCCCCCGTTTGCGGAACGAATAACATCTCACCGTCCGCATTGTACAAAACACGGTCGGTCATGGATTTGTTGGCCGTATAGATATGTATGGCTGAGCCCGTCTGCTGACCGACGTCGCCGCAGACGGCCATGGTGATCATCGCGTCGATAATGTCCGCCTGTTCCTGCGGGATTGAAAACGGTTTCCAGCGCAGCTGGTCCGGCGGCGTGGTGCCGTCCTGTATGGGGGCGCTGCGCCACATGCCGGCGTCGATATGCCGGAAAACCGGATGCATGGCAGAGGGGCGTATACGGTACAGCCAGCTTCGCCTGTTGGCCGCGCGCGGCGCCGTAAAGGCGG
Organism: Alphaproteobacteria bacterium; assembly: GCA_019233975.1. Taxonomy (GTDB): domain Bacteria; phylum Pseudomonadota; class Alphaproteobacteria; order UBA9219; family UBA9219; genus JAFALY01. Next base: position 74,606 of record JAFALY010000003.1, on the reverse strand, counting down.
TGCCACTCAGTTGCTCGGTATAAAGGCCATGCACAACCTGCTGGGGGGCGTTCTGCCCGGCAGGCAAGGCGCCGGGCAGGGCTTCTGTTTTAAATTCGTTGCCAAAACCTGTTTGGTAAACGATGTGTTCCGCCATTGCCCACCCCGCGTTTGTGGCTATAAATTTCCTCGCAGGGCCTGTTCGCGTTCAATCGACTCAAACAACGCTTTGAAATTGCCTTTGCCAAAGCCGCGACAGCCCTTGCGCTGTATTATTTCGTAGAACAAGGTGGGGCGATCTTCAACAGGTTTTGAGAAGATTTGAAGTAAATACCCCTCATCATCGCGGTCAACGAGAATGCCCAGCTTCTTAAGCTCGGGAATAGCCTCGTCAATCGGGCCAACCCGACTGGGCAGGGCCTCGTAATAGCTGTCTGGTACGGTCAGGAATTCGATGCCATTGGCGCGTAACTGGCTGACTGTTTTGATGATATCGCCGCATTGTAGGGCAATATGCTGTACGCCGGGGCCGACATACCAGTCCAGATATTCTTCAATCTGGCTCTTGTTACGGCCGGGGGCGGGCTCGTTGATCGGCATTTTGACGACATGTTTATCGTCCGACATGACCACGCTCATCAAGGCGGAATATTCCGTTGAGATGTCCTTGTCGTCGAAGGTGATATAACGGTGGAAGCCAAAGACTTTTTCGTAATAGTCGGCCCACACCTTCATTTTACCCAGCTCAACATTGCCCACCATGTGGTCGATTCGCACAATACCGCAGTCGGTCTCTTCGACCGGTCTGGCGATATAACCGGGCAGGAACGGTCCTTTGTAATCTTTGTACGAAATCAGGGAGTGAATGGTGTCGCCATAGGTTCTGACCGAGGCACGGCGGATGGTGCCGTTGGCGTCCGCGATGTCGTGCGGTTCCGTGTCCGGGGTAGCGCCGCGTTTGACCGCTTCGGCAAAGGCGGCGTCGGCGTCATCAACCTCAAACGCGACGTCATACACGCCGTCGCCATGTTTGCGGATATGCTCGGCGGCCAGATCGCTCGGCGTCATGGGCGTCGTCAGGATGATATTCGCCTTGCCTTGTGACAGCACATAAGAAGTGCGGGAACGCTGCTTGGTTTCAAGGCCGCTATAAGCGACCTGCGAGTAGCCAAAAGCCTTGCGGTAGTAATAGGAAGCCTGTCGCGCATTGCCGACAAAAAACTCGACATGATGGATGCGCTTTAGGTTGAGCGGGTTTGTCATCAGTACCTCGTTTGACTGGGGGTGATCAATGATTGGCGGCCTTGTCGCCGGTTGCCTGGATAATCGGCATGCGGTGCAGCCAGTGCTCCCATGCGCTGACTTGTCCGGTTTTGATGCGGTCATAAATGTCGCTGATCTGCATCGTGATGGTGCCGGGCTGGCCGCCCCCGACCTTGTGGCCGTCTAGGTTTGTAATTGATAAAACTTCACAGGCTGTACCGGTCAGGAAGATTTCGTCCGCTTCTTCCAGATCATGAACCGTTATGGTGCCCACTTGGACTTTATAACCCAGCGAGTTTGCTATCTGGATGACGGCATCGCGGGTAATACCCATAAGGATGCTGGATGACTGGTCGTTCGTGTACAGAACGTCCTTGCGTACTGTGAAAAGATTGGCGACGGCTGCTTCGGCAATCTCGCCCTGCTGGTTGAGCAGCAGCGCCTCGTCATAGCCGCGATTAATGGCATCCATGGTCGCCAGCCGCGCATTAATGTACTGTCCGCACGCCTTTGCGCTGACCGGCACCATGCTGTTGTCGATTTTGCGATAGCGCGAGATGCTGAGTTTGGCGCCCTTCATCCTGTTCTCAGGGCTGACATGCAGAATGTTCGGCCATGCCATAATGGCAACTTCAACCGGACATTGCGCGCGGATGCCCAGCGATTCAGACCCCATGTAAACCAGCGGGCGGATGTAGGATTCAACAAACCCATTGCGTTGAATGACCCCGCAGACGGCGTCGATCAGTTGCTGTTTGGTGTAGGGTATAGCCATATCGTAACAGGCGGCAGAATTAAAAAGCCGGTCGATATGTTCTTTCAACCGCAGGATGGCCAGACCATCTGCCGTGCGGTAACTGCGGATGCCTTCATAAACACCGGTGCCGTAATGCAGGGCGTGCGCCGATAAATGCACGTTGCTTTCGCCCCACGCAACATACCGCCCGTTCATCCATGTCCATTTAGTATTTTCGAATGCCATACAATCCCCCAATTTCATGTTGTTCACATATGAAGGCTCTGCAGATCGTCGTGCATCCTCCCATGTATTAATCAGGGTGACAATATCGAAACATTGCGGATAAACTTTGCTACAAGACTATAAATTGCTTGTATTACAAGAGGATTACACCAAAAATATTTGTGCGGTGCACACCGATTCATCGGCGACAATTTCGCGTAAATCGGATACAACAAAAACATCATCAATTGCGGCGAGCGGAGGGAATAATGGCCGGTCAAGTGCGCCTCTATGGTCTGTCGGGCAGTTTGCGCAAGGAATCTTATGCGCGTGCCGTTTTAAAAACGCTGGTTGAGCATGTCCGGGACGAAGTGGAGATTGTCGTCGGCGATATCGGCACGCTACCTCTTTATAATGCGGATCTGGACACGGATGCGGCCCCCGCCCCTGTGACAGCTATGCGCGAGGCGTTGCGTGCCTGTGACGGTCTGGTTGTCGTGACGCCAGAATATAACCACGGCATCCCGGGTGTTTTGAAAAACGCGGTCGATTGGCTGTCCAGCCCGCCGCAGACCGCCGCTCTGGCAGGCAAGCCGACTTTGATTGTCAGCTCATCCGTTGCCTTTACGGGCGGCGTGCGTGCGCAGGCGCAACTGCGTACCTGCCTGTCAGCGGCCAAGGCGCGGCCTTTGATTACTGATGAAGTGGTTGTGGCGTCGGTTCAGAATAAGGTTGAAAACGGGCGTTTGACCGACAAGGCGACGCTCGACCATATGACAAAAGCGCTTCGCCTGCTTTTGAAAGATATCCGGATTTGCAAGGCAGCCTGAGATGACAACACCCACCGATTGGACCAACAACGGCGATCGTATAACGCGGCAGTTTACGTTCCACGATTTTACGCAGGCGATGGCGTATATGGTGGAGATCTCCTTTTATTGTGAGAAGAAGAACCATCATCCGGAATGGAAGAATATTTATAATAAGCTGTGGGTCGAATTGACGACGCATGACGCGGGCGGTGTCACGGAAAAAGACATGCGTCTGGCGCAACATATGGGTGACGTTTTTGCGCGTTACGCCAAGGGAACCGGTCAGGCGTAAAAAGTCGGTATAACCTTGTCGGTGGGCAAAAGGGTTCCCTGCGGTACCGTGCCGCCGGCGCGTGTTTCGGTTCTGATGACATCTTCCAGGTCGCCGTCGAACAGGCCGCTTAGTTGCACATAATCGTCGATGACAAAATACAATTCCTGTGGCTGGGCATAGTCATAGTGCGAATGCAAAACGCGCCGTAGATCGAAGGGCAGTCGATTGATGGCGCGTTTGCCGCCCGAACGGTTGCCCTGTTCGTCGAAGTCAGCGGCATATTCGCTTTCTACCGAATCCTGCGTCTCTGCCACCGATGAAACGATGCCCGCTCCATAGGCGATGCAGCTTTGTTTTTGTTCTGGTGCCGCGCGTTTCAGGCCGAATTCAATTGTGTACCAGTATATTTTTGACACGGCGCCCTGCAATTTTGAATCGCCGCGGAACTTCCAGCCCAGCGCACCAATTTTCCGAACAAAGTCACAAAATATTTCGTTCAGGAACATCGGCGCGTGACCGGCCAGATCATGGAAAATATCCGGGAAGGACGTATATGAGAATTCATTTTCCCGCCTTATGGACAGTGTGACCGGGAACTTGCCATCCATCAGAAGCTTGAAGAATTCATTGTGAGGTACAAGGCCCATCACTTGCACCAGCTTAAACCCCGACACGGCTGTGATGTCCTTATTCATCATCTCCAGCGTCGGAATGCGCTCAGCACCACCTATCTTGCGTATCCAGGCAAAGCCGTCCGCGACTTCCTGCGCAACGCGCCCCGGCACAGTCTTCTCCATGTCATGGAACAAATGACACCAGCGGACATGGTCGCTCTCGTCATAGACAATTTCGACATGCGGCAACAGGACGTGACAATCGTCGATGATATCCGGATATTTCGCAAGGCCGACCGGCAGGCTATTCTCATCGGGCTCGCCCAGCGCGCGCAACTTTGTATTCGTAATGCGGTATCTATATCCGCCCGGCGCATCAGCATCGGGGGCGCGGAACACGCCTTCTTCAACCTCGGTGAATATATGTCCCATACACTGTCCGTCTGTTGATGGATGAATCCTATCACTATTGCCGTGCGATTTAAATAATCTATGACAGCGCCGCCGTGTTTTTATTGGCTATGTTGCGCCGTGCCGTGGCACGACACGTTCAATGGCGACATCCAAAATATCCGGCGTGATAATATTCGTAGCCGTTTGGCCCTTGCGTTGACGGAAAGTTGCCAGTGTTTCGCACTGCGCAAAAATATCTTTGACTTCAGCCGGTGTGGGGTCGGTTTGCATAACTCTGCCAATAAAGGCCGTGCGATCCAGCCCCGACAAGGTACAGCGGGGGGCTTCCTGCAGGGCACTATCCATAAAGCCATCGGCTATCGCGTAAATCATGCTGCGCCAGGCTGCGCTGCCCTGCGCGGGTAGTGTCAGGATTGTGCCAAACCAATTCGCCACTTCGCCCTTGCGCTCATACGCATTGACGGTGCCGATGATCAGTACATGGGGCAGGTTGCTCGCGGTTTCGATCAAGGCTTCCAACTGGTCGCACCAGGCTTCCCCCTTGTTGCCATAGGCGGGGTCGAGCCCAGGCAGTATCAACAACGTCTTTTCCGCGCTGTAACGGCCTGGCGGCTTTCTGGTGCGTTCAAGCATATGCTTGGCGCGTGCCAGAACATCCGCATCACGCGGGTTATAAACAATAATGGCGCGGCGCATGGCCGCCAGCTTGCCAATGTGTAGGGCCAGCGCTTTTTTGCCGGACTGTTCCGGGCCGACAATCAGGATTTCATTGCCGACATCCAGATTGGCATAGGCGGCAGGGTCACGCGCGCGGTCGATGACGTCACCAATTTGTGCGGACAGGGGCTCAAGGCCGAAAATCGGTTGTTTCGCCTTGCGTGGGTCAATTGTTTCAATGTTCAGGGCGATGCGTGCTTCACGTTCCGATCGCTGCGCCAGATGACGAATAAATTCCGGCGCCAATACGATAGCAATGGCGGTTTCGGCCAACAATGTGCCGAGTTCGAAATATTCAACCCATGAAGACATGGTTGCACCATAAGGTGAGCGGGCGGTCAGACGGCGTCGACAATACGCAGGTAGGGATGGTTGTTTTCCGGCGCGGCGTCGTGGTCAAGCATGAACTGATGCACGATAGGCAAAATTTGCGTGCGCCATTTGCGGCCATTGAAAATGCCGTAATGACCGACGCCTATTTGTAAATGCGCCTGACGCATATCGTCGGCAAGGCCTGAGCACAGGTCATGGGCGGCGATCGTCTGGCCGGGGGCGGAGATATCATCCAGTTCGCCTTCAACCGTCAGGAGAGCAGTGCGCCGAATGGCGGACGGGTCCACACGCTGGCCGTTCCATGTGAATGTGCCGTTGGCCAGATCACGCTTCTGGAAAACGCGTTCGACGGTTTGCAGGTAAAATTCAGCCGTCACATCCATGACCGCCAGATATTCGTCGTAGAATGTACGATGTGCGGTGGCGGATTCTTCGTCGCCCTTTACCAGATTGCGGAACAGCTTCATGTGCTCGCCCACATGCCGTTCGACATTCATGGATACAAAGCCGTTTAATTGAACAAAGCCGGGGTAAACCAAACGATGGCCGCCGGGGTAATAGAATGGTATTGCGTGAATAACCGTATTCTGGAACCATTCAATCGGGCGCTTGTCAGCCAGTTCGGTCACCACCGTTTTGGCGCGGCTGGTGTCAATGGGGCCGCCCATCAGGGTCATGCTGCGTGGTTGGGCCGGGTCGCCCATTTGCGCCAGCAATGCGACGGCACACATAACGGGAACAGCGGGCTGACATACGGCGATCAGGTGCGTTTGCGCGCCCAGATGGCGGATGCAGTCCATGACATAGGTAATGTAATCTTCAAGGTCGAATTTACCGTGCGACAGCGGCACCATTTTGGCGTCGACCCAATCCGTGATGTAGACATCATGTTCAGGCAGCAAGGCTTCAACCGTGCCACGCAGCAGGGTGGCATAATGACCCGACATGGGCGCCACAACCAGAACGATAGGATCAACGCGGTCCGTGTGCCGTTTGAAATGCAGCAATTTGCAAAACGGCTTGGTCAGGACAACTTCTTCTTCGACCTTGACGGTATCGCCGGCAATAACGGTGCTGTGCAGACCAAAGGCAGGCTTACCGAATTGGCGCGTTGTACGCTCAACCAACTCTGCGCCAGCCGCGACCGCGCGTCCGAAATGGGTATAGGTGGCGGGGAAAAATGGGTTGTGAAAAGCCGCCTGCGTCGCTTCAGCTGCGATGCGAAACGGGGCCATGGCGGCGCGTTGCCAGTCGTGGAGATGGTAAAGAAGCATTAGGACAACCTGATCACTGCACCCTGAAATCTGCACAAAAAGAATCGTAGGTTCGCAAGGTAAAGGAAAGCTTAAGTTTTACCAGATGAAACGCTAGGTCTTTGATTTGACATACTGATTTATTTGTTATTCTTCGGACCGTCATCCATCAGCAGATAATACCAGAGAAGATAAAGCAGACCATTTTTGCGTGGCGGCTGTGGGGCTTCTTCTTGTATCAGCCTGTTGCCTTCGGGTGCGGGTTCGTCTGCGTGAACCAGAAGCTTCTTTTTGCGCCGTGTGCGATGTAACTGTTCAAGGGCTTCGACACGCTGGAACAGATTGACTTCTTTTTCCTTGGCGACGGCGACTTGTTCTAAGGTCCGCTCAAGACGCGCGAGAATGGCCGGTTTCAGGTTGCCGAGATTGACGAAACGCCCCAGCTTTTTCAGCAGGTCGCCAATGCGGCGTTTCTGCAGGCTGAGCATCTCCGAGAGCCAGAAAACATCGCCTTCTTCTTGTGCCATTTCCGCCCCCATGCAAGGGATTTACTCTAGAATAAAGTCGGTAAAACTATCGTAAAGACGATTTACTTTCATGCCACTTGACGAAAAGGCACCTTATTTACATGATGCGTCAACGCCCTAACCTGTTAAGGACACCCCAATGGCCGATACTCACCACACCCCCGCCACCGTTTCCCCTGCCATGGTGCAGGAACACCGCGCCGGTTGGAACTGCTTTACCAAAGCCATCGTTATCACTTGCGTCTCCATGGCGGGGTTCTTGCTCGCCATGCTGCTGGTCTTCAAGGTTTTCTGATCAACCCCTGACGGCAGCCTATAAAAAACCCCGCCGCGGTTTCCCGGGCGGGGTTTTTGTTTAAGCGATGCGGTTGCTTAGCCGACGATTTCGCAGCCTGAGAAGAAATACGCGATTTCAACCTTGGCGTTTTCCAAGCTGTCTGAGCCGTGGACAGAATTCGCTTCGATGCTTTCTGCAAATTCCTTGCGGATGGTACCGGGCGCGGCGTTCGCCGGGTTGGTGGCACCCATCACTTCACGGTTGCGGGCCACGGCGTTGTCGCCTTCCAGAACCTGAACCACAACCGGGCCCGAGATCATGAAATCGACCAGGTCGTTGAAGAAGGGACGTTCGCGATGCACGCCGTAGAAATTTTCTGCCTGAGCGCGGGTCATCAAGATACGCTTTTGCGCAACGATGCGCAGGCCGGCTTCTTCCAGCTTGGCGTTGATCTTGCCGGTCAGATTGCGACGGGTCGCGTCCGGCTTGACGATTGAAAAGGTTTGTTCGAGGGCCATAATTGCTCCTAAGCCTTTGGTTATTGTCTTCTCTTGGGTTCGCGCCTTATAGACGGTGAGGGCAGGCTTGGCAACCCTGCCGCGCAAAAACACGGTAAAAGCCCTAAATCCGCCGATTCGCGGCCTTTTGCCCTTTCGCAATCAAAAACAATTCGTTATGACTTACTGCCAATCTATGTATGTAGTTGGCTTATTGAATGTCTCATTCCCTACTTCCCAGCACAATCAAACGGCGGGGCCTGATGATGGTCCTTTCCTCCCCCTCTGGCGCCGGTAAGACCAGCCTGTCGCGCCGCCTGCTGGAAATCGATAACGAGATTGACCTTTCCATTTCCGTGACAACCCGCCAACCGCGCTCGAACGAAGTGCCGGGCAAGGACTACCACTTTGTCGACACCATCGACTTTAACTTGATGGTCAACCGCGACCAGTTGCTGGAATACGCCAAGGTGTTTGGCCATTATTACGGTACGCCACGCAAACCGGTTGAGGAAGCTTTGACCACAGGCCGCGATGTTTTGTTCGATATCGACTGGCAGGGGACGCAGCAATTAGGCGAAAAAGCGCCCAAGGACCTTGTCAGCGTTTTCATTCTGCCGCCCAGTTGGGCAGAGCTGGAGCGCCGCCTGACGACACGCGCCGCCGATGCGCCCGCCGAGATTAACCGCCGCATGGCCAAGGCAAGCGATGAGATGAGCCACTGGGCCGAGTATGATTACGTCATCGTCAATCACGATTTCGACCAGTCAGTTGAAAAGGTACACGGCATTTTGAAAAGCGAGCGCCTGCGCCGCCGCCGTCAGACCGGTCTGTCTGATTTCGTCAATGGTCTGAAGCAGGGCCATTGAAAATGATCAGCTACGACGATTTTGAAAAGATTGATATTCGCTCCGGTACTATCATCAAAGCGGAGCCGTTTCCCGAAGCACGCAAGCCTGCCTATAAGCTCGTCATCGACTTTGGGCCTGACATAGGTCTTAAGAAATCATCGGCGCAAATAACGCATCACTACATGCCGGAAAAGCTGATCGGCAAGCAGGTGGCCGCTGTCGTTAATTTTCCGCCGCGACAGGTGGGGCCGTTTATGTCAGAAGTCCTGACGCTCGGTTTTTATGACGCAGATGGGAAAGTCGTCCTCGTCTCGCCCGACCAAACCGTGCCGAATGGCGAGAAGCTGAATTAAACAGGCAGCCACACGCGGGCACGAAGGCCGCCCATGGGGCTTTCTTCCAAAACAACATCACCGCCATGAAAACGCGCGATGTCGCGCGCGATGGTCAGGCCCAGCCCGACGCCGCCAGTCGTTGCATTCCGCGACTCTTCCAATCGCGTAAAGGGGCGGAACATATCTTCACGCCGTTCGATGGCAATGCCCGGCCCGTCATCATCGACAGTGACTGTCAGCAAATGGTCGCCCAGTGTGGCTTCAACCGCCGCTTTCTTGCCGTAACGAAGGGCGTTGCCGACCAGATTGGTCAGGCACCGCTTCATGGCCTGGCGACGCAGGGTTATGGTGACATCGGGCGGCGCGATCAGTGTCACATTCGGGTTTTGTCGCCGCGCATTGTTGACAACCTCGTTTAAAAGTTCAGCCAGCAGTACGGGCTGGGCCGGTTCGGCTTCTTCGCCGCGCGCAAAGGCCAGATAGGCCGCCAGCATCGTTTCCATCTCTGCCACGTCATCCATCAGCTCACGCGTCGCGTCGTCATGCGCCATAAGCGCAAGTTGCAGACGCATGCGCGTCAGGGGCGTGCGTAAATCATGTGAAACGCCCGCCAGCATGGTTGTGCGTTGGGTGATCTGACGGCGCAGGCGGTCGCGCATAACCAGCAAGGCCGTTGCCGCTTGCCTCACTTCCGACGCGCCTTCAATCTTGAAATCCGGTACGTCGTGGCCTTTACCTATGGCTTCAGCAGCGTCGGCCAGACGGCGGATGGGCCTGATCTGGTTACGCATAAACATCAACGCGATGGCCGACAGTAAAATCGAACTGCCCACCATCCAGACGATGAATACTTCCGTGGTTGGCGTGTAAACGCGGCGTTGCGGCAGGACGACGGTGTAAACCCCTTCGGGTGCACCCACCATAATCGCGATTGTTTCCGGCGCATGGCGCATATCAATCTGGAACGGGTAGGACAGGCGGTCATTCAACGCGCTGCGCAAGATGTTACGCAGTGGATTCAGGCTTTCCTTGGCGTGTGTGGGTAACGTCGTGCCCGGCGCGAAATTGATGAACAGGTCCATTTTATCGGACGCCAGCCGCACAATGGCGGCCATGCTTTCGGGGTTCGAGCTTTTCTGGATCAACTCCAGTGATACTGCAATATCCCCCGCAACGGCATAACACAGACGGTTTGTAACCGTGTACCAATGCCTGTCGAAAAACACGAATGTGGCGGCTGCCAGCGTGATCAGCGTCGGCACGACGATGATCAGCAGCGTGCGGCCATACAGGCTGCGCGGCAACAGACGCTTGATACGCAGCGCCAAAGGAATACGCCGGGTCGCGCGTGGCTCGTTTTCTGTGTGATCAAACGCGGCCATGTCAGGCATCCATATCCGGCATCAACATATAGCCCTCACCGCGCACGGTCACCAGATAACGCGGGTTCCTCGGGTCCGTTTCGATCTTTTTACGCAGGCGTGTGACCTGAACGTCAATTGTACGATCGCCGACATCACCCTTGGCGTGCTCTGCCAGCGCTTCACGCGATATAACACTACCCGGCGCAGCGGCCAGCGCGCGCATCAATCCCGCTTCCATATCCGTCAGGCGCAACGTGGTTTCGGCAGATTGCAGTTCATCCCGCGCGGGAACATAGGTCCAAAGGCCCAGTTTTAGCGTCGGCGCCGACTGCTGCGGCTTGGGCAGGCGACGCAATATGGAGTTGATGCGCAGAACCAGTTCGCGCGGTTCAAACGGTTTGTGCATGTAATCATCGGCGCCGACCTCCAACCCCTCGATACGGTCGCTGGTTTCCGCACGCGCGGTTAACAACAGGATGGGCAGGGGCGTGGCCGCCTCCTGACGCATGGCGCGTGTCAGGTCCAGACCGGTTTCACCCGGCATCATGACGTCCAGAACCATCAGGTCGAATTTCAGATGCCGCAATTTGGCCCGTGCGTCGGCGGCGTTGGCGGCGGTTGTCACCATAAATCCCTGTTCCGACAGGAAGCGCCGCAGCAGGCCGCGCAGGCGGTCATCGTCATCAACCACCAATACATGGGGTGATAAAGCCAGTGTTTGCGGCGAGGCCTGGAACAGGGAAGGTTGGTTAAGCATCAGAACTACATAGCGCAATCAGGCATTGCTTGACAAATGCGGCCTGTTTCCCCTTATATACCCCCCTTCTGGCGCGCGCGTAGCTCAGCGGGAGAGCATTACCTTCACACGGTAGGGGTCACAGGTTCAATCCCTGTCGCGCGCACCAGACTATGCCCCATATCTGTAAAAAACTGGCCGGCGATCGAAGCCCGACAAAATCCATATGAACCATGGGGTTAGCGGCACCCTATCCCTAATTAATACAATAGCAATCCGCATCACTGACAATCGAAGATGGTTTAATCCTCTTTGTGGTGGATGCTGGCGGCATGGGTGCAAGCGGCAAGCACAGGTCTTTGGCGGGGTTTGGTGCGGATGACCCTAGGTGCGGATGACCCTAATCGTGTCTGCGCCGAAGTTGTTTGCTCATGGGCGGAACTGCAGAAACTTTTGAAAGCCATTCATGCGGATGATCTGCTGAAGCAACTGAAGAGCGCTGCGGATATTGAAAAACACAAATACAAGATAATCATAGACTACAAGAAAGGGAGTGATGAGGCACGCTTGCGCTTTCAGGCCAACGGCGGACCGATGGGTTGCTTCGTTGATATTGCAACCATGGATACGCATGGCAATTGCGACATTATGTTCCTGAAAGACGCAGACCAGATTGCCCAAGGCATGCGCGGTAAAAAGGCAACAGATCTGGTTTGCAAAGCCAGACAGTATGCAAGCGATAATAAGGATTGCATCCCCATTCCGCCCGATAAGGTCGGGCAGTATGTTGTACCCGGTGCCCCGGCAACTATGCTGGCTTAGCGCCTTTCTAACCCGCATTGGCGCGGCCCATTCTTTCGTGTAAACTGCCGCCGCATTCGTCCCACCGTCAAAGGAGTCAACTATGCCCGTTAATGTCGTTTATCGTACTTCCGCCCGCGCAACCGGTGGCCGCGATGGTCATTCCGCAACACTTGATGGCGCCGTGGACGTAAAACTGGCTGTGCCAAAAGAAATGGGCGGCAACGGGCAGGGGGTTAACCCTGAACAGTTGTTTGCCACCGGCTATGCCGCCTGTTTCCTCGGTGCCATGAAATTTGTTGCGGGTCAGGGCGGTACGGCCAAGGTTCCGGCGGATGCCATTGTAACCTCCACGGTCGGCATCGGTCCCCGTTCAGAGGGCGGCTTTGGTCTGGAGATAGCACTGGAAGTCAGTCTACCCGGCGTGCCGCGCGATCAGGCGCAGGATCTGGTTGAAAAGGCACATCAGATTTGCCCCTATTCCAACGCCACGCGCAACAATGTGGATGTTAAACTCACGGTTGTTTAATGACCGGGTGCTACCTCTTAAGCAACATCGATCACCAGAATCTCCGCATCCTCATTCGCGCGTAGGGTCAGTGCGCTTTCCCCTGTTACCTCGGCACCATCACCCTTTTTCATGGTGATGCCGTTAAGGGTAAAGCTGCCTTCTGACGCCAAGACATAGGCGTTGTGCTTCAACGGTTGCATCAAGGTTGCGCCCGCCTTCACGCGACCGCCGTAAATGGCAGCGTCCTGATGGATATAAAGCGCGCCTTTTTCGGCATCTGCTTTATCGCCAGAGACCAGTACGGGTAGAGCACCTGTTGCCAGGGTGTCTTTTGGAAATTGCCGCGCTTCCCAACGGGGCTTAACGCCGCGTTGGTCCGGGGTGATCCAGATCTGGTACAGGCGCGTTTCTTCGCTTTCCTTGTTGTATTCGGAATGCGCGATGCCGGTGCCCGCGCTCATCACCTGAACGTCACCCGCTTCTGTACGGCCGGCATTTCCCATACTGTCTTTGTGGGAAATGGCGCCCTGACGGACATAGGTGATAATCTCCATATTGTCGTGCGGATGCGTGCCGAACCCGGCCTGGGGCGCGATGATGTCGTCGTTGATGACGCGCAACTGACCGAACTGGACGCGTTCCGGGTTCCAGTAATGGCCGAAACTGAAATGGTGATGCGCGTTCAGCCAACCATGGTTGACGTTGCCGAGCGCTTCGTACGGGTAGTGTTTGATCATGTTTTTTCCCTCCAACCGATACCCACAATATGGTGTCGAAAGGCGTTTTATTCAAGCAAGAGCGGGGTGGCGGGAACGCCTGTAAAACCTATGCTGATGCAAACGTAACAGGATGATATTCAGGTGTCGATTGGTGATATATGGCTTGGGAGAAGTAAAGTGGCGCACCCGAAGAGATTCGAACTCCTAACCCCCAGATTCGTAGTCTGATGCTCTATCCAGTTGAGCTACGGGTGCATGCCTTGTGCGGGTCAATAGATCGTAGGCGCGATACGCGTATCGCATCGATGCTGTCGACAGTGCCGCGAGAGGCAGCAAGCTAAACAAAAAAGAATTCAAAAGCAAAAGTTTTTATCCTGTTTTATGAAAATAGTATCATCTATATGATATTTATAGATATTTTATTTACTTGCAGAATGCCAGCCCGTATAACCAGCCCATATAACGTTTGGCTTATTTGCTAGGCATGACCCTAACGTTTTTAATATTTTTCTATGTGTACGAGAGGGGAATTTGATGAAGGGGATTGATTTGGTTCAGGTGGCTGCCCTTGCATTATGTGTTGCTGCTGGTGCAGTGGGGGCCGTGGGTTTATGCAGTCTGGTGCACTATGGTGCTATGCATCTTGGCATGTACAGTCTGGGGCAGGCGATGCTGACTAACCACCTTGTTTCCGGGCCAATTGCAACACTGGGTGGACTGGGGGGTATTGCCCTGGCACTTGCAGGTGTTGACGCATTATCACGCTTGCAACGGTAACTGCCTAAAACATGCCCGCCCTGATAGGCTAATGACGATTATCGTCCTACGGACACATAGTTAAATCCCGCCTCGCGCATTTCGTCGGGGCGGTAGATATTGCGCAGGTCAACAAGGACGGGCGCCTGCAGGCATTGCTTCATTTGCGTGATGTCGAGCGCGCGAAACTCATTCCATTCCGTCAGGATAACGGCGGCATCGGCACCCTGCATGGCTTCATAGGCATTGTCGCACCACGCAACATTCTGGAAATACGCGGCGGCTTCCTTCATCCCTACGGGGTCATAGGCACGAATGGTCGCGCCCGCCTGTTGCAGGGCGGGGATGACGTCCAGGCTGACACTGTCGCGCATGTCATCCGTATTGGGTTTGAACGTGACACCCAATATGGCCATGGTTTTACCCTGCACGGACCCGCCACAGGCAACCACGACGCGTTGCGCCATGGCTTTCTTGCGGTTGTTATTGACGTCGATGGTCGCCTCGACAAGGCGCATCGGCACTTTGTTCAAACGCGCGGTCTGCATCAGCGCCAGCGTGTCCTTCGGGAAGCACGAGCCGCCATAGCCGGGACCGGCATGCAGGAATTTACGGCCAATGCGACCATCCAACCCCATGCCCTTGGCGACGGTTTGCACATCGGCGCCGACTTTTTCACACAAATCGGCGATTTCGTTGATAAAGGTAATCTTCGTCGCCAGAAAGGCGTTGGACGCGTATTTGATGAGTTCCGCGCTTTCAAGCGATGTCAGCACGATCGGCGTTTCAATCAAATACAGCGGGCGATAGATGGCGCGCATGACGGCGGCGGCACGCTCACTCTGGCACCCGACAACAACGCGGTCGGGGCGCATAAAGTCGTTGATGGCAGAACCTTCGCGCAAAAACTCGGGGTTTGAACAGACGTCAAACTCGGCGGCGGGGTTGGTTTCACGGATGATCTTTTCAATTTCCCGACCTGTGCCAACCGGTACCGTCGATTTGGTGACGACAACCGTATATTGCTTGAGGTGTCGCGCAATGTCGCGGCTGGCGTTGTAAACATAGCTCAGATCCGCATGCCCGTCACCGCGGCGTGATGGCGTGCCAACCGCAATAAAGACCGCGTCGGATGTCGCCAGTGGTGCGGCAATATCGGTTTCAAAGCTGAGCGTTTGTTTTTTAACGTTTTGGGCGACAAGCTCATCCAGGCCGGGCTCGTATATCGGAATTTCTGCGCGGCGCAAGCGTTCCACACGTCCTGCATCGACATCGACGCATGTTACCCGGTGCCCAAATTCGGCAAAACATGCCGCCGAAACCAAACCCACATAGCCTGCGCCGATAACCGTAATATGCATTATGCCGTGCCTTTATGCCTTTGCGATAATTTTCTTCAGCGCTTCGCGCACCTGACCGCCCATTTCGGGGTGGGCGAGGGCAAAGGCCGCGGTAGCTTCGATGAAGCCAACCTTGTCACCGCAGTCATAGCGCGTACCTTCGTAACGCAGGCCATGGAAGGCCTGCTTGCCGATCAGCTTGACCATGCTGTCGGTCAATTGGATCTCACCGCCCGCACCTGCGCGCTTTTCTTCCAGATAGGTAAAGATTTCTGGCTGCAGGATGTAACGACCGATAATCGACAGCGTAGAGGGCGCCAATTCCGGTTGTGGCTTTTCAAACAGACCTTTGACGCTGACCATGCGGCCATCGTCTTTTTCAATATCCAGAATGCCGTAGCGGTTCGTGTGTTCGCGCGGCACTTCGGTAACGGCAACCAGATTGCCGCCGACATCGTTATAGGCTTCGATCATCTGCTTCAGGCAGGGTTTTTGCGCCAGAACGACGTCGTCAGCCAGCAAAATGGCAAAGGGCTCGTTGCCGACCAGATGGCGTGCGCACCATATGGCGTGACCAAGGCCCAGCGGTTCGCGCTGACGCGTGAACAGCAATTGGCCGGAGTCGATATCGGTCGTCTTCAGCAATTCAAGTTCGCGTACCTTGTTGCGGGCCTCGAGGGTGCGCTTCAGATCGTTATTGTTGTCGAAATGGTCTTCCAGCGCGCTCTTGCCGCGGCTGGTGACGAAAATGAATTGTTCAATGCCGGCGGCGCGGGCTTCATCCACAGCGTGTTGGATGAGCGGACGGTCGACCAGCGTCAACATTTCCTTCGGCATCGCCTTTGTGGCGGGCAGGAAACGGGTGCCAAGACCGGCAACAGGAAATACTGCTTTACGAATAGGGAGCTTCGACATGATTAGGCTAACTTTCCTTCCAGATGACTGATCGTATGTTTAACAGCGTCGCAAATTTCTTCGAGTGAAAACGGCTTGGCCAGAATACTGTGCACCAGTGAATCCAGATTGTGCGCGCGCATGCGTTCCTGCGCGTAGCCTGAAATCATGACGATGCGCAAGTCGGGGTACAGCCTTACCGCCTTTGTCGCCAAGGCAATGCCGTCGATTTGTGGCATCACAATGTCGGTGACCAGAACATGAAAATGTTCCTTGCTGAGCATTTCCAGGGCCTGATGCCCATCGGGGACAGCGGCGACCTGATAACCCGCACCGGCCAGAGCGCGGCTGATAAATTCGCGCACCGCAGGATTGTCTTCAGCCACAAGGACTCGTGCCGTGCTGGGATGAAGGGGGATGTTACTGAGTGTCATCTTTGATCTCGACGAAATTCAGATTGACGTGAACAACCGTCATGGGTGGCGCGTTGATCTCTGAATGAAACGCTACACTGGCCAGCGGGTCAAGCGTCGCTTTTGGCGGATCAATCTGCCAGCGTTGGATTACCAGCCCGTCCGCACCCGTGGCAAGGGCAATTATAGGCGGTATTTTGTGGATTCTGGGGATGTTGTTAACGATTTTGCCGTCAATCATCAGCCGCATGATCCCGCTATCATAGGTCAGTTCGGAACGAACATCGGTTATATCCAGCCCTTCACCCAGATATACTATATGCAAGCCGATGGCGTTATAAATAGGTTCCATGAAAGGCACATTTTTGGCGATGGTCTGGCGTGCCAGAATAAGGGTGAGGGCCAAAGCGGTTCCCAGCACCACCCCAGCTATAATCGAAATCTTTTTGGCAAGGCTGAGGTGCACATGCGTGAGGGCAGGCAGTTTTATTGTGTGTTTTGGCGCGGATTTTCCCTCATCCGTTGTCTTTTCGGCGACTTGCGGAAGTGGGGTGGGCGAATCGGGTTGCGCCGGTTCGGGCGCGCTAACCGGCGGTTCGGGCTCTGCCATCGGCGGCGGTGGTCTCATGAAGACGTCGATATTGCTGGGCATATCGGCCTGCCAGCTATGCCGACAACGGGCACAACGAACCATGCGTGGCCCAAAGGCAAACAGGCTGGCGGAAACCAGATAACGTGTATTGCATAGGCCACAGGAAATAATCATGCCCTGTTATAAGGCTTATCGAGCCACGGTGGCAAGAACGGCACTGCTTGAGGTCGTGGGCCAATCCGCTATACTTCGAGTCTAACAGATTCATGGGACACTATGTTGCTACAATTTGAAAAAGTCAGCCTTTGGTATGACGACAACCGGACCGTGTTGTCGGACATCGATATGGCTTTGCCGGAAGGCGGTTTTTACTTCCTGACAGGGCCCAGCGGTGCGGGGAAATCTTCCCTTTTGCGCCTGATTTATGGCGCGGAGCGCCCCAGCGCGGGCCGTCTGTCCTTGTTCGGGCAAGACGTTGTCAATGCCGGACGCAAGGAATTGATGAATCTGCGCCGTGAGATCGGCATTGTTTATCAGGATTTTCGCCTGATCCCGCACTTGACCGCCCTTGAAAACGCCGCGCTGCCGCTACGCCTTGCCGGGGCTGATAACGAATATGTCCTGCGCCATGCGCGGGAACTTCTGGAATGGGTCGGGCTCGGCAACCGACTGGAAGCCTTGCCGACTGAATTGTCGGGCGGTGAGCAGCAACGCGTTGCCATCGCGCGCGCTGTTGTGAACAAGCCGAAGTTGCTGCTGGCTGACGAACCTACCGGCAATGTGGATGATGAAACGGCGGTCAAACTGTTCCATCTGTTCGATGAAATGCACAAAATGGGCACGGCAGTCATTCTGGCTACCCACCAGCAACATCTGACGGAAAAATTCAAGAAACCGGGACTGCGCCTGAAGGGCGGGCGCCTGACATCGCCTATGACAAAGGTCGCGTAACATGGCATTGCCACACAAACTCTTTATCCATTCTTTCCGTAAGCGCAGGCTCGGTTGGTTCTTTGCCGCACTGGTTCTGATGATGGTGTATCTGGCTACTTTCGTAACGGCGGCCGAGGTTACGCTCTCTGCCGTGACGCTCAGTTGGGACAGTGGCGTACAAAGCCGATTGACGGTTGAAATACCCGCCATCGAAGATGAAAGCGCCACGCCGCAAACCGAACGCGCGCAGCAGGCGCTGGCTATTCTGCACGCGATGCCGAGCGTGGCACATGTGTCGATGGTGTCAGAGCAGGAAACATTGGGCCTCATCAAGCCATGGATTAATCAGCCTGATCTTTTGAAGGCTTTGCCGGTTCCCATCCTGATTGATATTGAACGCAAGGCGGGTGCCACGCTGACAGCCGAAGACGTGCGGCAGGCATTGAAGTCAGCGCTGCATGATGTGCGCGTTGATGACCATGCCAACTGGCTCTCGGACCTCGGGTCGTTCGTGAATGGCCTAACCTTGTTGGGGTTGTTCCTGATCCTTCTGACCGCACTGACGCTCATGATCTGTATCACGCTGCTGTGCCGTTCTGTGATGGCGACAGAACGTGCGACCATCGACCTGCTGCACTTCCTTGGTGCTGATGACCGCGATATCGCGGCGCATTTTCAACGCCTGACCATCAGCCTGTCATGGTTGCCTGCCTTGACTGGCTTTGGTGGTGCGGTGGTTTCAGCCATGGGACTCCTTTACTACATCCGTAATTTTGCGGATACGGCGCTTTTGTCAACCAGCCACTGGGCCTATATCGGCGCTACGGTGCTGGCGGTGCCGTTAACAGCGGTGGTGATTGCATCCTATGCCGCGCGGCTTTCGGTGCTGTCGACCTTGCGCTCTGCGCCGTGAGCGGGCAGGGCGGCATGTCTATCAACCGCATCCTGCGCCATGGCATCACGGGGTTGGGGGTTATCGCGCTGGTTTGGGGGATAGGGCTTTCGTTCTTCGCGACGCGCATTCATGCCATGGTGACCCCGGTTGTTGATGCCGCCATGCCCGAAACGGACGCGGTCGTTGTACCGACTGGCGGCAGCGAAAGATTACAGGCCGGGCTCGCCATCCTCAAGGCCGGCAAAGCTAGGAAACTTTTCATATCCGGTGTTCATGCAGGGGTTGCTAAAGACCTGCTGCTCAATGGTCTGGACGTGACGAAGACAATACGTGATTGTTGCATCATTCTGGGGCACGAGGCAGGCAGCACGCAGGGTAATGCCGATGAAACGCAAGCGTGGATGGAGTTGGAAGGATTTCATTCCCTGCGGCTCGTCACCGCCAATTATCATATGCCGCGCAGTATACTTCTGTTCCGCCGGGCCATGCCGGATATCGTGATCATTCCCCATCCGGTTGTGCCCGACAAAGTCATGATGCATGACTGGTGGCAACATGCGGGGACGGCCAGTTTGCTGGTCACCGAATACAACAAGTATCTTTGGGCGGTCGCGCGTCCAATCGTGGGGGAATAATGCGGTTGCGTTCAATCTTGTGCACGCTTGTTGTGCTGGTCATGACTTTCGTCGTCTGCATTTCCATGGCGTGGGTTTTACTGCTGCCGCGCTGGTATGTGGTCAAGGTCGCGCAATTCTGGTTTCACGCCGTCGCGTGGATTGAGAAATATGTCGGCGGCCTGTCCTATCGTATCCTCAATCCCGAAAACATGCCGCAGGGGGCGTGCCTGGTCGCGTCCAAGCATCAGTCTTCGTGGGAAACATTCAAGTTGCACGTACTGTTCGGCGACCCGGCTATTGTTCTGAAGTGGGAACTGCAACTGATCCCCTTCTGGGGCTGGTTTATGTATCGTGCGGGCATGATCGCCATTAACCGCAAGGGGCGCACGCGTGCCCTCAGCGCCATGATCAAGAAAGCCAGGCAGGCGTTGGCGCAGGGACGCAAGATTGTGATCTTCCCTCAGGGTACGCGCATCGCGCCCGGGGAAAAGGCGCCTTATAAAAGCGGCGTCGCGGCTCTTTATGGCGCGCTTGATGTGCCGATAGTGCCGGTAGCCCACAATGCGGGTTGTTTCACCACGCGCGGCGGATGGATCAAAAAAGGTGGCACGATCACGCTTGAATTCCTGCCGCCCATCCCCGCGGGTTTGAAGCGTGATGAGATGATGCGCCGTCTGGAATCCGCGCTGGAAGAAGCGTCCGATAGCCTGATTGTTAAGGAAGCCGCCTGAGCTAGGCAGCCCACTCCTGATAAAGGCGGCTGATATCATGCCGCCACAGGCCATTGTAGAGGTCCAGCTGCAACTCGGCCAATGTCTTGCCGCTATCGACAATATCCATCAATGGCGTCAGGTAACGGGTTTCGTCCTGTCCAGCGGCTGACATGCGCCTGCGGCGGCTCAGCCCATGCATGGCGATGTCGACCATGTCCTTGGCGATGGCATGTACGGTTCGGTTCTGAATTTTGGCGCTCATGGCACCTTTGGCTACATCCTGGCGTAGTTGCAGCATCTCTTCATGCGACCAGTCCTTACATAACGACCACGCGGCGGAAAGGGCGTCCTGTTCATACAGCAACCCCACCCAAAGGGCGGCCAGCGCCGCGATGTGGGATTGTGGCCCGCCGTCTGCGCCGCGCATTTCCAGATAGGTCTTAAGGCGGACATCCGGGAACAGTGTGGTCAGATGATCTGCCCAGTCTTTCAGGGTGGGACGCTCACCCGGCAGTATATCCAGCTTGCCTTCCATGAAGTCGGCAAACGAAGCGCCCGATACATCGATGTAGGTATGCCCGCGTTTTACGAAATACATGGGAACGCCCAGCGCGTAACGGGTATAGGCCTCAAACCCGAAACCTTTCTGGAAGACCATGGCTGGCATGCCCGTCCTGTCGGGGTCGGTTTCCGTCCATACATTGGCACGTTTGGAAAGGTATCCGTTCGGCGCGCCCTCGGTGAATGGGGAGTTGGCAAACAGGGCGGTAACAATCGGTTGCAGTGCAAGCGAAGTGCGAAACTTGGCGACCATGTTCGCTTCGCTGCTGTAATCCAGATTGGTTTGTATCGTGCAGGTGCGCAGCATCATATCCAACCCCTGCCGCCCGACCTTGGCCATATAGGGGCGCATGATGTTGTAGCGGCCTTTTGGCATGACCGGCGTTTGCTCGCGGGACCAAAGAGGGGAGAATCCGACACCCAAAAAGCCGATATTCAAATCATCGGCAACGTTGTGCAGCTCTTCGCCATATTGTTGGGTTTCGTTGTAAATGGCGTGGATGTCGGGATGTTGCGCCCCGGATAATTCGAATTGGCCGCCGGGTTCCAGACTGACGCCTGCGCCGTCACGTGTCAGGCCAATCAGTACGTCACCTTCATGGACGGTCTGCCAGCCATATTGCATCAGGCCGTGCAGCAAATCAGTAATGCCGGGGGTGCCGTTATAGGGTAATCTTTCCAGATTGCGCCGGTTGAAGGCGAACAGCTCATGTTCAGCGCCAACACGCCAATTCTCCCGAGGCTTGCATCCTTTGGCAAGGTACGCGACCAGGTCATCAAAGACCAAGGGAGGGGTGTCTTCCATGGCGGCTCCGCAGGCAGTGGCTTATCCCCTATAGCCCGTTGCCGCCTTTTTATGAAGCGGATTTGAGATTGGAGGTTCCGGTTGAACCAAACCCCCCTGTGCCGCGCGCCGAAGTAGGTAATTCACTGACTTGTGACCAGCTAACACGGGTGTAGGCAGCAATAACCATCTGGGCCACGCGCATGCCGCGGGTGACGATAAAGGGTTCGGTGCCGCAATTGGCCAGAATGACGCCGATCTCGCCACGATAATCCGCATCTACGGTGCCCGGGCTATTCAGGACAGTAATGCCGTTTTTGAGGGCAAGACCGGAACGCGGACGCACTTGCGCTTCATATCCGGGTGGCAGGGCGATGGCGAGACCCGTCGGGATCAGGGCGCGCTGACCGGGTGCAAGGGTGACATCGGCGGTTACCGCCGCACACAAATCCATGCCGGCGGCCTGTTCGGTCGCGTAATCGGGCAGGGTCAAACCTTCGGCGTGAGGCAGGGTCGTGATGGATACAGAAAGGGCGGTCATGACGATACTCATATATATATAGGTGTCGAATGCCGGTGATTATGCTTTGATTCTTACGGGAAGAATATGCCAAACGGCGTGGTATAATATTGAGGAATAACAGTCTGTTATGATGTGCCGTTGATAGAGCGATTTGTGTCGTCAGGGCAAAGAAAAACCCCTGTTCGGTCTGCCAGCCTTCGCGTGGCACCCCGAACAGGGGTTCGTAGAACAAGAATTGATCGCCTTGCGGCGATCAGATTACTTCTTCTTCGCTGCCTTCTTGACGGTCTTCTTGACGGTCTTCTTGGCGGCGGGTTTCTTCACGGCCTTCTTCGCCGCGGTTTTCTTCTTAGCAACAGCCATTGTGGCCTCCTGTACTAGAGTAGAGTGAGATCATGTTGTGTCTAGTTCAGAAAATAGTCAACAACATTTTTGTGCGCGTAGCGAAAAACAGATTCAATTTCTTTTTATCGACTTGCCGCGTTGCATCTCTGCAACATTTTTTCTTCCGCACAACATGCGAGATGCTCCAATCGTAAAAAAAGAATTACGAAATGGTTCACACGAAGTGAAGATGTGCGCATCGCGTGATGTCACATGACATCATCACACGACTCGATTCAACCAACGCATGCATGCGTTGGAGCCGCATCATCACATGTTTTGTTTGAACCACTGACCCAGGCGCGAGGTGATGTTCTGGTGCGCGCTGTATTCGTGCGTGTTGCCTGGAGCGGCTAGTGAAGGTTGCATTGCAACAGCGAGCAAACCTGCCGTTGTGGCAAAAGACGGGCCCGATGTCGCCTCGGCAAGGCCGGAAAAGGCAGAAGCCTGACTTTTGCCGCGTGTGCTGGAGGGACGCGTGACGCGCAATGGGCGGCCGAGACGCACCTGTTTGTCCAACATGCGCTGCGCCAGTTCGCGTACGCCCGGCAATTGGCTGGCGCCGCCGGTCAGAACAACGCGACGCCCTGCCGCTTCGTTGAAACCGCTTTTATCCATGCGGTTTTTGACGAGTTCGAGGATTTCTTCAATGCGCGGCTGGATGATGCGGTTCAGGTGCGATTTCGGCACATGGTTGGCGTTCTCAGGTTCCTCTTCGCCGATCAGGGGCACGTCGATCATGTCGCGTTCGTCGGCCATGCTGCCGATCGCGTGGCCGAAAAGGGTCTTGAGGCGTTCGGCATTCGGCAGCGATGTCGTCAGGCCACGGGCAATATCATTCGTCACATGTGCGCCGCCGACGGCGATTCCATCCGTGAAAACCAGATGGCCTTCGATAAAGACGGCAAAACTGGTGGTGCCTGCGCCCATATCAATAACCAGCGAGCCCAGATCCATTTCATCTTCGACAAGGCAGGCGAGGCCGCTGGCGTAAGGTGCCGCGACCATGGTTTCCACTTCCAGATGGCACCGGGCGATGGCGGTGGTCAGCGTGCGCACGGGCCCGAAGGCGGCAGAGACCAGATGCAATTGGGATTGCAGGACCGACCCTGTCATACCGATGGGGTCGTGAATACCCTTTTGATGGTCCAGACTGTAATGCACAGGCAGAGTGTGAACCAGTTCGAGCGGCTGCCCTTGCGCATCTTCGGGGGCCATGGTTTCGGCCTGCGACAGGATGCGTTGAATGTCGGCGTCCGTTGCTTCGCGTCCATTCAAGGGTAATTCGATGCTGACGGTATTGGACAGCAACTGCGAACCGGCGATATTGACGGTCACACGTTCGATGGTTTCACCCGCCATTTGCTCGGCTGTGGCCACGGCGCCGGTTATGGCATGCTGCAGCGCTTCCATATTCACAATGCTGCCGTTACGGATGCCCTCTGAAACCTGATGGCCGATACCCACCACGCGCGGCGTGCTGTCATGGTCGGCGCGGGCGATAAAGCAGGCTATTTTGCTGGACCCTACGTCCAGTGCGGCGACAACATCACCCTGTGTGATACGCGGTTTCTGGAACAGCCATTCAGTCAGGCGACGCATTAGTGTGAATTTCCGCTGGTGTT
Organism: Alphaproteobacteria bacterium; assembly: GCA_019233975.1. Classification (GTDB taxonomy): domain Bacteria; phylum Pseudomonadota; class Alphaproteobacteria; order UBA9219; family UBA9219; genus JAFALY01. Next base: position 50,338 of record JAFALY010000003.1, on the reverse strand, counting down.
AGTGGGGGCAGAGGCGCCCGGTTCGATTATAAGTCTGTCAGGTAGGCGTAAGTCAATCGTTACGACATCGCGTTCCAGTATTTTCTGGGCAACGACCATTTCGTCCAGCCGTTTCAGTGCGGCGGCCTGGTTGGCTTCGGGCAGTTTGGCGACGACTCGCGGTTGCAGATGCAAGTCCCAGCGCCGGTCGCCCACACGAACGGCGGCGGTCATTTTTTCTGTAATATGGGGGTAGAGCGACAGCATGGTGATCAAATCACGTGCTTCCTGTGGCGCGCCGCCGCCGACCAGCAGTGGCAACTGGCCAAAGCTGTCCAGCTTGGCGTCGGGTAATTCATGACCGTTGATGTCTATGACGCTAATCTGCCCCTCATGCTGCCACCGTGCCAGCGGTTGCCGTTCTGTCAGGTGTACCTGCAACGTGTCGGGCAGATGGCGTTCGATGACAACCGATTCCACCCAAGGCAATTTAGCAATACGCTGTTCCGCTTCGCCGGGGTTAAAGCCCAAAATGGGTGCGCCCGCTTCCGTTTCCAGTGCGGAGGTCAGGGCTTCGCGGCCGGTTTGCTGTCTACCCTCCACAACAACATCGTGTACGGCAAAGCCCATATGCTTGGTTGTCTGCAAGACGGCATTGACCGCTTTTTCAACCTGATGCTGGGGCCAGCCAATATGCCAAAGCCACCAGCCGAGGCCGAGGAGTAGTAACGCTGAACCGCCGACGGCGGAGACACGGGTCACGACGCTTGCGCCTGCGGTCGGGGTGCGGGCGCTCAGGCGCATGGTGTTTTGTGTGATGCTGCCACGCAGCGCGGGTTGTTTTTTACGTTTCATGATTGTTGGTCCTCAAGCGGTATGCCGATGCGCTTGATTTCCCAGCGTAGCTCAACACCCGATGTTTCCAGAACGCGACGGCGCACCGTCTCGCCCAGATTTTCAATATCGGCTGCTGTCGCCGTGCCGGTATTAATAAGAAAGTTGCAATGTTTTTCCGAAACCTGCGCCCCACCAACGCGCAAGCCACGACATCCGGCGGCATCGACCAATTGCCATGATTTGCGCCCTTGCGGGTCATGATCAGGGTTGGCGAAGGTTGAACCGCCCGTTTTTTCACGGATGGGCTGTGTATCGCCACGCGCCGACTGGATGCGTTGCATTTCTTGTAAAATGACCGCCGGGTCACCGGATGTTCCGTGCAAAACCGCGCTGGTAAAAATCATCGTCGGGTCGATCGCCGTATGACGGTAGGTAAAACCGAAATCGGCGTTCTTCAGGCTGACAATCTGTCCCCGTCGTGTCACGGCGGTTGCTGTGGTCACGATATCCTTAAACTCACCGCCATAGGCGCCCGCATTCATGCGCAGCCCGCCGCCGACGCTGCCCGGAATGCCGGACAGAAAGGCCATGCCGGTAATGCCCGCCGTCTGTGCCACTTTGGCGACATTCATATCAAGTGCCGCCGCACCTGCCGTAACGGCCGTGCCTTCGGTTGTCGTGCGCGCAAAATCGGGCCCAAGGCGGATGACTACGCCCGGTACGCCGCCGTCGCGGATGATGAGGTTTGACGCAACGCCAATAACGGTAACCGGCACATCGGCAGGGCACCCTGCCATAAAAGTGGCGATATCTTCGGTATCCACAGGTTTGAATAAAACTTCGGCGGGACCGCCAACGCGGAACCAGCTTTGCCCCGCCAACGATTCATTAGCCGACAATTTGCCGCGCACACCGGGCAGGCGGCTTAGCAAGGTCGATTGGGCAAAAGACGCAACAGCGGTCACGTTATACCCGTCCCGCCTTGGGGTGTTGTTCGAGAACCCGCTGTAATTCCTGAGGCAGGGCGTGGGCCCATTGGCTGATAGTGCCGGCGCCAAGGCAGACAACATAATCATCCGGCCGGGCAATGTCGGCGATCATGGCGGCCAACGCTTCGGGTTGGCTGAGCGCGTGCACATCGCGGTGCCCGTGTTCGCGCAACCCTTCGACCAGTGCGTCCTTGCTGGCGCCTTCAATGGGTGTTTCGCCTGCCGCGTATACATCGGCGACAATCACGCTGTCGGCATCATTGAAGCAGGTGCAGAAATCCTTGAACAGGCTGGACAGGCGTGAATAGCGATGCGGCTGCATGACGGCGATCACGCGACCCTTGTTGCCTTTGGCCTGCTGCGCAGCCTTGAGGGTCGCGGCGATTTCAACCGGGTGATGCCCATAATCATCGACGATAGTGATGCCATTGACCGTACCGGTGCGGGTGAAACGACGTTTGACGCCTTCAAACCGGCTCAGCCCGTTGATGAGGACATCCTCTGGCATATTCAGGCGCAGGCCGACCGTAATGGCGGCCAGCGCATTCAGAACATTGTGTTGGCCGATAACCGGCAGGTTGACGCCTTTCAGTGTACGCGTCGTGTCCGTCTTCCGGTCGGAAATGACGATATCAAAGCTGGAGCCTTCGGTATGTGCGTGAACATTAACGGCCCGCACATCTGCTTGCGGCGAAAAGCCATAGGTGGCGATCTGGCGATCTTTAACGCGGCCGATCATCGCCTGAACTTCGGGATGGTCGATGCACAGAACGGCAAAGCCGTAAAACGGCACGTTCTGGATGAAGTGGTGGTACGCGTCACGCACAGCGTCAAAGTTGCTGTAATGGTCCATATGTTCGGGGTCGATATTGGTGACGATGGCGACGGTTGATGGCAGCTTGGTAAAGGTGCCGTCTGATTCATCCGACTCCACGACCATCCAGTCGCTGCCGCCCAAACGTGCGTTGGTGCCATAGGCGTTGATGATGCCACCATTGATAACGGTCGGGTCATAGCCCGCGCGCTCAAATAAGGTGGCAACCATGGAGGTAGTGGTTGTCTTGCCATGCGTGCCGCCGACGGCGACCGACCATTTCAGGCGCATCAGCTCAGCCAGCATCTCTGCGCGGCGTACGATGGGCAGCATGGCTTCGCGCGCGGCTACAACTTCTGGATTATCGCGTTTGACCGCGGAGGAAATAACCACCACGCCCGCTTCGCCCAAATTTTCGGCGCGATGGCCGACATGGATGGTAATGCCTTTTTCACGCAGACGTTTGACGTTGGCGTTGTCGGTCAGGTCGCTGCCCTGCACCTTATAGCCAAGGTTGTGCAGGATTTCGGCGATGCCGCTCATGCCGATGCCGCCGATGCCGATGAAATGCAGAATACCGACCGATTGCGGGCTGAAAGGCTGCGTCGTGGCGGATTTATTCAAAACGGCGATATTCATGCTGCATGATCCTTTGACCCGTCGCCAGCCGAGGCTGCGTCGCGGTCGCTGAGTGTCGTGTCGGTGTTGGTGTCTTGGCGCTGTATTCTGGACGGTGCGTGACCGATGGCTTCCAAAACGCAGTCGGCCAGATTATCGGCGGCTGAAATAGTGCCCCAGGCGCGTGACGCCATGGCGGCCTTGTTCAGGGTTTCGGGCATCTGCATCAGGGATTCAATGCGCACCGCCAGTGTTTCCGGCGTCAGGGCATGTTCGGGGATCAGCCACGCGCCACCTGCTTCGGCAACGGCTTCGGCATTCGCGGTTTGCTCACCCGCATGGCCGTGCGGAAAGGGTACAAAGATGGCCGGACGACCAACGGCGGTCAATTCCGCAACGGTGGACCCACCAGACCGTCCGACAAACAGATGCGCTGCCGCCATACGGTCCGGCACGTCATTAAAGAAAGTGGCCAGATCGGCGTGGATGCCGGCGGCTGCATAGGCGGCGCGCGCTTCCTCGATATTTTCCTTGCGGCATTGCTGTGACACAATGATGCGGCGGCGCATCGGTTCCGGCAATAGGGCCAAAGCATGCGGTACAGCGCTGCTGAATATACGCGCACCAAGGCTACCGCCCAGCACGAGTAGGTGCAGCATACCTTCGGGTTCCAATGCCGGATAAGGCGTTGCGCGCAGGGTTGCAAAGGCAGGACGCACAGGATTGCCCGTGTGCACAAGGCGTGTAGACGGGCCGGGCTTCAACCCGACAACATGCGGGAAAGATGTCGCGACAATACTGGCCTTGTTCATCAGGACACGGTTGGCGCGGCCCAGTATCGCATTCTGTTCATGCAGGATGATGGGCACATGACGTTGAACGGCGGCATAGAGAGACGGCACAGATGGATATCCGCCGAAGCCGACGATGGCTGCCGGGCGCAGTTGTTTCAGGGTACGCCCTGCCTGCCAGACACCAAACCCCATAACCGCAATGCTGCGCAGTTTGGCAAGGAACCCTTTGCCCAATGCGCTGGCCGCCACGCGATAAACAGGAATGCCCAGATCATCGCTGAATTTATTGCCGCGCTGGTCGGTGATCAGGCCAACACGTAACCCGCGCCCCAGCAGTTCACGCGCCAAAGCTTCGGCGGGAAACACGTGCCCGCCGGTACCGCCGGCGGCAAGAAGTATCAGGGGGGCGGGCGTGTTCATGTGCTATCCTTGGTTTCAAACATCGTGCAGGCCGAAACGCTTGCGCGTCAGGCCCAAAAGCATGCCCATGCCGATCGCCAGTGCCCAGAGCGAAGAACCGCCATATGAAATGAAAGGCAGCGTCATGCCCTTGGCCGGCATCAGATGCAGGGTCGAAGCCATATTAATAATAGCCTGTAAGCCGAATTCAATCAAAAGACCACTGGTTGACAGCAAAATGAACAGATTTCCCTCGTGGCGCAGGCGCCAGAAACCGCGCAGAACGATAAAGGCGAATAACCCAATGATAACAAGGCACCAGATAAAGCCCAGCTCCTCGCCTGCCACAGCGAACACAAAGTCGGCATGGGCGTCGGGGATGGACATTTTGACTGTGCCTTCGCCCGCCCCCTTGCCCAACAGGCCGCCATTCATAAAGGCATCAAGCGCCCGGTCCACCTGATAGGTGTCTCCGCTATGGCTCAGGAACCGGTCCATGCGTGATGTGAAATGCGGCAAGGTGTAATAGGCCACAACCAGCCCGCCCGCGCCAAGTCCGATAAAGATCGCCAATGTGATGATTGGCAGACCCGCCAGAAAGAACTCACCGATCCAGATAGCGGTTGTCAAAACGGTCATGCCGATGTCGGGCTGCATCACCAGAAAAATGGTGATGAGGAGCCAGAGTGCGATGTTGACGCTGAGCGCTGGAAAACCTTTGTGTTCACACTGGCGCGAAAAAAGCCAGGCTGCCGTCACCGCAAACAGGGGTTTAACAAATTCGGATGGCTGGATCGAAAGGCCAGGCAGGTGGATCCAGCGCGTCGCGCCTTTAATCTCGGTGCCGATAAACGGCGTCAGCATCAGCATGGGTAGAAACAGAAGGAGGCCGAACAGGGCCCCCAAACGTATTTGCCGTGGAGTCAGCAGGGAAATGCCGAAGATGATGAAGATGGCCACGACGAGCATCAGCAAATGACGTTCGACGAAATAGAAGTTGTCGAGGCCGTGTTTAATGGCGACGGCGGGCGTGGCTGCCTGTATCAACAAGATGCCAAAGCCCATGATGGCGGCCAGCGCGAACAAGGTCCATCGGTCTATGGTCCACCACCAGCGGCCAAGGACGGAGCGGTCAGAACGGGCAAAGGGTTTCATAGGAATTCCTTCCCAGCAGCCATCAGGCGGTTGACTTCAGCCACGAATTGATCGCTGCGGTCATATTCATTTGTAAACATGCCGAAAGACGCAAAGGCGGGGCTGAGGATCAGCGTATCGCCTGACGCGGACAGGGCACAGGCGCGTTGCACCGCCTCAGCCATACTGCCAGCAACGGGTAATCCCGGCAGGTGTTGCAGAACGCGGTCGCTGCCAGTGCCTTTCAGAAGGACGGCGCGGATTTTGTCGTGCCCGATTTTGTGGATGAGCGCATCAATCGGCAGGCCTTTGTCGGCTCCGCCGAAGATCAGCACGATTTTATTCGCCGGAAAAGCGTTTAACGCCGCGAGTGTTGCTTCCTGCGTCGTTGCGTTCGAGTCATTATAAAAGCTGCGGCCCTGCCACGTGCCTGCGCGTGACAGGCGACCTTCAACGCCTGAGAAGCCGGGTAGGGCTGCGTCGATAACGGCAGCGTCAACGCCGTAACGCAACATCGTTTCGCGGGCCAGCGCTGCATTCATGCGGTTATGCGCCCCCGGCAGTGACAGTATATAAGTGTCGGGCAAAGGTGGGGCCACAACCCAGCCGTCTGTGCGGTGCGGTGGCAGGATGGCGTTGACTTCCGGCGTGGTGATTAATACATCGCCCGGCTTCTGGTTTCTGTAGATGGCGGTCTTGTCATTCAAATAGTGCGCTTCGTTGCCATCGTAGTAATTCATATGGTCGGGGTAGAAGCTGGTGAACACTGACAGGTTTGGGCTGATATGCAGATCGTCAAATCCTTGCAACTGCCATGAATCAAGTTCAAGAACCGCCGCTTCATATTGGTCGGCCTGTGGTAGTTGTGCCAGCGTGGAAACGCCACGGATATTGCCGCCCAGCAGGACTTTACGACCTGCTTTCTCCAAAATGTCGGCGATCATGCAAGTCACGGTTGTTTTGCCCCGCGTGCCCGTGACGCCGATGGTCTTGATACCCGATAAATGGGCGAACAGTGCCGTGCTCATATACACAGGCACGTTGTGTTGCCGCGCCAGCGCGATATAGCGGTTGTCAAGCCTGACGCCTGCGCCTTTTATTACAAAATCGGTTTGCGTGAACAGCGCGTCACTGTGACCGCCCAAATGAAACTCGATATTCTTATAGGCGGAAAGCGCCTCAATGGATGGACGCAGGGCTTCGGCGCCCTTCATGTCCGTGACCAGAACACGCGCGCAATGTTGTGCCAGAAAAGCCGCGTCGCCACTGCCACGACCCAACAGGCCAAGGCCCATCAGCGTCGCGGTCTTGCCTTTGAAGAAGGAAACATAATCCGTCTTGGCCATTGTTCAGCGCAGCTTGAGTGTGGCGAGGCCGATCAGCCCCAGAATGCATGAGATAATCCAGAAACGCACGACAACGGTTGGCTCGGCCCAACCCAGTTTCTCGAAATGGTGGTGCAGGGGCGCCATGCGGAACACGCGCTTGCCGGTCAGTTTAAAGGACGCCACCTGAATGATGACGGATAATGTCTCAACAACAAACAAGCCGCCGATAATCGCCAGAACGATTTCGTGCTTGATGATAATGGCGATGGTGCCCAACGCGCTGCCGAGCGACAGCGAGCCTGTGTCACCCATAAATACTTGGGCAGGCGGCGCGTTAAACCACAGAAAACCAAGGCACGCACCGACCAGAGCGCCGCAGAAAATCGTCAATTCGCCCGCGCCCGGCACGTGGTGTATCTGCAGATAATTGGCAAACACCAGATTGCCGACCAAATAGGTAATAACGGCGAAACACAGCGCGACAATAATAACCGGCACCGTGACCAACCCGTCCAGACCGTCGGTCAGGTTGACGGCGTTGCTGGCGCCCACGATCACGAAAATGGCGAACGGAGCGAATGCCCACCCCAGTTGCAGCGTGTCCTTCAGGAAAGGGAAGGCCAATGTCGTCGCCTGATTGGGGGCGGCATGCGCCACGATCATGATAACGGCGATGGCTGAGATGATAATCTGGATCGCCAGCCGCATTTTACCTGACAGGCCATGATGCGAACGGCGCGTCAGTTTTTGGTAGTCATCGGCAAAGCCGACCAACCCAAACCCGGCGGTCACAAACAGAACAATCCATGTATAAACATCGCTTAAATCGGTCCAGAGGATTGTGCTGCTGATGACGGAGATCAGGATCATCAGGCCGCCCATGGTCGGCGTGCCTTTTTTCTTCAGATGTGTTTCGGGACCATCGGCGCGGATGGGTTGGCCTTCGCCCTGTTTGCTGCGCAGCCAACGGATAACGCGCGGGCCGACCGCAAAGCAGATAATCAGCGATGTGGCCAACGCGCCTGCCGTACGGAACGTGATGTACCGAAACAGGTTAAATAGTATGAACTGGTGCGCAAACGGGGCCAAGAGGTGAAAAAGCATAACCGGAGATCCTACTTAATATGATTGGTGCATGGTCGGCGTTGCGGGGTTCGTGGAAAGTAGGTCGACGATCGTATCCATGGACATACTGAGCGACCCTTTGACACTGACGATATCGTTCGCTTGAATGGCGCTGGACACAATAGGGGCCAGTGTCATGCTGTCTTCAGCCCATGAACCGCGCAGATCAGCGGGCAAGGCTTCGTAAAGGTGATGCGTCAATTCGCCGCAGCAGTAAACCACATCGATGCCTGCCTGCGTTATGTCGGTAGCCAAAGCGCGGTGATAATCCGCGCCGCTTTGCCCCAATTCACGCATATCACCTAAAACCATAATGCGGCGCCCGCCACTTTGCGGCACCATCTGGCCCAAAACACGCGCTGCAAAGCGAACGGCGGTTGGCGAAGCGTTATAGCTTTCGTCGATCAGGGTAAAGTTGCCGCCTGCGGGCAGGTCGATGGTTTCAATAACGCCGCGCCCTTTGGGTTGGCGGTACGCTTCCAGCGCGGCCGCACATACTTGCAGGTCGCCACCCGCCACCACCGCCGTCAATAAAACGCTAATGGCGTTTTGTGCGATATGTTCGCCCGGTACGGATAGGGTAAAGGTAACCGGCGTGCCGATAATACGTGCGGATACGATTGCGCCATCCGGCGTGGGTGTGTAGCTGATCATCTGCGCATCGGCTTTGGCATGTTTGCCGAAACTCAGGATTTTTTTGGTGCCTTGCTTTTCTGCTGTGGCCAGCAGGCGGTCATAATAAGCATTGTCGCGGTTCAAAATGGCTGTGCCCGTTGACGGCAGACCTTGAAAAATTTCCGCCTTGGCGTCGGCGATACCATCCAGCGAGTCAAAAAACGCCATATGGACAGGTTCAATGGTCGTTATCATCGCGACATCTGGCCTGACCATTTGTGACAGGGGGCCAAGTTCACCCGCGTGATTCATGCCCAGTTCAAACACACCAAAGCGTACATCCTGCGGCATGCGCGCCAAAGATAGGGGCACGCCCCAATGATTGTTGTAACTGCCGATGCTTGCATGTGTGGAATCCACGGCGCCCAACGCCAGACGCAGCATTTCCTTGCAACTGGTTTTGCCGACGGACCCGGTGACGGCCACAATCGTGGCACTGCTGCGTGCCCGACCCGCGCGCCCCAGCGCTTGCAGGGCTGCCACGGTGTCATCGACCATAATAACAGGCGCGGCTGCCGGTACTGGCGAAACTTGACGCGACACAATGGCGGCGGCGGCACCCGCCTGAAACGCGGCGGCGACATAGTCATGTCCGTCATGATGCGGGCCTTTGATGGCGATGAACAGGTCGCCCTTGTTCACGGAACGGCTATCGATGGTGATGCCGGTCGCGCGCCAGTTTTGCTCGTGCAGGGATTGTCCCTGTACGGCGGCAAGAATATCGGCGGCGGTCCATATCAACATATTACGCATTGCTCAGAAATTGGCGTGCGACGGCCAGATCGTCAAATGGTAAAACGCTGTCGCCGACAATTTGTCCGGGTTCATGGCCTTTACCGGCTATCACCAGCACATCATGGGCATTGCATTGCCGAATCCCGGCCTCAATGGCGGCGCCGCGGTCGCCTATTTCCGTTATGGTTGCCTGTGCTTCCGGCTCGCTATGCGCCCCGGTCAGAATGGCTGCGCGAATCAGATCGGGGTTTTCGTGACGCGGATTGTCGTCGGTGATGATGACCCAGTCGGCCAATCTTGCGGCAATACCACCCATCAGGGGGCGTTTGCCTTGATCGCGGTTGCCGCCGCAGCCGAAAACGACACCCAGTTTTGCGCCGGGGTGTGCCGATAAGTGTGGGCGCAATACGCGCAGGACATTTTCCAGTGCGTCTGGTTTGTGCGCGTAGTCTATGAAGACCGTGCCGCCTTTGGCCGTTTGTCCCGCCAGCTGCAGACGACCCGGCACGCCCGATAATTTGGTCAATGCTGCGATTGCCTGATCAGTTTGCACGGAAGGTTCCGCGCCCAACACAAGGCCGAGGGCGCAAAGCGCGTTCCATGCTTGAAAACTGCCGATCACAGGCAAGGTCAGGTCATAGCGTTTCCCGAGCGCCTCCAGCAACAAATGCTGTCCCGCTGCGTATGGTTTGACGTCGATTAGGCGCAAATCGCTTTGCGACTTTGTGCCGAACGAGATAAGACGCAACTTGCGTGCGGCAGCATGGGCGCGCAGCGGTTCATAATAATTGCTATCGCTGTTCAGAATGGCCGCACCGCCATCGGCAATGATGCGCGTGAATAACAAGGATTTTGCGGCAAAATACGCTTCCATCGTCTGATGATAATCCAGATGATCACGTGACAGATTGGTAAAGCCACCTGCTTGCACATGGACATGGTCGAGGCGGTGTAGCTCGAGGCCGTGACTTGAGGCCTCCAGTACGACATGGTCAATGTGTTTTTGCGCGCAGTTATGCAGCAATTCGTGCAGTGTGATGGCATCCGGCGTCGTCAAGGCGCCGTAATCCGTACCCGCTGCCGTGACCAACCCCAGCGTGCCGATGCTGGCGCTGGCTTGCCCCAACTGTTGCCAGATCTCGCGCACGAATTGCGCGGTTGACGTCTTGCCGCTGGTGCCCGTGACGGCGGCGATGGTTTTCGGCTGCTTCCCGTAAAAAGCCGCTGCCAGATAGGAGGTTGCAAGACGAATATCGCGGCACTGAATAACGGGTACGGGTTGCGGCGGCAGAACGGTGTCCGCTGTCACCAGCAGGGCTGCCGCCCCTTTGGTCAGAGCGTCCTGAATGAAGCCGCGGCCATCCTGCTTGGTGCCCGGCACGGCGATGAACAGATCGCCCTTTTCTACCTTACGCGAGTCTAGCGCCAGCCCGGTGATGGTGGCGTCACGCGCATCAGCGGCTGGAAAAAACAGATCATTGGACGCTATCAGACTCGACAGCTGCATAGTTGGATCCTTCCTCGATCGGCATGCCGTCGACAATTTGTGGGCCCAGCGGGCGCAGAACCTGCTTTTCAGCTTCGGCCTGCATTTCGCGGTCCAGCGGCGGCATATTCATCAACGGCCCCATTTGGGATACGACATGGCTGACAACAGGCGCGGCGGTCCATCCGCCGGTTGCGAAGCCATAGGTTTTGGTCGTGCCTTTCGGGTCATCCAGAAGGGCGAAAACAACATAGCGCGGCGCGTTCAAAGGAAAGGCGCCGATGAAAGACGACAGGCGCGCATGTTCGTCATACTTATGGTTGGAAGAAAGTTTGTCCGCCGTGCCGGTTTTGCCGCCAATCAAGTAGCCATTGACCTCGGCGGCCTTGGCGGTACCGCGTGTGACGACAAGGCGCATCAGGCCGCGCATCAGGCTGGATGTGCGCGCGCTGATGACCGGGTTCGGGTTGGCTTCGGGCACACTATCCTTTTTCAACAAGGTGGGATGTACGGGTTGCCCGTCATTCACAATCGCGGCGACGGCGCTTACAACCTGCACGGCATTGACGGCGATACCGTGGCCAAAGGATACGGTCATGGTTGTGGGCTCGCCCCAGTCGCGCGCGTTCGGCACCAGCGGCGCGCCAACTTCGGGTAATTCAATCTGCGCCTTTTCAGTCAATCCCAAACGCCCCAGAAACGCGCGTTGCCGTGCTGGCCCCATGCGTTGTGCCATATGTGCGGCGCCGATATTGGATGAGTGCGTAAAGATTTCGGCAACATTCAACCAGCGGTTTTCGGGGTGATAATCCTTGATGAATTGATGGCCGACCTGAATAGGGTGCGCGGTATCAAATGAATCGCCGACATGGATCAACCCGGAGTCGAGCGCCATGGCCGTGTTGAATATTTTGAAGGTTGAGCCCATTTCATAAACGCCCAGCGTATCGCGATTGAAGCGGGCATCATCCGACGCCGTGCCGGGGCGTTGCGGGTCAAAGTCGGGTAGGGAGACCATCGCCAGCACTTCACCCGTGCGGACATCCATAATCATGCCAGCCCCGCCAAGCGCGTGAAAATTGTCAACGGCGGCGCTTAACTCGCTGTGCATAATCGATTGCAGGCGCAGGTCGATGGAAAGCGCCAGTGGTTTGGTGCCTTCTTCCAACTGGCTGTCCATCGACTTCTCAACGCCAGCCAGACCGTTGTTATCAATATCCGTGTAACCGACGACATGCGCTGTGATATTGCCAGCAGGGTAAATGCGGCGCTCATCCGGTTGAAACTCCAGGCCGGCGATGCCCAGACTGTTGACCTCGTAATATTGCTTGGGCGTTAGGTGGCGTTTGATCATCGCGCAATGTTTGCCGTTGCGCAGGTCGTTGCTCAGACGTTTTTCATCAAGCTCAGGCAGCGCCTTCATCAACTGCCGCTCGGCTTCATCCGCATCCAGAATTTTCCGCGCGTCGGCGCATAGTGAAATAGTGGGTAGCGATGTCGCCAGCACCGTACCATTGCGGTCTGTAATATCAACGCGGCCTGTGGTGCGGTCGGTAATCTGTGCATGCTGTGAAGTGCTATCGCCGGGCTCGCTAAACAGGGTCAAGAAACCGACGCGGCCCGAAATGATGGTAAAGGCCAACGCGAACAGGGCAACCGCCGTGGCCAGACGTCCACGGGCGACACCCAGTGCCAGATCATGCGGTGTCGCAAGGCGACGTGATTGCGCCGCAGGTGCGGCAAACACGCCCGGCAAATTGGGTTGCCGGGTGTTATTCTGGCGCTTGGATTTGCGCCATGGTTTCATTGATTGCTGTCCAGGCGGTCAAGCAGGGCGCCGATGGTGTCGGGTGTGGGGGCTGCGCTGGCTGTGCGTTGCATGTTCATGTGGCTACCATAGGGAGCGTTGTCGGCCACCGCAAGCTTGAGGGCAGAGGCTGTTTTCAAGCTTTTCTGTGGCTGTTCATGCTCAACCGATTCGCGTTGCAACTCGACAACCTTGGTCGGCGTTATGTGCGGGGCGGGCGGCAACGGGGCCGTGACGTTGGCGATGGGTGTGCTGTTCACGGCAACATGGGCCAAGGCGTCACTGCGTGTAGGCAGTGTGTCGAGCAGATGATCGATAGAGGCAATCTGTGTGGTAGTCGACGGGCGCAGGGCCAAATGCCGTTTGGCCAGACCTTCGATGCGCGCCGGATTGGTCAGGTAGGACCATTCAGCATTTAACACATGGATACTTTCCTGTTCGGCGTCAATTTCGGCATTGACGCTGCGCAGGTGACGGTCCAGTTCCTGAACATGATCGCTGGTGCGATATAGGCCAACGCTGGCGGCGATAATCAGGCCGAACCAAAGCAGGGCGGACGTCGTGCGGATCATGCGGCATTCTCCTTGACGGGAAAGGGCTGGGCATGCGTGCGTTCGGCCACGCGTAATTTGGCCGAACGGGCGCGGGGGTTGCGGGCGCATTCGTCATCGCCGGGCGTGACGGGTTTGCGGGTAACCAAGGTAAAGCTGGGCTCCGGCGTATCATCATTCGCAGGAACATGGCGCGAGGGGTTGGCGTTCAACGCGCTGCGGCGCTGCATGAACTGTTTTACGACCCGGTCTTCCAATGAATGGAAGGAAACAACAGACAGACGGCCTTTGGGTTTCAGCAAACGCTCCGCCGCACGCAGACCGCGGTGCAATTCGCCCATTTCGTCATTCACATGGATACGCAATGCCTGGAACGTGCGGGTAGCGGGATCAATGCCGTCACCGCTACGCGGCACGGCAGCGCGGATAATCTCAGCCAGTTGGGTCGTGCGCGTGATGGGCGCATCGGCGCGGGCAGCGACGATACGGTGCGCCACACGGCGGGAATGGCGTTCTTCGCCGTACAGATAGATGATATCCGCCAATTCGCGCTCATCCATGGTGTTGACGATTTCAGCAGCGGTCGGACCGCTTTGGCTCATGCGCATATCCAGCGGGCCGTCTGCCATAAACGAAAACCCGCGCGAAGCATCATCCAGTTGCGGTGATGACACGCCGAGGTCGAGTGTTACGCCATCCACCATGGCGACATCGGTGCCGGCCAGCAGAATATCCATAACGCCAAATGGTCCCTGCAACATCGTAAAGCGGCAGGGAAAATCACGGGTCAGGGCAGCCCCCGCCCTGACGGCTTCGGGATCGCGGTCAATGCCAAACACGTGCGCAACACCGGCTTCCAGCAAGGCACGCGCGTAACCGCCGCGCCCGAACGTGCCGTCGATGTAGATACCATCATGACGCGGGGCCAAACCTTCAACCGCTTCGCGCAGCAAAACAGAAATATGATGGAGGCCCACACTGGTCATGGTCACACGCCCCCGATATCGAATTTGCTGGCGGCGGCGATGATCTGGCTCAGCGATATATCCTTGGCGCGGGCGGCTGTGCGTGCGGCGGCGTCATGCGCGGCCAGTTTGGCAGGGTTCCACAGTTGGAAGGTTTTACGACGGCCCACAAACGCGACTTCGTCCGCAATGCCGACGGTGGAGGCTAGATGTGGCGGCAGGCTGATGCGACCTTCGCCATCAAACGGCAATTGAACCGATCCGCCAAAGATAGTCGTTTCAATGAGTTCAAAAACATCGGCAGGGAGATCCTGTTGTTCCAGGCTGCGGCTCAGCAATTCCAGATGCGCGATAGAACAACCATCCAGCGCATCATGATGCAGGGAACGGAACACGACAATACCCTGGGCATCGGGGCCCAAAGCGGCCCTGAAAGTCGCCGGCACCGACACCCGCCCCTTCTTGTCAATCTTGTTGACAAAACTGGACAGGAAAATGGGCATAAAAACCTCAATTAAAACAGTATGTTGATCTTAAATCGGTGATGCCATTGGGTCGGTAGGGGAGGCAAACGGGCCCCTATGGTTAAAATTGGGCTTGCTTGGGTATGTATGGGATATCATGGGATGACATGGGTGGTCAAGTCTAAATACAGTAAATTTTTAGTGAAAATTGAACAAAATCAATTAACTATTATTTCGACTTAGAAATGAAAACCATGCAATTAAGTAAAAACAAAATAGGAACATACGCTATTATTGTTCTCTTTTTGTTCTTTTGTGTGCGCAGCTGTTTTTACTGGCTGACGCATGTAAAAAACCAGTCACAAAGGGTGGAAGGCGTAATTAACGGAATCTTGGGCAAATAATTGCATGCTCGTACGTGGTAAAAACAACCAATATTCAGAACGCGATTTGCACGGGGAAATTATATGGGCATGCAAGATGATCGGGCACAACAATCACCGCCCGCCGCTGCCACAGACGCGGCGCCTGTCAAACTGGTCGTCAGTCCAACAGGAGAAACGGCTCCGCTGAGCGAAGTTGTGAAGGATGCAACAGATCTTCTGACTACAGGTCAGATTGGGCAGTTGCAAAAAATAGTGGCCCAACAAAATTTGCAGGAGCTTGGCCTGGATGAAGGAAGCCTTGCGGTACATGAGGTAAACTCAAAGGCGGAGTTTGACACGGCTAGCCAACATTTAAAGCGTGGCGAGGAAGTCGTTTACCATGCAAAGAATGGTAATGTGTATGAGGCAGGCAAAACAGATGAAGGCGCCACATTTTCAGTGAGCGTGGAAGAAAAGACACAGGCCGACGGTGTACCTGAGCTTGATACCAAGGTTAGTGTGACGAGCGGTGATGGTCTGAAACAGACGATAGTTACGCAAGAAAAATTCCAATACACGACGCGCGCGTCATTGCGCACAATGGGGCAAGGCTCGATGGATGCCGGTGACCTTACATTGCAAGAATCCGCCAGCTATACAATCGAAGGTGGTGGACAAAGCGCATCCTACAGCGTTAGCGACGCCATAGGTATTGATGGTAAGAAAGTACAACAGGGCGGACGCCAAAGCGGCACGGGCGATAAGATTCTGACCGATTATGCCGCGAGCCATAGCGAGCAATTGCGCAAAGGCCTGATCGGTAGCTATTTACCGTAATGCAATGGGCACACCACTTTTGACGGAGAGCTTGCAATGTCTGGGAGGCAAATAAATTTAGAAAACGAAGTGATAGGCGTCACACGTATCAATAAAGATGTTCTTCATGGCATGGAAAAGGCGCTGCATATAGATTTGGATGGCGTCAAGGTAAAAGACGCCCCCAACGGCCTGACGGCAGGTACAGTCAAAGCAGGCCAGTTGCACGCTGGGGAGGCTTATAAGTTTGATGATGGCAAGGGTAACGTCGAATATGTCGGTGAAGACAGGCAGGGGCATACTTTTGATATCAGGCACAAAGGCGGCTTTAAAGAAGGGAAAGAAGAGTCGGTCATTGCGTCTGCAGAAGGTGCAATGTCCAATGAAATTGCGATGGCGAAAGTGTTACCAGCGACACCGTCAGGTGGCCATGCAGTTCTGAAGGCCGGTTTTGGCATTGCCGAATCTGACTCCACAATAACAGCCGCGCATGGCGAGGCCACAGCTTATGATGCAAAAGGCAGGCAGGTCGGGGCTACAGAATCCGTTGATGTCGGTACGCTGAAGGACGGCAAGACGATCATCATCAGAAATGAAGGCGATCCTGGCGTGGCGGATGCGGGTAGTGCGTATTTAGCCGATCAGGCAGCCCATGCAGCTACCGAGGCCATGCAACAGGCAAGGCGGGTGCAGCCGAAAACCACCAGCTTGAAGGCATAGCACACTTTCCAAGTCCGCGAAGTTATACTAGCTTCGCGGTATGGCTGATATCAAAACCATCAATCTGGCGTTACAGGGCGGCGGCGCGCACGGCGCGTTCACCTGGGGCGTGCTCGACCGCTTGCTGGAAGAAGATGATCGCCTGAAGATAGAGGGTATCAGTGGCACATCAGCGGGTGCCATGAATGGTGCGGCCATGTTGCAGGGCTATACGCACGGTGGCGCTGCGGGTGCAAAAAAGGCTTTGGAAGAATACTGGCGCGGCGTCGGCGGCATTGCTTCGTTTGAATTGCCGAAACGCAGCCTGTTTGACCAGATGGTGGGTAACTGGAACATCGACAACTCGCCGTTCACCGCCATGACGGATGTCATGCAGCGGATGTTTTCACCCTATCAGACAAACCCTTTTAATCTTAACCCGTTGCGTGACCTCGTTACGGATATGATTGACGTTGACGCAATCAAAGCCAACACAACAACCAAGTTTTTTGTATCCGCCACCAATGTGGAAACCGGGCACGCGCGTATTTTTGAGAAGAAAGAACTGACGGTGGATGTTCTGATGGCGTCTGCCTGCCTGCCTTTTGCCTTTCAGGCTGTGACTATACAGGGCGCGCCTTATTGGGATGGCGGTTATGTCGGCAATCCGGCCTTGTTTCCGTTGATTTATAACTGCGAAAGCCCCGATATCATGGTGGTGCAAATCAACCCGCTGGTGCGTCGAGGCGTGCCGGAATCCGCCGCCGATATCTTGAACCGGCTGAACGAAATTACGTTTAACGCCTCATTGGTCGCTGAAATGCGCGCGATTTCGTTTGTGCAGAGGCTGATTGATGAAGATCATTTGAAAAATCCGGAAACGCATCGCCTGAAACGCATGAATATGCATGTGGTGGAGGCAGATGATGAAATCCGTACGCTGGGTGCGGCCAGTAAATACAACATTCAAATGGATTTTTTGTTGCATTTGCGCAGTGTCGGCCGCGTGGCGGCGGATGCTTGGCTGAAATCCAACTGGTCAAAAATAGGCGTGGAGTCGAGCGTCAATATCTACAACGTCTATCTTAACGCTTGATGCTAACCGCCGTAGTTTGGGTGTCCGTTGCCGACGCCAGCAAACGCTACGCATGTAGCGAATGATAAGACGCCTCCAACTGCAGTGCCTCCCGCCAGTGCCCAAGTTGCTGCTGGTACATAAGCAAGCGTACCATGCGCTGCAATCGCCGTCGCAAGCATCCCTAATCCTGCAATGGCCGTGCCGAGGCCCATGACGCCGCTAACAAACACTGCAAGTGCCAAGCCTGTTGCTGTCGCATACAAAAAGTGCACCTAAAAGAAATTTGTTCATAAATAACCTCTAAGTATGATGAATAATTCTAGTTGAAAGGTAAGTTAGTGTTTATGCGCCGGTCAAGAAAAATACACTATTAAGTGTGCCTATCTATTTGGCGAAGAGTCACACGTCAACATCCACAACGTTTATCTGAATGTTAAAAATGCTGAATCTTCGCAAGTCTATATCTAAAATTTCATATGGTCTACAAAGCCTTCCGGCCCAAGTCTGTTCTTGCCTTGATGGATTAATAGGCCAACTGTACCAACCAGAAAAGCCAATGCGCCAAGGCAAAAGAATGCGTTGCTGAACAAGACTGCAATTGAGGCTGTTGTTCCTGGCCCACACAGATAGAATGCCGTGATGGCCATAGTCGTCAGGCCACTGCCCGCAGATGCGGCTGAAATTTTTCCCAACATAAAAACACCCAAAAAAAGATTTTCCAATATGAGGCAACGCTATCACGCCGAATGCTTTGGGCAAGCGTTGAATTATTTTCAGGGTGCGGTCAGGCTAAAAATCCTATGACGCAGCGCACAATGCCGCTTAGGTCCATGTGCGTTAATACATCGCAAAAACCATTGCTATGCATCAGTTTTTCGACATCTTCAGCCTGTCCCACGCCGACTTCAAAAACCGCAAGCCCGCCCTTGTTAAGGTGTTGCGGCAATTGCGGGATCAGGTGGCGGTAAATATCTAATCCATCCGGCCCGCCATCGAGCGCCAGACGGGGATCGTAATCCCGCACCTCCGGCATCAGGGTCGGAATATCATCACGCGCGATGTAGGGCGGGTTGGAGATGATGATGTCAAAACGTTCTGTGATGCCTTGCAACCAATCGCCGGTTTGAAAAGTCGCGCGGGCGGATAAATGATTGAGCGCTGCATTCGCGGTTGCTTGCTCCGCGGCGCGTGGCGCCTTGTCGATGCCGAGGCCGTGGGCGTTCGGCAGTTCAGACAACAGCGACAACAATAGACAACCCGTACCGGTGCCAAGGTCGAGTATGGAGAACGGCACCTGTTTGTCGGGCAGGCTGGCGACCGTTACTTCTACCAGTGTTTCGCTATCCGGACGTGGTTCCAGCGTCGCTTCGTTCAAACCAAACTGTAACGTCCAGAACGGACGTGCACCGATGATACGTGATACGGATTCATGCATGCAACGGCGTGCGAACAGGCGGTTCAACGTATCAAGCTCTGCGTCCGTTAGAATGCGTTGAATAGTGTCCAGTAAAGCTGTACGGGTGAGGTTGAGCGTGTGGCAGATGATGAGCGTAGTATCCAATACGGGATTATCAATGCCAGCGTCGCGTAACCTCTGATGGCTCTGTTTTTGGTAATCGGTAAGAGTGACGGGGCCGGGCATTAGTTTGCCGTCAGTTCAGCCAGTTTTTCTGCTTCGTCGCGCGTGATGAGCGCGTCGATAAATTCATCCAGCGCGTCGCCCGCAATCACGTCATCGATTTTATAAAGGGTCATTTCAATACGATGATCGGTAACGCGGCTTTGCGGGAAATTATAGGTGCGAATGCGCTCCGAACGATCACCCGTGCCGACCTGACTTTTGCGTTCCGCCGCGTGGGCGGCGTCGCGCGTCGCGCGCATCTGCTCATAAATGCGACCGCGCAGAATCTTCATGGCCTTGGCGCGATTTTTGTGTTGTGAACGTTCGTCCTGCATGGCGACCACAATACCGGTCGGCAAGTGGGTGATGCGCACGGCGCTTTCGGTCTTATTGACGTGCTGCCCACCCGCGCCAGATGAACGGTAAACGTCTATTTTCAGGTCTTTGTCGTCAATCTGTACATCGACATCTTCCATTTCCGGCAGAACCGCGACTGTCGCTGTTGAGGTATGCACGCGGCCTGATGCTTCGGTTTGCGGCACGCGCTGCACGCGGTGGACGCCGGACTCGAATTTCAGGCGCGCAAAAACGCCGCGCCCGCTGATGGAGGCAACGCCTTCACGCAAACCGCCCAGATCGTTCTGGCTCAATTCCATCACTTCAAAACGCCAGCCATGTATGGCCGCGTATTTGCGGTACATTTCAAACAGAACCGCGCCGAACAAGGCCGCTTCGTCGCCGCCGGTGCCGGCGCGGATTTCCAGCAGGGCATTGCGTTCATCGGCCACATCCTTGGGTAACAGCATGCGTTGCACCTGCATTTCCAGATCCGGGATGCGCGGGCGCAAGGACTCTATTTCGCGCTTGGCCTCTGCCGCCATTTCAGGATCAGCCAGCATGGTTTCGGCATCCGCCAATTCCTTCTCGGCACGGTGCAGCTCGGCAATCGCCTCAGCCACCGGCGTCAAGTCGGCATATTCCTTCGACAATTTGGCGAAATGATCCGGCGCCATGCCTGGTTGAGCCAAAGCATCGCGAAGTTCGTCGTGACGCGCCAGAACGCGCGCCAGTGTTTCGGTCAGAGACATGGCAAACCTATCGCGCGGTCGGCAGGGCTGACTGTGCCGGGGTGGGGCGTGATTGCCGGGTCCGTTTATTCGGCCGCATGTTCGACGGCTGCCTTGGCCGCTTCGACTTCGGCGGCCTTCTTTTCAACCAGATCGACCAGATGGCTGACGATATCTTCGTTCTGCAAACGATGGTCGGGTTGACCCGCAATGTAAACCTGATGTGTGCCTTTGCCACCGCCCGTGAAGCCGATATCAGTCATGGTGGCTTCGCCCGGACCATTGACGACGCAGCCGATAACCGAAACGGTCAGCGGTGTCGTGATGTGCGACAGGCGTTCTTCCAGAACCTCAACCGTCTTGATGACGTTGAAGTTTTGACGTGCACATGACGGGCAGGAAATGACCGTTACGCCGCGACGGCGCAGGCCTAATGATTTCAGCATTTCATAGGCGACGCGGACTTCTTCGACCGGATCGGCTGAGAGCGAAACGCGCATCGTGTCACCAATGCCCGCCCACAGGAGCGAGCCGAGACCGATTGAGCTTTTCACCGTGCCGGCGCGCAAACCGCCCGCTTCGGTGATGCCGATATGCAAGGGATAGTCGCAGGCGTCGGCCAGTGCCTGATAGGCGGCTACGGCCAGAAATACATCGGACGCTTTGACGCTGATCTTGAAGTTATGGAAGTCGTGATCCTGCAAAATCTTGGCATGCGTCATGGCGCTTTCGACCATGGCGTCGGGGCAGGGCTCGCCGTATTTTTCCAGCAGGTCTTGTTCAAGAGAACCCGCATTGACGCCAATACGCATGGCGCAGCCATGGTCCTTGGCGGCCTGCACAACTTCGCGTACGCGTTCGGCTGAACCGATATTGCCGGGGTTAATACGCAGGCATGCAGCACCCGCCTGTGCGGCTTCGATGCCGCGCTTGTAGTGGAAATGGATGTCGGCGACGATGGGAACTTTCACCGCTTTGACGATGTCCTTCAGGGCAGCGGTTGACTCTTCATCCGGGCATGAAACGCGCACGATGTCGGCGCCCGCTTCTTCCAGACCGCGAATTTGTTCAATGGTTGCCTGCGCATCGCTGGTCAGCGTATTGGTCATGGACTGCACGGAAATCGGGGCGTCGCCGCCGACTGGTACGGAACCGACCATGATCTGGCGGCTCTTACGGCGCGCGATCTGTCTCCATGGGCGATACGCTTGGGCGTCTGCTGGATTGTGGCTCATCATCATCTCTATGTTCAAAGCAAATCAAATGGATGGAAACTTATAACGTTCCCTGTGGTGCAAAGCAAACGATCACGACGTGATAGGTAGAACAAAATTGCGCCGCAATCCTGCCGTAATTACACAAAATGTCTTTCGCATATGCACACTAAAAACCTAATCTTTTCCGATGCTTGTGTTGACCCTGATGCAGGTCGGGATTAGGTTCTGGCAGTCGTTAACCGCAATACCCACCACAGGACTTTATTCATGGCCAGCGTTCAAACCAAAAAATCGTCATCCGTTCTTGCTGCCATTAAGGGGCGGGTGGAAGCGCCAAAGAACTTTGTCCAATTGCTTTTCGCCGGTGCGTCGGCAGAGGATCAGGCCAACTTTGGGCGTCAGGACAGAACCCATGTGGCGAACAGCATTTGGGGCCTGGCGGCTACGCGTAAGGCGGGTGAGGTCAAGCTGCGCCTTTATAACCCCATTCGCGAAGTGGATGGCTGGCAGGTTGAACATACGGTTCTGGAAATTATCAATGATGACATGCCGTTTCTGGTCGATTCCATCACCGGCGTGCTGCAAACTCTGGGTTTGAACATCTATATGGTGTTGCATCCCATTTGCTATGTCAGCCGTGACGGCAAGGGTAAACTGGTTGATTGCGTCAGTGCCGCGCGCGCCGGGGATAAAGCCGTTGCTGGCGTTAAGGCCGAGTCCATTATGCATGTGCAGTTCGACCACACGGCCGATCCCAAGGTTATCGCGCAAATTGAACGCGTTGTGCGCGATGTCCTCGCGAATGTGCGCGCCGCCGTCGAGGATTGGCGCAAAATGCGCTCCGAGGCACAGCGTATAGCGACCATTGCAACCGCGTCGCCGAAGCGCAAGCATGCAGATCTGTATACAGCCGAAGCGCGCGATTTTCTGCGTTGGGTCGATGACAATAACTTCACCTATCTGGGGTATCGCGATATCAACTTTAACTGGGAAGGCGACGCCGTCACCGGTATTGAGATTGTACGCGGCAGCGGCCTCGGCGTCCTGCGCGATGACAGCCTGCGTGTTTTCGGCGGCCTGCGCGATAAGTATTCCAAAGCGAACACGGCGCTGAAGAAGTATGTCCTTGATGATAGCGTAGTCGTCATTGCCAAAAGCAATTTGCGCACCAATGTGCATCGTCCGGTTGTGATGGATGCGATTTTCATCCGCCGTTTCGATAAAAATGGCCGGGTCACAGGTGAAAGTCTTTTCCTTGGCCTGTTTACATCACAATCTTATGCGCAAAAGCCGCAGGATATTCCCTTTGTGCGCCGTAAAATTGATTATGTCATGCATACTGCAGGCTATGCACCGACCAGTCATGATGGTAAGGCGCTTGTGCATATCCTCAATAATTATCCGCATGATGAGTTGTTCCAGATCAGCAAGGAACAGCTTTACGATCATGCCATGGGGATTGTCCAATTACAGGAGCGCCGCCGCGCCACCCTGTTTGTGCGCTATGACTCGTTTGACCGTTATGTCAGCTGCCTTGTTTATGTGCCGCGCGATCGGTATGACTCCAGCTTGCGCCTTAAAATCCAGACATTGCTGGAAAACTCTTTTAACGGCCGTGCTGAAAATTGGATTGTCCGCATTGACGAAGGCATGCTGGCGCGTGCCTCTGTTATCATCCGCACCGATGGTGAGGGCCTGCAGCCTGATCTGAAGGCGCTGGAAGACCAGTTGCGTCAACTGTGCCGCAGCTGGATGGACGATTTGCGTCGCGTTTTGACCTTGCAGTACGGTGAAGGGTCCGCTCTGGAATTGCTGCGCCGTTACCGTCATGCGTTCCCGGCGGCTTATTGCGAAACAACCACGCCCGAACTCGCCGCTCACGACATTCATCGCATACAAACCGGCGAAGCGGTTTTGACCAGCGGCATTCTGGTTGATCTGTCGGGAAACGGTGAGCAGGGCGTGCTGAAGCTCAGGCTCTATCAGGCAGGGAAGCCGATCGTTCTATCCAGCATTCTGCCAATGCTGGAAAATGCCGGTCTGCGCGTTGAATATATGGGGGGGCCTTATCCGCTGCATCTGGCGGACACGGCGGAACCCGTTTACGTGCACGAATTTTCGGCGCGCCCCACTTGGGACCCAATCGTGCCGCTTGCTGACATCAAGTTGGCGTTCGAAGAAGGTTTCTCGCGCATGTGGAGCGGCGAGGCGGAAAATGACCTGTTCAATGCGTTGATGATGCGGGCCGGTCTGGGGTGGCGCGAAGTCGTCGCGCTGCGCGTCCTTGGTCGTTATTTGCGCCAATTGCGCATCCCCTACAGCCAAAACATGATCGCAATGGGGTTGATCAACTATCCGCATTTGACGCAGCAGATTGTTCAGCTGTTTATCATCAAACATGACCCTGACTTTAAGGGAAATCGCAACGAGGCGTTTGCGGCCAAGTTGGAAGAAATCAACGAAGCGCTGGAATCCGTGACCGGTCTTGAAGATGACCGCATTCTGCGCCGTTACCTGAATCTGGTACAGGCGTCGCTGCGCACTAATTTTTTCCAGACGGATGATGCAACACAGCAGTTCAAGTCTTACGTCTCGGTCAAGTTCCAGAGCGGCACCGTTGAATATATGCCGTTGCCGAAGCCCCTGTACGAAATATTCGTCTACAGCCCCAAGATGGAGGCTGTTCATCTGCGCGGTGGCAAGGTCGCACGTGGCGGTATTCGCTGGTCCGACCGTCTGGGCGATTTCCGCAATGAAATTCTGGGCCTGATGAAGGCGCAGATGGTAAAAAACACCGTGATTGTGCCGATGGGGTCAAAGGGCGGCTTCATCGTAAAAAATCCGTCCAGTGATCCGGAAATCTTCCGCAAGGAAGGTATCACCTGTTATCGCACTATGATGTATGGCCTGTTGGACCTGACCGACAACCGCGTCAATGGAAAGATTGTGCCGCCAAAGCGTGTTGTGCGCCATGATGGCGATGATGCCTATCTGGTTGTCGCCGCCGACAAGGGCACGGCGACATTCTCGGATACCGCCAACGGCATTTCACGTGATTATGGCTTCTGGCTCGATGATGCCTTCGCGTCCGGCGGGTCTGCGGGCTATGACCACAAGGGGATGGGCATTACCGCGCGCGGCGCGTGGGAAGCCATTAAGCGGCATTTCCGTGAAATGGGTAAGGACATCCAGACGACGGATTTTACCTGCATCGGTGTGGGTGATATGTCGGGTGACGTCTTCGGCAACGGCATGTTGTTGTCGAAGCATATACGGTTACTCGGCGCTTTCGATCACAGGCATATTTTCTGTGACCCGAACCCGGATGCCGCCATCAGTTTTGCCGAACGTCAACGCCTGTTCAAGCTCCCGCGCAGCAGTTGGGCCGATTATGACGCCAAGAAAATCTCCAAGGGCGGCGGCGTCTTCTCGCGCAAGGAAAAGAGCATCAAACTTTCGCCGGAAATGAAGACGGCTTATGGCCTTGATGTGGACGCTATCTCGCCCAACGACCTTATCCAGGCACTGTTGAAGGCGGATGTTGAGTTGCTGTATTTCGGTGGCATCGGTACGTATGTCAAAGCCAGTACGGAATCGCACGAAGATGCAGGCGATCGTTCCGCTGATGCGCTGCGCGTGGATGCCACAGATATTCGCGCCGCCGTTATCGGCGAAGGTGCGAATTTGGGCATGACCCAGCGTGCGCGTATCGAATACGGTTTGAAGGGCGGGCACGTGAACACGGATGCCATTGATAATTCAGCCGGGGTTGATACGTCTGACCACGAAGTGAACATCAAAATCCTGTTGCGCCCGATTGTGGATGCCAAGCAGTTGACGCTGCCTGCGCGTAACAAACTGCTGGCCAGCATGACGGATGATGTTGCCGCTCTGGTCTTGCGTGACAATTATCGCCAGACATTGGCGCTCAGTGTCATGGAGGCAGAAGCGGTTGAGACGCTGCCGCAACAAGTGCAGGCCATGCATATGTTGGAACGCGCCGGACTTCTGAACCGCGTTGTCGAATTTTTGCCGGATGGCGCCGAGATTACGCGCCGGCAAAGAAACGGTCGCGGCCTGACGCGTCCGGAAATGGCCGTGTTGCTGGCCTACACCAAAATCTGGTTGTATGACCAGTTGCTGTCATCCGATTTGCCGGACGATGATGCGTTGGAGGAATTGCTGCAAAATTATTTCCCGCAAACTCTGCAAAAGAAATATCCGCAGGCGATCACCAAGCATCAATTGGCGCGTGAAATCGTGGCGACACAAATCACCAACAGCATCGTCAACCGGACGAGCAGCCATTTTGTGCCGCTGATGGTTGAAAAGACGGGACGTTCACCCGCCGATGTCACGCGGGCCTTTGTCGCGTTGCGCGAAGCGTGCGGGTTGTCGCCGTTGTGGCGTGAGGTTGAGTTGCTCGACAACAAAGTGTCGGCAGAAACGCAGACCGAAATGTTGCGCCTTGTACGTGGCGTGGTGACTCAACGTGTATACGGCATTTTGGTTCATAAAACGCGCCTGACAACCAATATGGCGGGTGCGCTGAAGGAAATGCGCAAAGCCTTGCATGACATTCATGCGTGGCTGGATAAACATCCCGATTGCATCAGCCAGACAGCGCTGGACCAGATCCAGCATTGGCGTACGGCAGGCGTGCCAGAGGATTTGGCACGACGCATCGCTTTGCTGCCTTACATTACCGCCGCGTTCGATCTCTTGCCGCTGTCGCAGGAATCGGGTGAGCCACTGTCCGTCCTCGCGGAGATTTATTTCACGCTGGGGCAGCGTCTGTCGATTAATACGCTGATCAAGGCCGCGTCCGATGTCCGCCCGCAAACCGTTTTGGAACGCGAAGCGTTGCGTCAGGCGGTTGATGACATTACGGCCGCACAACCTGCCATCACGGCAGCCGTCGCGTATGCGCGTAAGCATACGAACGGCAAGCATCTCGGGGCCACCGAGCAGTTGAGATACTGGTCCGGCAAACATCAGGAAGTTCTGTCGCGCTATGACGGGCTGCTGAACGAAGCGCGATTGCTGGGGCCATTTGACCTTGCGGCTTTGACGCTCGTTGCGCGCCAATTGGTGGTTTTACAGGGTTAAGCACGCCTTGCGGCAGGACGGGGGCTGGGGTAGCTTACGGGCTACCCGCAACCCCTTTTCCGCAATGGTGATGCCATGATCAAAACTGTTGGTTACGCTGCGACTTCTGCAACCTCGCCGCTTTCGCTTTTCAATTTTGAACGCCGTGAAGTCGGCCCGACGGATGTTCTGGTCGATATCCTGTATTGCGGCGTTTGCCATTCCGACCTGCACACCAACCGCAACGAATGGGGCGGCTCGACCGTCTATCCGGCGGTGACGGGGCATGAAATGATCGGCCGTGTTAAGGCGATCGGCAATCAGGTTACGAAATTCAAGGTGGGCGACATGGCTGGTGTCGGCTGCATGTACGACTCCTGCCGCACTTGCGCCAGTTGCCGCGCAGGCGAGGAGCAGTATTGCGATGTCGGTGGTACGATTTTCTCATACAACAGCCCGGACAAGCATACGGGCGGCGTCACCTATGGTGGGTATTCGACGCTAACGGTTTGCGATGAAGCCTTTACCCTGAAGGTGTCGCCCAAGCTTGATCCGGCTGCCGCTTCACCGCTGCTCTGCGCGGGGATTACGACATATTCGCCGTTGAGCCACTGGGGTGTCGGCAAGGGGCAGAAGGTTGGTATTGTGGGCCTCGGCGGCCTTGGTCATATGGGGCTGAAATTCGCGCATGCCTTTGGCGCGGAAACGGTTCTGTTCACCACGTCGCCCGGCAAGGCTGCTGATGCCAAACGTCTGGGTGCCGATACGGTTGTGATATCGAAAGATGCGTCGGATATGGCCAAACATACCGGCAGCTTTGACTTCATCCTGAACACGGTATCAGCTTCGCATAATCTGGATGCCTATCTGCAATTGCTGAAACGTGATGGCACCATGTGCATGGTGGGCGTGCCGGAACATCCGCATCCGTCACCCTTTGTCGGCAACCTGATCTTCCGCCGCCGCGCTCTGGCGGGGTCGCTGATCGGCGGCATTAAGGAAACGCAGGAAATGCTGGATTTCTGTGCTGAGCATAACATTGTCTCCGACATCGAAGTCATTCCGATGCAGGACATCAACAAGGCCTATGAACGCATGTTGAAGAGTGACGTAAAATATCGCTTCGTCATCGACATGGCGTCCTTGAAGTCCGAAGCCGTCAAGGCGGCCTGAGGTCGGTTAAGGGGCAATAGCATCATGGCGGATATTATTGCCCTTTACGGCGGTTCTTTTAATCCATCGACCATCACGCACCACCGTATTGCGGTAACGGTGCGTGATGCCCTGCGTCCGCAATCTGTCTGGTACATGGTCAGCGCGCAAAACATCCTGAAGCCGGATGAAGGAATGTTACCCTTCGCTGACCGCGTCGCCATAGCGCAATTGAATGTGGCGGGCGAGCAGGGGGTAGAGGTCACGGCGATTGAAGAAGATATCGCTGCCGCCGTTCACAGTACGGCGACTGCCGACATCCTGCGCGAATTGCGTAACCGCATGCCTGGGCAACGCTTTGTCTTTGTGATGGGCAGCGATAATTTCGCGACCCTGCATCTGTGGCGTGATTACGATTATATCCTGTCAACCATGCCTATTATTGTGGTGCCGCGTTTGGGGTCATTACAGGAGGCCAGGACGGCCCCTGCCGCGCTGCGCGCACGACAATTGACCGATATCAATCAGGTGCGTACGGAAGAGGGCTGGTTCTGGCTCGACTGCCCCGCTGATGATGTGAACGCGACGCAGATCCGCGAAGCCTTGCAACAGGGCACGACGCCATCCGCTTTGAAGCCGGCAATACTGGCCTATATCAAAGAGCATAAACTGTTTAAAAGAAAGTCAGACGGCCTATAAGCCGGGTTCTGTACCTGCAAAGCAGGCGATGACCATTCATCTGGGATGCCCGTTACCGGACACCTCGTGCAACCAACCCGAACCACCGGCGGAGAAAGCCGCGCCCGGTTTTACAACCGGACTGTGTGATTCCTATTCGGTTTTGCTCCGGGTGGGGTTTGCCATGCCGTCGCCGTTGCCGCCGACGCGGTGCGCTCTTACCGCACCTTTTCACCTTTTCCGACCCTTGCGGGCAGGTAGTCTGTTTTCTGTGGCACTGTCCCTAAGGTTACCCTTGCCGGACGTTATCCGGCACCCATTTCCCCTGGAGCCCGGACTTTCCTCCCCTTAATCAAGATTAAAAAGCGGTCATCCGGCCATCTGACTTGCCTCACTATAGTACGACAGTCATCGAATTACCACATTTCGGACTATTTTATTTGCTGGTCGCGTAAAACCTCGCCTTGCAAAAGCAAAGGTGTTATAGCGGCCTTGTCATTTCTGTTGCGCCATTCGGGCGTAACCCATTGATCGAAAGGAATTGTCTGATGAAAAAAACATCTCTCTCTTTGCTGGCTGTTGCCGCTGTTTTGGCCGCGACGCCTGCTTTTGCCGATACGACACCGGGCTGGTACACGGGCGTCGGCGCCGGCCTGAACATCACCCCCGACCTGACCAGCCGTACGGCGGCAGGCGACAGCAAGGTCGAGTTCAAGCCGAACTTTGATTTCGATGTCAACGGTGGTTACGCTTTCAACTTCGGTGGTCGCCTGGAAGGTGAATACTTCCACAATCAGGCGAACGTGAACAAGGTTGAAGGTTCTTCGACCAACACCGGCCACCTGACCAACAACGACCTGTTCCTGAACGGCCTGTATGATTTCAAGACGGGTGAAATGGTTACGCCGTATGTCGGCGCCGGTATTGGCCTTGATTTCGCACATGCACGGGACATCGGCACCGTTGCCAACGGCGGCGCGCTGGATGACACCCGTACCAAGTTTGCCTATCAGGGTATTGCCGGTGTCGCGGCGCAACTGGACCACAACTGGGCCGTGACGGCGGATTACCGCTACATCGCGTCGTTGAAGCCGAAGTACAACACGACGGTCGGCGGCTCAGCCAGCACCGACAATGCGTCGCATAACGTCATGGTTGGTCTGCGTTACAGCTATGACACCCCCGTGGCCCCCGTGCCGATGGAAAAGACCGTGGCGCCGATGCCGGTTGCAAAGCCGGTGGCCAAGCCGATGGTGAACACGGTTGCGCAAAGCTACATGGTGTTCTTCGACTTTGATAAGTCGGAGCTGACGCCCGAAGCGAAGCGCATCATCGCTTCTGCCGCGCAGGCGTTCCGTAACGGCAAGTATGTCGATATCGTCGTTACCGGTCACACCGACACGATGGGTACCTCCAAGTACAACGTCAGCCTGTCACAACGCCGCGCCAATGCGGTCGAAGCTGAACTGGCCCGTCTTGGTGTAGATACCAAGCAGGTTGTGGCGAAGGGCGTCGGCAAGGACGGCCAGTTGGTTCCGACCAACGACCAGATCCGTGAAGCCCAGAACCGCCGTGCGGAAATCACGCTTAACGTCAAGTAAGACGTTTGCGGATATAGATCAGACGCCGCCCCGCAACGGGCGGCGTTTTTTCTTGCCTGAAAATACAGAAAGCGCACAATGCGGCGTCTTTTCTGCCCCTATTTTCTGGTAGGTTTCATGTCAACATTCCCCACCGTTCGCCTGCGCCGCCTGCGTAAAACCGAAGCCCTGCGTTCCCTGATGCGTGAAACGCATGTGTCGATGAACGACCTGATCTATCCCATTTTTGTCGAAGAAGGCATCGATGCGCCCGCCCCCATTGCAACCATGCCGGGCGTTGTACGCATACCGGAAAAACATCTGGGGGATGAGATTAAGGCCATGTATGCCGACGGTATCAAGGCCGTCATGATGTTCGGCGTTTCCCACAACAAGGATGAAACGGGCAGCGACAGCTGGAAGAAAGAAGGCCTGTTATCACGTATGCTTAAGCGCGCGAAAGATGCGGCGCCGGATATGGTTGTGATCTCTGACACTTGTTTCTGCGAATATACCAGCCACGGCCATTGCGGCGTGGTTGATGGCGGGCATGTGCATAACGACCATACAATCGCGAATCTGGCGAAGCAGTCCGTCAATGCCGCCAAGGCAGGCGCCGATATGATCGCCCCATCCGCGATGATGGACGGCCAGATTGCCGCCATTCGCGCCGGTCTGGACGAATCCGGTTTTACCGATACACCCATTATGGCCTATTCAACCAAATTCGCTTCCAGCCTCTACGGGCCGTTCCGTGCCGCTGCGGGGTGTGAGTTAAAGGGAGACCGCAAGGCCTACCAGATGGACCCCGCCAACGGGCGCGAAGCCATTCGCGAGTCCTTGCAGGACGAGGCCGAAGGCGCGGATATTTTGATGGTCAAGCCGGGTTTGGCCTATCTGGATGTTTTGGCCGACATTCGGCAAAGCTCCCTGCTGCCACTGGCGGTTTATCAGGTAAGCGGTGAGTATGCGATGATCAAATTTGCAGCCGCCGCTGGTGCCATTGATGAAAAGCGCGCCGTGCGTGAAACACTGGGCTCTTTCAAGCGTGCGGGTGCGGACCTGATCCTCACCTACTTCGCGCGCGACATCGCACGCGAAGGGTTCTAAACCAATCGGATTACGCCGCCTGAACGTCTGACAGCGCTTCTGCCGCCTTATCCGCCGCCGGGTTGTTAAGGGGCAGGTCTTGCTGCTCCAGCACCGTGAATTCTTCGCCATCACGTATGGCGACCGCGCCTGCCAAATCAACCGACACCAGTTGCGATACGCCGCGTTCGGCCATAGTCACGCCATACAGGCGGTCCATGCGCGCCATGGTCAGGCGTTGGTGGGTGATGATAAGGAAGCGCGTGCCGGTTTCGCGGGCAATGTCTTCAACCAGACCACAGAAGCGGTCAATGTTGCTTTCATCCAGCGCGGCTTCGGCTTCGTCGAGCACGCATATGGGCGAAGGATTGGTCTGGAACACGGCGAACAGCAGCGCAAGTGCCGTCAGCGTACGCTCACCGCCCGACAGCAGGGACAATATCTGCTGCTTTTTGCCCGGCGGGGCCGCAAAGATTTCAAGACCGGCATTCAGCGGATCTTCGTTGTCGATCAGTTCCAGATGTGCCTTGCCACCACCAAACAGGCGGCCGAAAAGCTTCTGGAAACGTTCGTTGACCAGCGTGAACGAGCTTTGCAGTCTTTCGCGCGCTTCACGGTTCAATTGGCCAATGCCTTGACGCAGTTTGGCGATGGCGGCGGTCAGGTCATCCTTTTCCGCCGTCAGTTTGTCGATTTCGCCCTGCATCGTGTCGGCTTCCGTTTCCGCGCGCAGGTTAACCGGACCCATGCCGTCGCGTTCGCGCACATAACGGGCCAGCGTTTGTTCGAAATGCGACGCGTCCTGCGCTTCGTCCGGTTGCAGGTCGGCTATGCTGGCCAGCGCTTCGGGTTCGCATTCCAGTTTTTCCTGCATGCGTTCACGCAGAACGTGGAACTGCTCATCGGCAGCCGTAACCGCACCTTCGGCACGGACGCGGGATTCGCGCGCTTCAGTCGAAGCGGCTTCGTCGGCTCGAAGTTGCTGTTCAACCGTGGCCAGCTTTTGCTCGGTTGAAATCAGGATATCCGCGGCTGCTTTACGCTTGGTCTCGGCTTCCGACAATTCCGTCAGAAGGGCCGCGTGGCGCGTTTCCAGTTCAACCGGACGTGCACGGAGCGTTTCAAGTTGCGCTTCGGTTTCGGCGATACGTGCCGCGAGCGCTTGCAACTGTTCCGTGGCGTTGCCAAGGCGTGACTGCCATGCGGCAATTTCTTCGACAATCGCGGTCGCGCGGGCAGACAGCATCTGCTCTTCACGTTGCAGGCGGTCATAGTCGCTGTTCTTCTGCGCCTGCTGATTACGTAATTCCGAAATCTGCGTACGCTTTTCGTTCAACGTGACGCGCTGCGTTTCCACATCGGGCAGGGTATCATATTCGTTTTGCAGGTTTTGCGCGCTGATCGCCACACCTTCGATATCGCCTGCCAATTGGCTCAACGTTTCATCCAGCGCCGCGATTTTCGACGTGATGGCTGTCGTTTCGCGTTCCTGCTGCGCGTAACTGCTGCGCGCATCATTCAAGGCGGCAAAGGCTGCTCTTAACGCGTTACGCGCCTGCTGATCTTCCTCACGGCGGGTTTGCGCCAGCTTGGCGGCTTCAGCCTGAACGGCTTCGGCGCCCTGGAACGTTGTTTCCGCTGTTTGCAGTTCCTGCTGAACGGCGGACAAGCGGTTACGTTGTTGCAGGCGGACGGCGGTTGTCGTCTTGGCCTGCGGCGTGACGGTAAACCCGTCCCAACGCCAGGCCCAGCCGTCGCGGCTGACGATAATCTGCCCGGGCTGCAGATATTGTGCGGCCTGCTGACCGGCATCCACCGTTTCAACCAGACCGATTTGCGACAGGGAGCGCGCCAGTGCGGGCGGCGCCTGAATGTATTGGCTGATGGGGGTAACGCCAGTGGGCAGGGTGGTTGTTGTGGCCAGCGGGGGCAGGTCGCGCCAGTAACGCGCTGCGGTTTCATCCAGCGCCGCTGTCAGGGCTTCACCCAGCGCCACGGCCAGAGCGTCTTCCAGGCCCGGTGTGACGCTGATCTGGTCGATGACCTGCTTGTGCTGTTCATCGCCATGTTGCAACAGGGATGTCAGGGCGTCGGCTTCAGCCTTCAACTTTGTGACTTTTGCCTGCGCGTCGCGTGTGACGTCGCGGGCCTGTTGTTCGGCGGCGATGGCGTCCTGCGCATTCTGCTCGGCTTGCTGCGCCTGCTGTTGTTTTTTCGTCAGTTCCGTTTCCGACGCTTCGACCAGCGAAGCAATGAGGGCGAGATCCGGACGCGTCGCCGCTTCGGCGGCCAGTTCGGCGCGCTGCGTTTCCAATTGTTCGCGGCGATGCGCCATCTGTGCACGCTGCGCTTCTACTGACGACAATTGCTTTTGCAAGGATTGACGACGGGCTTCACTCTGCATGACGGCTTCGGTCAGCGCCGTCAGTTCAATATCCAGGTTTTCCACCTGTTCGCTGACTGCAACAAGGGCTTGCGTTGCTTCAGGCAGTTGGGCGGCAACTTCGTTTCTGGTTTGCGTTAACTGTTCTTGTTCAGCCTGCAGACGCTGTGTGGCGGCTTCACCGTCCGCCAGGCGCGCCTGTTCGCGGCCACGGTCGGATTCCGTCTGGCGCAGCAATTGCTCTGTGGCACGGATTTCGTCATCCAGACGTGCGCGTTCGGTCTCGATTTGCTGACGCAGGAGTGTCAGCTTTTGAACGATGGCGGCCGCTGTCGCTTCATCCTGACGCAGTTGCGGCAGTTCGGCGGCAATTTCTGTACGGCGTGTGGTGCCTTGCGTGACAATTGCCAGCAATTCATTCACGCGTTGTTCCGCCTGCTGCAATGCCTCACGCGTGGCGGCGGCGTTGTGTTCTGCTTCCTGCCAGCGCAGCAGCAGCAAGGCCGCTTCGGTGCGGCGGATATGTTCGGCCAGATTGCGGTAACGCGATGCCTGACGTACTTGCGTCTTCAGGCTGCGCAGTTGCGTGTCATAGGCCTTCAGCACGTCATCGACGCGCGTCAGATTTTGTTCCGCACCTTTCAGCTTGAGTTCGGCTTCGTGGCGGCGGGCATGCAAGCCGGCGGTGCCAGAGGCCTCTTCCAATATCTGGCGGCGATCCTGCGGCTTGGCGCGGATCAGGGCGTCAATCTGCCCCTGACCGACCAGGCTGGTTGAATGGGCACCGGTCGCCTGATCGGCAAACAGTAATTGCACGTCACGCATGCGCACGGGCTTGCTGTTGATCAGGTATTCCGACCCGCAATCGCGCTCAATGCGGCGTGTGACCTGCAGGCTTTCATCGTTATTGTATTCAGCGGTGGCGGAATGGTCGGCATTATCCAGCATCAGGGCTACTTCGGCCACGCTGCGCGACGGGCGTGTGGTCGTACCTGCAAAAATGACGTCATCCATGTCGGCGCCGCGCATACGCTTGGCGGATGTTTCACCCATGACCCAGCGCAGGGCTTCGACCAGATTGGACTTGCCGCACCCGTTCGGGCCGACAATGCCGGTCATGCCGGGACCGATATCCAGATCGGTTTGTTCAACGAAAGACTTAAAGCCATGCAGACGCAAACGGGTAAAGTGCACGATATGTCCCCTTATAACTAAACTATGTTTTACTTGCCGTTGTTCAATAGACGGTCAAAAGCGGCCGTAAATTCACTGGCCTCTTTCGCGCCATCAATCCGCGCAGCGCCACCATTAATAATAAAGGTCGGCGTGGATTGAACATTATACTTGTCCGTCGCATTCGTGCGTTCGGCGATGATCGCATCCTGCAACTTGGTGTCTTTCAGGCATTCCTTGCCCTTTTCTTCGGACAGGCCCCCCAGCTTGGCATACTGCAAGAGCGTCTGTTCCGGGTTTTGCGACAATTCCCATGCGCGCTGGTTCTTATACAGAACGGTGATGAAGGCGAAGTACTGGTCTTCCGGCATACAACGGGCGATGCTCGCGGCCTTCAGGGATAAACCATCCAGCGGGAAGTCGCGCAGGACAAAGCGGACCTTGCCGCTGTCTGCGTATTGCTTTTCGAGCGCGGGCAAAGTGTTCAGGTAAAAATCGCCACAATGCGGGCAGCCGAGCGAAACATATTCCTCTACCGTAACGGGGGCGTCGGCGCGTCCAATAAAACGGTCGGTCACGGCAACGTCTGCATGCGCTGGCTGCGATACGCACAAAATCATCGGCAGCAAGGCCATCAGGGACAGGAAGCGCTTCATAGGGCGATTATTCCTTTTGCGAATCGAATGTTGTTAAGAATTATAGGGGATGAATCAACCCGGACTCAAGCAATCCAAGGCGTTATCGATCATCTGCGTGGCGCAGCAAAGTCTCGCCAAATGATTGAAGAACGTTTGCTAATTCTTTGTTTTCAATAGTATTGATAGCGCTGCCAATTTTATCCAGTGCTGCTTTGTCCACAATTTTTTCCGCAGCTTTTATAGCCGGCACTTTGCTAAAAGACGGTTCCAGAACGATTTTGCTAATGGCTTCATAGCCGAAATAGGCATTGATGCGCTGTTTGACGGCTTCACTTTTAAATGTAAATTCCATCGCTAACCCTTTGGGGAGTTTGATGGTCAATGTGCCAGACTGCCTGCGCTGTTCCTGCGGCTGGTGCGGAAAGGTGATTTTGACAGGCGTAGTATTTTCCGCGTACTCCTTACCGACAATCTCCGTCCAGCGGTCCAGCAGGGCGGCGTACAACCCCCAATCCTTGCCGATGGATTGTCGGGCAATGGCATCAATGGATTGGCTGAGGGAGCGGGGCAAATGCATAGGGACAGTCTGACGCCTCGACGTTGCAAAGTCAAAACGACTTTGCCGGTTTTCTCGGAAAGATTACTGGAATGGTATGACCATCACCGGCGGATTTTGCCATGGCGTGCTCTGCCTGGGGCAACGCCCGATCCGTATCACGTCTGGCTGTCAGAGATCATGTTGCAGCAAACAACGGTCGCGACCGTTGGTCCTTACTATCAGGCTTTTATCAAAAAATTTCCGACTTTGCAGGCTTTGGCAAAGGCGCCTGAAGAAGACGTGCTCCGCCTGTGGTCGGGGCTCGGTTATTACCGGCGTGCGCGTAATCTGCATGCTTGTGCTCGACAGGTCGTGCAGGAACATAAGGGCGTTTTTCCATCGGATGAAAAAGCCTTGCTAGGCTTGCCGGGGGTTGGCACCTATACGGCTGCCGCCATACGCGCGATTGCGTACGACCGGCCTGCGAATGTTGTGGACGGCAATGTCGAGCGTGTTGTGGCGCGTTATTTGCGCCTGACAAAGCCGATGCCATCAGCCAAAAACCTGCTGCGGCAGAAGGCGGCGACGTTGTTGCCCGCTGCGCGCCATGGCGATTATGCGCAGGCCTTGATGGATTTGGGGGCAACAATCTGCACGCCGCGCAGCCCGAAATGTACACTCTGCCCCTTGCAGCAGGATTGCGCTGTGGCGGGCAAGGCGGCGGCCGAGAAATTGCCGCGGCGCGAGGCACAAAAAGCAAAACCGCTGCGGTATGGTGCGGCCTTTCTGATTATAAACCGCGCAGGCGACATAGCCATACGCAGGCGCGGTGATGAGGGCCTCTTTGCCGGGTTATGGGAAGTGCCAAGCACTGCTTGGCATGAAGGCAAGCCCAAAACACCGGCTATCTATGTACGGGAAGCACCCTGCAAGGCTAAATGGCAATGGCTGACAGGTGAAGTGCGTCATGTTTTTACGCATTTCGATTTGCGTCTGCAGGTCACGGTTGCGCGGGTGGCCAAATTGCCCAAGGGGTACCGTTGGTGTGCGCCTGAAAACATGAAGGATGAGGCGTTGCCAAGCCTGATGCACAAAATCGTGCGTTTTGCTTTGGCGCGGGTATAATCACGCATGTCTGTTGTTGGGGGACCCATGAAGTCGCTTCGCCCGTTTATCATTTGCCTGTTGTTGCTGATCCCGGCCATGGCTGTTGTGCCGGCGCGCGCCGAAGGTTTTATAACGCCGAATATGATCACGCTTTTGCACGCATTGGTGCGGACCCATGCGTTGGATATATCGGATAGTGGATTGTTGGGTGAATACGCAATGCTGTCTGCTTGCGAAGACTATCATCAGTATTATCAGGATGACTTCAAATGGCAGAAAATCCGCACGGATATTTTCAACAAGGCGATGCAGGAGCGTGACGCCTACCCGCTCAGTTTCTCTTATGTCATGCCTGTGCGGCTTGGTCGGTATGATTTCGACAAGCAGCTTTATAGATTTGATGACAAAACGGCGATGCATAATGTGAACGCCATTCTGATGAGTTTGAAGGAAGAGGCTGCCTGCGGCACGATGCGTACTGTTTTAATGCCGCGCGCTTTTCGTGCCTATCTGACGCCGGTCATTGATGCGGAGGGGGTTGTTTTGGCGCAGGGTGATGCCGAAGCGCTTCTGAAGCGTATGACGACTGCGGGTAATGAGAAGCGCTTTGTGTTTGCGCGTATCAATTTTACGGTCACTTATGTCGAGCCTTTGCACAAAGTTGTTTTCCATAACGGTGCGCCGACAATCTTTGCGCAAAGCGAGATGTCGCCCAATGAGCCCGTCAGGCTGGATTCGAGGCTGGAGAGCGTTGATTTTTATGAAGATGAGGCGGCCAGCCAGAAGTTGCTCTATACGTATAAACCATAACAAATCGTTGAATCTGCGTCATTTATTAACGAAAGCAAAACGAAGCTTAAAAAAAGCTGCATATTATGGTATGCAATCGCCTCCGTAACGAAGGCGGCGCTGCGTGACTTACACGACCCAAAAGACCGAAGTAGAAGAAACCCAGGATCTGTTCGACTTGGCACGCCTTTCCGACGAAGTCACTGCTTTGGCGCATGTGGCGCGTCGTGCGCCGGCCAATGACGCTGGCGTTACCGCTGCACCCACGGCCTATCCCGATTTCTTTAGAACCGTGCGCAAGACGGGTGCCGTTTTGGCGTTGACGGATGTTGTCGCGATGATGATCGCCTTTGTAGCTGCTGGCGCTGCGGCTTGGGCGTACAACATTCTGTACCTGGGCAACGGGTTTCAATCTTTCACGGATTCCACCAGTTTGCAGCAATTGGCCGTCTATACCCTGTTGTGCATGGCCGCCGTGCTGTGGCTGGACGCCAAGGGGCATTACCGTCAACGTCTGCCCTACTGGGAAGCTGCCGGTCATATTGCAACCGTGGTCATCACCGGCTTTATGGTCAGCGGTTTTGCCGAATATGTTTCGAAAGACAGCTCGTCGCGTCTCTGGATGGGGCTCAGCTGGCTTCTGCTTGGCTTTGTCATGATCATCGGACGCGGTCTTGCCCGTAACCGCATGCGCAAAAACGGCCTGTGGCAAATTCCGGCGCTGATGATCGGCAACGGTCGTACGGCACAGGATGCCGAAGACGCGTTGTTGACAGACAGATCTATGGGATTTTGCATTGTCGGCAAAGTATCGCCGCAGGATGTGCGTGCTTGCGTAACGCAGGCCCATTGGAAACACCTGATGATGCAGCATGGCGTGAAGCACCTGTTTCTGGCGCTCGAAGGCCAGGATATGGAGCGCATGCAGGTCAATATTCGCGCCCTGACCCGCGCGCGGGTGCCATGCTCGATCATCCCGCCATGGATCGGCCTGCCGTCCAGCACATTGTCACCGCACCATATCTTTTTGCGCGACGTGCTTATTCTGCATGATACCAACCGTTTGACGCTGCCCATGTCGCGCGTGATGAAGCGTAGCTTTGATATCGTGATGTCGTCACTCGCTCTTATGATGGCGGCGCCGCTGATGCTGCCCATCCTGATGATGATCAAAAGTGATGGCGGCCCCGCCTTTTTTGTACAGCCCCGCGTTGGTCGCGGTGGCAAATTGTTTAACTGCCTCAAGCTGCGTTCGATGCGCGTGGATGCCGAGGAAGCGCTGAAGCGCTATCTGGCAGAAAACGCCAATGCTGCCGAAGAGTGGCAGCGCTATCAGAAGCTGAAGCACGATGTGCGTATTACACGTATTGGTCACATCATTCGCCGCTACAGCCTTGATGAGATTCCGCAGTTGGTCAATGTGCTGAAGGGCGAAATGAGCCTGGTCGGACCACGCCCGATTATGGTGGGTCAGGAAAAGCTGTATGCCGATGATTTCGGTCTATACACATCCGTGCTGCCGGGCATCACTGGGCCATGGCAGGTTAGCGGTCGCAATAGCCTGACCTTTGAGCGTCGCGTGGCGTTGGAAGCAACATACGCGCGTAACTGGAGCCTGTGGCAGGATATCGTCATCATCCTCAAAACATTCCCGGTTCTGTTCAAGCGCGGACAGGCGTTCTAAGCCGCGCTATAAACTGAATCACGATGCCGCCTTTGGCGGCATTTTTTTGGCCGCTTTTTAGACAGCGCGGCGAAAAAATAACCATGACCCAAAAAAAATTTTCAATTTTTTTTCGCACCAAAAATCGCGAACTCTGCACGCCGCAGTTTGTCTCAGAGTCCCGTAGGAATTGTCTAAAATTTTAGACAAATTTGAATACAACTGTAGTCATAATTAAGTACGCATTATGCGCGCTCTAATACGATTGTCCTGTAGCCAACAAGTCTGCAGGAAAATAAAAAATGAAGAGCGCAATTATTACTTTAGCATTACTTGGAATGTTCTTGTTTCCCGTGTCTTCACAGGCTGCTGTTGAAGATGGCGCGACTATACCCCAAGAACAATTGCGCCCCCTTGCTGCCTGGGTC
The DNA here is from genome assembly GCA_019233975.1 of Alphaproteobacteria bacterium. Lineage (GTDB taxonomy): Bacteria > Pseudomonadota > Alphaproteobacteria > UBA9219 > UBA9219 > JAFALY01. Next base: position 10,469 of record JAFALY010000003.1, on the reverse strand, counting down.
TCCAAGATGATGAATGTGTCCATGGAGGCGCTTCCCACGGCGATTGCCAGCGGTACACGCCTTAAGACCTCGCTGGGCCTGTCAGGCGTGCAGCAGGCCCGTTCCATGGCTGCCTATCTGCCCGGCCAGTTGCTGATCAACAACGTTGTGTGGGATCCCGAATCCGTCCGCGCACAGAGCTATGTTCTGCATGAACTGGTCCATCACGCCCAGCTGCTGAGCGACCGCACCTATGCTTGCCACGATGCCAAGGAACGTGAAGCCTACACATTGCAGAACCAGTGGTTGGCCGAACATGGCGAAGAGCCCGCCGTGACCCAGGAATTCATCGACAAGATTTCATCCTGCAACCAGCGCGAAGCGATGGCCGACTAATACGACTTCCCCCCAGGGTAGAGCACAGTGCATAAAAAAGGCGCCGCAGGTCACAGAGCTTGCGGCGCCTTCTTCTTTTTATGCCTTGTGCCGGTTACGCGTCCTTGGCTTCGTAATCGGTTGCGTTGGTCTGGTCCATGATCGCGTAGTCCTTACGCAGTTTCAAAAGACCATTGGCCGCGACACTGACGATCAGGTTCAGCGCAAGCGCGATCAGCCCGATATAGATGGCGTACGTGTCACCACCGATAACAACCGGATAAACCGGTTTGATGCCGATTGAGAACGCCATCCAGCTGCCGACGCCCATGCCGGCGGCCCAGCCCAGCAGTAGGGCTTGCGGGTGCAGCTTGGTGCGGTACAGACCCAACGCAATCGCCGGGAATGTCTGCAGGATCCACACACCACCCAGCAATTGCAGGTTGATGGAAAACTGCGTAGGCAGGAAGATGATGAAGGCCAAGGCGCCAACCTTGACGATCAGCGACATCAGCTTGGCGCTGCGGGACTCCGCCTCATGCGACATGTTCGGATTGATAAAAGCTTTCCACACGTTGCGTGTGAAAAGATTGGCCGCACCGATAGACATGATGGAAGCCGGGACCAAAGCGCCGATGGCAATCGCCGCAAAGCTGAAGCCCACAAACCATTCGGGAAAGATATTTTCGAACAGGCTGGGGACAATCTGGTTCGGTGATTTGACGCTGATGCCAACCGCCAGCCCCATAAAGCCCAGCATAGCGATCAGGCCAAGCAGAATGGTATAGGCGGGCAGGAAGATGGCGTTCTTGCGCACAACATCCCGTGACGCCGACGACATGACGCCCGTGGTGGTGTGCGGATACATGAACGCCGCCATTGCCGAGCCGAGTGCCAGCGTGGCGAAGGGCAGTATCTGCTTGCCACTAAGGATCAGGCCTTTGGCCGGATCGTTCTTGGCAGCCAATGCGGCGCCAGCCAGTTCGAACACGTGCCCGTATCCACCCAGTTTGAGGGGGATCAGCGCGATTGCCGCAAAGACCACGATGTAGATCATGATATCCTTGACGAACGCAATCATCGCCGGTGCGCGCAAACCGCTGGAGTAGGTATAGAGCGCCAGAATGAAAAAGGCGATGATGAGCGGGAGATCGCCGACAATCCCTTCGCCGCCCAGTCCCATCTGTTCGATGACGACCTGCATGCCGACGAGCTGTAGAGCGATGTAGGGCATGGTTGCCAATATACCGGTCAATGCCACGGCCAGCGCCAGCCAGCGATGGCTGTAACGGCCCTGAACGAAGTCCGCCGTCGTGACATAATTGTGTTTGTGACACACCGACCACAATCGCGGCATCAGCAGAAAGACGATGGGGTAGACGACGATAGTGTAGGGCAGGGCAAAGAAACCATACGCGCCCATGGCGAACACCAGCGCCGGTACGGCGATGATGGTGTAGGCGGTATAGAAATCCCCGCCGATCAGGAACCATGTGATGACGGTGCCGAAACGGCGGCCGCCCAGGCCCCATTCGTGCAATTGGCTCAAATCACCGCTTTTCCACCGTGAAGCGACAAAGCCCATGATCGTGACGAGGGCAAAGAAGAAGATAAAAACGCTTAAGGCCAACCAATGAATTTCATGACCGCTCATTTTGTTCTCCTATAAACGATGTACAGAAGCACGCAGGTGATGGGCACCCACAGGAATTGATACCAATAAAAGAACGGGAAGCCGCCCAGCGTCGGTTCTTGCTGATTGTAGAACGGTAGCCAGAGCAGGGCGATGAATGGCAGCAGGAGCAGCCATTGCCAGAAACATTGTTTCTGTTGGGTGGGCGTGGACATAACACCTCCATATGTAAAAGAAGATGGGCCTTTCAAACTGCAGGCCGCCGTAGAATCGCAACTGTGAATTATTATAAACTTATGCAGGTGGCGTCACAATCAGCCGTTTCGCACATGCGTAATGTGTTTATGTCGGGATGGTGAGGCGAATGACTGTAAGGGTGATGATCGAGACTATCAGCCACAGGATGACGCCCTGCAACAAGGGGCGAATGCCGACTTCCTGCAACGTCTTGCGGCCGAGGTTCGCGCCAATCAGGAACAGTGTAACGACCAGACCTTTGCGCGCCACCTGTTCGACGATGTGCCCGGCATCCTGCAGCGCTGGCACCCATGTGACAAGCGCTGCGGTCAACAGAAAGCCCAGAATGAACCACGGTTTTTTTGCCTTGCCACCATGCTCGGCGGCGATGTCGCGGTAGAAATAACCGAACCCCATCGTCAGCGGCACAATCCACAGTGCCCGTGCCAGTTTGATTGTCACACCTGTTTGCAAGGCTTCGGGCCCATATTGCAGGCCTGCGCCGACAACTGAGCTTGTGTCATGGATGGCAAGCGCGCTCCAGATACCGAACTGTTCCTGTGACAGGCCGACAAGGTGGCCGAGCGTCGGGAAAATCATCAAGGCAACCGCGTTCAACAGAAAGACGGTGCCCAGCGACACCGTTATTGCATGCGGCTTGGCTTTCATCACGGGGGCGATGGCGGCAATGGCGCTGCCGCCGCATATGGCGGTACCGACCGCGATGAGGATGGATGTTTCTTTCTCCGCTTTCAAAAGTCGGCCCAGTACCAACCCCAGCGTCAATGTCGCGCCGATGCTGACAATGGTCATGCCAAGACCGGAAAGTCCGGCCTTGCCCACCGCGATCAGGTTCATACCCGCGCCAAGGCCGATGATGGAATAGGACAACAGCTTTTGCGCCAGCGGTTTTGTCTTGTCGGCATAGGGGTTGCCGACGGTCAGTGCGATCGCGACGCCGGCCAGCAGCGCCAGCGCGGCGCTGCCCCATGACGACATGGCAAAGATAATGCCGATAAGCATTATGGTAGGCGCAAGAGATATCATGCCAGTTCAGCCCAGGTTGTTGTGATAATAATTATTATTAAAGACGGCTACTGTGGTGTTGCAAATGTGCACTTTGTCATGGAAAACACAAGGCGTGTGATAAAGTAATTATGAAACGAACTTTGAACTGACCTATCGTGCGCCGATTACAAGCTGGCTGACCGTACAGCCGGACGTTCAATATTGGATTCATCCAAACGTAACGCCGACGCAGGATAATGACTTAATCGTTGGCGTGCATTTTGAAATTGGCCACCTGTTTGATTTGTGAGGTTCCCATGACTGATCTGAAAAAATCTCGTGGTCTTGTGCGCGGTTTAATCGCCATCCTTGTTTTGATGATGGGGTTGCTGGCTGTGACCTCAGCGGATGCGCGCGGCGGACGCAGCGATGACTGCCCGCCTGACAGCACGGACCCGGATTGCAAACCGTAACAACGGCCTGTGATTTGATGGCGATATCGATGGCATTCGAAGCGGGGACACGCAATGGTTAAGTATTCCGATTTTAAGATACTCACTAAAATCGTGTCTCTGTTGTGTGTGCTCGCCGTCGTCACCATAGGCGTGGTCGTATTTTCCACTAGCCGTATGAGCTATATCGACAACACTTATGGCGACCTGCTTGATGGTCCTGAAAGAGCCAATCTGGCCATTGCGCGCGCTAATCGTGACCCGGTTTATGTTGACCGCTCCATTTACCACCTGCGTCATCGTCAGAACAATTGAATGCTTCGATTGCGGAAATCAGTAATCAGGTCGCGCATTCTGCCGATGTCGTCAATCAGGTGGCCAGGATGGCGAGGCGACAAGCGCAACAGTCAACAAGCTGGCGGAGGCTGTTTCCAAAATCAGCGAAGTGGTCAACCTTATTCAGGCAATCGCCAGTCAGACAAATCTGCTGGCTTTAAACGCCACTATCGAAGCGGCGCGCGCAGGCGAAGCAGGCAAGGGGTTTGCCGTTGTGGCGTCTGAGGTCAAGTCGCTCGCCAACCAGACAGCGAAGGCGACCGAAGATATCGAAGTGCAGATTTCCGCTGTACAAACTGAAACGCAGACTGCCGTGACGGCTATCTCGTCCATTTGCACCACGCTGGTTGAAGTGAAGTCAACAACCACAGCCATCGCTGCGGCGGTTGAAGAACAGTCTGCAGCGACGCGCGAAATTTCACGTAATGCGCAACAGGCGGCAGGCGGCACGCAACGCGTGTCGGACAACGTATCAAACGTGGTGGATGCTGCGGGCAAGACGGGCGCAGAGGCGGAAAAGTTGCTGGAATCCGCATCCGATTTGTCCAAGCAATCCGACACGTTGAGGCGGCAGGTGGAAGGCTTCCTCTCCACGATCAAGAATGGATAAGATCAGACCTGTTTGCGCCTGATCTTGTCGAGGATCATCAACCCCAACAGCGGTATGATCCAGATGGCGCGCATCTGGTACCGTTCATGCGGCGTTGAGAGCGCACCACATAAAACATCATTGGTCAGTAAGCCTGCTGCGCAAACAATAATCAACGCGCGCAGGTCGGGTGATATTTGCTTGCGCAGGGCCGGATAGAAAAAAGCGGCCGCTATTAAACACAGTGCAGCCAATGCGCCAACTCCCGATGCATACGTCACAATCTGTGACGAAACATTCTGGCCCCACGCGGCAGATTGCCTTAACTGGTTCATGTAATCGGCGGGGAGATGGTCGTTATAAAAAGCGGCTGTTTGCCTAAAGCCTGAAAATTCCGACAGGCCGAACATTGCTAATTGCTTGCCTGCATCCTTCAGGCTGGCCTTGATCTGCGCCCAGGGGGCATGCTGAAAGACAGCAATTGCAAAGCGATATTGTTCATCGCCCAAGCGATGGCGCGCTTCGGGGGACGCAATCGCAAACCCGCCCAGTTTTGGATCCTGTGACCACAGAAAATCATCCGAATTCGAAACGGGCAGGTGGTCGATGAAATGGCAGACCTCAAACCCTGATTGCGGGCATGTGGCGCGTAAATAATCCGCGCCTGTTCCTTCTTCCAAAAGGCGTGCGGTAATAAAAGGCGGGCGTATGGGGTCTGACTTTAATACCGCTTTTACGCCAAAGCTAAACAAGGCCTCGCCCGCTACGCCACACATAATGGCCAGCAAGAAAGCGGCAATGACTGTTTTGGAGAAACGTCTGTCTGTGAAAGCTGTGACAGCCGCATAGGCCACAGCCATCGTGATGAGCAGCAGCAGGTTGGATGAGTGGAACAGGGCACTGATGCACAACAACATAGCCCAGGTAGCGGCATGCGCTCTCGTCATATGCAGGTGGTAGATGATCAGGTTCCCCATGCCGAGGATGGCGATGCCTGTAAAAATGTCAGGCATCAGATAGCTGGCGTAAAACGCAAGGGGGCTGAACAGGCACAGGACAAGTGTTGCGGTTGCCAGTGTCGTGGGTTGCGGTTTGCCTGACTGTGACAGGGTGAGCGATAAAGCCAGCAGAACGCACAAAGCCTGTAACAAGATGGTTGGCCACAGATTGTAAAGCCAATCCCCCAGGCACAGGAGGATGCCGTAATATACGGAACGACCCAGCAGGACGGCCCTGTCTTTGGTGGAACTCAGGCTCTCCACTTTGCGATCATCGTTCTCCGTGCTTTGCGTCCAGCGCGAGGTGTGATGCGTCAGTTTTGCAATGCCAGCGTCGGCGCCGCGCAGATAGGCCGATGTGTCCGCGAAAAAGAAAGGTTGGTGGTTATAAAGAGCGGGCCAGATAAGGCAGAAAACAAGAACGCACCAGACGGGTATAATAAACATTTTGTTCTGGGACATGATTGTAAAGCCTTGGACAATTCAGTGTTGTGGCAGCGCGTTGTCCCTATGCCTCTAGGCCATGTGTAAATGCTGCGCAACCGATAAAATATCTTTCATGTGCCGATGGCGTTATCGACAGCAAAACCCCCGCTAATGCTTGGGGAAATCATCTTGCATTAGGCGGGGGAAACGAGATAGCCTCCGGTTGTTCTCAGGGCGGGGTGTAATTCCCCACCGGCGGTAATGGCACATGGATGCCTAGCCCGCGAGCGCCCGTTTCTTACGAAGCGGGGTCAGCAGATTTCGGTTGGATTCCGAAGCCGACGGTATAGTCCGGATAAAGAGAGGACAGACGCACCTGCCATTGTACAGCGATGGTTGGTGATGCTGGTTTGCGCCCTGACCGCGTTTATTGGAAAGGGCCTGTTATGCATAACCACTTGTCATCCAATCTTCTGGACCTGTTTGGCACAGCCAGCGAACGTGTCGATAACGCTGTGCGCGCAATCGGGCAGGGCAAGGGGGTGATTGTTGTCGATGATGAAGATCGTGAAAACGAAGGTGATGTTATTTTCGCGGCCGACTGCATTACGCCTGAACAGATGAATGTCATGATCCGTTACGGCTCTGGTATTGTGTGTCTTGTTTTGACTGATGCGCAGGCGCGGTATCTGGAGCTGCCCCCCATGGTTGCGCAAAATGAATCGCGTTTCAGTACGGCATTCACCGTGTCGATAGAAGCGCGCGAAGGTATAACCACGGGTGTTTCGGCGGCAGATCGCGTTACGACCATTCGTGCCGCCGTGGCTGATGGTGCCGGTCCACGTGATATTGTCCGGCCCGGACATGTTTTTCCGTTGCGTGCGCATCCGGGTGGCCTTGCCGCTCGCCGTGGTCATACAGAAGCCACACTGGATTTGGTCCAGCGCGCAGGGCGCAGGCCAGCCGGCGTATTGTGTGAATTGATGAATGAAGACGGCACCATGTCGCGTCTGCCGCAACTCGTTGCCTTTGCACTTCAACATCAAATGCCGATTGTCAGCATCGAAGACCTGATAAATAGCCAGCGATTGCAGGAATCGGCATAGCAGAGCGCTGTGCCAACATGTGTGCATTGCAAAATAAATGGCAGTAATGTTTGTGCGGCGCACCCAAAAAAACTGATCTGCAGTTTGCACGGCGTGTTTAGCTAAAATTATCATAATATATTGATATATAATGATATATTTTTCTTCCCCTTTGGTTGGAGAGCCATTCTGGCCGCCAATTCTTAAGAATACAGGCCCAGTAATACCGCCGCCCACTGCTTAACTTTGTGTGGTTTTTATGCATCGGCCATGGCCATTTTGCGTGTGGCGCTATTTATACTTTGCAAATAGTACGGTGGTGTTGAAGTCTAGCGCAGCTTTAAGTCTAAGACAGAATCTTTCTAACCATCCACCCACATCTCTTCGAATTGGAGAATTCCATGCAAGCTATGTCGAAATCCAACATCTTTCTGACCGCGTCGGCGCTGGCTCTGATCACCAGCCTGGCTCCTGTCGGTGCGCACGCTGCCGCGTCGCAGACCGCCAACCTGCAAAATGAAATCAATGACCTGCAAGCCCAGTTGAACCAGTTGAAGGCCCAGCAGACAGCGGCGGCAGCACCCGTCACGACAGCCCCGGCTGCGGCTGACTCGTCATCAACGGTTGTTGACAAGGTTTCGAACTTCATGAATTCCGATGCCCCGCTGACCTGGAGCGGCATCACACTGTACGGCACGTTGGATGTCGGTGTTTCCAACCAGTCGCACGGCACGGCGTACAACGCAAACTTCCCGACCTCCGTCGGCGAAATGCTGCAGAAGAATGCTTCAGGCGCGGTATGGAGCGTCACGCCGAACGGTCTTGAACAGAGCAAGATCGGCCTGAAGGGTGAAGAAGCTGTTCTGAAGAACTCGACCTACGGCGATGTGAACGCCGTGTTCAAACTGGAAGCCGGTTTCAACCCCGTCTCCGGTGTTCTGTCGAACGCACAGCAATCTCAGATTAACAACAACGGCAATACCGTTCTGGCGCGCACAAGCACCAACGGTGACTCAAGCCGTGACGGTCAGGTTTTTGAAGGTGCTGCTTATGGCGGTCTGAGCAACAAGACGTTCGGTACGCTGACCTTCGGCCGCCAGACAACAGTGCTGGCAGACGACGTTGTGTCGTATGACCCGCAAGGCAGCTCGTACGCGTTCTCGCCTATCGAATGGTCGGGTACGGTGCAGGGCGGTGGTTATACGGAAGATGCCCGTTATGACGACTCCTTGAAGTACAGCGTTGCGTACGGCCCCGTCCGCTTTGCTGGTATCTATCAGTTCGCGGGTAACACGAACACCTATGGTGGCGATGATGCTTACCAGGGTGATATCGGTGTTGATTACGCCGGCCTGTCGGTCGACGCCCTGTTGGCGACCAAGCATGACGCCGTTCTCACCAGCACGAACTCGGCTGCTACGGCTGCCGCTGGTAACCTGAACCAGTTGAAGGCGACTGTTGCCGATACGAATACCTATGGCTTCTTCGCCCGCTATGACTTCAAGGATGCCGGTGTGGAATTCCTGAAGCCAGCCAAGGTGTTTGTTGGTTATGAACACATTCGCTATTCGAACCCGAATGATCCGTTGTCGGCTAACGCGACATCGTTGGGTGGCTTTAGCTACGCTGCGATCAACAGCACGGCTTATTCAACCAACGAAAAGCTGAATGTTGTGTGGGGCGGCGTCCGTTATGCCTTCACGCCGAAGTTGACCGTCAGCGCGGCTGATTACGCCTACTCGCAGAATGACTACGCTGGTGCTGGTTCGGGCACGCAAAACTACTCTTCGCTGGTTGCCGACTACCAGTTGACGAAGCGTATCGATGCGTATGCTGGTTTGATGTACTCGCGCGTGTTTGATGGCATGGCTGTTGGTTATATCCATAACAACAACCTGTCGACCGACACGGGCCTGCGCTTCAAGTTCTAAGCCTTGGTTTTGAAATGCCCCGCGCGCCTGCAAGGGTGTGCGGGGTTTTTCTTTGCCTGATTGTAGGGAATAATACCAAGGTCTTGGCTTCCTCCATTGTGGTGGAAGACTCTGCGCTTAGGCCATCACGTTATCGCGGTACCATTTGCCGATGCGGGCAATAGGACGTTCATACGCGCCCAGCAGCGCAGGCGAACACCCGCGATACAGGCTGCGCTGCAGCCCTTCCAGAAGCGGCACGTCCTCATCAACAACCCGCTTTTCCGCTTCCATAACGCTACGCTTGAGGGCAAGAAAATCTTTGCGGTGGTCAACGGACTGGGCTGTTGTTGTCCATAGGTGGAAGCGCGTTCTGTCCGGTGCGATCGGTTCATATTGCTGGATCACAAACCATTCTCCGACAATGGTGCCGAAACCCATATTCGGATACATGAACCAGGTGTGGTGAATGTCCTTATCGCCATAACGGCGCATCAGGGGGGTGTAGGGGCGTGGTTCCAGAACAAATCCCACCATGCGGCTACAACTAAGGTCCGGCAGCGCGGCCGTTGCGTGGGCGGTTTCCTCAAGGTCCCAGGTCATGTCTTCACTAAATGCGTTTTGCTGGTGGTCCGGTCCTTCTTTTTTCCATAATTTGTAAACGCTGCTGGGGTGAACAAACGGAACATGGTTGTAATCCACGGCGTTTTCGTACCCCAGTTTCCAGTTATAATTCACTTCGAACGATGTGTAGGCGTACCGCGCATCCATAAAGGATGAACACTCGGCAACTTCTGCCAGCATTTTGGGGTCGAATTGTTCCTCAATCGGCAAAGGGTTTTCCGACAGGTTGACAAAGATAAGGTTGCCGATGACCCGGACCGCAAACTCGCGCAGGCCGATGGAATCCTTTTCCGACTGCCGCATCTGGTACAGGTGCGCGTTGGCAACGGCACGTAATTTTCCATCCTGGTCATACGACCATGCGTGATAGGGGCATACCATGGGGCGGTTGCCAAAGGCCGCGCTCTGCAACGGCATTTGCCGGTGTCGGCATTGATTTTCAAACGCCCTAATGGTGATGCCGTCAACCGTGGTGACAACAACCGGAACGCCACCGATGGTGCGGGTCAGGAACGCATTCTTTTTAGATAGGGTGCTGCGAATACCGGCGAAGACCCACAGTTTCTGAAATATCCGCTGATTTTCCAGATCAATATAGCGGTCATCCAGATAAGCATCCGCAGGTAAAACTGATCTGAACATACGCCGATCCTTATCTGGGCGGTCAAAGTGTGGTGAACATCCCTTAATACCACTGCACAGCACCTTATCGGTTTTGCCTTTTACTGTCCAATGGCGGTTGGATTTACGGGGGTGGGCTGTCTTGGGCATTGACGTTCTCAGGGAAAACGTCAGATGCTCAATACATCGCGCGACT
>JAFALY010000021.1 GCA_019233975.1 Alphaproteobacteria bacterium | reverse complement strand
CCTCATTAAGAATGTATGCCTGTGGATAACTTTGGTGCTTGCTATCGACGGGGGGCTTTGGTACACCCTCGCGCAAGCCAACACCCCTGGAGGTTGGTATAGCTCTCCTTTTCACGAGTGGCTGTGGACCCGGCATTGAAATGTGTTTCATGCCTGTGGTCGGCGCTGTTTTTGCGAAGGACTAACAATGGAGAAAACCATGACGCAAGTGACGACACTCGCGGCTGTGGGACGGGAAAACAAGGGGACTGCCCGTGCCGTGCGCCGTGAAGGCTTTGTGCCTGCCGTAATTTATGGCGATAAAAAAGACCCCGTAAAAGTTGCAATCGAAGACCGCGTTTTGACCCGCTATCTGGAACGTCCGGGCTTTTTGACCCACGTGTTCGATCTGGATGTGGATGGTCAGAAGCATCGCGTTCTGCCGCGTGACGTGCAGTTCGACCCTGTGACGGATCGTCCGTTGCATGTCGACTTTCTGCGCGTTTCTGCATCGACACGCGTGCGCGTTGACGTCCCCGTTGTCTTCACAAACCAGGACAAGTCGCCGGGTATCAAGCGCGGCGGTACGCTGAACATCGTGCATCACACGATCGAGGTGTCTTGCTCGCCCGACTCCATCCCTGAAAAGTTTGAAGTCAGCCTGGAAGGTCTACAGATCAACGAAGCGGTCCATATCGGCGCCATTCAGTTGCCGAAGGAAGTCAAGCTCACCACGCATGAAACCGACTTTACCATCGCGACCATCGCGGTGCCGTCGGCCGTACGTTCGGAAGCTGCTGACGCCGCTGCCGCTGCTGCTGCACCGGCCGCTGCTGCCACTGCTGCTGCGGCCCCTGCAGCCGCTGATGCCAAGAAGGCGCCCGCTGCGGATGCCAAGAAGGCTGAAGCCAAGAAGTAAGTCATCAGGTATTCGGGATTTAGGAATTGTTTTCCTAAATCCCGTTCCTGTTTTATGCCTTAACAGATCTCAACGGTGCAGCCACATCAGGCGGCCATCAATCTTGGCTTCTTCTATTTGTTCACGAGTCAGATACTCGCCTACGGTATCTTCTTCCTCACCTAGATTGATTCCCGCCTGGCGCAATAACTCTTGGGCTTCTGACAAATCGCTGCCGCCGTCATTATTTCCGTTCATGATGCCCCCCAGTTTAAAATAAAAATGATACTAATATACGTGTCGACATCCATATCCGAAAAATGCCTTATAAACAATCCGGCGTAGAGCTATAGTTGCGGCGGTACACCCCTCATCACCCTGATCATTAACTTATGCCCGCTTTTACTCATCTCATCGTCGGTCTTGGCAACCCCGGACCTGAATATGCCAACACACGGCATAATATCGGCTTTATGGTGCTGGATGAGCTTGCCGCGCGCTATCGTGTTATGGGCTGGAAGCGTCAATTCAAGGCGCAGACGGCCGCCGTTGTGACACCACCGCTGATGCTGATGAAGCCCGAGACCTACATGAACCTGTCCGGCGAAGCGGTGGGTGAGGCGCTGCGTTTTCATAAACTGTCGCCTGATCAGGTTATCGTGTTTCATGATGAACTGGACCTGCCACCGGGACAGGTGCGCGTGAAGCAGGGCGGCGGAGCCGCCGGTCATAACGGCTTGAAATCGCTGGATGCCCATATCGGCAAAGATTACTGGCGCGTGCGCATCGGTATTGGTCATCCGGGGGTTAAGGGCGATGGGGTCAGCAACTATGTCCTCAGCAGTTTTGCCAAGGCGGATCAGGCCTGGCAGGGGCCGCTCGTGGACGCTTTGGTCACATCGTTTGAAAGCTTGCTGGAAGGGCGCGTAAACGACTATGTTGCCCGCGTGACGCGGGCTGTGCCGCAACCGATTGTAGCAAAAGATCAAAATCAGAAGGAATAAAAATGGGTTTCAATTGCGGTATTGTGGGGTTGCCGAATGTCGGCAAATCGACCTTGTTCAACGCGCTGACGGCTACGGCTGCGGCGCAGGCGGCGAATTACCCATTCTGTACCATTGAACCGAACGTTGGCCGTGTGTCTGTTCCGGATGAACGGTTGGATCAATTGGCTGCTATTGCGTCTTCGGCAAAAATCATCCCGACACAGCTGGAGTTTGTCGACATCGCCGGTCTGGTGCGTGGTGCCGCCAAGGGCGAAGGGCTGGGCAACCAGTTCCTGGCACATATCCGCGAAGTGGACGCCATCATTCACGTGTTGCGTTGTTTTGAAGACGGTGACATCACGCACGTCGAAGGTTCGGTTGACCCCATCCGTGACGCGGAAACGGTTGAAACGGAATTGATGCTGGCGGACCTCGACAGCCTTGAAAAGCGTCTGGCCAATACGCAGAAGAAAGCCAAGGCGGGCGATAAGGAATCGCAGGAGCTACTAACGGTTATGGAACCGGCTATCGCAGCCCTGCAGGCGGGCAAGCCCGCGCGTACGCTTATCCCGACGTTGGATGCCGAGGGGCTGAAGCAACTACGTCTGCTGCAACTGGTGACGGCAAAGCCTGTTCTGTATGTCGCGAATGTTGCCGAAGGCGAAGCAGCCACAGGCAATGCGCTGTCGGCCAAAGTGGCGGCCAAGGCCAAAGCCGAAGGTACGGAAAGCGTCATCATCGCCGCTGCGATTGAAGCCGAAGTGGCCGTGCTGGAAAGCGCTGAGGAAAAGAAAGAATTTCTGTCCGCCCTGGGTCTGGAAGAACCGGGCCTGAACCGCATTATCCGTGCCGGTTATCGCTGCCTGAACCTGCTGACCTTTTTCACGGTGGGGCCGAAGGAAGCACGCGCCTGGACCGTGCGTCGTGGTGCTGCTGCGCCCGAGGCCGCAGGCGCCATTCACAGTGACTTTGAACGCGGCTTTATTCGCGCCGAAACCATTGCGTTCGGCGACTATGTCACCTGTAAGGGCGAAAGCGGTGCCCGTGAAGCCGGCAAATTGCGTCAGGAAGGCAAAGAATATACCGTTGCCGACGGTGACGTTTTCCATTTTAAGTTTAACGTGTAGGCAGGTGCATCATGGCCGGACATTCCCACGCCAAAAACGTCATGTATCAAAAGGGCAAGTCGGACGCGAAGCGTTCGAAACTGTTCAACAAACTTGGCCGCGAAATTATGGTCGCGGCAAAAAGCGGCCTGCCTGACCCTGCTTCCAACCCGCGTTTGCGCGCCGCCATCATCGAAGCGCGTAAAAACAACATGCCGCGTGACCGTATCGACCGCGCCATTGCGGCGGCACAGCCGGGCGCCACCGACGGCGCGAATTACGAAGAAGTGCGTTACGAAGGCTATGGACCGGGCGGTATTGCGCTGATCGTCGAAGCCTTGACCGACAACCGCAACCGCACGGCGTCCGAACTGCGCACGGCCTTTTCCAAAAACGGCGGGGCAATGGGTGAAAGCGGTTCAGTTGCGTTCATGTTCACGCGCTGCGGTGAGATTGTGTTTCCGGCCAAGGTGGCGACGGCTGACGCCATGCTGGAGGCGGTTATCAATGCAGGCGGCGATAACGTTGAATCCGACGATGTGCTGCATGTCGTCACGACAACGGTCGAAGATTTCGGTGCCGTGCGTGATGCGCTCGAAAAACAATTCGGCGACACGGAAAGCGCCAAGCTGATATGGCGCGCGAATATTGAAACGCCGGTGACGGGCGAACCCGCCGCTGCACTCGTGAAGCTTATCGATGTGCTGGAAGACAACGACGATGTGCAGAACGTGTATGGCAACCACGCCATCGACGCCGCCGAATGGGAAAAACTGGCGTCGTGATGCCTTGTAAAGCGGTGGCGCTCAGTTGCCGCCGTAGCTGACGAGCGTCGTCCAGTAACGTTCCAGTTTTTTCAGAACTTCGCTGGCGCGTTGCAATTCGTCCTGGGTCAGGCCGCTGGTGGGCAGGCCCGCGACCTGCTTTTCCATATTGGCTTCCAGTTGCTTGTGCAGGGTCAAACCCTTTTCCGACAGCTTGACGCGCACCGAACGGCGGTCATGCGGCGATCGTTCCTGAACCAGATAGTCGTTTTCGACCATCTTCTTGACATTATAGGAAACGTTGGAGCCGAGGTAGTAACCGCGCGCCGTCAATTCACCGACCGTCATTTCATCGCGGCCGATATTATATAAAATCAGAGCCTGTACGTTATTAATGTCCTGAATGCCACGCCGGTCCAGTTCAGTCTTGATGACTTCCAGGTAATGACGGTGGACGCGTTCTACTAACAGAACGGCTTCATGATAAGCGTGACGCAAGAGGACCTCCCCATCCGGTATGGACGAGTTTTTTGAACAGATTCGGCCAATTCTGTCGCCTGCGCAGTTAATTTTCAGTGAAGATGCGGGGATGAGCGTGGTTTAATGCCCGTCGCCATCGCCTTCGGGCAGTGTGACACCGCTTTGCGCCAGCTGGTCGGCCAGTTGTTGGCGCAGCGGGGGCAGGGCGGCTTCGCTTTTCGCCTCGACGCGGGCGCTGAGTGCCGCCTGCGTGTTCGACGCGCGCAACAACCACCAACCTTGGGGTGTCATGACGCGTACGCCGTCGATGTCGATCATGCTGGCACCCGCTTTTTTCAGGCGGTCGCGGATCTCATCGACAATCGCGAATTTGCGTTCTTCGGGAACCGCAAAACGTATTTCGGGCGTGTTGACGACGGTGGGCAGGGCGTCGCGGAAATCATCCAATGACTTGCCGGAACGCGCCACCTGCGACAGCAGACGCACCGCCGCATAAATGGCGTCATCAAAACCGTAATACTTATCGGCAAAGAAAACATGGCCCGACATTTCCGCGGCCAGCGGCGCGTTGGTTTCCGTCATTTTGGATTTAATCAGCGAATGGCCGACCTTCCACATGATGGGGTTGCCGCCCAGCGCGCGGACGCGGTCGAACATGATCTGTGACGCTTTAACGTCCGCGATGATGGCGGCGCCGGGATGTGTCTTTAGAACTTCTTCGGCATAGATGGCCAGCAACTGGTCGCCCGCCACAATGCGGCCCTGACTGTCCACGGCGCCAATGCGGTCCGCGTCGCCGTCAAACCCGACGCCGAAATCCGCCTTGTTGTCCGCGACCGCCTGCTGCAGATCTTTCAGGTTGGCCGCGACAGTGGGGTCGGGGTGATGGTTCGGAAAACGTCCGTCGATGTCGGCGAACAAAAGAATATGCTTGCCCGGCAATTCCTTGGTCAGGCGCTTGACGATGTCGCCGCCTGCGCCATTGCCGCAATCCCACACAATCTTCATGTCGCGCGGAATATCGGCGTCACGCAACAGGCGTTCCAGATAATGCGCCGACACATCTATCTTCGCAGCGCTGCCTCTTGCCTTGGGCACATAATCGCCTGCTTTGGCGATGGCGGCAATTTCCTTGATCGCTTCGCCATAGACGGGGCCGCCGCCCGGCAGATGCTTACCCATCAGCATTTTAAAACCGTTCTGGTCTGGCGGGTTGTGCGACCCTGTGACCATAATCCCGGCGGAAGCCTGATGATGAAAGACCGAGAAATACAACATGGGCGAGGGGCCAAGGCCGATGCGGTCCACGGACATGCCGGTTTCCAGCAACCCTTCCAGCAACGCCTCTTCAAATTGCGGCGAATGGGTACGGCCGTCAAAACCCACCATAACGTGGTTGGGGCGGCTGCCTGCCGGCGCTTTGGCCGGGTCGGCCGCCAATGTAGCGCGCGCGACCTTGCTGCCGAATGCCAGACCCAGATGATACGCATCCATTGGCGTCAGGTTTTTGCCGACGGTGCCGCGGATGTCATATTCACGGATAATGGTGGGGTTAAAAATATGGGGCATGGCAAACCTTTGCTGGGGGTGCCCGCAGCGTTTCCTGCCGCGAACCTGTTCAAAATACTAAGGGGGGTTTTACACCCCCCTATTGTTTATGCCAACAATTTGCGGCGAAACTTAGTCAAAAGACCGCGGCGGGGTCCTGCGGCTTCGGGCCGCCATTATTGCCGCGGCGCGCCATGCCGACCAGCGTACCAAAGAATGCCGCTAGACTTACTGGTGCGGCAACGGCGGCCAATGAAACGCCAATACCCACACCCAACGCAACAAATGAATATATCGGGCTATCTAGTAGGATCAGTGGCCTTTAAAAATAGTTGCATGCTTGTGCCAATATCATCGCGACAAAACGATCGCCGCATCGCTTATCAAGTTATTGAATTTGGGATGTTAAATGGTTCGGCCTTTATCCCGCACTTGGACCACTACGAAAGCCCTTAATGAGAAAAGGTAAGCTTACGCCACCAGCTATCAACCCGTAGCCTATCGCAGCTTGTGCCAATGTGTGTGTCACAAAAAGAGAGAGACCCAGCGTGTATATGCCACAACCGACAAGAAACAAGGCCGCGGCAGCCGTTGCCCATCCCATAGCGTTTATATTTGAGCTTCGTTCCATAATGCCTCACCGAATAGAATGTTAAAATATTCGGTAAGGCTAGCGCGCAAATAAAGGGTTAGAAAAGCCCCCTGTTTCGCAGGTGCGGGAGGTAAAAAGAAAACTTAGTTTTTATGCGGCAAGATGCATCATCGTTTTGCCAACTAACCCGGCACCGCCACCAGCGCAGGCCATTAATAAACCGAGGCAAGCGGTAACTATTCCGCCGCCGGATGTAGCCGCCATTCCCGGTACAATGCTAAAAGCCCCAAGGAGGCCGCCAATGCCAACAATCGCGCCGCCAATACAAATTGCGGCGCCAAGGCCTGCGATAACCAATCCGGCAATTTTAAAACTAGCGCTCATTTTCTAACCCCAAATACCCATGAAACTGGGCAGACCCTACTTAAAAAGAATGAAACTAAAAACAGAAAAATGCCCTGTTTTTTGCTAACACCCGATCCCAATACACGCGGCGCGTGTGCGGATTTTCTGGCCTAAAAATCCGGCTGAAAGCCTGTCAAAACGTTCGGGCGCGTCGGTGACATAAAAGGTAGTTTGTCCGGCCCGCGATCCTTTCTTTTGCCTATCCGTTTGTCCCAAAAAGCCTTTTACGGCTTCTGCCGTAGCGGCAGCGCTGTCAATAAGGGTGATGCCTTTGGGCAGCAGGTGCCGCAGGGCCGGGGCCAATAGCGGAAAATGCGTGCAGCCCAGCACCAGCGTGCCGCATCCGGCGGGTAGTTCCGACAGGTAACGACTTAAAACAGCATCGGCTTCCTTGCCGCGCGTCCAACCTTCTTCGGTCAGCGCGACCAGCAGGTTACAGGGTTGCATGACCACGCGCGCGTTTGGTCTGCGCGCATGAATGGCGGACTCGTAAATGCCGGAACGCGCTGTGCCCTCGGTGGCCCAGACGCATATGACATCGTTGCCCATCGGGTCTGGCAGGTGGTGTGTCGCAGCCTGCGCGCCGGGCTCGATCACGCCAAGACACGGTATGTCGGGCAGAGCGGCGCGTGTGCTGTGCAGAGCCTGCGCCGTCGCCGTATTACAGGCGATAACCATCAGCTTGACACCCTGTCTTTCCATAAACCGCGCGGCCTCCAGCGTGTATTGCTGAACCGCTGTGGCGCTTTTGGTGCCATAGGGCAGGCGGGCTGTGTCGCCCAGATAAATGAAGTCTTCATGGGGCAAGGCATTTTGCAGGGCGGCCAGAACCGTCAGCCCCCCCATGCCGGAGTCGAACACGCCGATAGGCGCGCGGCCGTCTTCGAAATGGACCGGGGTCATGCGCCGCTCTTTATCAAGCCGTCTTTCCGGAACATGTCGCGGATACCGCGTATCGCCTGGCGCGTGCGCGCTTCGTTTTCGATCAGCGAGAAGCGCACATGATCGTCGCCGAATTCGCCAAAGCCAATGCCGGGCGATACTGAAACCTTGGCATCCGTCAGCAATTTCTTGGCGAATTCCAACGACCCCAACGCGGCATAGGGTTCGGGGATTTTGGCCCAGATATACATGGTCGCCTTGGGTTTCTCGACCATCCAGCCGCAATCATGCAGCCCCTTCACCAGAACATCGCGCCGCGCCTGATAGGTGGCGCAAATCTGTTTGACGCAATCATCGGGGCCTTCCAGCGCCGCAATCGCTGCCACCTGAATGGGCGTGAAGGTACCATAGTCGTGGTAGCCCTTGATGCGCGCCAGGGCGTTGACCAGATGCGCATTGCCGACCATAAAGCCAACGCGCCAGCCCGCCATGTTATAGCTTTTGCTCATCGTAAAAAATTCGACAGCGACGTCTTTGGCGCCCGGTACCTGTAGAATGCTGGGGCATTGCCAGCCGTCAAAGCAGATATCGGCATAAGCCAGATCATGCACGACATAGATGCCGTATTGCCGCGCCAACGCCACGATGCGTTCGAAGAAATCCAGCTCGACACATTGCGCGGTCGGGTTGGCTGGAAAATTGAGGATCAGCATCTTCGGTTTTGGAATGCGTGCGCGAATGCTGCGTTCCAGCTCGGCAAAAAAATCAACGCCCGGGATCAGGGGTACCTGCAGCACATCAGCACCGGCAATGACGGGGCCATAGATATGGATCGGGTAACTGGGGTTCGGGACCAGAACGCTGTCGCCGCGGTCCAGCGTTGCGGTCATCAGATGCGCAATGCCTTCTTTGGAGCCGATGGTGACGATGGCTTCCTTTTCAGGATCGATGGCGACGTTGAAACGTCGTTCATACCATTTGGCGATGGCGCGGCGCAGGCGGGGTATCCCCTTGGATGCAGAATAGCCATGCGTGTCGGGGCGCTGGGCCACCTCTACCAATTTTTGCACAATGTGCGGCGGCGTGGGGCCGTCCGGGTTACCCATGCCGAAATCGATAATATCTTCGCCACGGCGGCGGGCCGCCATTTTCATATCAGTCGTGATGGCAAAGATGTAAGGGGGAAGGCGCGATAAACGCGCAAAATCAGCCTGTTCGGCCATCGTCTACCTCATCGTCAGCGCCTGGAACCGTCCAAGCGACGTGCCCACGATGCGTCGCAGGCATCCCCATCGTCGCTGAATGGTAATAAAAGTCAAGCTGTTGTGCGTCAGGGGGTGGCGCGTGGCACGAGCCACGGCGCCATGCCTGTGTGAAAGAAGCCGGTTGCCGCTGCAAACCCCAAGCCTGTAAACAGGGCCGCCCCGGCCAAAATCCCCGCTAAAGTCCATAGTTTTAAGACAGTATCGGCGTGATCTGTATCCATAGCTTTGTTGGACCCTGCCATTTTGCCTGCCATCCCACCCATTGCTTTACCGACATGGCCACCCAGCCACAGCCCGCCCACGGCGGCTGCGGCAACCAGACAATGTGCAGCGCAGGCTGAAAGACTAATACCGGCTGGGCTAAGTATAAAGCTGGCGCCAAGTGCAAAAGCGGCAACAACCCATTCCAGACGAAGGGTTCTGCCTTTATCGCCCGTAGGGGCTGGTCCCTTGATTACCTTGATGCGCATGCCCGCTTGTATGCCCTGTTTTATCCCGCACCGCAACCCCTGAGCAAAGCAGATAAGAAATATAAGTAATTGAAATATATTAATATTATGCCGATTTGCTTCCAGCCATTAATAGGTATATATAAGGCGATCGCCTGACTTTTGGCTGACTATCACCGGAGTTTAACTGTGTACAATCATTCAGGTTTTGCGCCCCTTATGCGGCGCATTGCGGCGTTGCCGCGCTTTGGTTTGGCGCTGATGGCCACCATGCTGGTTCTTTTGGGTATTTCAGGTACGGCTTTTGCCGATGGCGTTCCTGCCGCCTGGGGCATTGGTTTGCAGGCCCCCGCCTCGCCGGTGGCTGATTATGTTGCCAAATTCCACGATGTTCTATTGGTGCTGATCACCGTTATCAGCGCCTTTGTGCTCGTGCTGCTTATCTATGTTGTGGCGCGCTATAACAAGAAGGCTAATCCTGTTCCCAGCGCCGTTGCCCATAACGTGAAGCTGGAAGTGATCTGGACGCTTGTTCCGGCCCTTATTCTGGCTGTTCTGTTTTTCGTGTATTCCATGCCGCTGTTGTACTACAGCGACCGCGCTTCGGGGCAGGTTGACCTGACGCTGAAGGTAACAGGCCACCAATGGTACTGGAGCTACGAATACCCTGATAACAACGGCATTTCTTTCGACAGCCACGCCATTTGGGATTCATCAACTGTGACAGACGAAGATGCGGCCAAGCTGGTTGCCGATGCGCAAACCGGCTGGCTGATCAAGAACAAGCCGCTGCGCCTGCTTGAGGTCGACAATCGCGTCGTCCTGCCGGTCGGCAAGATGGTGCGCGTTCTGGTCGCAGGCAGCGATGTTGAACATTCATGGTACGTGCCGGCGGTTGCGGTCAACCGCATGTCGGTGCCGGGCCATGTGTCGGAACTCTGGATCAAGCTGGATCACGAAGGTTTGTTCTATGGCCAATGCTCGATGATCTGCGGCAATGGCCACGGCTATATGCCGATCGTGATTGAAGGCGTTTCGCCGGACAAGTTTGCCGCATGGACGCAAAACAAGAAGAGCGCCGCCGCCACGGGGATTTATTTGAACGCGCCGCAACTGGCGTCGATCGAGAAATAAGGGAGATATCAGATGACCACCACGCATTACGAAGGCCATGCGGGCGACCACGCACACGCGCATGATCATAAGCCTGGCTTTTTCACCCGCTGGTTCTGCTCCACGAACCATAAGGATATTGGTACGCTTTATCTGGTCTTTGCGGTTATCGCTGGCCTGATCGGCGGCGCCATGTCGCTTTGGATGCGCCTTAACCTGATGGACCCCGGTTCACACCTTGTGGCGAACGGCCAGCAATGGAATGTCCTGATTACCGCGCATGGCCTGATCATGGTGTTCTTTACCGTGATGCCCGCGCTGATCGGTGGTTTTGGCAACTGGTTTATTCCCTTGATGATCGGTGCGCCCGATATGGCGTTTCCGCGCCTGAACAATGTCAGCTTCTGGCTGATGGTGCCATCGTTCCTGCTGCTGGCTGGCTCGTCCCTGGTGGGCGAAGGCGCCGGCACGGGCTGGACTATCTATCCGCCGTTGTCGAGTGTTGTCGGTCATCCCGGCGCTTCGGTTGATATGGCGATCTTCGCGCTGCATTTGGCTGGTGCGTCATCCATTCTGGGTTCGCTGAACTTCATTACCACCATTTTCAACATGCGCGCGCCGGGCATGACCCTGCACAAGATGCCGCTGTTCATCTGGGCGATGTTGATTACCGCTTTCCTGCTGCTGCTGTCCGTGCCGGTTCTGGGCGGCGCCATCACCATGTTGCTGACCGATCGCAATTTTGGCACGACCTTCTTTGATGCCGCTGGCGGCGGCGATCCGCTGCTGTTCCAGCATCTGTTCTGGTTCTTCGGCCACCCCGAAGTGTACATCATGATCTTGCCCGCCTTCGGCATTATCAGCCAGATCGTCTCGACCTTTTCGCGTCGTCCCATCTTCGGTTATCTGGGCATGGCTTACGCGATGGTTTCCATCGGCTTTGTAGGTTTCATCGTCTGGGCGCACCACATGTACACGGTCGGTCTGGACGTCAACACACGCGCCTACTTCACGGCGGCGACGATGGTGATTGCAGTGCCGACAGGCATCAAGATCTTTTCGTGGATCGCGACCATGTGGGGCGGTTCGATGGATTTCAAAACACCGATGCTTTGGGCGCTCGGCTTCATCTTCCTGTTTACGGTCGGTGGCGTGACGGGCGTCGTTTTGTCAAACGCTGGCATAGACGTGGCGCTGCATGACACCTATTACGTTGTCGCGCACTTCCATTACGTGCTGTCGCTCGGTGCCGTGTTCGGTATCTTCGCCGGGTTCTATTACTGGGTTGGAAAGATGTCTGGCCGTACCTATCCCGAATGGGCTGGCAAGCTGCATTTCTGGCTGACCTTTATCGGCGTCAACCTGACCTTCTTCCCCATGCATTTTCTCGGGATGCAGGGCATGCCGCGCCGTATCCCGGATTATCCCGAAGCCTTCCATGGCTGGAACACAATCGCCTCGTATGGTGCGATTATTTCTTTCAGCGCGACGGTTTTCTTTGTTTGCCTGGCCATCTACACGCTGGGCTGGGGTAAAAAGGTCGGCGCGAATTATTGGGGTGAAGGTGCGACAACATTGGAATGGACCCAGTCTTCACCGCCGGCATTCCATACCTTTGAAACGCTGCCGCAATTGGTTGACGAAGAATAAGCGGCAGGTTTGGTGAAAGAGGCGGATCCTATGTCCAGCACATCGGGACTGATACCGGATGCGGCACCCGGACACGATGCATACAGACATGGCGCGCCCGCCTTGGCTACCCTGCGTGATTATATTCAGCTGCTGAAGCCGCGCGTGATGTCGCTGGTGGTTTTCTCCGGGCTGGTTGGCATTGTTACCGCGCCGGTTGATATGCACCCGCTTCTGTCCTTTGTGACGTTGCTATGTATCGCGTTGTCCGCGGGCGGCGCTGCCGCCATCAACATGTGGTACGACCGCGACATTGACGCTGTGATGACACGTACGCAACGCCGCCCCATTCCCCGCGGCGTGATGGATCCCGATGTTGCACTGGAATTTGGCGGCTGCATGATCTTTGCCGCGACCGTTATCATGGCGCTGGCCATCGGTTGGCTGGCGGCCGGATTACTGGCGTTTGCCGCATTATTCTATGTTTTGGTTTATACCATGGGTCTGAAGCGCCGCACGCCGCAGAACATCGTTATCGGTGGTGCCGCAGGCGCGTTCCCGCCGATGATCGCCGAAGCCGCCGCGACGGGCCATGTCGGTTGGCATGCGCTGGTTCTATTCATGATTATCTTTTTCTGGACGCCGCCGCATTTCTGGGCGCTGGCGCTCTATCGCAGCGACGACTACGCCCGCGCCGGTGTGCCGATGATGCCGGTTGTGAAGGGCGCCCGCCGGACCAAATGGGAAATGCTGGTTTATACGCTGATTCTGCTGCCGCTGACGCTGGCCCCGTACTGGATGCAGGCGGCGGGCCTGCTTTATGCGTTGGGCGCCAGTGTGTTGGGACTTGGCTTTGTTTTCTGTGCCGTGCGCGTATTGCGTGACACGACGGACAAATCCGCACGTCAGATGTTTGGCTATTCCATCCTGTATCTGGCGGCATTGTTCGGCCTTATGATGGTTGATGTCTGGCTGCGCCCCTTCTTTGCTGGATGGTTGTCATGACAATACAACCGCCAAACCTTGACGACGAAGCCTTTAAGAAGCAGCGCGCCGCGCGGAACCGCGCCATCTTTGCATTTTTGCTGGCGGTCGTTGTTTTGATCTATGCCATCACGATGGTAAAAATCAAAGTAACGGGGACACCATGATCCGCATGCCCCAAAGCCGGAACCACCGTATCGCGGTGGCGTTGGTTGGTTTTGTACTGCTGATGTGCGGACTTGCTTATGCCTCAGCGCCTCTCTATTCGCTTTTCTGCCGGGCGACAGGCTTTGGCGGCACGACACAAACGGCAACGTCCGCGCCCGCGCGCATACTGGACCGTACCGTTACGGTTGATTTTGACGCCAATGTTGACGCATCCCTTCCCTGGAGCTTTGAACCGACCCAACATTCGGTTACTGTGCGTATCGGCGAACCTGTCACCATCACTTATCGTGCCCACAATAAATCCAACCAGACTGTGACGGGCAACGCGACTTATAATGTCCAGCCGGACAAAGTCGGGTCCTATTTCGACAAAATCCAGTGTTTTTGCTTTACACAACAAACGCTTAAGGGTGGCGAAAGCGTGGAAATGCCAGTGCGTTTCTTCGTCGATCCGTCGATGGCCGACGATCCCAATGACAATGATGTGCAGCACATCACTTTATCTTACACCTTCTTTTTAGCGAAAAAGCAGGCTACAACGGGTGACGCAAAACAAATCACTGCCGTCATTGCCCCCAAGACACCCAACCCCTGATGTTGATCGAGCGAGAAAAACATGAGCCAAGAACATAAAACAGCCCATTATGTTGATAGCGGTATTCCCCAGCCCTGGCATCTGGTGCGTCCTTCGCCGTGGCCGTTATTCGGCGCGTTGGCGGCAGGTTTGCTGACGGGTGGTACCGTCCTGTTCATGCATAAGGGAACGATCGCGGGTGTTGACCTTGGCGCTTGTTGGCCGCTCATCGGCCTCGCTGCTGTTCTGACCGTTATGTTTTTATGGTGGCGCGACATTGTGCGTGAATCTTCGGTTGAGAAGGCGCACTCGCCGCTCGTGAAAATCGGCCTGCGTTATGGCATGGCGTTGTTTATCGCATCGGAAGTCATGTTCTTCGCGGCGTTCTTCTGGGCCTATTACAGCGCGGCGCTTTATCCGCCTGAGGCTTTGGGCGGCATCTGGCCACCGGCTAACATCAAAACCTTTAATCCTTTCGACATGCCGTTTATCATGACGTTGATCCTGCTGCTGTCGGGTACGACAGTGACATGGGCGCACCATGCGGCCCAGGCAGGCAACCAGAAGGATATGGTTCGCGCGTTGGGCTATACGGTTCTGTTGGGCATGAGCTTCTCGGTCTGCCAATTCTTTGAATATCATCATGCGCTGTTCTCGATCAAAAGCGGCATGTATGGCGCGACCTTCTTTATGGCGACAGGCTTCCACGGCCTGCATGTCATCATCGGCACCATCTTCCTCGCGGTCTGCTATTTCCGCGCCCGCGCTGGACACTTTACAGCCACCAGCCATTTCGGTCTTGAAGCGGCGGCATGGTACTGGCACTTCGTTGACGTTGTTTGGCTGTTCCTGTTCATCTCCATCTATTGGTACGGCGCGTCACCCAATCCGGCGCCCTGATCGACGTGGCCTAGGGAGGCGATGATATGATCTCCTTCCGCATTCTGGGCGGGCAGTTCAGCTTACACTGGCTGCGCCTCCTCCTGACCATCTTCTTTGTCGTGTTGTGTGGCTTTCTGGGCGCATGGCAGATGCAGCGCCTGCAGGAAAAAACCGATCTGCTGCAGTTGATTGCTGAACGTACTGTACAACCCTATACTGACCTGTCGGTTTTGCGCATCGGCAACGACATCGACTATATGCGCGTGGCGGCATCCGGCCGGTTCAATCACGACAATGAAATGTATATGACCGCTATCAGTAAGGCGGGCGAAGGTGGTTATGACGTCCTGACGCCGATGCTGATGGAAGATGGCCGCTGGGTGCTGGTGAACCGCGGCTGGATTCCTTACAAGAACAAGGACCCGCTGACCCGTCTGCAGGGACAGGTGCAGGGCATGGTGCGCATTCATGGCACGCTGCGCTTGCCGCAAAAAACATGGCTGATGCACGGGCATGACCAACTGTCCGGTGTGTGGCGCGGTGTTGATCTGGATGCCATGGCGCGTGAAAACAACATTCCCGGCTTTTTGCCGTTTATTGTGGAGCTGGATGACACACCAAACCCCGGCGGGTTGCCGGTCGGCGGTCAGACAAGGTTTGACCTGCCCAACAACCATTTCGGTTATGCCATGACATGGTACGGGCTGGCCTTTATCGCTTTGTTCGTGTTTCTGGTTTCAAGCTGGGAAAAACTGCCTACCCCGCCGGATGCAGAGGCGCCGGGGAATGTGCGGCGCTTTGTGCCAAAGAATCCAAAGTCATCCCCCACAAAAGATGATCCTCCCACGCGCCGTCAATCCTGAGATAGGACGCCGCCAGACCTTCTTGTGCAAACCCCAACCGCCGTAACAGCGCACAACTGATATCGTTATGCGGCAGGCAGCACGCATCCAGCCGGTGCAGTCGCAACGCATCACGCGCGAAATCGATGACCAGTTGCCCGGCCTCGGTCATCAGGCCTTGCCCGGCATAGGGGTGTCCCATCCAGTAACCAAGCGTCGCCTTTTGCGCAATGCCGCGCTCCAGCGCACTCAGCGTTACACCGCCGACCAATGGCCCCACGGCATGCCGCGCGTGTTTTCTGCCATTATCTGTGGGGTGCAGGAAAATGTGGAAATGATAACCATTGGCCAGCTGCCACTCGCGGCCATAACGGCGCAGCAGGCTGCTGAAATAATGGTGGGTGAGGGCGTTGTTGGGCCAGCGCGGTTCCCATGGCGTTAAAAACGCGCGGCTGATTTCACGTAATTCACGCCATTCTGCCCAGTCACTGCGTTCGACCGCCCGCACAATGACGCGTTGCCCCACAAGTCGTGTATTGATACGCGGTCTGGGGTAGGGGTGCGCTGGTTTTTTTATCCATCGGTTGATCAGGAACATGGACGCCCTCAAAGACTATCCCGCTGCCGGTGCCTGCGTATAAAGGCCAGCACATCATCGCCATTCGCAGCCAGTTGGTTCAGCCGTTCCGGTTGTGCCAGTTTTGCCCGCAAAAATTCGGGCAAGGCAACATGCACACCTGTGGCGCGTTGCACCGTATCCGGGAATTTAGCGGGGTGCGCGCAGCCAAGGCATATAACCGGCTCCGGTAGTTCTTGTGTCAGCTTTTGCGCTGCCGATACGCCAACCGCGCTGTGCGGATCCAGAATAATGCCGTGGCGTTTGTAGATATCACCCATACAGGCCAGCGTTTCCGCGTCATCCGCGCGCGCCGCCGTGAATAATTGCCGGGCCATCGCCAGTTGCAGCGGTGACAGATGGAATTGACCCCATTGTTTCAAATCCTGCATATGCAGCATAACCTCAGCCCCGCGACGGTCGCACAGGTCGAACAGCAGTCTTTCAAAATTGCTGCTGATCTGGATATCCATGCTGGGGCTTAGTGACGGATGAACCGGTGCGGTTTGCATGTCGCCGGAGGCAAGGAAGCGCGTCAGAATGTCATTCGGGTTACTGGCAACCGCCAGTTTGGAGACCGGCATGCCGCAGGCCTGCGCGGCGTAGGCGGCGTAGATATTGCCGAAATTACCGGTGGGCACGACAAAACTCACGGGGCGCGGGGCAAAGCGACTGGCGGCCGCGACGTAATAGGCCATCTGCGCCAGAATGCGCAGCCAGTTGATGGAATTAACGGCGGTCAGACGCAGTTCATCACGCAGGCTTTGTTGTTCGAACAAGCCTTTGACGATGGCCTGACAATCATCAAAGCTGCCGTCGATGGCGATCGCATGCACTTGCGGAGCCTGAACGCAAGTCATCTGCTTGCGCTGTATATCGCTCGGCCCCCGCGCGGGATAAAGGATAAACACGTCGATATCCGGCTGCCCCGCTAGGGCTTCCATGGCGGCAGACCCCGTATCGCCCGATGTCGCGCCGATAACAGTCAATCGCTCGCGCTTTTCACGCAAGAAATGTCCCAGTAGCTGCCCCAGAAACTGCAGGGCGACATCCTTAAAAGCCAGAGTTGGCCCGTGAAAGAGTTCCAGCAACCACAGGCGGTCATCCATTTGCGTCAGGGGTGTAATATCCGGATGGTTGAAAACGCCATAGGCTTTATTCAACAAGTCGCGCAGCGTGTCGGCAGGTAATGTGTCCTGTGTAAAAGGGTGCAGGACTTGCTCCGCCACCGCCAGATAAGGCATGCCCTGCAAAGGCAACAGCGCATCATAGGATGCGTCTGCCCACAATGCAGGCCATTCTTCGGGTACATACAGGCCGCCATCATTGGCCAGTCCCGCCATTGTCACGCCGCGCAGGTCAAGCTTTGGCGCCTTTCCACGCGTGCTGATATAAAGCGGCGCGTGGCCTGTCATGGCAACGCCTCACGTAATCTGCCGCCGATGCGTATAGGCATGATTTCCTGCGCCAGACCGGTTGCATCGCTGGTGATGATAAGGCAACCGCATAATGTCGCGTCGCCTTCGGCGGGCATCATGCGCTCGCCGGGAATTTTTTTGGTGAAGCGCCAGACGGACAATTCTTTTTTCATGCCGATGACGCTATCATAATCGCCGCACATACCGGCATCGGTCTGGTAGGCTGTGCCTTTGGCCAGAAGCATGGCATCCGCTGATGGCACATGGGTGTGCGAACCGACAACCGCCGAAACGCGCCCGTCCAGATACTGGCCCATCGCCATTTTCTCAGACGTCGCTTCGGCATGAAAATCGACAAAGATCGCTTGCACCGCTTGGCCCAGTTTGTGGCTGGCGGTCATTTTGTCCATGGCGGCAAACGGGTCATCGACAAACGGGTCCATAAACAAACGGCCAAGGCTGTGCATAATCAGGATTTTCCGCCCATCTGGCAGTGCATGCAGCAAATGTCCGCGGCCCGGCGTGCCGTCTGTGTAATTGGCAGGGCGCAGAATGCGCGGCTCGGTGCCGATGGCGTTGATCAATTCGCGCTGGTCCCAGACATGGTTGCCGGTTGTCAGGCAATGAATACCGAGGCCCAGAAATTCTTCGGCGATTTTAAGCGTCAAGCCATAACCGCCCGCGGCGTTTTCCGCGTTCGCGATGATGACGTCAGGCTGCAGTTTTTGTTTCAGCGCGGGCAGGTGCTTGACCATCGCCTCACGCCCGCTGCGGCCCACAATATCGCCAAAGAACAAAATCCGCATGATAACCCGATCAAAAAAGGGACAAAGCCCGCCAAACAAGGTCCATGTTAGGCTTTCCTTTGCCCTGCTTCAATGGCAACATGCGGCCCAGTTTCACTGTATCCGACCTATCCATGTTGACTGTTTTTGCGCCTGCCAAAATCAACCTTTACCTGCATGTGACCGGCCGCCGCGCGGATGGGTATCACAACCTTGACAGTCTGGTCGCCTTTACCGGCGTTGGTGATTTGGTGCGGCTGGAACCGGCCGATGTTTTTTCCTTTCATGTCGAGGGACCGCTGGCTGCGGTTTTGTCAAACGAAGACCCGGAGAATAATCTGGTTGTCCGCGCTGCACGTGCGTTGGCTGACTTGACGGGACAGTTATTGAACGTACGGCTGACGCTTGTGAAGAATCTGCCGGTTGCGTCCGGTATTGGTGGCGGGTCCAGTGATGCCGCCGCCGCGCTCCGTGCGCTCGCGCAACATTGGGGCCTGCATCCCGATGACCCGCGTGTGCAACAGGCCGCCGCTGCGCAGGGGCAGGATGTGCCTGTTTGCCTGAAGATTGAAAATAACTATATGACTGCGGGGGGGACTGAGTCTGCCTGTGCCCTGCCGCAGATGGGCGTTGTTTTGGCAAACCCAAACAAACCGGTGCCGACGCCCGCCGTTTATAAAACATTTCGTGAAGGCGGCTATGCCTTTACGCCCGCCGCGCAATTGGACAAAGCACCGGCGAATGCCGCAGAATTTATCGCCGCGCTTCGTGCACGCACCAATGATTTATACGCGCCTGCGCTTTTGTTGCTGCCTGAAATCGGCCCTGTCATCGATACGCTGGCTGCCACACCCAATTGCCTTCTGTCGCGCATGTCGGGCAGCGGGGCGACGTGCTTTGGCCTTTATCCGGACGAAGCTGCTGCGCAATTGGCTGCGGCGCAGCTGAAGCAGAGCTATCCTCATTGGTGGATTGCCGCCAGTACGTTGCCGCTTAAGCCTTGAAATCCGTCAAGGGCGGTAAATCACGCATAATGGTTGCCAGCGCACGATAGGTCTCGCGTTCCAGCGGGCCGTGCCCGGCGGTTGTGATGATATAGCTTGCCGGTTCCGCCCCCGCTGCACGCAGGGCCGCAACCAGTTGTTCGGCCTGCATCAGTGGGCACACATGGTCGTGACGCCCATGGACAATATGCACGGGTATGTGGGCTATCTTACCGGCGTTCTTCAGCAAGTACCCTTCAGGCATAAAGGCATTGTTGACGAAATAATGTGCCTCGATCTGCGCAAAGCAGAGGGCAAAGGTTGCTTCGCCAAATCGTGCTATGGCTTGCAGGTCCGGCGTCAGGTAACTGATCGACCCTTCCCAGACCGACCAGGCGCGCGCAGCGTTCAATTGCAAGGTACGCTCGGCCTCCGTTTTCGGCTCCATATCAAAGATTTCTTTGTATGCCGCCACCATCGCTCCGCGCTTTTCAACGGGGATAAATTCTACATAGGTCTTCCACGCTTCCGGATACACCAGATAGGTGCCGGGTTCGGTAATGGCCTTCGGGTTCAGGTGATAGGTCGCCGCATTGCCCTGATACATGTAATCCAGGTCCGCTTTGCCGACCAGAAAGATGCCGCGCAAAATCAGGCTCTGCACACAATCCGGGTGCGCAATGGCATAGGACAGGGACAATGTGCTGCCCCAACTGCCCCCGAATACATGGATTTTTTTGTATCCCAAATGGCGGCGCAGCACATCGATATCCTGTACAAGATGCGGCGTCGTGTTATTTGACAAACCGATTTTGGGTCCGGCCTCTGCCACCGTCGGACGGCTTTTGCCGCAGCCGCGCTGATCGAACAAAATGACATGATAGCGCCTGAGGTCGAAAAAGCGCGCGAGTATATCGGTACAGGCACCACCGGGGCCGCCATGGATAAAGAAAACAGGCTCGCCTTCCGGGTTGCCATGCAACGCGTAGTACATTTGATGTTGTGGCGCGTCGGGTGTCGCGGGTGCCCCCGGCAGGTCATTCGACAAAGGCAGATAGCCGTCACGATAGGGGGTAGAGGGAGGATAAAACCAGTCTTCGGGACCAACGCCGCTCGGCTTCTGTTCAACCTGTGTCATTATCAGCCACCCCAGTGTTCAGGGGGTGATTGTCGCAAGCCGTTACAGAGGCGGCAACCTATTTCGTTCTGCTGCGTCTTAAATGCTGACCGACACCCGACAGGCCACCTGCCGCCATAACGGCGCCGCCAATCCATATCCAAACGGTCAGCGGGTTAACATGAAACCGGACGGCGTAGCGTATATGTCCGGCGTCATCGCGTTCGGCCTCGCCCAGCGCCAGATACAAATCGCCCATTGCCGTCGTGTCGATCGCGACATGCGACAGAGGCATGCCCTGAATGGTGTAAAGGCGCTGCTCCGGCTGCATGGTGGCTATGGGTTGGTCATCTTTCTCAATTTGAAACAGGCCGCGCGTGGCGCTGTAATTATCGCCCTCGGCATCCTGTGTTGACAGGAAGGACAGGCGGTACGCCCCCGCCATGGCGCGATCACCCACCTGCATCGACAGGTTTTGTTCTGTGCTGAAACACGAACCCGCCATGCCCAAAATGGATAGGGCCAATCCGCCATGCGCCAGCAGGCGCGGTAGTTGCGGCATCAGGTTGGCCTTAAACCGCAGCCCATCCTGCGCCGTGCCCGCCAAAAGCCAGATACCAAGGCCAAAGCCAACCAAACCAAATACGGAATGAAACCCTTGCACATAGAGTGTCAGCAGTATGGTGGCACCCGCCAGCGTAAGCGACGGCATCAGGATGCGCAGCAATTGTCCCGGCCTTTGTTCCGTCCAGTCCAGAAAGGGGCCGATGACCATCAAAGCGGCAACGGGGATCAGCAACGGTAAAACGGTTGAGTTAAAATAAGGAGCGCCGACTGAAATAATGCCACCCGTTATGACGTTCAGCAAAAGCGGATACAGCGTGCCGGTGATCAAGGTTGCGCAGGCGGTACACAGAAACAGATTGTTGGCTAGCATAGCGCCTTCGCGGCTTAATGGGCTGAACAGATTGCTTTCGGGCAGTTTGTCCGCGCGCATGCCGTAAAGCGTTAGGGCACCACAGACGGCGAGTGCCAGCAGGGACAAAATAAAGACGCCGCGTGCGGGATCGACTGCAAAGCTGTGGACAGAGGTCAGAACGCCCGACCGCACCAGAAATGTGCCCAGCAGGCTGAGGCTGAAACACAGGATGGACAGTAAAATGGTCCAGCGCATCAGGGCGCCGCGCCGGAATGCGGCGGTCAGCGAATGCACAAGGGCGGTACCCGCCAACCACGGCATCAGCGCCGCGTTTTCAACCGGATCCCAAAACCAGTAACCGCCCCAACCCAATTCGTAATAGGCCCACCAAGATCCCATGGCGATGCCGAAGGTCAAACTGCTCCACGCCGCCAGAACCCACGGGCGCAGCAGACGTAGATCTTCTGCTTTGGCCTCGCGGGTCAGAAGCAGCGCTGCGGCCAGCGCAAAGGCCGCAGAAAAACCGACATAACCGATATAGAGAAACGGCGGATGGAAGGCGAGGCCGGGATCCTGTAACAGCGGATTCATGTCATGCCCGTTTTCAGGGGCAGGCCAAACGCGCGCAAATGGGTTGGATGTGAACAGGATAAAGCACAGAAATCCGAAACCCATCAAACCTTGAACGCCGACGGCGCGGGCGCGGATCAGGCTGTGTATGTCTGTCACGTCTCTGGTGATGCCACGCGCCATCAGCGCGCCACACAGGCTGAGGATAAAGACCCACAGCAGCATCGACCCTTCATGGCTCGCCCATGTGCCGGAGATTTTATAAATCAGCGGCTTGGTCGTGTGGCTGTTCAGCGCCACATTCATCACACTGAAATCATCGGTCACATGGCAATACATCAGGGTCAAAAAGGCGGCGGTAACCAGACCGAATTGCGCATAGGCAAGACGGCGTCCGGCTTGTATAAACCCGCTGTCATGTCGTGCCGCGCCGCGTAACGGCAAAAGGGACTGCAACAGGCTGACAAGAACGGCTAGGATAATGCAATAGAGGCCCAGTTCCGGCATCATGGTTTGGTGGTGCTTTCTGCTGGTGCTACCGCATCCGGATGACCGGCGTCGCGCAGGGCCTTGGTGACTTCTGGCGGCTGATATTTCTCATCATGCTTGGCCAGCAACTGTGTCGCTTCAAAAACGCCACTGGCGTTGATCCTGCCCTCGGCCACCACGCCTTGCCCTTCGCGGAACAGGTCCGGTACTGTGCCGTCATAGGTGACCATCAGGCTGTTCTTCATATCGGTAACGCGAAAACGTATGCGCGTGCCTTCATGGCTCAGGCTGCCTTTTTCAACCAGACCACCTAGACGAAAGCCGCGACCATTTTGTTTTTCAGGAATGACGCCCGTGACAACTTCGGTCGGCGTGCGGAAATAGGATATATTACTGCCCAGCGCGTTCAGGACCAAAGTCGTCGCTGTCGCCAGCCCCGCCAGAAAAAGCAGCAATCCGTAAAGCCGCGCCTGTTTTTTGCTCAGCGGTTTCATGATGGCCCTATTGTTTTTGCGCAGGGTCCCGGCGCCGCAACCGCGACAGGCCGATGCGTATGGTCAGCCACAGGCCCGTGAGGGCCAGCGCGGCGATGGCATAGGCGGCCAGAACATAATCGGCATGCGGATTGGATAACCAGTTCATGCTTATGACATAGAACGAAACGCGCCTTTGGAAAACATGAATTTTGATGTAGACCTGTTTCGTCCCGTTCCGGCTTTAACCCCACCACGTCATGCGTTTTGTCGTTATCCTTTGCCTGTTTCTGGTCATCTTTGCGGTGTCCCCGCCCGCCCGGGCATCTAACCCCCTTGAGGTGCAACAGGCGCTTTCCGGCACGGTGCTGAAACTGGCAGATGGTTCGCAGGGTGTGTTGACTGGTTTGTTTGTGCCGGACGCGCAGCAGGCGGCGGCGCAAACCGCACTACAAAAGATAATCGACGCGACGCATCCGTCCATTATACCGACGGGCTCGCCGGATCGTTACGGACGTTGGATGGTCTATGGCTGGCGCGATGGTGCGGGGCACGTCGCACAACCTGAAAGAACATTGGTGCAGGATGGGCTTGCCTTTGTCTGGCCGCCTGTGGGGGATGTGCCGGATCTGCGCGCGCTTTTGAAAATAGAAAGCGAGGCACGCAAGGCTTCACGCGGTCTCTGGCAGGCGGGCAATGATTATGCCGATTTGCCAGCGGATCAGCCAGATACTGTTCTGGCGCATGACGGGCGGTTTGTTTTCGTGACCGGCAAGGTATTGAAGGCGCAGCGTGTGAAGAACAAGGTATATCTGAACTTCGGCGAAGACTGGCATACGGACTTTACGATAGAAATCGCCGCACATGATTTGCGCGATTTCCGCCATGCCGGCCTTGACCCCGAAGAAGATTATACCCAAAAAAATATTCGTGTTCGCGGGTGGGTTATACGCGACAATGGGCCGATGATAACCGTCACAAACCCGGCGCAGATCAAGATTTTGCCCTGATTCAGTACAGGCACTGCGAATCAATAACGCTTGTGGCACAAGCATTTGTGATTGATTCTGCGGGCTTTTTCCGCGTCGCGGAAATTTACGCTAAATTGCCTCTAATACATTGTTAAATTGACACTTTCTTTAACACTTTTGCTACAAATTAACCATAACGGTTAGCCTTATTTTAATCGGCTTGGGATTAAGATCAGTCCACATTTCACAGACGGTTTCCTTGAGGAGTATTGCCATGATGCATGCCATGCCGCATCCGCAAACACAAAAGCCAGCCTTCGCGCAGCGCGGCGAGCAGGTCAAAATTGTCCGTATTTCGGAAGCTGACCGCCAACGCGAACTTGACAAATTGCCGCCGCCCGACACGCAACGCTGGGTCATGCGTCGCAAGGCGCAGGTTGTCGCCGCTGTCCGCAACGGCGTGCTGACTTTTGAATCGGCTTGCGAACGCTATCGTTTGTCGGAAGAGGAATTCAAGTCGTGGATGTCCTTGCTCGACACCTATGGCGTGCGCGGTCTGCGCGCAACCCGTACGCAGGAATACCGCCTGCCGCATGGGCAGGAAGACCACCGCATGCAAGCGGCGGAATAACCGATTATCCCTTTGGTATAAAGAGTTGATAGACAGCGGCGGCCCGTACGTCGCTGTCTTCTATTTCACGCAAGGCAGGAACTTTGTAATCCTGCAGGCGCTTCAGCCCATCCTGCGGCACATATATCCGCCCCGGATCACCCAGCAGAACGGTTATGCCTTTTTCACAGCACAGGCGTAGCCAGTGGATCATATGCGTGGCCATCGGCTGTTCGTAACAGACATCGCCTGCAATGATGACATCGGTCCACCATGGCGCTTTGTGGATGTCGATACCGCTGCGTATGGTGATGGATACATCATTCAGCCGCGCATTTTTTTCCATGGCGGCCAGCGCGATCAGGTCAATATCAACCGCCGTCACTTTTTTGGCGCCCGCTTTCATCGCGGCGATCGCGCACATACCCGAACCCGACGCCATGTCCAGAACGCGTTTGCCGCGCACCCATTCAGGATGATCCAGAATGTAACGCGCGACCGCCTGCCCGCCCGGCCAGGCAAAAGCCCAGTATGGCGGCGGGACATGGGTGCTGTTTAACGCCAGTTCCGTTGCCTTCCATAAATCCGGCACTTCATTGGCCAGATGCAGTTTGATTTCCGGCAACAAGGGCGGTGAGGCTATCGCTGTGCGCTCTTCGACAAACCGCGCGAAATCAACCGGCAGGGCATTTGTATCCGTCATATCAAACCGGCCAATGCCCCAACAAAATGGCGGCAAGGATAATCAGGCCAAAATCGCGACTGGCTTTGAACCGCTTCAGGCAATCAGCAGGATCATCCATGCGCCACAGCGCCAGATGCCACGCGGCCTGTAACCCGGCGATGACCAGGCCTTTGTAAAACAGGCCGTGCATTTGCGCGGCCAAACCAGCCAGCGCAAAGAAACCCAGCGCCGCAATGTAAAACAACGCGATGATGGGGCGCGATTTGTCGCCGAACAGCAGTGCGGTTGATTTAACACCGACCGCCAGATCATCACGTTTATCCTGGTGGGCATAAAGCGTGTCGTAGGCCAATGTCCAGACAACACCCCCCAGATACAGCGGGATCGTCGCCATGCCGATGCTGCCCGTCAGGGCAGCCCACCCCAACAACGCGCCCCAGTTAAACGTGAAGCCCAGAAATAATTGCGGCCACCACGTGATGCGCTTCATCAATGGATAGGTGAAAACCAGCGCGAGCGAGATAATAGCGGTATAAAGCGTTGTCTTGTTAAAGCAGAAAAGGATGCCGAGCCCGATCAGCAACAGCACCGCCAGAAAAACCAGTGCTTGCCATAACGTCACCTCACCGCTCGCCAAAGGGCGGATGCTTGTACGCTCTACCATCTTGTCTATGTTGCGGTCGTAAATATCGTTCACGACACACCCCGCACCCCGCATGATGAGGGCACCGATGGCGAACAGAAGCGCATAGAAAAGGCCGGATAGCCAGGGTGCACCCTCCACCAGCGCCAAACTCCACCAGCAAGGCAGAAGCAACAGCCACGTGCCGATAGGCCGGTCAAGGCGCATCAGCCGCGCATAGGGACGCCAACTGTCCGGCATGTTGCGGTCAATCCATGCCGCAGGATTAATATCGGTGAAGATATTCATGGCTAAGGGTTAACGCCGCCGCGTAACGGGGGCAAGGGGGAATATCGCATGCAACAATTGTTTTACTGTCACAGGTCGTGCTATGCGGTTCTTTATAAAGGGTGTTTATTTTATTGGCATTATTATGGTCGATACCCAGCAATTTGAGTGTTGCGCTACATCCGTAGGCGCGGTCCTGTTACACGAGCAGTTTGATCCGCGCGATATTGTCGTCGCCTTTGACATTGACGGCACACTGATTGATTCAGAAGAAATTGGCCTGCAAGCGATGATACGGGCGGCTGGCGTGCAAGTTCCCGTTTCGGTTGATGAAATTCGCGGTAAGGGCATGCAGGCCATTCATGAATTGTTTCAATCCAAAGGCTACACGGGCAGCCGTGAAATTTTCGAGGCCGATTACACGGCGGAATGTATGAAAATCGACTATGTCGCACGCGACGGTGTGATTGAGGCATTGCAACTTCTCAACGCCCTTGGCATTCGTGTTGTTGCTGTGACCAATTCAGGCAGTCCCCGCGCGCGACATAAACTTGGCACTGCGGGTATACTGCCTTATTTGACGCCCTGTGATGGTATCCCGGATGGTGTGTTGTCACCGCAGGATCTGCAGGCGCTTGACCCGCATTATTTGAATGACCTGATGAGGCGGGAGATTTTCTCACCGCCGGAGCCCATACCTGCAGGCGGGCACTGGGTTTTGCAATCCAAGCCCGCACCGGATGCTTATATGGCCACCGCCGCGATAACGGGTGCAAAACTGGTTATAACGGCCGAGGATTCCGAAACGGGGCTGCAGGCTTCGCGTGAGGCGCAGCAACAGATGTCCGGCCTTGTTCAGTTTTTCAACATGCATTGGTACGATATTGCCGCAGGCGTTCCGCCACAGTTTGATAAAAGCGATATGCAGGTCAATGCCACGCGTGGTGATGAAATCCTGAATGCCGTTCGCGCATGCCTAAAGAAATTCATGCAGCCGACACAGCCCCTGCCACCCGCTTGTGCGATGGCGCCGGGACAGGGTTAGGCGGCGGTCGCGGTCAGAAGGCGATCTGTCGCGGTCGTTTGCGTTCGGCCATGGCGCAGGCGTCCGGCCAATAACGCGCAATGTCGTTTAATGAAAAACCCATGGCGCGGATATCGATAATCCAACACTGTCCGGTTTTGTTCATGCAATCGACAATCGCCTCGGCAATCTGCTCGGCCATGGGCAGGTGGGCCCATTTCTGCGGCGGATATTCCGGCACATCCAGACCTTCGTCCGGGTCATGGTACATGCGGCAACTGGGCTGTTTGTGTGGCTCGGGCCTGTGCG
This sequence comes from Alphaproteobacteria bacterium, assembly GCA_019233975.1. Taxonomy (GTDB): domain Bacteria; phylum Pseudomonadota; class Alphaproteobacteria; order UBA9219; family UBA9219; genus JAFALY01. The sequence goes on along the minus strand of JAFALY010000021.1, from coordinate 12,009 downwards.
GGTGCTCGGCGGTTAACGTTTCCGCCGCGCCATATTGCAACGATGTTTGTTCATACACTTTCAGGACTTGCTGCACCATGAAGGCCTCCCCTGAATATTGCGCGCACATTCTGCGGGGATTTAGGGTGCAAACAAAGCAGAGTATGTGGCGGAAATAACCACTGAAAATGCCGATTTTCACGGTTTTCACAATAAGTAATGCTTTTGTATGCCTGTCATTACTCTTTCCATGACCGTTTTATTGGCCATGCATATTGTGGTTTTACGGAGTGCGCGTTACTCTGGCCACCTGCTTTGTGAGGTTGGGTTTGTTCTATGGCAGGCAATAAAACCTATATCAATGCACCGCAAATACGGGCCGCCCGCGCCATTCTGGATTGGTCGCAGGAAGAACTGGCCGCAAAAACAGACCTTTCAATCACCACCATCCGCAAGATAGAAAGCGGCCACATTTCGCCGCGTGACAGCACGAATGACAAAATCCGCGACGTATTCGAATTGGCCGGTCTGGAATTTATGGATGGCAATGGTGTCCGGGAACGTTCGCACGACATCACAATTTATGAAGGAGAAGACGGCGCACGGAAATTTCAAGATGATGTTTATCATACCGGCATCCAGCACGGCGGGGAAATTGTGCAGGTATGGTCGATGGAGATGAGAAGGAAGTTTATTCAATTTTTGGGCTCTCATCGTCAATCGCACATTGATCGTATGATGATTGTACAGAATATTATACGCATAAAATGTATTTTGACCGAAGACCAACACCACATGAATTCTCCGATTATAGAATATCGCTATTTACCAAGAAGCTATGTCGATTGCGTGCCGTTCTACGTCTATGGCAACAAATTTGCCGTGTTCGATATTCTGGCTAATAAAGAAGGCAGAATGATCGTTGTTCAATCGAAGGCGATTGCCGATACGTACCGGTTGCAGTTCAAGTCAATGTGGGAAAAGGCGACGCCGCTTATCAACCCGAACAGCGCTTTGTTGGATAAGGGCTGAGCCAACATTGCCATGCCGCCTGCGTGGGCAGGGTGGATTCTGCGCCATGCAACCCCGAAATTTTACTTTCAAACAGATATTCCGCGGCGCAAGTAAACTGCATACGGGTATAATCACCCCTGTTCTGATCTGAACGCCAGCTTTCGGTTTTAGCACCAAAGGAGCGCGGTATGGGTGATGGTAATATCAAGGTTATTGATTTCAGTTCCTATTCACAGAAACAAAACAATGTATTCGCCCCTCTGAATGTCAGTGGCCGCTCGCCAGAGGAAGCGCTGACTTCGCTGATGCGGGCCATCGATTGTGTGGCGACAACCAACAATATCCCGTTTTCTTTTGTTTGCGCGATGATCGAAACCGAATTCAAATGCCGCAACGGCATCCACACCCTGACTGGGGCGCAGATTCAGGACGTGCTCAGGTTCCTGGACAGTATTTGCATCCGCCCGCTACGCGCCGCGTTAATGTAAGCTGGCCGCCTGCCGCTCATTCTATGCGATGTGAAAAAATGGTCGGGATGACAAGATTCGAACTTGCGACCCCCAGTCCCCCAGACTGATGCGCTACCAGGCTGCGCTACATCCCGACCGGAACAGGCGAACAGGTTAAAACCCGCCCCGCCTATGGGGAGGCGCACTATAGGCGACACTTTCCGCCTGTGCAACAGTTGATGTTTTCGATAATTAACGCCGCTTTTTCAGGCGGCCATGGCGATACGGGCCGCCATCTGGTCTTCATAGGACGGGATGAATTTATCCAGGCTGCACAGTTCGAACATGGCGCGTACATCGCCGTTCAGGTTGCAAACCGCCAGCTTGCCGCCCGCCTGCTGCATTTCGCGCGCGATGCGCAGCAACGACTGCGTTCCGGCACCCGTTACGGTGTCCAGATCGGCGCAATCCAGAACCAGATCACGCATACCGCTTTGGATGCAGAGAATAACGCTTTCTTCCAGTTCAACACCGGCGTCCGAGTCGAGGCGACCGGTCAATTCCATAATGCCGGGTTCCGAAAGCTTCCATTGGTCGGTGTAAATAACGGGCATTGCACACCTCTTGGGTTAAGTTTCCGGTTAGAGTGAACTGGTTTGCCCATTATCCTCCAACTCGTTAATGTAAGCAATTCAAACAGAAATAGTTGCATCCAAAACGCGTTTTAGCGTTAAAAAAGCAACAACATGTCAGAGGCAGGGCTTGAAATGTAATGTTCAAAACGGCATCTAATATTTCTATATCTTTTAAGGGGTTGGCATGAAGACGTATCCCGTCACCGTATTAACCGGCTATCTGGGCGCTGGAAAGACCACGCTTTTGAACCGTATCCTGTCCGAACCGCATGGCAAGAAATATGCGGTCATCGTCAATGAGTTCGGCGAGGTCGGAATCGATAACGACCTGATCGTCGGCGCGGACGAAGAAATCTTTGAAATGAATAACGGCTGCCTTTGCTGTACCGTGCGCGGGGACCTGATCCGCGTGCTGGGCGGGTTGATGCGCCGTGCGGGCGGGTTCGATGGCATTCTGATTGAAACAACTGGTCTGGCCGACCCGGGCCCGGTGGCGCAGACATTCTTTGCCGACCCGGATGTGGCCGCGCGGTCCAAGCTGGACAGCATCGTCACCGTTGTGGACGCCAAGCATCTGCCGCTGCGCCTGAAGGATTCCAAAGAAGCACGCGAACAAATCGCGTTTGCGGATGTGATCCTGCTGAACAAAACCGATCTGGTCAGCGCTGAAGAGCTGAAACAGGTCGAAGCCGCCATCCGCGGCATCAACCGCTTTGCCAAACTGGTCCGCACCGAACGGTGCCAGGTGCCGCTGAACCAGGTGCTCGGTCTCGGTAGTTTTGATCTGGACCATATTCTGGCGCATGAACCGGATTTTCTGAAAGCCGGCACGCACCATCATCATGACCACGATCATGACCATGGGTATGAACACGGGCATCACCATCACGACCACGACCATAGTGATTGCGCCGCTGATTGTGACCATCCGGATCATCATCACGACCATCATGACCATCAACATGATGACACGATCGGCAGTCTGTCGCTGACGCTCGATCAGCCGATCCATCTGACGAAGTTTGAAAACTGGATGGCCGATTTGCGCGCGAACAAAGGGCAGGATCTGCTGCGCTATAAGGGCATTCTGGATGTCTATGGTCAGAATAAACGTCTGGCCATTCAGGGCGTGCATATGATGATGGAAGGCAGTGCGCTGGCCGACTGGCCCGAAGGTGCCACGCGCCAAAGCAAACTGGTGTTTATTGGTCGCGATCTGGATCGCGATGCGCTGCGTGAGGGGTTTGAAGCGTGCCGCGCATGACGGCTGATTTGCATCCGAAGGCTGTTATTTTTGACTGCGACGGCGTGCTGCTGGACAGTGAGTATCAGGTCTATGACGCGCTGATGCATGTGCTGACGCCCATGGGTGTACATGTTGAGGCGGAAATCGCCAACCAGTTTCACGGCACGGCGCCGCCTTTGATTGAATCGGTTTGTAATCTGATCGGTGTGCCTGTGACGCCCACCATGATGCAGGCCTACCGCGAACGCCGTCGTTGGCAGTTGGAAAACCATCTGGAAACCATTCCGCATGCGCAGACATTGGTTGAAAGTCTGGCGGTGCCAAAGGCCGTTGCCTCAGGCAGTCCGATGGAGCGGTTGCAATTGACGCTTAAGCCGACCGGATTCTGGAACCACTTCACGCCGCATATCTATAGCGGGTTTGATCAGCCGAACGGTAAGCCCGCGCCCGATGTTTATCTGCATGCGGCGCGGCAAATCGGCACGCTGCCCGAACATTGTCTTGTGATCGAAGACAGCGCGAACGGCGTCAAGGCTGGCGTGGCAGCGGACATGACCGTCTGGGGTTTTGTTGGCGGCAAACATTGCGATGACACGCATGGCGATATGCTGCGTGATGCTGGCGCTGTGGCAGTATTTGAAACCATGCCCGACATTCACGCGGCCATCAGAACGCGCTTGCCGCATTTGTTGAAAGAGGGGGCGTAATGCCGTCACACTCCGCCATCGCGCGGCAATGGAAATTCCCGTCGCCCGTTATCGCCGCTGCTATCAACCGTTCGGGCAGCTGGCTTGCCGCCACGTTGGCGGACGGTACGGCGCAGCTTTTACCAGCGCATGCGGACACTGAAACACCACGCGCCCTCGACCTGCATAACGACAAAAGCGGTGTATCGCTGTCGCTGCAACCTGATGCCGATCCGCAGGGTTTTATTTCGGGTGGTGATGATGGCCGTGTTTTTCTGATCGACCCCGTGGTGGCAACCCCCACTTTGTTGGCAGAACAAAAGGGGCGTTGGATTGATAATGTCGCAACATCCGAAAGCGGATATCGCGCCTATAGTTTTGGCAAGCAATGCATCATTTTAAACGCCGAAGGGGAACAGGTTGGCAATACCAAAACTCTGCCCAGCAGTATCGGCGGCATGGCTTTCAGTCCAAACGGTAAGCGACTGGCCACCAGCCACTATAACGGCCTGACTCTGTGGTGGGTGAACGCCAAGGATAACGAACCAACCGTTCTGGAATGGAAGGGGTCTCATCTGGGCGTGGTCTGGAGTCCGGACGGTAAAATCGTCATGACCGCGATGCAGGAAAGCGCATTGCATGGCTGGCGGCTGGCTGATCTGCAGGAAATGCGGATGCAGGGTTATGCCGGCAAAACCCATTCCATGGAATATACGGCGCGCGGGCGGTATCTGGTGACGTCCGGCGCGGATCAGGTCATTTGCTGGCCCTTCTTTGGCGGCGGGCCATGGGGCAAGCAACCTTTGACGCTTAGTGGTCCGGACGGCGGGCTTGCCGGCGGTAATCTGGTTTCGCGCGTCGCGGCGCATCCAAAAGACGAAATGGTCGCTGCCGGTTATGAAAACGGCATGATCATTCTGGCACCGCTGGATGGTCGGATGGAGATGATGATCCACCCGCCGCAGCCATCATCCGCAAAGGAAAAGGCGGGTGTGACTGCCCTGTTATGGAATAAGGCGGGTGATTGTCTGTTCGCAGGGCTTGAAAACGGCGCGTTTCTTTTGTTCACTATAGACAGTGTGCGAAAGGCCGTGATGCATGTCTGACCCGATTTATGATAAAGCCATTGATCTGCTGAGGCAGTTGGTTGCGTTCGATACGACTTCGCGCAACCCCAACCGGCCCTGCATCGATTTTATCCGCGATTATTTGCAGAGTTGCGGCGTCGAGTCTGAAATTTTACCGGGTGATGAAGAGGGCAAGGCCTGCCTGTTCGCGACCATTGGCCACGGTACCAAAGGCGGCGTTATGCTGGCGGGGCACAGTGACGTTGTACCGGTCGATGGCCAGAACTGGCTGACCGACCCGTTCACCCTGACTGAAAAAGACGATAAATTTTATGCGCGCGGCGCCTGTGACATGAAGGGCTTTATTGCCTGTATCCTTGCACTCGTGCCGCGCTTTGTTGCGGCAGCGGATCGTCTGCCGCAACCCATTCATCTGGCCTTCACCTATGACGAAGAAGTCACCATGGAAGGGGCTGCGCGCTTGTCGGCCGTTTTGGCTGAGCGCGGCATTGCGCCCGCATGGTCGTGGGTCGGTGAGCCGACAGGGTTGGAGATCGTTGATTCACACAAGGGCGTTGCAGGATACAAGACCTATATCACCGGTGTAGAAGCACATTCCGGCAAGCCGGATCTTGGCCTGAACGCCATCGAACTTGGGCACGATTTTATGACTATCCTGCGCGATGTTGCGCAGAAGAAGCGCGACAATCCTTATGTGCCATCGCGGTTCGACCCACCCTACACCACGCTGAATCTGGCGCAGATTGTGGCCGGGCAACCGGCTGAAAACATAATCGCCCCCGGCTTTGAACTATTGTGGCAAACCCGCGCCCACCCCGGCGACAACAGTGATCAGATCGTGGCCGACATTGATGCCCGCGCCCTGGCCTGCATGGCGGACAGGTTCAAGGCCTTCGCGCCGCAGGCGGGGTTGCGAACCTGCACTTGCTTTAATATCCCACCCTTGATGCCGACGGCAGATAACCCGGGGCGTGACAGGATTGCCGCAGTCACCGGCCGCCCCGAAACCATCGCGGTTTCATTCGGAACAGAAGCCGGATTTTACCAGAAACTGGGCGGCGCCGTCGTCATTTGCGGTCCGGGTGATATCGATGTTGCCCACAAAGCCAATGAATTTGTTGATAAATCCCAGCTGAATAGCTGCATTGACCTTTTGACCAAAGTTCTTCTATCCTCCGGCACCGCCGTTCCGGCCTGACCGGAGCCCCCATTAAGGAAAAGGGAGAGATTAATGTCTGTCGTTACCGTTCCTTCGAATTACAAGCCGACGGAAAAAGAAGAATATATGAACGCCGTTATGCTGGAATATTTCCGCAACAAACTGCTTCAATGGAAGTCCGAAATTATCAAAGAAGCCGATGATCTGATCCAGGACCTGCAGGACGAAGGTGGCATGCAGGAGCCCGATATTGCCGACCGCGCCTCGATCGAAACCGAAGTGGCGCTGGAATTCCGCACGCGTGACCGTCAGCGCAAGCTGATCGGCAAAATCGACGAAGCACTGGAACGCATTCGTCGTGGCGAATATGGTTATTGCGAAGAAACCGGCGAACCCATCGGCGTGCGCCGTCTGGAAGCCCGTCCTGTCGCCACCCTGTCGGTCGAAGCGCAGGAACGCCATGAACGCAAAGAGCGTACGCAGCGTGACGAACGCGAATAAGCCCGCGTAAACGCGGCGCAACTATTAACGACTTTCTTTTAACTGCCCGGCTGGTTTATAGTCGGGCAGTTTTTTAATGCCTATTTCAGGGATCTTTTTATGACCGCATCTGCGGCCACAGAAGGCGCACAACCGCCCGTTTTGGGGCCGGGGGTTATTTTTGTCGCGGGCCCCGCCGGTGCGGGCAAGGGAACGCTCGCGACAGAAATCATGAAGCGCTATGGATTACCGCCAGAACGCTGCATCTCATCCGGTGATGTGTTGCGTCAGGCGTTGGCGCGTGTGGAGAGCGATCCCACCTATGCCGCTACCTTCCAGAAACTGCATAACATTAACAGTGATGTGCGCATTTTATCGCATCCGCTGGTTGACCCGCTTGTACCTGAATTGATGGAGCAAAAGGCCGAAGTACTCAGGGATTTTCTGGCCGAACGGCGTGGCGTGCCGCCAGAAACGGTTGACACGCAAACGACTACACAGTTTGAATGGTTCGTCTTTTGCATGGAGCGGCGCGTTTATCTGCCTTCCGTTTGGCTTAACAGCATTTTCAGCGCGCACATGAGATCCATCCCGGATCTGGACAGCGTGCCGGTTATATTGGATGGCACCCCGCGCCGTCCGGATGAAGCGCCCTTTATCTTGAACCTGATGCGTGATGCCGGTATGCCGTTTTTGCATTTGTTCCATATGCATGTTGAGGATGTGGAAGAACTCGTGGCCCGCACGGCGCGGCGCAACCGCAGTGATGATAGCGCGGATGCCGTGCGTCACAGCTATGCCTTCTACGAAGGCACGATCCGCAAAACGATTGAAACCCTGCAGGAACTGTTTCCGGAAAATACGACCAATCTTGACGCGACCTTGCCGCCTGAGGTTGTAACGGCGGCTGCGTTTCATGCGCTGGATCACAGTGAACCCAAACCAGTTCCGGCAGATGCTGCGCGCAGGGCTGCTGCGCGCCTCGACCTTGCGTTGGTTTAGAACGGCATCACGATATCCAGGAACTGCTCGCCATAACGGGGCTGCTGCACATCCTGAATAATGCCGCGACCGCCATAGACGATACGCGCTTCGGCAACCTGGTCATACGATATGGTGTTGGAGGATGAAATATCCTGCGGCCGTATCACGCCCGTGATGGTCAGTTCGCGCACATCATAATTAATGCCAACCTGCTGCTTGCCCTGAACGACCAGATTGCCATTCGGTAGAACCTGAATGATGGTCGCTGCCACGCGCAGGTCAATCTGTTCCGAACGCGCGATGCTGCCTGCGCCGTCATTGCTGGTCGTGCTGGCGGTGTTCAAAAGACTGGACGGTTCAACGGTCTTTGGCAGAAAATCCTTCAGATGGCTTTCAAAACCCAATAGGTTGGCGGCGCTTGCGGTGTCGGCATTGTTGCGCGAGCGCTTGGTTTCGTTCGATACGCTGGCCGAGTCGCTGATGGTCACGATGACCGTCAGAATATCGCCAACGCGGCTTGCACGCTGGTCACGGAAGAAAGCGCGTGCACCCGTATGCCATAATGAATTCGGCTCACTGCTGGCCAGCGATGGCGGCGGCATCGGCATTTTGACAGGGACATACCCATTGCTATGGGTTGGGTCTTCAATCGGCGCCAGTTTGGGATTGTCTCCTACGCTTGTCATGCGATCCCATGCGTTGCAGGCGGACAAGGAAATCAGCGTTGTCGTCAACAGGCAGGCGCGCAGAAAACTTTTTCTGGATGCCGGTGATTTAATCATTGTCATGACGCCCCCTTTTCCTGTCCCTTACCGCGCCGCTTCGGCTGGCGTTGTCGCCATGGCCAGATGCTGCGCTGTTTGAATGGTCACCGTACCTTGTCCGGTGACAGTGCCTTCAATCGTGCGGTTGCTTTGTGTATTGACGACACGAACCGTGTCGCCCATCGCGCCGTCCTGCAGGCTACGCCCTTGCGACGTGATGACCATCATGGGCGTTTCAATCTTCATGGTAACGATCGTACCGCGTGTTACGAGGCGTGGCGGGATAACGTCACTGACATGAACGATATCGCCGTCATTAACGGGGCGGCGCAATTCATGACCGACCAGCTGGTCGCTGTCCGTAATGACATTACCCACGAGGCGTTCTTCTGAAACGTCGATCCAGTCGACGTCATTGTTCGCGACAACTGTTCCGGCTTCCATATGGTGTGCCAGAACGGGCACGCGACGTTTGACGGCAAAGTGGCCGCTGATGGGCAGGGCGTTACGGCTTAGCGCGGTCGCGACTTCGCAGCGGAAACGCTTGCTGACGGGGTCATAGTCAAAATTGGCCAGAGAGAAATCAGGGCGCTGTGTCGGCGGCAGGATCAGTTCCGGGGCGTGGCCATCAAACTGCACTTCGATTTCGCCGTGTACGCCTGCATCCTTGGCCTTGCGGACCAAAGCGGCGCGGATGTCATCCGTCACAATGCGTGTGGCGGCGCTGGTCAACGTCACATGGTCGGTAATGTTTTCCGCCTGCCAGTCCAGACGGTAATTGCCGGCGAGCTTTGACAAAACCTGCGCGTCATAGGTGGCTTGCTGTCCCGGCGGGGGCGCCTGCGCGATATCACGATCAATGATCGGGGGAACGCCCACGAACAAATCGCTCAGCCTGACCGTACCGCCCTGCAACTCCGCGTCCTGATGCAACGTGACGACCGTGTTGGCCAGGCACGGGGTCGGTGACCCGAGTGCGCTAGCGCAGACCATCCACAAAGCAAAGGCGAAGCGGCGCGGAGCTGTCATCATGTTAGGCCTTCATCTGGTTGGTTGTGTTCAACATCTGGTCGGCTGTATTGATTACTTTCGAATTCATTTCATAGGCGCGCTGGGCCGTGATCATGTCGGTGATTTCCGAGACGATGTCGACGTTCGACTGTTCCAGCGAACCCTGCACCAATGTGCCGAAATTGGTTGTATTGGGGTTGCCCGTTGTCGGCGTGCCCGATGCGGTCGTTTCCTTCAGGATGTTGTTGCCGATGCTTTCCAGACCTGCCGGATTGACGAAATTGGCCAATTGCAACTGCCCCAATGTTGTCTGCGCTGTCTGACCGGCAACCGATGCGAGAACCTGACCACTGGAGTTGATGGTGATGGCGGTTGCCGTTGAGGGGACCGTTACGCTCGGCAAAATGGTATAACCATCCGCAGTAACCAACTGGCCCGAAGAATTCAGCTGGAACGAACCGGCGCGGGTATAGGCGGTTGTGCCATCCGGCATCTGAACCTGAAAGAAACCCAGCCCGTTGACGGCGACGTCCAGCGGGTTGTTGGTTGTGTTCAACGTGCCTTGCGAATTGATGCGGTACGTCGCGGCGGGGCGGACACCCAGACCAACTTGCAAACCAGACGGCACAACAGTGCCCGTGTCGGATGAAGCAGAACCGACGCTGCGCAGGTTTTGATAGAGCAAGTCCTGAAACTCAGCGCGCGAGCGCTTAAAGCCGGTTGTAGACAGGTTGGCGATGTTATTGGCGATGACTTCGACATTCAGCTGTTGGGCTTCCATGCCGGTGGCGCCGATACTTAGTGCTCTCATGTTACGTCTCCCTTATCCTAAGCCGTCGTTTTCGATAATTTGTCCAGCGCATCGGTGTTGCGTGTGTTGTCGTCACCGATCAGGTTGCTGGTGCGCTCATAGGTGCGCGATACCTCAATCATTTTGGTCATTTCCACGATGGGCTCGACATTCGAATGTTCCAGCGCGCCCTGAACGATCATGTAATCCGTGGCCGGCTCCGATGCCTGGCTGGTCGAATAAAGATTTTCGCCGGTCGCTTGCAACGCCTGCGGATTTTCAAATTTGACCAGTTCGATTTTACCCAAAAGCGCCAGATCCTTGCTGGTCGGGTCGGTTTTCGCCGATATCTGACCGTCGGCTGAGATGTTGAGCTCTGAAATGGTGTTTGGCAGCGTCAGCGGTTGTCCGCCCTGCGCCAATATGGGGTTGCCGCCTGAGGTCACCAACTGCCCGGTGTTGTTAAGTGTCAACGCACCGTCACGCGTGTAGCGTGTGCTGCCGTCCGGCATCTGCACTTCCAAAAAGCCTTCACCCTTGATGGCGATGTCGAGCTGATTATTCGTTTTCTCAATCGGGCCGTTTGAGAAGTCGCGATAGGCGCCGCGCTCGGTCGCGAAAGATATGTCGCCCGCCTTGTTCATGTGCGAGGCAAAGGCAACCGACTCACGCTTGAACCCTGTTGTGTTCATATTCGCGATATTGTTGGCGACGACGTCCATAGCTCTTTGGCTGGCCGACTCACCTGATAGAAGGACAACATCTGCTAGTTGCATCCTACGCTCCCTACATCATCCCTTGTCTCAAAGGGTTGTTCCCACAGGAGGTAATGCACGGCCCATGCCAAAAATTAATATTGTTATATTTCATATAGTTAGATGTATATGTAGTTTGATGGGCCTCTATCCTGAACGGCATCTTTTGCCTTTTTCGTGCGGAAAATGGCCGACAAAACTGCAGACACGAATTATTAAAACTTACCCGCCAGCATGGCTCTAGCCTAAAAGGAATCCCCCTATGCACACCCCCCCTTCTATAAAGAACCGTTATTATCGTGCAGGTTTCAGCCTGACGGAACTGTCCGCCGTCATGCTGGTGATGGCCATTGTACTGGGCGGGCTATGGGCGGTCTTTGGCAAGGTGCATGAGCAGACGGATTCCAATGATGAAATGAACACTCTGCGCACATTGATCGACAGTACGCGCAGTTTTAATGATACGACACCGCAGGCTTTTATTGCGCAGTTTGCGCCCGGCGGCTCGCTGACCTGCGCACATAACAGCTATGTCGCAGATCTGACCAACTATATGATAGCGGCTAACCTTGCCACGCAACCCATGCGTCAGGTTATAGGCGGTAATACCGTCATTGCCGGGCCGTATGGTCAGATTACGCCGCGTATTGAAATTCAGGATAATTGCGTGATGGGGGTCGGCACCATCGTCAACTTGATCTCGTTTGATCTTTCGAATCTCAGTCAACAGGCTTGCGTCAATCTGTTTGGCAATACGTTTCAGGAGTGGTTGACCGATGGCCTTTACAGTGTGTGTGTTGACAGTGGGAATGGCTGCGCCGCAGGGGTTGTCACATCACCCACAACAACCAGCGCCACTACACTGACCGCTGATTGCGCATTAGCGGTAAACCCGGCCCAGGTGGGAGTAACGCTTAAGTTCTCCTGGCCCCTTTCATTGCCTAAAGGCTTATAAAGTCATAGATTCTA
>JAFALY010000026.1 GCA_019233975.1 Alphaproteobacteria bacterium | reverse complement strand
AGAAGGCAGGGCAGAAAGATCTGCCAGAGCCGGCAAAAGAAAAGAAGCCGGTGCTGAAGGCGGGTCTGGGCGGCGTTATCTGGTTCTTGCGGACAAGATGACAAGGCGGGGCTGTTCCTGTTGATGGAAGGCGGTTGTATCCCTTGTATTCAGGGGGTGGCCGTTGGTGCGCCTGCGTCTTGCGGGGTCGTACGCCTTTCCTCGTTCCTCATTCCCAATCCCACCACTCTTCGCTGTTTGGCAATTAAACATGAGCGCGGCAACGCGTTCACGGGCTAGAGGAGACGTGCAATGCAGGCAACACTGAAAAAGAACTATCTTCCACCGACGCTGACGCCGTGCCAACTGCCGCAGGATTTATGGGAAGAGCATATGTCAGGCCCCCATGCCACAGGTGGCAAAGCCTGCTTTGTGTGCCCCTACTTCCGTGGTGAAGCACCGCGTACGGACAAGGGCTGCTCGACATGCCCGTACCGTATGTTCTCTATTTCACGGACCGAGCAGACATCGACGCCGACTTCCATGATGGAGCAACGCTCTTCCTGGTTTGGCGTGATCGAGCCGAGCGATGGTCACCCGCAGGAAGAAATGACGCCTGATTTCGGTTGGTTCCGCCCCCTGTCGTACAATGTACCGACCTGGGTGCTTTACTGGCCTGAACTGGAAGTCTGAGACGCAACAATTACAGCAGCCGTCCTGCAGCGTTCGGGTGGGCGGTATCCAGCGCGCGACAAAATCAAGTGACTTTGCCGTCCCCGGCAGCATAATACGGCCATGCGATTCTCATTCTTAGGTCCCTTGTTCGTTGTTACCCTTTTGGCGCCGGCTACGCTGTGGGCCAGCCCCAATGATACAAAAACCCGTATCCACACAGTCGAAAATCAAATTGAAAAGCGCAAAGCGGATGCCGCCGTACTGGACGAAGCCAACCGTGAGACCGTCGATAATCTGGTCGATCTGCGACAAAAACTGATCACGGCCACCGAAGCACTGGAAGAGAAGCAGGCCGAAGAACAACGCCTGCAAGACAAGCAGGATGAGCTGACGGATGCCATCGACACCAAAAGCAAGGCCTTGGTCGATGAACGGCACAAACTGCAACATCTGTTAACCGCCATGATCGAAATGGCGCGCCAGCCACCTGAAAGCTTTGTACTGCGCAGCGGCCTGACCAATGATTATATTCATCGGACCATTGTCCTGCACAATCTTGTGCCCAAGGTGCGCGAACAAGCCGAAGCTTTGGCGCGCGATATCGCCACTTTGAACACATTGAAAAAGCAACTGGACGAGCAAAAGCGTCTGGTCACCGCTGCCGAGGAAAATCTGGAAGAGCAACGGCAATCGCTGGATCAGCTCATCAAATCACGTCAAGGCCTGCTGCAGCGGTCACAGACCCAACGCGCTGAAATCTCCAAGCAACTGGTCTCTCTGGCCGCTGAAGCGCACGACCTGCATCAACTGCTTGAAAAAATAACGCCAAAGCGCGCTCCAAAGAACAAGGCACCGGAGACAGGTGATATAGCCCTGAAATGGCCGGCCGGGGGGCGCATTACCCATTCTTATGGCGAAAAAGACGAAGATGGTGTTAAAAGCGAAGGTGTCACTCTGGCCTCTCTGCCCGGTGCGCCGATTGTGGCTCCTGCGGCTGGCAAAGTCGTTTTTCTGGGCCCGTTCAAAGGCTATGGTCAGGTCGTTATCCTGCAACATGCCGATGGTTACCACAGCTTTATGGCCGGTTTTGGCCGTATTGACGCCGATCTGGGCCAGGATGTCGATGCGGGCGAACCGCTCGGTGTCCTGCCAGTAAAAGGTCAGTCAAAACCCGAACTCTATTTTGAATGGCGCCACCATAACGACCCTGTCGATCCGGCAACCCGAATCACGCTACAAAAAAGCCAGTAATCGATTATAGTAAACAACCTGTCCGATCCTGGGCTGAATCGGCAGGCTGTTATCCCCCTGGCCCGCCTCGATAACCGCCGACAGGTTCAGCATGTTCAAAGACAAACGCCGCTTTCTTTTTCTGGGTGCCTTACTCGCTCTTGGTATCGCTGGCACAACCTATCTGCATGACGTTATCACGCCCGCGGCCGCTTTTTCGCTGACAGACAAAAGCGCCGACAAACCGGCTGACAAGGCCGTGGACAAGGACGCCAACGATACCTTTAAGCAGCTGACGCTGTTCTCTGATGTGCTGGAACGCGTGCGCGCCGATTATGTCGACCCGATTACGGACGACAAGCTGATCGAAGCCGCGCTGAACGGGATGTTGGGCTCGCTCGACCCGCATTCCGGCTATATGAACAAGAAAAGCTTCCAGGAAATGCAGACCCAGACCAAGGGTGAATTCGGTGGCCTGGGCATCGAAGTCACGATGGAAAACAACATCGTCAAAGTAATCTCGCCCATCGACGACACACCTGCCGCCAAGGCAGGTATTCAGGCGGGCGACCTGATTACGCATATCGATAACAAACCCGTTATGGAAATGACGCTGAACGAAGCCGTCGACCACATGCGCGGCGTGCCCGGCACCAAACTGACCCTAACCATCCGCCGCGGCGGCCTGACGGGACAACCTTTCGACGTCAACCTGACACGCGCCGTCATTCATGTGCAGTCAGTCCGTTGGGAAGCCAAGGATAATGTGGCCTATATCCGCATCACCGCCTTTAACGAGCAGACACAAGTTGGCCTGGATAAGGCGATGAGCGAAGCGGATGACAAGATAGGTGCCAAGCTGGAAGGCTATGTGGTTGATCTGCGCAACAATCCGGGCGGCCTTCTGGAGCAGGCCGTATCGGTAGCGGGTACGTTCTTGCCCCCGGGGGCTGAAGTCGTCTCAACACGCGGCCGTCATAAGGAAGAAAACCAGAGTTTCCTGGCCAAGAACGGTGACAAAGCGCATGGCAAACCTATCGTTGTCCTGATCAATGGCGGTTCTGCGTCAGCGTCGGAAATTGTGTCGGGCGCGCTGCAAGACCACAAGCGCGCGCTGCTGGTCGGCACCAAGAGCTTTGGCAAAGGTTCCGTGCAGACCATTATCCCGGTGGCGGGTGGCGGGGCCATGCGCCTGACTACCGCACGTTACTACACGCCGTCTGGCCGTTCCATTCAGGCATTGGGCATCGAGCCGGATATTGAGGTCAAGCAAGCCAAGCTGGAAAAACTCGATTTACCCGCCGGTCTTCACGAAGCAGACCTGAAGGGTGCCTTGCAAAACGAAAATGTCAAGGCGAACGACAAGGATTCTGATAAGGCCGGCGATAAATCATCGAAGGATTCGGACAAGGATGCCGAAGATGACAGCCAGCAATCCGGCAAGGACAAAGATGGCGGCAAAGACAAGACCGCAAAGAAGGGCAAGGATGACGCCACGTTTGACTATCAATTGGCACGCGCCCTTGATCTGATCCGCGGCATTCATATTTACGAGGGCAAGAAGGGGTAAGTTCCGTGCCAGCGGTCAAGCGGGGAAACAACAAAACACCTCCACCCGACGTTAATAGACCCAGAAGTTTTCTGGTGCGGTATACGCGCGCGTTCAAATTGTCAGCACTGGGTGCGACGCTCATTGTCGCCGCCCTGATGTTCACCCTTTTTGACATTTTTGTCATAACGCATCCCCATGTCAGAACGGCCGGCCACGAACAGAATGCCCAGCAAGCGGCCATGCCAGGGCATGAAAAGGGTACGGGTGAAAATAACGCCAACGAAGCTAACAACAATACCACCAATAATACCGTGTCTGGAACCGTTCCTGCTGTTATGCAGGATGCCGCCAATGAAACCCTGAACAAGCAAGATGACCCCAACATTAAATTGTCACAGGCACCAGATCCGGGCTTAAGCGAAGACACACCGCAAGGCAGCCTGCCCAGGGTGGGCGATGATGGTCGCAAGCCCTGGCAGGTTTACGCCCGTCCTTTCAATACGCAGGATAAACGGCCACGCATCGGCATTGTGATTAGCGACCTGAGCCTGTCGCGCCTGACAACGGACACGGTTTTATCGCAGTTGCCGACCAACGTAACTGTTGCCTTTGATGCCGAAAGCCCTGTGACTGCCGCATGGTGTTCGCGCGCGCGGCAATTAGGACATGAAGTTCTTTTGCAAATACCGATGGAACCGTTCGATTATCCGCGCAGCGACCCTGGCACCAACACGCTACTGACCACGTTGCCAAACAGCAAAAACATTGAGCGTCTGTTGTGGTCACTGCATCAGGGAGTCGGCTATGTCGGCGTGACAACCATGACAGGTTCGCACTTCATCACCGACACCGAAAAACTGGAACCGGTTTTGCAAGAGATCAACAAGCGCGGCCTATTGTTCTTCGACGCACACATTGCGCCGCATAGTGCCGTCCGTGACCTAGCTACAGCCATGCATCTGCCTGCAGGCGTTGCCGCCGGACGCATTGACCAGGTTTTGACCCCTGCTGCGGTGGATCAGGCTTTGTCGGAAATCGAAAAGACGGTACAACTTTCGGGACGAGCGATCATTGTCGTTCCGCCGTTACCGATGGTGATTGACCGCCTGAAACTGTGGATCAAGGACCTGCCGTCACGCGGCATCGCGCTGGCCCCCATTTCGGCCATGGTCGAATGACGTGGCACCGGCCCGCGAACATTTCAGCGATATTTTAAAACGCGCAACTGCTGTCGCCATCAAGGCCGTGTCAGGCAAAAAGAACCTAGAGGTTGCTTACCGGTCTTCGCCTACGGGCCCCTTACCCTTAACACAGCAACCGACCCTGCCCGGACTTGGTTCCAACAGCGCCCGCATGGGACAGGACGCCATTGAGCGTGTCGTCATAACGGCAGAAGCCCCTGATAATGCGAGCGGTGACATAACGACGCTGCGTGCTGAGGCAGACAGCGCGGCGCTGCGCCTGCGCTATCACAATGAAACACTGCACCGGCGTCTGGCGCCGACGGACATGCTGGCGCGACAAGCCTTTGATGCCATGGAACAGGCGCGTTGTGAGGCTATTGGCGCGAGGCATATGACGGGTATTGCCGCAAACCTGATAACCGCGCGTGACACGCATTGGCAGCAATGCGGATATAACAAAGCAACCCAACGCAGCGATGTGCCGCTGGCCGAGGCGTTACAGGCCTTTGCCTTTCATAATCTGACAGGCGTGCCGCCTTCGTCGGTGACGGAACCGGCCCTCTATCTGTGGCAGGAAAAGCTGTCACAGATGAAGGAGCATCCACTCACGCACCTGTCCGACGTCCTACATGACCAGGCGGCCTATGCGGGTGTCATTAAACAGTTTTTACGGCAACTAGAATTGCCCATCCCCGATGACACCCCGCCGCCCGATGATGAAGATGGTAACATGAGCGAGGCGGACGGACCGCCCCCCAAACAAAACGAGTCATCGACCGAACAAAGCGTTAGTGAAGATGAAGGCGAAGACGCCGACACAGGTGCCGCGCAGGAAAATAACGATGCCGAAACCGGCGATGAACAGGACGATAATCAGGAACAAGGCAGTGCCACACCTGAACAGGATGGCGATGAGGCGCAGCGCGCAGGGGCTGGCGAAACCGATGCCTACAACGACGATGGCCCGGTCACCACCTATCGCGCCTATACACGCGCATTCGACGAAATCGTGCATGCCCGCACGCTGGCCCCGCCCGAAGAGCTGTCGCGTCTGCGCCAGATGCTGGACCGGCAGTTGCGCAATATGCAGGGCATCATTGTACGACTGGCCAACCGTCTGCAGCGCCGCCTGATGGCACAGCAAACGCGCCGTTGGGAATTCGATATGGAAGACGGTATTCTGGACACGGCAAGACTGGCGCGTATTGTCGCTTCACCCAGCCACACACTGTCCTACAAAATCGAAAAGCCGCTGGATTTTCGTGACACCGTCGTGACGTTGCTACTGGATAATTCCGGTTCCATGCGCGGCAGGCCTATCACGCTGGCGGCCCTGTCGGCGGACATTTTGGCGCGAACGCTTGAACGTTGCGGCGTGAAGACGGAGATTCTGGGTTTTACCACCCGCGCATGGAAAGGCGGATCATCCCGCGACCAATGGGTCAAGGATGGACGGCCCGTTCTACCCGGACGTTTGAACGATTTGCGCCACATCATTTACAAAGCCGCCGATGAGCCATGGCGTCGCGCACGGCAAAATCTGGGCCTGTTGCTGCGTGAAGGTCTTTTAAAGGAAAACATAGATGGCGAGGCGTTGCTGTGGGCCTATGACAGGCTGCGCGCACGCCCGGAACAACGTCGTATCCTGATGGTCATCTCAGACGGCGCGCCGGTTGACGATGCCACGCTGTCCGCCAATCCCGGCAATTACCTGGAGGCGCATCTGCGCGCCGTTATTGACTGGATCGAAGCGCGACGGCATGTGGAACTGGTCGCGATTGGCATCGGCCATGACGTCACACGTTATTACCGCCGCGCGGTGACCATCAGCGACAGCGAAGAATTAGGCGGTGTCATGATGGAACAACTGGCGCAGTTGTTTGAACCCAGAAAACACGAGCGGCGTTGAACCACATGACGCCTAAACAACCATCGCCACGTCTTTGAATTGTAATAACAGTTCGGTGGGCGACGCCGCAGGGCGGTTTTTAATCAACGCCGTAATGCGGGTGTCGAGTGTGGCAAAGCATTTACGGAATTTCCATTCGCGCATATCCGCCTTGGGCGCAGACAAGGGATCGTCCACCGCCCAATGCACGCGGATAGGCCCGCCATCCTTGCTTTGCGGCCATGCCTGTGCGTAATGCCGCGCTTCCTCAGACAAGGTAACGATCACATCCATTTTCAGGATATGTGAGGCGGCCATAAAGTCGCCCCAGCTTTTGGGATGCAAGCGGTCGGTCGGCACGCGCGCCGCGCGCAGCATACCCAAAGCCTCACCATTAACTTCCGGCAGCGGTTTCAGGCCTGCACTGCGTACCTGATAACGGGCAGACGGCCCCTGCCCGACCCGGTGACGCATTAACGCCTCGGCCAAAATGCTGCGCACGGCGTTCCCCGTGGACAGAAACAATATATGCGGCGAGCGCTGTTGCATAGGTTTGGGTCAGTCCTTCCATTGCGCCGACAGAATCAACGCGGATTCATTGTTACGATTCCGGGATTCCCCGGGTCAATGACCCCCCAAAGCTTTTCCGTGACACGTTGCATAAATGACTCACATCACCTATCATCACCGCCATGCAACAAACATCACACGCCCCTGCTTCCTCCCCGATCCGCCTCACTTTGCCCGACGGCAGTGTCCGAACTTTCGACACGCCTGTTACGGGACTTGATCTGGCGACGAGCATCGGCGCCGGTCTGGCCAAGGCCGCCATTGCCGTCAAGCTGGATGGCGAAATGCGCGACCTGCTGCGCCCCATCGAAAAAGACGCGAAGGTGGAGATCATCACCCGCAAGTCGGCCGAAGCGCTGGATCTCATTCGCCACGACACCGCACACATTCTGGCTGAAGCCGTGCAGGAACTGTTCCCCGGCACGCAGGTCACCATCGGCCCCAACATTGAAAACGGTTTCTACTACGACTTTGCGCGGGATGTGCCGTTCAGCACAGACGATTTCTCAGCGATCGAGGCCAAGATGCGTGAGATCATCGCACGCGACGTGCCGTTGGTCCGCGAAGTGTGGGACAGAAACGAAGCCATCAAATTCTTTGAGAGCAAGGGCGAGAAGTACAAGGCCGAGTTGATCCGCGACCTGCCGGAAACTGAAACCATCACGGTTTACAGTCAGGGTGCATGGAAAGATTTGTGCCGGGGCCCGCATATGCCTTCGACCGGCAAAATCGGCACGTCGTTTAAATTGCTGAAGCTCGCGGGCGCTTACTGGCGCGGTGACAGCAAGAACGCGATGCTGCAACGTATCTATGGCACCGCCTGGCGCGATGACAAGGAACTGCAGACCCACCTGACGCAAATCGAAGAAGCCGAAAAGCGCGACCATCGCAAAATCGGCAAGGAACTGGACCTGTTCCATTTTCAGGACGAAGCCGCAGGCAGCGTTTTCTGGCATCCCAAGGGCTGGACGATGTACCGCGCGCTCGAAGCCTACATACGCCGCCGCGTTGAAAAAGCGGGCTATGTCGAGGTGAATTCACCGCAATTGTATGACAGCAGCCTCTTCAAGGCCTCCGGCCACTGGGACCTGTATGGCGATAATATGTTCAAAATCGCCATCAAGGAAGCCGACAAGCCGCAAGAAGCGCGCATGTTCGGTATCAAGCCGATGAACTGCCCCGGCCATGTGCAGATATTCAAGCAAGGCATCAAAAGCTATCGCGACCTGCCGCTGCGCCTCGCGGAATTCGGCATGTGCCACCGCAACGAAGCGCATGGTGCCTTGCACGGCCTGATGCGCGTGCGCCAGTTCGTTCAGGACGACGCCCATATTTTCTGCACCGAAGATCAGATACAATCCGAAAGCCTGCAATTCTGCGAATTGTTGCGCTCGGTCTATGCTGATCTGGGGTTTGAAGTGGCCCGCGTCCGTCTGGCCGACCGGCCTGAACGGCGCACCGGGTCAGATGAAATCTGGGACAAGTCAGAAGCCGCGCTGCACAGCGCGTTGAAAGCCGCCAATCTCGCCTATGATATCAACACGGCTGACGGCGCCTTCTATGGACCCAAGCTGGAATTTTATCTGCGCGACGCCATTGGCCGCGAATGGCAGTGCGGTACGTTGCAGGTTGACTTTAACACCGCCGATCGTCTGGGCGGCACATACGTAGGCGAAGATGGCCAGAAACGTCCGCCGGTTATGCTTCACCGCGCCATTCTGGGAACGTTCCATCGTTTCCTCGGTATCTTCATCGAGCATTGCGCGGGTAAATTCCCGTTGTGGCTGACGCCGGTGCAGGCCGTGATTTGTACCATCACGAATGACGCGGATGGATATGCAGCCGAAGCCTATGACACCTTGACGGCAGCGGGGCTGCGCGTTCAGGTCGATACGCGCCCTGAAAAGATCAACGCCAAAATCCGCGATCATAGTCTGCAGAAGATCCCCTTGATCCTTGTCGTCGGTCAGAAAGAGGCCGAAGGCAAGAGCGTCGCCATCCGCCGTTTAGGTGGCGAAACGCAGGAAATCATGGGCTTAGCAGAGGCCGCAACCCGTCTGGCGCAAGAAGCGTTACCGCCGGATTTGCGTTAATTGCAGTCCGGCCTTGACGAACGCTATGATTTCATTAATGTTCTGCCGCTAAAATAGCGTTTTCGTTCACTGAGACAGGAGTTTCCAATAGTCGTCCGCCCACCGCCGCCGAGCCGGGACCGCAATGCGCCCCCCCGCCGCGAAAAAGAAGATGGCCCCCGTATCAATGGCGCCATCATCGCCCGTCAAATTCGTGTCATTGATGATTCAGGTGAAATGCGCGGTGTTATGACCGTGCGTGAAGGCATTGCCATTGCCGACGAAGCCGGGTTGGATCTGGTCGAAATTTCTCCGAACGCAGACCCGCCAGTTTGCAAAGTTCTCGATTACGGCAAATACAAATACGAAATGCAAAAGAAGGCCGCCGAGGCGCGCAAAAAGCAGAAGACCATCGAGTTGAAGGAAATCAAGCTGCGTCCGAACATCGACGACCATGACTTCGGCATCAAGATGAAGAGCGCCAAGCAGTTTCTGGGCGAAGGTGACAAGGTAAAAATCACCCTGCGCTTTCGTGGTCGCGAAGTCGCGCATCAGGATCTGGCCAAGCAGGTTATCGAGCGTGTGTTGCAGGATCTGGCCGAACTGGCCAAGGTTGAATCGGCGCCCAGCTTTGAAGGGCGCCAGATGGTCATGATTTTGGTCGCAAAGTAACGCGCGACCTTTTCATGCCGCAGGTCCAACCGCCAACTTTCGTCATCACCGGTACGGATACTGAAATCGGCAAAACCGTTGCGTCTGCCATGCTGACGCTGGCGTTGCAGGCTATTTACTGGAAACCTGTGCAGTCAGGCACAGAAGATGTCACGGACACACTGCGCGTACGGCAACTGACCGGTTTGCCGGATAGCCACTTTCTGCCTGAAAAATATGTACTGAAAAACCCACTGTCGCCACACCGTTCTGCGGAGCTGGACGGCGCTGAGATTGACCCCGATACGCTCACCCTACCGCACACCAAACGCACGCTACTGGTCGAAGGGGCGGGTGGTCTGATGGTGCCGTTAACCAGACAGCATCTGTTCATCGACGTTTTCGCGAAGTGGCAGAAACCCGTTATCCTGTGCGCCCGAACGGGGCTGGGCACCATAAACCATACCCTGCTGTCGATTGAAGCGCTGAAGCAACGCGGCATTCCCTTACACGGCCTGATTTTCATCGGCCCCGATAATGCCGATAATATGCGGACGATTGCTGATTTCTCTGGCGTACGCATTTTGGGACATGTGCCGCGTATGGAGGCAGTTAATTCCACCACATTGCAAAAAACCTTTGCCGAGCGCTTTAAATCTGAAGATTTTTCAGCCCCTTAGGCACGGCAAGGGCGCGCAACCATTACCGTGTTTGAACGCACCATGGGTATTCCTGTATAAAAAAGCCGGATAACTGGGCGCATTTAAAAATATGCATACGCTGTTTGAAGAATTGAAAAGCCCGCCGGAAAATGCCGCCGAAGGCGCGGCCGGATTTCGGCGTTATGGCGCCTATCCGTCAGCGTTTCAGGCGGCGGACTTCCCTCTGTACGGCACAGAAACGCGCATCACGGGCAACGGTCAGGCATTTTTCTTTGTGCGCGCCATCAAGGATGAACAAGGGCGGATCACCGACTTCACGCTGGACACCAAACATCTGGAAACGCTGATCGTGAATATCTTTGCGTCATCGGAAAAGCATCTGCCCTTTGGCAAATACAAAATGCAGCTGGATGCCGATCTTGTTTTGGATCAAGACCGGTATGTCCAAAAATATGCGGGCCTGCGCCCCGAGCCGCCGCCAATCAACGGACAGCATTTGCGTCGTGAGGCCGAGATCATCAGCGCGTTTTTATCAACCCCCGGCGCTTTGCATGACGTCGCCGCACGTGTGATAGAATCCAAGTTACGCGCCACGCATGGCGACGCGATGACACCCGGCATGGTCGCGATGCAGACCAAACGTTTGTTGGATGAATATCTTTCAATCGAGGGCGTACAGACGGAAACCCCTTTGGACAGCGCCACGTGGGAAATCAAGCTCGACGATCACAACACATTTTGCGCGTGTCAGGGTTACACGGCGGCCACGGAAAACACGAAACGTCCATGGCTGCTCGGCCTGCAAAACTATATGGCGGACCCAGCCTTACAAAAGCTGCCCGCCTATGATGGTGCGCAGGAAGCGATCGAAGCCGTCACGGCGACCGGCAACCTGCCTGTTGTAAAACTGATGCCAGCCCTGCCCGGTGCGCCCGATGGCCCGGCAGGCACCCCCGACAGCAAGCCGTAATCAATGAATCACAATCTCATGATCGACGTGTTTGAAATCACCACGGTCGATGAGTTTTTGGCACGCAACTTTGACGCGGTATAGCTTGCCCTCCAGGCTCGTTTCCCAGAAATGCAGGAATTTATGGAGCTCAGGGAAGCGCGGGGCCAGATCAAGCTCTTGCCAGATATAGCTTTGCAGGATCGAGGGGTGGTCGGGCATGTGGTAGATGATCTCCGCCGTCGTCAGGCGGTAGTCATTGAGTTGCTTGGTAAAATCACTATCGACGCCAATACTCATATCCTCATTTTATAAAAAACGCGGTAAAGATTGGTTAATCCGCATTTTACCCACAGGAATGCGGCATAAAAACACCCTGTTTCAAAAATAAAATCACCACCCCGCTTGAAACCTTACCCAAACTACCCTATCTGACTGTTACCGCTGTTTGTTTACGGGTTGTTAACCTTTTCGGTTCGCGCCCGGCAGAGTGCGGCGGCAAAGAATTTGCCTTTAACCTTAAACCACCTGCAAGGAGCTTGCACATGAAATTCCGTCCCCTGCATGACCGCGTTGTAGTGCGTCGCCTGGAAAGCGATGCGCGTACGGCTGGCGGCATCATCATCCCCGACACGGCCAAGGAAAAACCGCAGGAAGGCGAAATCGTCGCCGTCGGTCCGGGCCTGCGCGATGAACACGGCAAGGTTACGGCGCTTGACGTCAAGGCCGGCGACCGCGTTCTGTTCGGCAAATGGTCGGGCACCGAAGTCAAGATTGACGGCGAAGATCTCCTCATCATGAAGGAATCAGACATCATGGGCGTCATCGAAGGCGGCAAGTCTTCGAAGAAGGCCGCTTAATCATCTCAAACCACAAACATTTTCAGGAGAAAAACAATGGCTGCTAAAGAAGTAAAATTCAGCACCGAAGCCCGCAATCGCATGATGCGCGGCGTCGAAATTCTGGCGGGCGCCGTCAAGGTCACGCTGGGCCCCAAGGGTCGTCTGGTCATCATGGAAAAGAGCTTTGGCGCGCCGCGCACGACCAAAGACGGCGTCAGCGTCGCCAAGGAAATCGAATTGGCTGACAAGTTCGAAAACATGGGCGCCCAGATGGTCCGCGAAGTCGCCAGCAAGGCGAACGACAAAGCGGGCGACGGCACCACCACCGCGACCGTTCTGGCCGAAGCCATCGCCCGTGAAGGCGTGAAGGCTGTCGCCGCCGGCATGAACCCCATGGACCTGAAGCGCGGCATTGACGCGGCGGTTGCCAAGGTTGTCGAAGACATCCAGGCCCGTTCCAAGAAGGTTTCGACCAATGCGGAAATCGCGCAGGTCGGCACCATTTCGGCCAATGGCGAAAAGGACATCGGCGAAATGATCGCCAAGGCGATGGAAAAGGTCGGCCACGAATCGCCCATCACTGTCGAGGAAAACAAGAGCCTCGAAACCGAACTGGAAGTCGTTGAAGGCATGCAGTTCGACCGCGGTTACCTGTCGCCCTACTTCGTCACCAATTCGGAAAAGATGGTGTGCGAACTGGACAGCCCGTTCATTCTGTATCACGAAAAGAAGCTGTCGGGCCTGCAGCCGTTGCTGCCCGTGCTCGAAGCCGTTGTTCAGTCGGGCAAGCCGCTGCTGATCGTCGCCGAAGAAGTTGAAGGCGAAGCGTTGGCGACCCTGGTTGTCAACAAGCTGCGTGGTGGCCTGAAGGTCGCGGCCGTCAAGGCACCGGGCTTCGGCGATCGTCGCAAGGCGATGCTGGAAGACATGGCCATCCTGACGGGCGGCCAGGTCGTGTCCGAAGATCTGGGCATCAAGCTGGAAAACGTCTCGCTCGACATGCTGGGCACCGCCAAGAAGGTCCGCATCGACAAGGACAACACCACGATCATCGACGGCGCGGGCAAGAAGAAGGACATCGAAGCCCGTTGCAACCAGATCCGTCAGCAGATCGAAGAAACATCGTCCGACTATGACCGTGAAAAGCTGCAAGAACGTCTAGCCAAGCTGGCCGGCGGCGTTGCGGTCATCCGCGTCGGCGGCGCGACCGAAATCGAAGTGAAGGAACGCAAGGACCGCGTTGATGACGCCATGCACGCCACGCGCGCTGCGGTGGAAGAAGGCATCATCGCCGGCGGCGGTACGGCCCTGCTGTACGCCACCCGCGCGATTGAAAAGCTGCGCGTCGCGAATGACGACCAACGCCGTGGCGTTGACATCGTCCGTCGCGCGCTGGAAGCCCCGATCCGCCAGATCGCCGAAAATGCCGGCGTTGACGGTTCGGTTGTTGTTGGCCGCCTGTTGGATCAGGCTGACACCAACTTTGGCTATGACGCGCAAAAGGGCGAATATGGCCAGATGCTGAAGGCCGGTATCGTCGACCCGACCAAGGTCGTTCGTATCGCGCTGGAAAGCGCCGCGTCGGTTGCCGGTCTCCTGATCACCACCGAGGCGATGATTGCCGAAAAGCCGGAAAAGAAGGCTCCGGCTGGCGGCCCCGGCGGTATGGGCGGCGGCATGGGCGACATGGACTTCTAAACCTGTCACCGATCAAGCTGATCACGAAAGGGCTGTGGGCAACCACGGCCCTTTTTGTTTAGGCCGTTCTCAGGTATGAAAGTACGTTCTTTCTTTTTGGAATGATCCGATGTCACAAACAACACCCCTTTCTGATGCAGAGATTCAGGCCGTGACCGCCGCCATGCGCGATGTGTCGCGCACCGTCATTCTGCCGATGTTCGATAACCCCGCGCCGATTGAATCATCCGACAAATCCGGCAAGGGTGACTGGGTCACCGAAGGCGACATTCAGGCGGAGCGCGCGCTGACGGCGTTTCTCAACAAACTGCGCCCCGACTCCACCGTGTTGGGGGAAGAGGTTGTTGGCACCGACGTCGCCCTGTACCACACGCTGCGCAACAAACCCGGCATGGTGTGGACCGTTGACCCCATCGACGGCACCCTGAATTTCCGCGCCAAGAACCCGCGTTTTGGCACCATGATTGCCTGCGTTTATGACAACGTCATTCAGCAAGCATGGATTTACTGCCCGCGTTTGGAAGGCGGCATCATGTTGACCGCCGGCCGGGGTCGTGGCGCTTTTGCGCAGTATGATAATGGCCGTCCGACCACCCGCCTGCAGGCACCCACACATACCCGCGCCACGATGCTGAGCGGTTACCATCTGGGACATAATCAGGTTGTCGATGAAAGATGGTTCCCGGTCGTGGAAACCTGCGCCCGCGCAAACGGCCTGGGTGTTTTTGCGCACACCTCCATGGCCGCCGATGCGGTTGAAATGGTCCTGCACCACCGAAAGGCGTTGGTTTACACCCTGCCCAAATTGTGGGATTCGGCGCCGCCTGCCCTTATTCTTAACGAATCTGGCGGCGTGGCGGCCCCCATTAACCAGTTCGCGCAGGACATTTATGGCCATAATGGCGAGGATTTTTACGTATTTGCACCCAATTTGGCCACAGCCTTGGCCCTGCGCGGGCTTTTTGGGCAAAGACAGGCGGCTTAGGCCTAAAAGCTTGACTCGGACGCGGAATAACCCCTATAAACGCCGCTCGATTGATTGCCGCGCGGCGAACGCTTGCGGCGGTCTGCCGATTTAAGCGACAACCTTTAGATGAAGGCCGCAGAAAAGCTGCGGAAGTGACCATGGCCCGTGTATGCTCCGTCAACGGTAAGAAACCGCAATTTGGCAACAATGTCAGCCACGCCAACAACAAGACGCGCCGTCGTTGGCAGCCGAACCTGCAAGTGTGCTCGTTCCCGTCCGAAATTTTGGGCAAGATGGTCTCGCTGCGCCTGACCACGAACGGCATCCGCACCATCGAACACAATGGCGGTATTGACGCGTGGCTGTTGGCCACCCGTAACAGCCGTCTGGGCGAAGCCGCGCTGAAGATCAAGAAGCGCCTTGTGAAGGCCCAGGCCAGCAAACAAGCCTAACATCAGTCAACCTTGTCATGTCCGCCCTTTTCTGTAACGGTTGGACATGACAACAACACAGACTGATTTCGGACAATTTATCTCAGGGCGTATCGATGCCTATGTCGCGTGGTTCGTGACGTGGCACCGTTTTGTTTTGCTGCCGATCGAAGATCCCGCCGCCGCACTGGCCAGCCTGACACCAGCCGAGCAGAACGAAGCCCCCGCCACCGACAACGGCCTGCCCACGCTTGATAAACTCAACCAGTTGGAAGAGCAGTTACGCCAGACCCTGCGCCTTGTTTTGATGAAGGCGCAGCCGGGGCAACCCATCGACCGCGATGATGACGCCGCCGTGTGCGGCAAGTATGTAGAGATCATGGCCGAGCTGCGCCGCAGCGAACGTGCCTTTGCCACCGCTGCGTCCGAGCTCGACCCGCTCACCGGCCTGCGCCGCCGCAACAGCCTGTGGAACGAGTTGGTGCGCGAACTGGGTCGCCTGACGCGTACCGATCGCGGGTTTTGCGTTGCCATGATGGATATCGACCATTTCAAACAAGTGAACGACACGCACGGCCACGATGTAGGCGATATGGTCCTGCGCGCCGTCGCTGACCAGATAACGCGCAGCCTGCGCATTCATGACGACGCGTTCCGCATGGGCGGTGAAGAATTCCTGATCTGTCTGAAAGAAGCTGACCTTGAAACCGGCGCCATTGTTCTGGAACGCTTGCGCCGCCGTCTGGAAAGCAACCCCATACCGTTGCCAAAGGGCGGTGTCTTGCCTGTGACGGCATCCTTTGGTCTGGTTCTGGCCACGCAAGACATGGATGCGGAAACACTGGTCAAACGCGCGGACGAAGCGCTGTATCAAGCCAAAAAAGGTGGGCGCAACAGGATCGTCGCGGCCAAAAGAAAATAATCAGGTTAATCATAACTTCCGGTCCGCGACAGGCGCATATCGCGGTGAAGCGCTATGCCCAACAGAACGCCGCAGCCAATCAACAAAGTCATCATCGCCGTACCGCCATAGGAAACCAGCGGCAGCGGTATGCCCACAACCGGTAACGTGCCCGTGACCATGCCGATATTGACGAACACATAAAGGAAGAAACTGGTCGTCAAGCCAAAGGCCGTCAGGCGGCCAAACTGGTTACGGCAATTCAACGCGACCAGATAACCATACGCGATCAACAGCCCATAAAGCGCCAGCAGGAAAAGCGCGCCGAACAGACCAAATTCTTCGGCTAACACGACAAAAATAAAATCCGTGTGTTTTTCAGGCAGGAACTGCAACTGGCTTTGCGTACCCTGCCCGAAGCCTTTGCCGAAAAAACCGCCGGAGCCGAGCGCGATTTTGGATTGCAGAATGTTATAGCCGCGGCCCAGCGGATCCGCGCCCGGGTTCATGAAGGTCATCAGGCGCGCGCGCTGATAGTCATGCAGATGGTGCCAGCCGATGGGCAAAATCGCGGCAACCAGCGCAAAGACGATCAGAAACTTCCACCACCGCACACCGCCTGTGAAAAACACACCCGCACTCGCCAGCATCAAGAGCGTCGCGGTGCCGAGGTTCGGCTGCAACAGCACCAGTCCAACCGGCATCAGGACCATCATCACCGGCATAACCAGCTTGATGGGGTGCCCGATATCTTCCAGCGACATACCGTGGAAATATTTTGCAAGCGCCAACGTGAGCGCGATTTTCATTAGCTCAGACGGCTGGATCACAAAGAAGCCCAGGTTAATCCAACGCTGCGCCCCCATGCCGACATGGCCCATAATTTCAACCACCACCAGCAGGAACAGCATGATCCAGTAAAGCGGATAGGCAGCGCGCAACCAGAAACGGATATCAACCAGCGCCAGGAACAGCATGATAACCAACCCCATACCGAATCGCGTCAACTGGGCAAAGGCCCATGGTTGCCAATTTTTACCACCCGCTGAGTATAAAAGTGCCACGCCGATCAGGCCGATGAGGGTTATCAACGCCACAATCGCCCAATTCAAATGGCGTAGTTTATCGCCCAGACTTAAATGGTCGGATGAAGACAGGCGCAAGGCGGATACTCCAGAAAAAACAGTAAAAAAAGAGGCACAAAAGGCTTTTGGCAGGGGCGATTATGGCCTATATCTGTGGCGGATCAAAGGGGGAGCCTCATGCAAACAGCCATCGTTGTTTTTCCGGGTTCAAACCGCGAGCGCGACGCCGCTCTGGCGGTTGAACGCGCAACTGGAAAAAAACCCCATATCGTCTGGCATGCTGACACCGACATGCCCAAGGTTGACCTGATTATGCTGCCCGGCGGGTTTTCCCACGGCGATTATCTGCGCACCGGTGCCATGGCCGCCCATTCCCCCATTATGCGCGAAGTTGCTGCCCGCGCCGAAAAGGGTGTGCGTGTCTGGGGCATTTGCAATGGTTTCCAGATCTTGTGCGAAGCGGGCCTGCTACCCGGTATTCTGCTGCGCAATGCAAGCCTGAAATTCGTCTGCCGCCCGGTGACACTGAAAGTTGAAAATAACAAGACCGACTTCACTAACCTGTGCACGCCGGAACAGACCATGCGCGTTATCGTCGCGCACGGCGATGGCAATTATTTCGTACAGCCCGACACGTTGAAAGCCATTCAGGACAATGGACAGGTGGCGTTCCGCTACCTGGACAACCCGAACGGGTCCATCGCCGATATCGCGGGCGTGTTCAACAAGCACAAAAACGTGCTGGGCATGATGCCGCACCCCGAAGACGCGGTTGAAGCCCTGCATGGCAGCACCGAAGGCAAAGTTCTTTTTGACAGCGTGGCAAAGGCATTCGCATGACAAATTCCGCCGCACCCATCCGACAGGTCCGCAATAACGTCGCCGAGCTTCTGGCCGAACACGGCATGTCGCAAAGCGAATATGAAACCTTGTTGCAGGTCATGGGGCGCGAACCGACGCTGGCGGAATTCGGCGTTGCCGCCGCCATGTGGTCGGAACATTGTTCATATAAATCGACGCGCGTATGGCTGAAACAACTGCCCACCAAGGCGCCGCATGTCATCTGCGGCCCCGGTGAAAATGCGGGCGTTATCGACATTGGCGATGGTCAGGCCGCCGTGTTCAAAATCGAAAGCCACAATCACCCCTCTTACATCGAGCCATATCAGGGTGCTGCCACCGGCGTCGGCGGTATTTTGCGCGACGTTTTTACCATGGGCGCCCGCCCGATTGCGAACCTGAACGCGCTGCGTTTCGGTGATCCGTCACATGCCAAGACAAAGTCGCTGGTCGCGGGCGTTGTGTCCGGCATCGGCGGATACGGCAACTGCATCGGCGTTCCGACTGTTGCGGGCGAAACCAATTTCCACCCCAGCTATAACGGCAATTGCCTTGTAAACGCCATGACGGTGGGCCTGGCCGACGCGAACCGCATTTTCTATTCAGCAGCGGCGGGCATAGGCAATCCGGTCGTTTATGTCGGGTCCAAAACGGGACGCGACGGCATCAAGGGTGCGACCATGTCTTCCGGTGAATTTAACGCCGACACGGAATCCAAACGCCCCACGGTGCAGGTTGGCGATCCGTTCACGGAAAAGCTGGTGATGGAAGCCTGTCTGGAGCTGATGGCCACCGACGCGATTGTCGCAATACAGGATATGGGCGCCGCAGGCCTTACGTCATCGGCAGTTGAAATGGCGTCGAAAGGCGGGCTTGGCATTCACCTCGAGCTCGACAAGGTGCCGCTGCGTGAAACCGGCATGACCGCTTATGAAATCATGCTGTCGGAAAGTCAGGAACGCATGCTGATGGTCCTGAAACCGGGCCATGAAGCCGAAGCCGCCAGGATCTTTGAAAAGTGGGAGCTGGATTTCGCGATCATCGGCCAACTGACGGACACGGGCCGTCTGGTCGGCTGGCGCAACGGCATCAAAGAACTGGATATGCCGATTGAACCGCTGGTTGAACAATCGCCGGTCTATAACCGCGCGTGGGAACCGACACCGGCGCAGCCCGACCTGAACGCAGCAGATTATCCGTTGCCCGCAGGCGAAACCATTCTGGCCATAGCGCAGAAAATGCTGGCGACGCCGGACCTTTGCTCGCGCCGCTGGATCTGGGAACAATATGACAGTCTGGTCGGCGCCGATACGGCGCAAGGCCCAGGCGGTGATGCTGCCGTTGTCCGTATTCGCGACACGCAAAAAGCTTTGGCTATGACCGTGGATTGCACACCGCGTTACTGCGCCGCCGACCCTGTGATGGGCGGCAAGCAGGCAGTTGTCGAAACATGGCGCAATTTGTGCGCCGTAGGCGCCAAGCCTTTGGCCATCACCGACAACATGAATTTCGGCAATCCTGAGAAACCGCGCATTATGGGCCAGTTTGTCGGCGCGGTTCAGGGTATTGGCGAAGCGTGCCGCGCGCTCGACTACCCGGTCGTCTCAGGCAATTGCAGCCTGTACAACGAAACGAATGGCAGCGCGATCATGCCCACGCCTGTTATCGGCGGCGTTGGCTTGATGCAGGATGTCAGCAAGACCGTGCCTGTGGCGCTGCGCGGCGAGGGTGAAACCCTGTTCGTCCTCGGCGAAACACATGGCCATGTAGGGCAAACCCTTTACCTGCGCGATATTCACGGCAAAGAAACCGGCAGCGTGCCGCATGTCAATCTGGCCGCCGAACGGCGTTACGGCAAGTTCGTGCGTCATCTGATTGATGAGCGCATGATCACCTCATGCCATGACGTGTCGGATGGCGGCCTTTTGATCGCGTTGATTGAAATGGCGATGGCAGGCAATATCGGCTTCCAGGCGGAAGCGTTGTTCCCGAACCCGGTCCTGTGGTTTACCGAAGATCAGGGCCGTTATGTTATCGCGACGCGCGAAGCGGAAAAGGTCGCCATTGCCGCAGCCGAAGCCGATGTACCGCTGACCCGTCTGGGCACGACGGGTGGCGACAAGGCCGAGGTGAAAGGCCAGCCC
Organism: Alphaproteobacteria bacterium; assembly: GCA_019233975.1. Classification (GTDB taxonomy): domain Bacteria; phylum Pseudomonadota; class Alphaproteobacteria; order UBA9219; family UBA9219; genus JAFALY01. Next base: position 1,175 of record JAFALY010000026.1, on the reverse strand, counting down.
GCCGTGGCGCTCAGCGCCCTGCGCGCCGCGCACGAAAACTGGTTGCCGCATTATATGAAAGACTAAAAGTTAGGAGACGCGTACCCATGCCGATGAATGCCGACGATATTATTCGCCTGATCAAGGAATCCCTGCCCGACGCCAAGGTTGATTTGAAAGACCTGCGCGGCGATGGCGACCATTTTCAGGCCCATGTGGAAAGCAGCGCCTTCGCGGGCAAGTCGCGCGTACAGCAGCACCAGATGGTCTATGCGGCCCTGCAGGGTCGCGTGGGTGGTGTTTTGCACGCGCTGGCCCTAACGACGGCCGCCCCCAATACCTAAATCAAACTGTACCAGTAAAGGAGTAACAAGATGGACGCTTTGGTAGCTGACCGCATTCGCGGCGAACTTTCTGCAAACGATGTGGTGCTGTTCATGAAGGGCACGCCCGTTTTTCCGCAATGCGGTTTTTCCGCGCAGGCGGTGCAGATTTTGACGATGCTGGAAGTGCCGTTCAAAGGCATTGACGTGCTGGCCGACCCCAGCCTGCGCCAGGGCATTAAGGATTTCAGCAACTGGCCGACTATCCCGCAATTGTACATTAAGGGTGAGTTCATCGGCGGCTGCGACATCATGCGCGAAATGTTCCAGAGCGGTGAGTTGCAGAAGGCGATGTCGGACAAAGGCGTCGCGGCCCACGGCTAAGCCTCAGCCCCTGCGCCCAAAAAATAAGCCCGGACAGAAAACCGTCCGGGCTTTTTTATGCTCACTCTAATACAAAACGGGGTAGGAGACCTTAGGCCTTCTTCGCGTTGTCCTGACGTTCGTAACCGCTCGGCCCGTGGCCATAAACGGCGGCGCCGCCAACCTGGCTGACGCCCGATAGCGGTTGTTGTGCGGCGCATTCGCCAATGCGAATGGTGGCCATTTCTTGTCTCAATTGTTCGGTCTGTGTCATGGCAAGCCCCAAGGTTGCTTCGTTGAATAAATCTGTCGCCGTATTTGTGCGGCGCAATACAATGTTGCGATGCTTATAAAATAACTGATCCAAGTCAACATCAAGTTAACGGGACCTGCTAACACATTGTTAAATAAGTACGTATTCCCATATTTTACAGGCACTTAGATTGTTGCCGTCATGACACACTGCAAAAAATGGTGGAATTGTGGCACCCGCAGACGGCGGGGCGACAT
>JAFALY010000031.1 GCA_019233975.1 Alphaproteobacteria bacterium | reverse complement strand
GAAGTCGCGCGGGCGCGCAGCAAAAACAAATACTGCAATGCTGACTGGGCAGTCTGGCGTGAGTTAGGGGTCACCTTACCCGACAATAGTGGCACCTACGAATGTGTCGGTGAGTAATAGGGGCCTTTTGGGTGATCTGCGTTACTATCGTTGATGCGTGGTAACAAACACTGATTTTAAAGGGAAAAAGCGGAATAGGGTGATGCAGGTGATGGCCATCATGCATCAATTCGGGTTCAGGCCCCTACGGGTTAAGCATCTGAATACTAAGACATTCTGGGTGCAATTATAAGCTTCATATTTTTAAAATCCTATCCCCAAAATGGCCCCTAGTTCCAGTTTGTTAAATGCAGGATTCGCACTAGTGTTTTAGCATAGCAGTTGGGCAACTGGGGGAGTACGCTTAAATCCCGTCGTCCTGCTTATCCAGCAATTAAAGTTTGGGGCCATTATGTCAGACCAAACCACTATTATCAGCGCTTATGTGCGGCTGCTTTTTACGAGTGTCTTTCTTCCATTGTGTGCCGATCTGATTATTTCGGCACTCGAATTATTTATGATTTATCTAATGGCTGCATTTGCAGTTTATGTGCTGGCGGGGGCAAATGAGATAGTGACGAAGGGATTGCACTATGCAGCGGAATGTATGGCAGCAGTTTATCTCCTTTCCTCATTTTATGTCGCCCAAAGACGTTATTTAATTATAGCTCGGCAGACCCCGGTTCACAAAGACACCCAAATTGAAAGCGAGGCCTCTCATCCTGCAGAAGAAAGCCAGAAGTAAATGTTCGATGAAATAGTCGAATATTACGAACAAGAAGCTATCAGAAAACTCAAGCACAGCGCCGAGCAAGTGCGCCGACGGCGCATGATAAGCCGCGCAATGCACGGCTCATTTTTGTTAATGGGCATTGTATGTTTCTGCATTAATTTTGTTAGCTATTTCCTGAGTGTAAACTATCCAACGCAGATGCTATTTATCCTCGCTGGGTCTTTCGGACTCTCGCTCATACTCTTAATTATTGTTGGCATCGAGAAAAGTCAGGACGAAAAGAACATAAGTATTGTCAAGCGTGCGATAACTGCGTTGCGCTGGTGGAACAATAAAGTTGGCAGTGATTTTCTATGGGGGCATTTAATTACCGTCTGTCTCATGACGATAATATTTGTCGTCTATTTGATAGTTGGATTTGCGGGAAATGTGCTTTTCGCTGATAGTGTTGCCCCTTTGTCAGAAGCGTTAAGAACATCGCTCGATAAAATTTTCACAGCGGCGTTCACTATTTTGGGTTTACAAGTTGCGCTGTTTAATTTCTTATTCAGTCAATTGCTTGGGAAATATTCAAGTTCGATTGTCCGAACAGTTATTGCTCACCCCGCCGTAAGGTGGGTGCAGGGATTAGCCATATTAAATTTATTTGTCCCACTTGTTGCCAGAGCCGACACCACAATATGGTTGCAGGACAAGATTTGTGTGGTTCTAATTTTATCGAATTTATTTTGCTTCTTATGCAGCCTGTCGATAGCAAAAATCGGAATTCAGGCTGATAAGGCAATTATCTATGCCTCAACTGCATTCCGAAATGAAATCCGACGCAAAATCAAAAAGCCATTTGGCAAGTCCTTGTTTTGGTCAATTCTAAACGAACTTGGCTTAGATTGGCGGGATGCCATGCGATTTGTTGCAATAGGAGAACCAAGAAATACAAAGTTTGTACGGGATCGCCTGACCGTTCTTCTTGGTATAGCTGGGAAATCTATCCAAGATAATCAGCGTGATATTTTAAACGCTGCGCTGTCGGCGATACTCCGCATCGCGGATACCTATACCCAATGCAGGGTGCCTTATCGGGGCAAAACCGACAGTGTGTTTTCGTATTTAAATGATCAAATGGCAGTTCTGCTAAAGCTTTGCTCTGACTCTAACAATGAATATCTTGTTACCGATGTAACTAAAGCCATAGGGGTGTTAGGATTCTACCCTTTAGATCTTGATCCACTTCCTAAAGACCCGGAGGCTGCTGATCATGTGAGGCGATCAAGGCTGCAACAGGCAAATGCCTTGGCGGATTCTTGGATTAATTTGCTTAAAGAGTGTTTCGATAAAACACATGTTTTGATGCGCAGTACAGCCGCAAGTGAATGCATTACACAAATTCGCTATATCGCATTGAAGGCTCATACAAAGGAATGGCCGTATCTGACCGAGCATTCGTTCTTGGCGGCTATGGAGCGTATTCATGCGCAGTGTATGGCTAATTTTAATCCGTACCGTCTTGAATTAGCTAACTCTGTTATACGTTCCATTTTGATTGTGTGGCTTGTAGATACATCGCGACCTCTAGAAGTTCGTGCTAAAGACGGCTATCACGATGCAGCCTGCAAGATGCTAAAGAAAGTAATACCAGTTCAATTGGTGCTTCAAAAAGCTTTCCCGCTTTTTTTCTCGTCGGTGGCAACTGCGCTCACCAAAAAAATGAGCGATCGCGAAACTGTTTTGCAGGACATTTTTTATCACGCCCTAGTTCGCAAACATAAAGAGGAATGGGAAAAGCAATTAACCCTAGAAGATATTGGAGAGTTAATCTCAACAGTAGTTTCGCTTTCCGAGTTCGCAATAAAAAACCAGTGCGATGGTTCTGACGATTTTGCAGAAGCACTTTATGAATTCTCCTATCTCGTGTTTCGTGGATTGCCTGAAGATTTCGCCACTCTAAAGTCAGGCGAAGGTGGGGGAGTTGGCAGGAGACGCATTTCCTATCAAGAGCATGCCGATACGCTGATTTTTGATGCCACAGCTAAGATGATTCAAAATTTACTGCTGAGTGAGTCGTATATTTCAGGTGATTGGCAGCATGCGATTTGGGGGATAATAGGCCATGCTGTTATGGCTTATAAACGGTCAAGTTCAGCGTATTTAAAAAATGGTATTTTGCGACTGATTGAAATTTTCTATGCATATCTAAAAAACAAAATTGTGTCAGGTGAAAGTGTTGGTGATAGAGATCTGGATTATCTCCAACTAGCTGGTGCATGGATACAGGGCATTTTGGGCGAAGCGACTCAGGCAGATGAGATCGGAATGTTTATTGCAAAGTACCGCCCGCTTTCTGATTCATTTTTTGGTGGTTCCTCTGCGCGTTTTGCAAACATGGGCTACCCTGAACTCATGCACTCTGACTTTTACATGCCTCGTTTCAGCGGCATCGGTCACGAACTGGATGATAGTGATATGCAAAATATGAAAGAGGCCGAGCAAACTCTTATGTCGGAGGATGTTCTGATTCCATTTTATGAGACGATTAGGAAAACCAGAGAGCCAATAGAGAAGAAATTCTTTGAAAGGGCCCGCCAGAGACGCGCCCAAGCGGCAGAAGCTGCCAAAAATCGCTCGGTAAAACTCAATGAGGAGAACGAGGCAGCTAAGTCACAGGTACAACCAAAGAACGACGAAAGTGATTTCGGTAATATAGACGATGGCAACGACAAATCTTGAAACGGAAAATATGTCCCAAGTAGAACGCATGCGCAGAGCGTCCATCTTATGCTGTCATTTCGTTAGAAATCTTGCTTATTTCCGTGTCGGACACGTGGTATTTAAATCGGCTCCAGAAGGCGAATTTTGGTTAACTGTGATTGGTAATTTTATTGATATTGCGGTTCTTGATTGGTGTACGCTTTTCGGAAATCACAGCGATAAACAGCATTGGAAGCAACTGATTTTAGATCATGAAGCATTTAGGGAAGCGTTGAAGAAACAAACTGGCATCACACCAGAAAAATGGCATTCATCTTGGAGCGAAGTAACTCTCTACCGAAATGAGTTCGTCGCACATCTTGGGTCTGAAAACATAATGCATGTTCCTGATATGAACATTCCGCAAAGTATGGTCGAATTTTATTACCAATCTTTGAGGACCGATGGCCCAGCAGCTTTTTTTCAAGACCTGCCAGACTCGTTACGAGATTATTATGATTTTCACTGCGTCGAGGCCCAAAAATATTATTCTATATACATCAACCAAGAAAAACACTAGGGGGGCGATCTTGCGGCTGCAGTGGCACTTGATACTGTCTTCATAGTTTGGCGAAAGATCAATCCGAGGTGCCAGACCATTTGGCAATGGTACGGCACTAATTGCCAGAGACTTAATGGCTAACATATTTAGCCTCCATCTCGTTAAGTAGAAGTGGTTTCTGTCATTGGATTGACATTGGCTTGCTGCATTGCTCCACCTGTCCCACTGGTAGTGGTTGGATTTCTCCGCTTTCCGGCATTGATGTCGGCTCAAGTAGAGGTCGCGTTTGTGGGTCTATTAAAACTAATTCAGCAGCATTATTGGAAAGATCGGTTGGGTTGAACATTTGGCTTCTGCCAAACCAACCAGATTTATTTTGCTGAATAACGTCGGAATAAGCGTTAGAACTTAGATAATCATACAGCAAAACGGACGCGCCATATTCGGTGCGAATTTTCTTTGCCAATTCCACGAGTTCTTTTTGCGTCTGATATGGGTATCGCCGTACAATTCGATAAACCTTTAGTTCGCCGCCAATAAGACGCCACCCAACAACGGTTAAATGGCCGCTTGGTACGCTTTTATAAGCGCCGAAAAAACGCCGTTCGCCAAAAACGCCACGCGCCGATTGATTGCACTCGTATTTATATTGTCGAAAAATATCCAAGTTACTTTTGGTGATGACGGTATATTCGCCAAGTGCGTATTTCCAACTTACCGCCTCAGCCAGTTGTTTTTGTTGGTCTGGAGTGTAACCATAAAAAGCAATATTTGGCTGGCATCCTACGCCTGCACATTCCTCTTTTGTGAAATATTTCTTCGGCGTTATCCATTCCACTTGATCCAAGCGCACGTCGCTAATGCTTTGTCCTATGCAAAATCCGTCCAAACACAATCCGGACTGTTCTGTTGCTTTGGCAATCGCAGTGTGGGCATGAATTGCGACAAGAACTAACATGAGTAATAAAACGCGCACAGCTCCCTCCATGCCAGAAACACAAGGGCCAGCCAGAAGCATTCACCTCTGGTGGCCGGGGAGTTTAGAAACCTACCATTACGAAGGTCGCGCAAGTCTTTGGCCGTGAGGCTTGGACATGCACTTGCGCCTCCCCGACCGTAGGTCGAGGAGTGCTTTTCCGGTTGCACAAAACCGGTAATGGTGAGGTTCTAAAGCCCCAAAGACGGGATTTACCGCCTCTGGCCGTAAGGTTACGGGCAAATCGCCAGAAAAGAAACAAGCAATTTTGACGGATAGCGGCCTTTGCCTTGCCGAAACAGTGGGGTGCAATTAAGGTTGCTGCACCAATTTTCCCTGACCGTGCCGATTCTTAACGGTGTGTTGGGCTGCTGTAGGAGTAGAGTAGATGACAATCACTGATGTAATCTCAGGCGTTTGCACCCCGGCGTTTCTACAAACTTTTGGCGAATCTTCTCTTAATCTTCTGCAAAAGAAACTGATTGAGAAGGCGGGTAAGGTTTATGTTCGCTGTCTTGCCCGCGATAAGGACGTGATTGCAAAACCAGAAGAAATTGTACGGCAACTTTGGCTTATTCACCTGCACCACCATTACCAGTACCCTGTTTCGCGCCTTACGGTCGAATATCCTATTACCTTTGGACGTGACAGCTCGAAGCGTGCCGACATTGTTGTTTTCGATGCTGACCGCCCCACAGTTCCGTACCTTGTTGTCGAAGTAAAACAGGAGAAGGCAAAAGACGGCAAAGAACAGCTTAAATCCTATACCCACGCCACGGGCGCACCTTTGGCACTGTGGAGTAACGGTATACAAAGCGTTATTTGGCACAGAAAGAATCCAAATTATTTTGTCGAGATTCCGGACCTGCCTACAATGGGGCAGACCATCGACGATATTGTTGGGCAGCCGTGGACAATTCAAACCCTTATCGAGAAAGAAAATCAACGCCAAGCTGAAGGGCTTAAGGCGCGTTCACTGCGCCAGCTTATCGAAGATTTAGAGGATGAAGTTCTGGCCAATGCGGGCGTCGATGTTTTCGAGGAGGTGTTTAAGCTCATTTTTACGAAGCTGCACGACGAAATGTCCTGTTTCCGTGGCAGCAGTAAATACCTTCGCTTTCGCAACAGTAACACCGCCGCCCAGCTTAAGCAGAGCATCCAAGCCTTATTCGACGAGGCCAAAGAAAAATGGGAAGGTGTCTTTCCGTCGGACGATAAAATCCGCCTTACCCCCGACCATTTGCAAGTGTGCGTTGGTTCGCTCGAAGAATGGAAGCTGTTTAACTCCAATCTCGATGTTGTCGACGACGCGTTTGAGTACCTTGTAAACAAGTCGGCCAAGGGCGAGAAAGGGCAATACTTTACGCCGCGCTGGGTCATCGACATGTGCGTAAAGATGCTTAACCCCAAGGAAAGCGAAAACCTTATCGACACGGCTTGCGGTTCCGCAGGCTTTACTGTGCATTCGATTTTCCATGTCTGGCAGCAAATCCTGCGCGAAGAAAAGAAGCCAATCTCGCACCTGTTTACGATGGAGAAAAAGCCCGCGCGTTGCGACGATTACGTGCGAGAAAAAGTTTACGCTATCGATTTCGACGAAAAGAGTGTGCGTGTTGCACGGTGTTTAAACCTAATCGCGGGCGACGGGCAAACCAACGTGTTGCACCTAAACACGTTGGACTGGACGCGCTGGGACGAAACCACGAAACAGCAAGATTGGCTTGACACTTATAACAACGGCTGGAAGGGTCTGCGTAAACTGTTGCGTGACCCGAAGAAGAAAGATTACCGCAGCTTCGGCTTCGATGTACTTATGGCCAACCCACCGTTTGCGGGCGATATAAAGCAAACGGACATGCTTTCGCCCTACGACTTGGCGCACAAGGAAAACGGCAAGCTCGAAAACAAAGCTGGCCGTGACTTGCTCTTTATCGAACGCAACCTCGATTTCCTGCGTCCAGGTGGGCGCATGGCGATTGTCTTGCCGCAAGGCCGCTTTAACAATTCAAGCGATAAGCGCGTGCGCGAATTTATCGCGGAGCGTTGCCGCATCTTGGCGGTTATCGGCCTTCATCCCAGCACATTTAAGCCGCACACAGGCACAAAGACCAGTGTGCTTTTTGTGCAAAAATGGAACGACGACCCCGAAGCGGGCGTATTGTGTCCGAAGAAAGACGATTACAACATTTTCTTTGCCACTCAACGCTTGCCGTCGAAAGATAACAGCGGCGAGAAAATACTTGTGCTCGACAAAGACGGCATGCCAATGCGCGATGCGCACGGGCATTACATCGTGCAGCACGACTTATTTAACCACGAGGGGCTTACAAAGGACGGTATAGCCGAAGCCTTTGCCGAGTTTGCTAAAAAGGAACGACTAAGTTTTTTCTAACCAGCCCCTTCAATAGCGCAAAATACAAGGCGCTTCTGGAGGGGCTAGAAATTAACATCGTTTCTATAGGTCAGGCCTTGGAAAACACGGATTTCCGTACCGATGCAGAATTCTTTGTTAAACTGCCAAACGAAAACCCTTCCTATAGATGGCAAAAAATCGGGGATTGTTTGGTATCATCGCAGTATGGCGTCTCCATAGAAATGAATGAGGACGGGGATGGATATCCAATCTATCGAATGAATGAGATTGGGGACTTGTTGTGCCAAGAAGAAGTTAGCAAGTACGCATTGTTGCAGTCGAAGGACGCGGCCCCATTTATTCTTAAAGATAGAGATGTGCTGTTTAATAGGACAAACTCGCAAAAGTTTGTCGGCAGAACTTCTCTTTTTCTAGAGTTTCCCGGTAACGAACAAAGAATTTTTGCATCTTATCTTGTTAGGCTTGTTCCAGATAAGAGCAAGATTTTGCCAGAGTACCTCGTTACATTTCTAAACACAAAACGAGGCATCCTAGATGTCAAAAGGCGTGCGCGAATATCAATTAATCAGTCGAACGTTAATCCAGAAGAGGTTAAGGCAGTAAAAATACCTATTTTGTCGCATAGATTGCAAGAAGAGGTACGCAAAGATTTTTCTTCTGCGCACAAGCTATTCTGTACAGCGCAGGGATTACAAGATAGCGCGACATCTTTTCTTTTAGAATTGGTGTTTTTATGTGGTTGGCAGTCACCAGAGTCGCTTTCTTATTCCCGCAAATTTTCCGAGGCACGACAAGATAACCGTCTTGATGCCGAGCACTTCTTGCCGCGCTATAAGGCTATGCTCGATCATGTTACAAAACATGCCGAGAAGGTTTGTCGTATCGGCGATATTGCCAGTTATTGCGAGCGCGGAACCCAACCGGAATATTTCGAAGATGGTGAGCTGGCTGTTGTTACCAGCAAGCACATTCTTGAGCACGGATTGGACTACGACAACTTCGACCGCACGAACGCGGATTATTGGGGTCGTCGGGAATTTTTGTCGGCACGAATTTTTCGCAATGATATTCTTACCTATACTACGGGCGCAAAGGTTGGCCGCACGGCGGCGTATCTAAGCGACGACAGGGCATTGGCTAGCAACCACGTTAACTTGATTCGCGTCGAAAAAGAGAACGCGCTTTATGTCGCGGCGGTCATGAACTCGATGGTTGGTCGTTGGCAAACGAACATGTCGGTATCGGGTTCCGCACAGGTCGAACTTTATCCTTCCGATATTCGCAATTTTATAATTCCCTTTGTGCCTGTGGTGGCACAGAAGAAAATTGCGGAACAGATTGTCGAAGCCCACCATGCTCGGCAGAAAGCAAAAGCGTTGCTCGAATGCGCGAAGCGTGCCGTAGAAATTGCTATCGAGGATTCGGAAGAAAAGGCCTTAGAATCTTTGGCCTCCGCAAGAGGTGGAAATGCCTAGTTTATACACCGAGCACGCAACCCGTTGGCGCGAATTATCCGATATTGATTATCTAGGATATTTTGTGACTGCTTGGCTTGCTTTTAACGCATGGTATAGAAATGCATATCCAGAGGGCTCAGACCGCCAAATTATAAATGAAATAAAATTGAAGCCAAATCTGATAAGAAACAGAATAATCCCCCTGCTGCAAGATACAACCGAAGAAGCATCTCTTTTTAAGTCCTATGTTGCCAACCTACATAATAAGCTTGAAAGCACACAGCAGTACTGTGGACAAATCCGTATAACTTTTCGAGAAGTTTTCATAAAAGAAGTTAGACCCCTGACTGTGTCCAAGAATGATTATGGCTGCAATTTTGAAATCGTCTTTGGATCTGCGGCAAATCAGAAAGACATCATATCGAGAGTAAAGAACCGAAAAGGCGTAGTGATCTTCGAATTAACACAACAGCGTTTTGATATGACTGAACTGACCACACATCCACATTATATAGAAAGACTTAGTCAAAGCCGAAAGAATGTCTTGGCCGATATGTATAGAGCTGCCAATCCGCGTGTGACACTCAATCTGCTGGGTGAAAACTCTCCGCCAATTTCGATTGGATCTTACCAGTTTAAATGCACCGAAAGTGACCTTTTCGCCGGAATTTTAGAGATTATATATTTGATGAGATGCACGCTGTTTCATGGAGAACTTGCTCCCACCAAAGATAATGGTGCATGTTACGAGCCTGCCTACTTCATAATCAAGAAGCTATTGGATTGCATTAACTGACCTCGACGGGAGAGAACAGATGGGAAATGTCTGGTGTGTTCGTGCGGATTTTGGAACGTACGCAAAACAATTTGTCGATGGTGGCTATGTGGCTATAGGTTGGAGGCTTGCTGATACCGACTTATCGAGTATAAATAACCGCGACCAGATTAATGCGCTTTACCGCGCCGATAACCCCGAAGAAACCAGCAACATTGTTATTGGCCAACAAGTGGGACAGATTGCCCGCTTCCTGTGCGAAATGCAGGCTGGCGATTATGTTATTACGCCCGACAAAGATACGGAATGGCTGCATTACGGCAAAATTGCCGAAGATCCTTCTTATTATTACCAGCCGAACGACGAAGCCTGCCCCTATCCGCACCGCCGCCGTGTCGAATGGGGGAAGGAACGCCTTAAACGCGCGGATTTTTCTGTGCCGTTCCAAAATACCATGCGTTCGTCGCTTACGGTTTTTGCTGTTTCGCAGAAAGACGAGTTTCTTACCGCCATTGGCCGGAAGGATCTTGTCGCGCCCACCGTTGCCCACACCATCTACGATCCTTACCGCGTTGTGCTCGAACAGGTGCTCGAATTAAACGATAAGGAGTTCGAGTTTCTAACCAAACATCTTCTCGCGGCGCTCGGCTTCGAAGGGTCGCAGGTTACAGGCAAATCTGGCGATGGCGGCGTAGATGCAACGGGCGAACTCGACGTATCGAATTTGGCCAAGATAAAAATCTTTGTACAAGCCAAGAGGTACAAACTCGGAGCCAAGGTGTCTGCCTCGACAGTTCGCCAGCTTCGCCAAGCTATCCCCTTCGGTGGGCAAGGTGCGTTCATTACAACCGCTGACTTCCAAGAGGCAGCAACCGATGTCGCGCTTGAGGCGGGTTTTCCGAGAATTGGCCTTATTAACGGCAGGCAGCTTGTTGACCTCCTAATCGAACACTGGCCAGACATACCGGAAGATTTTCGAAACAAGTTGGGGCTTAAACCCGGATTGGTTCGCGCATAGGTATGCAAGGTGTATAACTACTTTTGGGAGTATATTATTTCTTGTATTTAAACTGTGCCTTTTCATATTTCTGTCCAAATTTTTCTGGATTATTTTGAATATCCTCAGCTATTTGCGCAGAAATAAATTCCATGATCTTAGACATATCGGAAATCTTTTTTCCCGAAGCAGCCGTGTAACTGACAGCCAAGCCGCAAATATGTTTGTAATATCGATCAAGCGCCAGTTCCGCAATTTCCTGCATAATTTCACCGCGCGGGGCTTTGGAAATATAATTCAGTAAATTGCCTTCAACGGCCTGAATAGTTTTTTCCCAGATTTCTGCTAGCGGCCAACGAGACTGATTTGTGTCACTGAAATTGGGCGTAGTGTATTTATAGGAATTAAGAATATCGAGGATTACATCGCCTATTTTTTTCTCAAAATCAGAAAATGTACGCAAAGGCCATTTCTTCAATTCCTTTTTTCCAGCACGTATTTCAACACGCCAAATGGGCCCTGTAATATCCGGTTCATTTAATCCCCATAATTTAAACCAGTAGCTTTTTGATCGGGCCTTAATTTCCCTAGTTTTATTGTAAAGGCAAATCTGCCGGTTGGGCATTTTGCCGACAGTCAGCGTTTCAATATTCCGTCCCCTCGAACCTTCATGACACGCAATATCCCCAATTTGTTTTTTCTGGGTCGTGCCACAACAAACAAAATTCGCGTAATTCGGAATAAATTCTTCAGTCATCAAGAAATCCACGCAATAATCCGCGCGGCTAATATGGCCGAGAGGTTTAAACTCATTATCCTTCGGTCCTTTTACCAACAAATCATACGCCAGAGTTTTAAAAATTTTTTCCTTTGTTTTTTCATACCCGTTTAGGGCCAAGCATAAGCTCCGCACCTTAACACGGATATTCCAGCGATCAGGATTGCCTTTTTCCGCGACCAACCAAATCTCACCATCTAGCCCTGTGCTAAATTGGTAGGTGTAGCCACCACGCGCCCCTGCTTCATGAACCATCACAGGTAATTTTTTCGGGCCCAATTCACAATAAACAGGTGATAGCATTTTTATGGCCTGTTGCTTCGCGCGAGCAAGTGCCCAGCGAATGCGATAAGCCACAGCTCCTTTAAAGGCGATCTCTAACCCATCAAAATTTTGATAGACAATCTGCATGGTAAAACACTCCATGTAATTCTGGGGCCCTGTGTTACAAGAACAGGGCCCCCGGTCTTCACGCAGCACACTTAATTGTTTTTATCCTGACGACGACGCCAAGAAATATCCCAACCTCCGGCACTATTCTTAAAGGCGGCAACGTTAAGGGATGTAGGAAGGCTTGGGTCATCAACTGTGACACTCAGAAATTCAAACACCTCACCGCCTGGCTTGCTTTTTGTTTTCTTCCATGCCGCCCCTATCTGTATGTCCTGATCGTTATTGCCAATCGAGCAAATGACATAATCAGGCGCAGCATCGGAATTTTTCATTCTGTTTGGGATGAGGCGAATGGGAAGTTGCATCTGCAAGGTGCTAATCTCCCCTTGCAGTTCTTCCTGCCCGTTGATGGTTACTGGTTGGAGTTGGCCTATTTGAGACATGATATTTCCTTTCTCGTTGTGGTTTGGCGAAGTGCGCCGCGCGCTTCGCGCAGAGACAGCATTTGTTTTAAAGGCAAATCGAGGCAAAGCTCCCCCAATGGCCGCTACGATGAAATAGCGACCACTGGGTTTGCCCTCAAAATCCTCTAGAGTGCTGTCAACCCTCTAGAGGCAAAACTTGTTATGGTGGGGTCATTATGAGGGGCATGTGCACTCCCTCATATTTTCTGCTTGGGCGCGGCTCTTCTGGGTTCGCGAAATGATCCATGCATCAATTTCACTTTCGAGCCACCCTACACATCGCGAGCCTAAATTGATGTGATGTGGAAAAATGCCCTTGCGTATATTTAAGTAAATGGTGCTACGACTTAACCCCGTGCGCGCTTTTACATCTGCAAGGCGCAAGATGCGTTCTTTGGGGCTTAACTCTTCGACCTGCATGATGTCCTTCCTTGTGCATAACCAATAAGGGGAGGCTATTACTTCTTAGAGCGTTCTGCACTTTGGGCAATGTCAGAATAACCTGCTTAATGTGAGAATAAGTAGGTCACACATTGTTGGCGTTCTTTGAAATCGCTTCCAACTCTTCTGGCATAATATCAATCAAAAGTGCGGCGACTGTAATGATAAGAACAGTGAATGCATTGGTTTGGTTCATTTCTTTTTCGGACAGTGGAAAGTTCACATTAAGCGCTGTTGCTAAAATGGAAATAACATTTAACGGGCGTTGTTTTATGTATCGCAAAACTTTTGCATGACAGTGACGCGCTACTTTTTCAGTAAACCGCCAATATGCGGATATCGTTTCTCGCAATGCGGAATTTGATCTATCACTCTTTTTTGTGAATGGCTCCAGTGAATTCGGATCAACCGCTTTGATGTGCAGTGTCCAATAAAGCGCGGCCAGAACTATTGGTGGGGGCAATTCATTTTGCAGGCGCTCAGCTAGAGGCTTCATTCTACGATAGGACTTCTCAATAGTGCTTTCCGAATATTTGGTAAGCTGCCTCGCTGCATGAAGGGCATGTCTTGCAGATGTGCCTTCATAATGTTGCAAAAGAAGAGCGAGAAACCCGCCGCATTCTTGGTAGAGGTGATTAAACCCTTCATTCTGCGGTTTGGGTCTAACATATTTATCGATTATGTTTTTCGTCTCTTCGTAAATGTCGGGTGTCTTCATTTTAATTGAAAGGCACAGGGTGATGTTGTCAACATAGGCTGGATCAACAAATTGAAAGTCGCCAAGTAAATTGAAATGGTATTGATCCCTATGGAAAAGACCTAGCTTTTTAGGATCGCCAATTAATTCAACTAAAAAGTCTCTAAAGCATTTATATGCTTCGAACCCGCTTTTATTTTTTATTCCCCCAAAATATTTCTGAGAAATATCAGATATAATTGCAAACTGATTGGAGGCTATATCTTGGGTCTCGTTCATGGATTACGCCTCAACCCGGCCAACAATTACATCGCTGCGGCCAGCTAAACTGTCAATGTAGTCTGCCCAGTCCTGCATCATCTTCTGTCGTTGCGTTAGAAACTTTGTGCGATCATAAGCACGACGAACATCACCTTCTTTGGCATGTGCAAGCTGCATATCGGGTATTTCATACGGATAACCTAATTCTTCCATGATAGTAGTCATCGCAAGCGCACGAAAACCATGCCCTGTATGAATACCTCTATATCCCATGCGATCTAAACCCATTAGGATTGCGCCATTAGACATATGCATTCGTGGTGTGCGTTGGCTTGGGAAGATGTATTCCCAACGCGCTGAGAATTTTTTCATTTTCTCAAGTATTGCGATCACCTGCCTTGATAGTGGCACGATATGATCGCGCTTCATTTTCATGCGCTCGGCAGGGATGAGCCATTGCTTCTTATCAAAATCAATTTCGCTCCATTTGGCCTTGATAAGTTCACTAGTTCGCACGAAGGTTAGAAGCATCATTTCCATTGCAAGTTGCGTGGGAATAAAGAGCCGCGCTTCATTGCGATAAAGCTTGCTTAGAAATTCTGGTAAATCTTTCACCTCGATTGCTGCAAAATTTCCGCGCGGAGCAGGGGCAAGAAAATCTTTTGCCTTAACATCGGCTGGATTGTTTTGGATTTTTCCTTTTAGTTTTGCGTAGGCAAATATCGCGCGGCAATATTGTAATGAACGTCGGGCCATCTCGTAGGCCCCACGCTTTTCTATGCTTTCGATGACTTGAGCTAAACGAGGTGTGTTTATCTCTTTTACGGGCACATTGCCCAATTCAGGAAATAGATCACGCTCAAGCCTCCTCCAAACCGTCTGCGCGTGTTGAGGACTCCACTTGGATTTGTGTTTCTCAAACCACTCCCGTGCCACGGCTTCAAATGTGTTGGCTATGCTGGCTTGGACTTGCCGCTTTTCTTCCTGTTTTACGAGGGAAGGGTCTTGATGAGTGATGAGCAGTTTGCGGGCTTTATCCCTGCCTTCGCGAGCTTCTAGGAGGCTGACAAGGGGGTATTGGCCGAGGGATAGCTGCTTTTCCTTCCCGAAATAACGGTATTTATAACGCCAAAGCTTGCTGCCATTGGGCATGACCAATAGATACAGCCCGTTTTGATCGCCCTTCTTATAAGGCTTTTCGCGGGGTTTAAGGCTACGGCACGCTACATCGCTAAGAGCCATAGTGGGGGCATCCTAAGTTATCCGTTGAATGCCCCGACCCGATGCCCCCACAGAGTTGGGATTCTGTGGAGCCTCGGCGGAAGGCAATAAACATCATATTGCGCTGTTTTATAGCATTTTCAAGGGGTTTTGAATTTCTTAGAATCTCGCCGGAGCAAAACTTGGCGTCCCCTACGGGATTCGAACCCGTGTTACTACCGTGAAAGGGTAATGTCCTAGGCCTCTAGACGAAGGGGACAAGCCGTCTGCAAGCGGGGCAGCCCCGCCGCAAGAGGGGGGATGATTAGCCGAGCCGAAGGGATTAATCAAGCAGAATAATACATGCGGTTGGAGGGTGGGGTGCGGCCAGAAGACGTGGTTGTCACAGCTTTTTCAGGGTGATAGAGCCCCGGTGTGCCGTAAATGCTTTATTTTAACTTTAATCACGCGCGAAATTTGAGTATTGCCACTACGCCAGCATGCGTGACGTTATTTGACGAATCTGGGTGGCGTACATAGACGGGATGGATAAGCCAATGCTGGATAATTTTCTGAAAAACTTTACTGATCCGCAAACCCTGTCGGATAAGGCCTTGTCTGCCTGGCTGGAATACAAATTAGCGCTATTGCAGGGCGCTTCGTATACGCAGGATGTCATTGACAGTTTTAGCCCGTGCGTACTGGAGTCCGTGCCTGCGAGTGACTACGGCGTCGAGGCGTCACCGGCATGGAGGCGTTTTTTTCTGGCGACTCTTTTGGCGGATTGGGCCAGTTATGAGAGCAAGGTGGATCGTGCCGATGTCGCGCGCCTGAAATATATTATGAGCAGCGCTTATCCCTATTTCAAATTGTGGACGTGTTGCATGCCGAATGGCGAGGTGACGCCTGTTGGATATACGGCATGGTATCCCATCGCGCGCTTTGTGTTCGAGGCGTTGCGTAAAGATCCTGCGCAGATTGACGACCGCGGGACATTTTTGCCGTTACGCGGCGGCATTGGGAAATCACCAAAGCACGCCTATGTGTTCAACATCAGTATTGTGCCCCCCTTGCGCAACACAGTGTGTGCGCAGAAAATGATGCATTCGTTACGTGCAGAGGGGCGGCGTTATCGTCAGGCGAATATTGCGGCCATTGCGGTTGCAGACGAAGGGTGTCGTCTGGCGCAATTGGCGGGGTTGAAGAAAGTAGGGAGGGTTACCGTGCAGGGCGAGAGTGAGAGTTTGTTTATCAAACAGGCCGCGGGTTAAACTTCGTCCCACCCGAAGGCGAGTGTATTGCGTATCTCGCTTTGGTTTGTCAGCAACATCACTAGCCTGTCAAAGCCCATGGCCATGCCGGCCCCCGTTATATTGGCTTCGCGGACGGCTTGCAGGTAGCGCGTGTCGATTTGAACTGCCTGTTGTTTATTTGCTGCGCGTTTGGCCTGCATGTAGGCGAACAGTTGTTCCTGCATGCTGGCATCCGCCAGCCCGGCAAAGCCGTCGGCCAGCTCAACGCCGCCTACAAACAATTCGCTACGTACGGCACGGTTTGTATCGGCGTCCATTTCTGCCGATGCGGTTTGCGCAATTGGCCATTCGATAATAAAGATCGGTTTGTCCGTGCCTAATGTGGGTTGAATGGTATCCATAATCAGGCTGAACAAGAAGTCGCCATCGCGCAACCAATCCTGTCGTAACTCGATGTTCAGTGCCTGTGCAACGGCCAGCAATGTTGGGCTGTCAAATTCTTTGACTGTGATGCCGCTGGCCTGCTGCATCACTTCCGCTACACTGCGCCGCGGCCAAGGTGCACGCATGTCTATGCTGCGCCCCTGGTAAGTTAGCTGATCAGTAATGCCCAGTGCCTGCATTGCGGCGGTCAGCATGTTTTCCAGATCTTGTTCAATTTGCGCCATGCGTTCGCCAACGCGGCCCCATTCCAGCATGGTAAATTCCGGGTTGCGGAACGCGGTGCCGGTGTCACCCAATCTGAAATTTTGGGTCAGCGAATAAATGCGTTTGAATCCGCCGACTGCGAGGCGTTTCATCTGATACTCGGTGGAGGTCGCCAGATATCGGTCGCCCACCTGAAATGACTCAACAGCAATATCCGGGGTTGTGCCACGTACCAGCAGGGGAGAGTCTATTTCAGTAAAACCTTGCTGATCCAGATAGGCGCGCACGGCTTTTTTAATGACATGGCGCTTGCGCAAAATATCCATGCGCGTTGTGCCTGTGGCATCAATCGGTTGCTGCCAGCGTGTGCTGTCTGTCTGTGTCATGATTGGGCCTCAATGATCCCGGTTATGTAGGCGGCAGCGGCGTTGCCAAGGGTGCTCAGGTTATAACCACCCTCCAGAATGGAAACCAGCCTGCCGTTGCATAATGTCATGGCGGCACTGGCCAGAATGCTGCCAATGGTTTTGTAATCGTCTGTGGCAAGGAACAGGTTGCCGAGCGGGTCGCTTTGATGCGCGTCAAGCCCGGCAGAAACAAACAGCATGTCAGGTGCAAAGGCGTGCAGTTTTTCCAGTACGGTGTGCTTTAGGATCTCGATATATTTCCCCCCCCCCGTCCTTGGGGGCAGGGGGATATTCAGAATGTTTTCAGCGCAACCTGTTTCATGCGTATGTCCGGTGGGCGAGGCGCTTTCGTGCAGAGAGATGAACAGGCGTTCGGGGTAATTCCAGAACATTGCCTGCGTACCGTTGCCGTGATGTACGTCAATATCAACAACGGCGACCCGCTTCATGCCCATCTGTTGAGCATACACCGCCGCCAGTGCGACGTGATTGACGAAGCAAAAACCCGAAGCCATTTCCACCTCGGCATGGTGACCACCGGGGCTACACAGGCAGAATGCGCTTTGATGCTTTCCTGAAACGACATCAGCCACCGCCTGTAACGCCAGTCCTGCAGCGGCTCGAATGGCGGAAGCTGTGCCTGCTGTCGCGTCCGTATCCGGCGGGTAATGGCGGGTTGTGCCAGGGGCGATGGGTTGTAGAATGGCGTCTATATGCTTTTGCGTGTGGATAGCCAGTAGATTTGCGGGGGTTGCCGGTTGTGCAGTCCGCCATTGCAAGTGGGGATAGGGCAGGCGGCGCAGGGCGGTTTCTACGGCCAACAATCTAGCCGGGGCAAAATCAGGCTGTGGCCCGGGCCGGTGGTTCAGGCAATCGGGATGAGTGTAGATGGTGACGTTCATCAAACCGAAAACGAAGATCCACAGCCGCAAGATGCCGTGGCGTGCGGATTGTTAACCTTGAACCCTGCTTCCATCAGGCTTTCTGCATAGTCAATCTCGCTGCCCTGCAGGAGTTCCAATGAGGTTTTGTCCACGACCAGACGTGCGCCATCGCGTTCGATGATGACGTCTTCGTGCGCGCTGAATGCCGCTTCGAACCCGAAACGATATTGGTAGCCGGAACATCCGCCCCCCAAGACCTCCAAACGAACCATAAGTTCGGGCTTATTTTCGGCCTTTACGATGGCG
The DNA here is from genome assembly GCA_019233975.1 of Alphaproteobacteria bacterium. Classification (GTDB taxonomy): domain Bacteria; phylum Pseudomonadota; class Alphaproteobacteria; order UBA9219; family UBA9219; genus JAFALY01. Next base: position 66,517 of record JAFALY010000031.1, on the reverse strand, counting down.
TTTATACGTTTGGCAGCGGCGGCGCTCAGGGTTAAGGGGGCTGATGAATTCGTATCTGTCATAACAATCCAGTCTGGCGTTTGGCCTTCACAGACGTTAATCTGGGGTCATGACACAGAATTTGCAAGCCTATCCGGCGCCACTCGCCCCGTTTGCGACCTATGCGACCCAGTCGCGCGGGCGGTTGTTGCATGAACCGCCGAGCAAAAGTCGTACGGAGTTTCAACGTGATAGAGACCGCATCATCCATTCCGGCGCGTTCCGTAAGCTGCGCAATAAAACGCAGGTCTTTATTGAGGGCGAGGGCGATTATTACCGTACCCGCCTGACACACTCTCTGGAAGTAGCGCAAATTGCCAAATCCATCGCACGTGTGTTGCAACTGGATGAAGATTTGACTGAGGCTGTTGCCTTGGCGCACGACCTTGGCCATACCTGTTTTGGTCATGCCGGTGAAGACGGGTTGGCTGAGGTAATGCAACCCTATGGCGGGTTTAGCCATAATGAGCAGACCTTCCGTATACTAATCAGCCTTGAAACGCGTTATGCGGCCTTCGATGGGTTGAACCTGACATGGGAGACACTGGAAGGTGTCGTGAAGCACAATGGCCCGGTGAAGCATGAAATGACGCCGACATTGGCCGCCTTCACGCAAAAATATGATCTTGAGCTGGGCAGCTATGCCGGGCCAGAGGCGCAGGTTGCAGCGCTGGCGGATGATATTGCCTATAACACCCATGACATTGATGACGGGCATCGTGCGGGCATGTTCAGACTTGAAGACTTGCATGATCTCCCGCTATTCGGGCCTGCGCTGAACGAGGCGCGGCAACGCTATCCGCACGCCACACGCGACAGGCTTGTGTGCGAGACGGTGCGTGAGGTTATCGGTCTGATGGTCAGCGATGTTATCGCTACAACCCGCGTAAACGTTGCGCAGTATAATCCGCGCTCGGTTGAAGATGTGCGTCATGCGCCGTCTGCGTTGGTGGCTTTTAGTGCGGAGATGCACCAGAATGTGCAGCAGTTGCGGCATTTCCTGTGGCAGCGCCTTTATCGCCATACCAAGATCAACCGCGTATGTGCCAAGGCGCAACGTATCGTCAAAGAATTGTTTGTGGCCTTTATGGATCAGCCGAATTGCCTCCCAACCGGTTGGGCTGAGGCTGTTCAGAACAGTGCGGACAACACCTTGCGGGCGCGTATTGTCGCTGATTATATTGCCGGTATGACGGATCGTTTCGCTGTTCAGGAACACCGACGATTGTTCTCAACCGAAACCATGATTTGATTGTCCGCCATTCCAATAGAAAAGAACGACACCATGACCATCTATTCATCCATTCACGCGCTGGTAGCGCAAGCCGTTCAGCAGGCCGTTGCCGAAGGTGTGCTGACACTGAATGCAGAAACCCCGCATTTCGTCGTGGAACCGCCCCGCGACCCTGCGCATGGCGATCTGGCTACAAACGTCGCCATGATGCTGACCAAGGCAGCCGGTAAGCCGCCACGTGCGATTGCCGAAATTTTGAAAAAGCATCTGGAATCTGCGCCCGTAGTGGCGGCGGTTGAGATTGCAGGGCCTGGGTTTATCAACCTGCGGCTACGTGAAACAGAATGGCAGAACGAAATCCGTACCATATTGCATGATGGCCGACACTATGGTGACAGCAAGCTGGGGCAGGGCACAAAGGTGCTGGTGGAATATGTCTCCGCCAACCCCACGGGGCCGATGCATGCCGGGCACGTGCGCGGCGCGGTTGTGGGTGATGCGTTGGCGGGATTGCTGGCGAAGGCTGGCTATGATGTCACGCGCGAATATTATTTTAACGATGCCGGCACGCAGGTCGATGTTCTGGCGCGGACAACCTATTTACGTTATCGCGAAGCACTTGGCGAAGATATTGGCGCTATTCCCGAAGGATTTTATCCGGGCGAATATCTGAAAGATGTAGGTCAGGCATTGGTTGCCCGTGATGGCATGAAATGGCAGGGCAAGCCGGAGGCGGAATGGCTGGATCCCGTGCGTGAATTTGGCGTGCAGTACATGATGCGTATGATCCGCGAAGATCTGGACCTTATCGGCATTCATCATGACGTGTTCACCAATGAACGCGAGATGATTGAAAATGGTACGCTGGAAAAGTCTTTCAAGATACTGGAAGACAAGGGGCTGATTTATGTGGGCACACTGCCGCCGCCCAAGGGTAAAGTGATGGAAGATTGGGAGCCCGCGCCCCTGACCCTGTTCCGCTCCAGCAACTTTGGCGATAGCACGGACCGTCCGTTGAAAAAACGCGATGGTAACTGGGCCTACATCATGCCTGACATCGCCTATCACTATGACAAAATCCGTCGCGGTTACAGTTTGCTAATCAACGTGCTGGGAACCGATCACGGCGGCTATCTGGAGCGCATGCGCCCGGTCGTCAGCGCATTCAGTGACAGCAAGGCGCGGTTGGAGGTCATCTTTAACAGCATCGTGAAGGTCTTCAAGAATGGCGAGCCCGTCAAGCTGTCCAAGCGTTCGGGTAACCTTATTACTTTACGTGAAATGGTGGAGCAGGTTGGCGCGGGGGCCGTGCGCTTCTTTATGTTGACGCGCGACCCGAAGTCGCAGCTTGATTTCGACTTTACCAAGGTTGTCGAACAGACGCGTGATAATCCGGTCTTTTATGTACAGTACGCGCATGCGCGTTGCTGCTCCATCCTGCGTCACGCGGGCGAGATTTTCGGTGCGGATGAGTTGACGGCAGAAAAACTGCAAAAAGCCGACCTGACACCTATTTCCTCGCCTGAGGAACTACTGCTGGTCAAGGGAATGGCGAATTGGTCGCGTGTTGTCGAGGCTGCGGCGACGGCCTGTGAACCGCATCGCGTCGCTTTCTATTTGCTGGACTTGGCGGCTTTGTTCCACGGACTGTGGAACAAGGGGAATGATAATACTTCTCTGCGCTTTATCGTGGCCGACAACAAACCGTTGACCTATGCGCGCATGGCTTTAATCAAGGCTGTGCAAACCGTTTTGCAAAGCGGTCTGGCCGTTATGGGTTGCGCACCGTTAGAGGAATTGCGTAATGAACGACCCACGGATGTCTGAACTGTTTGCGCAGCGTCCCGTGGCCTCTGAATTCTCGCGGAGCAGGGGTATCTCTTATGCCGTGCGGCGACTGATAACTGTTGGCGTATTGCTGGGGATTCTGGGGGGTGGTGCATACGCCTTCATAGGGCGCCATGGTGGCGGTAACAGTGAAATACCGACTATCAAGGCAGAAGGTACTTACAAGCAAAAACCACAAACACCGGGTGGTATCGACATCCCGCATCAGGATGTGCAGGTGTATCAGGAAATGGATCCGAAGGCCCAGACAGCCGTGACGGTCGAACATTTATTGCCGCCGCCCGAGGAGCCGATGGTTACCGTCGCTAACCCACAAAATGTGGGTGATGGCAGCAAAACCAGTAAGGAATTTTTGATACAGGTTCAACCCAAGCCGGTGGTTGTGCCGCCGCCAGCCACACAGGAAAAAACGGCTGAGCGCCTTGACACACCTGCCGCTTCTCCTGCGCCGTCTGTGCAGCAAGCGGCCGTGGCTACGCAGGAACCGTTCCCTTTACAGGAAGCAACACAAGGGGTGGAGGAGCAACAACCGCAAGCATTGGCAACCAATCAGCGTCCCGGTTATATGCAGATAGAGAAAAAATCTGAACCTATGCCTCAACCTCAGCCTCAGACCGCCGCCGCAACAACAGTCCAGCCAGCAGTTACACCGCCAAAGGCCGCTGCTGTTTCTCGTGAAACCAAAAAGGCGGTGAGCGGAACCAAAATGGTTAAAATCCAGCTTGCCGCTCTGCCGGATGAGGTTGCGGCAGAAACCCATGCGAAGCAGCTTCAGGGCAAGTATAGCAGTCAATTAGGCGATATTCGCCTGCATTTACAAAAGGCTGACCTGGGCAGCAAAGGAATTTACTTTAGGATTCAGAGCCAAGCGATTGCAGAAGATAGGGCAAATCGTGTATGCTCTGCATTACGGAGTATGAAGATGAGCTGTCTTCTGGTCCGTCAATAGTAGCAGAGACGTGCAGTGCGTATCACATCCCCTGAAGTGCGGTGGTCAATTATCTAAGGGTAATGATACATGACTGAAAAGCGTCCTCTCCCCGTTATTTGGGGTTGTTCCGGCACAAGTTTATCGCAGGACGAGTATTACTTTTTTGAAAAAAGTAATCCGTTTGGGTTCATTCTCTTCAAGCGTAACTGCAACAATCCTGAACAAGTCCGTTCTCTGGTTAAGGAATTAAGGCAGGCTGTTGGCCGCCCTGATGCGCCAATTCTGATTGATCAGGAAGGTGGGCGCGTGGCCCGCCTGCAGCCCCCGCATTGGGCAAAATATCCGGCAGCGCGCCTATTCGGGCAAATGTACGAAACGGATCCGGAAGATGCGGCGGAAGCCATCGCTATCTATACGCGAATTGTTGCCTATGAACTCAACCGTTTGGGCATCAACGTGAATTGCGCGCCTGTGCTCGACCTGTTCATGCCGGGTGCTACAAGCGCCATCGGCGACCGCGCCTATAGCCGTAAACCTGCCGTTGTGGCGGCGTTGGCGCGCACGATGGCTGAAACCTTCATGGAAAACGGTATCCTGCCGGTTCTGAAACACATGCCGGGGCATGGGCGTCTGCGTACAGATCCGCACGAAATGCTGCCCGTGATCGAAGCAACTGTTGCCGAATTGGAAAGCGACGATTTCGTACCCTTCACCTTGTTGAAGGATTTACCGATTGCCATGAACTCGCATGCCGTATTTACGCAGATCGACGCGTCATGCCCTGCGTCACTGTCCACGGTCGTGCATCAGGATATTATTCGTGAGAAACTGGAATTCGACGGTCTGCTTTTGTCGGATGATTTGACGATGAAGGCATTACATGGCCGTCCGGATGATCTGGCGCGTCGCGCCCTTGGTGCCGGGTCGGACGTTGTTTTGCATTGTAACGGCTTTATCGAAGAAATGCGGATGATGGCAGCGGCACTGAAGCCGATGCAGGATGAAAGCTGGAGCCGCTGGCTTTATGCCCAATCAATGATCAGGCCTATGGAGAAGAATTATCGCCCGGCGGCGGACATTGCCCGTTTGGACATTCTGTTGGGGGCTGTTGCCTTTACGGCTGAGACGGCCTGACGCTTTAGGTGGGGGACGCGCCAAGCGGTCCCAAGACGTTTACACCGCATCCGAAATGCGCAATGGCCAGCGTAGCACCTAAGGCGAGCAAGGCAATTAAGCCGTATGACATGCCGCGGCCACCCTGCAGGGCATAATCACCACCTTGCATAGAGCCTGTGGCCCCTGCCGCTAAGACGAGGCAAGCCGCACCCAGTAGGGCGCTGTGGGCAAGGCCTACGTAGCTAGCACCAAATATTGCGGCTGCGACGACAAAAGCTCCAAGTAATGATTTCATCGGAAACGCCTCAAAAATGAAATAAACGATATGACATAGCCTAACATCAGCCATTCTCTACTTTGAAGATCTATTTGCGTGAAGTTTGGTAAATAACCTTTTTATGACTGTGAATAACGGGAAAAAGGTGGGGATTCTGTGTTTTTTTCAGTGATTCCACGTCTGATTCCCGTCTAAAATCATTCGATTCGTTAAGGTTTCAGGATAAACATGACCGAACCGGCAACAGAACTACCGCTTACAGAAGGCGCTTCGGCATCAGATTTGGTGCTGGCACTGCAGGGATTCGAAGGCCCTATCGACCTTTTGCTGAATCTTGCGCGCGAACAGAAACTCGATCTGGGCACCATTTCCATTTTGCAATTGGCTGAGCAATATTTGGCCTATATCGCTTCCGCCCGTAAACTGCGGCTGGAAATCGCAGCGGATTATCTGGTCATGGCGGCCTGGCTGGCGTTTCTGAAGTCGCGCCTGCTCCTGCCGCAACAGGAAGCAACACCGGAAGGCGAACCAGATCCCGCAGCATTGGCCGAAGCGCTGAAGTTCCAACTGATGCGTCTGGAGGCCATGCAGAAGGCTGCATTGCAAGTGCAGGAACGCCCCCAACTGGGCACAGATATTTTCCTGCGCGGTCAGCCGGAGAAAATGGAAATCGAAGAAAAGCCGATTTACTTTTTACCCATTCAGGATCTGCTGCTTGCGCTTGCGGCCCCTATGCGCCGCCGCAAACCACCTGCTTACAAGGTTATCGAGACGCGTCTTTACAGCATGGAAGAAAGCGTTGTTCGTCTGCGCGGCCTGTTGGGTAACATTCCAAACTGGGGTACGCTTAAGGAATATCTGCCAGAGGTTGTCGATAAGGCACAGGCTCTGGAGGTTCGCTCCGCACTCGCCTCCACCTTTGCCGCGACATTGGAGCTGGTCAAGAATGGCGAGCTGGAATTGCGGCAAGACGGCACCTATGCGCCCATCTATATCCGCCGCCGCGAGGCATCGGCTATGCAGGCTATTTTATCCGAAGAAACAATAAGCGAATAACGGGAACAATCATGACCACAGAACTTTCCTCTGAAATGCGCATTTTGGAAGCTTATTTGTTCGCGAGCGCTGAGCCGCTATCGACCGATATGTTGGCGCAGCAGCTGCCGGAAGGCACGAATGTGCTGGAAACCATCTATGCGGTGAAGGCGCTGTACGCTGACCGCGGGGTTAATCTGGTTGAAACGGATGGTAGCTGGAGCTTCCGCACGGCGCCGGACCTTGCTGCTCAGCTTAAAATTACACGCCAGCCGCGCCGCAAATTGCCGCGCGCCGCTGCTGAAGTGTTGGCGATCATTGCGTATCACCAGCCTGTCACGCGTGGCGAGATCGAAAGCATTCGTGGCGTAGAAACCAGCAAAGGCACGCTGGACATCCTGCTGGAACTTGGTTGGGTACGCCCCGGCAAGCGCCGCGAAACGCCGGGCCGCCCGCTGACCTGGAACACGACACCGGATTTCCTGAGCCACTTCAATCTGGAAACGCTATCCGACCTTCCGGGCACGGAAGATTTGAAGGCCGCAGGTTTGTTGGATGCGCGCCCCGTCTTGGCTGATTTGCCGCGTGAAACATCGTCGGAAGACGGCGTAGACGTCGCGGATGAAGATCAGGAATTCGTGTCCTGGGTTGAGCCGGAAACAGCTGAAGCCGCCAGCGCCTAAGCATTCCTTAGGTCTTTGGCCACTGGTTGCGGAACCATGTCATTTGCCGTTTGGCGTAATTGCGAGTTGCCTGTTGCGCATTGCTGATGGCCGCTTCCAGCGAACAATTACCGGATAAATAATCTGCCAACTCACGCACGCCGATGGTTTTCATGGCCGGTAGGGTGTCATCCAGGTGGCGTGGCAGAATGCCTTCAACCTCGCGCAACGCACCTTGCTCCAGCATGACATGAAACCGTTGGTTGCATTGCTGATAGAGGATATCGCGTTCCGGCATAATCAGGTGCCTTTCAACGGCGACTGTCACATGACCGGCATAGGGCAGGGTGATGCTGCCTGCGCCTAAATCCGCACCGACTGACGCTCTATGCCATGCCGACAAAGGCTTGCCGGTATGGATTGCAACTTCGTACGCGCGTGTCAGGCGTTGACGGTCGTTGGGAGCTATGCGGCTTGCGCTCTCTGCATCAAGGGAGGCCAGCTTCTGACGGAATGCGCCCTCGCCAATCTCCATATACAAGCGGTGCGCTTCCTCATGTGCGGCCTCTGGAATGTTGGGAATTTCGGCCAGTCCGCCCAGGAGGGATTGAAAATACAGCCCTGTGCCACCGACCATAATGGGTGTTTGTCCTGCTTGCAGGCATTCCGCAATTGCGGCCTGTGCCTGACGCAACCACTTTCCTGCGGATGATCGTTCGGACGCATCCGTAGTGCCATACAGTTTATGGGGTGCCATCGCGCGTTGTTCTGGTGTTGGTTGGGCTGAAAGGAGGGGTAGCCCTGCGTATATCTGCAACGCGTCTGTATTGATGATAACGCCACCTGTCCGTGCCGCCATAGCGGCGGCAAAGGCTGATTTACCGGATGCCGTAGGGCCAGCGACAAGGATGATTTTTGCTAAGGACATGGGCGTTAACAGTGCTATATTGCTCCCCGATATTGCTGTATTTACGTTGCCTGTTCAAGGAAAGGAACGCGTCATGGGGCTAAGCTTTGGCCATATTCTGATCGTACTCGTCGTTGTACTGATTATCTTCGGTGCCGGGCGCCTGCCGAATGTCATGGGTGATCTGGGTAAAGGCATCCGCAGCTTTAAGGCGGGCCTAAATGGTGAAGACAAGACCGCCGAGGGTTCTGACACCAAAACCTTGCCGCCGAACGATAAGGCGTCCTGAGCCCTCTATGCTCGACATAGCCTGGCCTGAATTGATTGTTATTGGTGCCGTGGCGCTGGTCGCCATCGGCCCGAAAGATTTGCCTAAAGTCATGCACGCGCTTGGCCGTTGGACCGGTAAGGCTCGTCGGATGGTGCAAGAGGTCAAAGGCAATCTCGACCAGCTGAACTATGAAACGGAAGTTGCGGAACGGCTGCGGCGCGAAGAGGCCGCCAAGAAAGCCGAAGAAAGCAAGCCCAATGGCTGATGTGCTGCCAGACGACACACGGCTGGACCCGTCGCGGCAGCCCTTGCTGGCACACCTTGTCGAACTGCGGCAACGCCTGATCTATAGCTTGCTGGCAATCATCGTTGGTTTCTGCATCAGCTATTTTTTTGCGGCTGATATCTATAATTTTTTGGTGGCGCCGCTGGCGCAGGTGACGGAGGGTGAGCATCGCCGCCTGATATACACCGGACTGACCGAGGCGTTTATTACCTACATCAAACTGTCTTTATGGACGGGATGCTTTTTGGCATTTCCTGTTGTTGCCTCTCAGATGTGGATGTTTGTGGCCCCCGGTCTGTACAAGGAAGAAAAGAAGGCTTTTCTGCCGTTTCTGATCGCGACGCCTGTGTTTTTTATTATGGGCGCAGCCATGGCCTACTATCTGGTGTTTCCCTTGGCGTGGAAGTTTTTTCTGAGTTTTGAGGCCGCAGGGCATGCGGGAGCTTTACCCATACAGTTGGAGGCGCGGGTCAGTGAGTATTTGAACCTGTCCATGACCGTGATTTTTGCCTTTGGTATCGCGTTTGAATTACCGGTTATTCTTGTTCTGCTGGCGCGTATCGGACTGGTATCTGCTGTCCAGCTGGTTGCTTTTCGGCGCTATGCGGTTGTGTTGATCTTCATCGCCGCAGCCATATTGACCCCGCCGGACGTATTTAGTCAGCTCAGTCTCGCGCTGCCTATGATGCTTCTGTATGAAATGGCCATATGGGGCGCACGCTGGGTGCAGAAAAAGAAACCGGAAAGCGTGCAAAACGATGACGGCGTGGCTGGACCTGTGGCTTAAAGCGTTTTATAGTCAGGGCCTTACCGTCGTTTTCAAGGCCTGCCATGCACGATATCCGTTTTATTCGCGAAAATCCCGAAGCCTTTGATAAAGGGTTGGCCCGTCGCGGTCTTTCGACAGTCTCGCCTGAAATTCTGGCTTTTGATGCTGAACGTCGTGCGACGCAAACCTCTCTACAGGAATTGCAGGCCAAGCGTAACGACGTGTCGCGCAAAATCGGTGAGGTCAAACGTACGGGTGGCGATGCGGACGCTCTGATGCAGGAGGTTGCGTCTATCAAAGATAAGATGACGGCACTGGAAGAAAGCGAACGTGAACTTGGTGAGCGTCTGAAGGCTTTGCTGGATGTGCTGCCAAACATTCCTGCTGCCGATGTGCCGGACGGTAAGGATGAACATGGCAATGTTGAAGTGCGCCGCTTCCGCGAACCGCCGCGTATCAATTCAGCCCAGGAGCATTTTGATTTGGGCGAAAAACTGGGACTGATGGATTTTAACACGGCGGCAAAATTGTCGGGTGCGCGTTTTACTATTTTGTCCGGTGCGTTGGCGCGGCTTGAACGCGCGTTGGGCAACTTCATGCTCGATATGCTGACGCAGGAATATGGCTATAAAGAAGTTTCTCCACCGTTGATGGTGCGTGACGAAGCGGAATATGGCGTGGGCCAATTGCCGAAGTTCAAAGAAGATCTGTTTCAGACGACAACCGGTCTGTGGCTGATCCCGACGGCGGAAGTACCCCTGACCAATGTCGTGAATGGCGATATTATTGAAAAAGAGAAACTGCCGCTGCGTATGACGGCGCGCACGCCTTGCTTCCGTTCCGAAGCGGGATCAGCCGGGCGCGATACGCGTGGCATGTTGCGCCAGCACCAGTTTTACAAGGTGGAAATGGTCAGCATTACGGCGCCAGAAGAGTCAAACGCCGAACATGAACGCATGACGGACTGCGCTGAAACAGTGTTGAAACGGTTGGAGCTGCCGTTCCGCACCATTGTTCTGTGCGCGGGCGACATGGGGTTTGCTTCACGCAAGACCTATGATCTGGAAGTCTGGCTGCCCGGACAAAACATGTATCGTGAAATCTCCAGTTGTTCGAACTGTGGTGATTTTCAGGCGCGGCGCATGAATGCGCGTTGCCGTGCGGCGGGTGAAAAGGCAACGGAGTTTGTGCACACGCTGAATGGCTCTGGCGTTGCAGTTGGTCGTTGCCTGATCGCGATTATGGAGAACTATCAGCAGCCGGATGGATCGATTGCCATTCCGGCGGTGTTGCAGCCTTATATGAACGGCCTAACAAAGATAGAGGCCGCGTAATGCTGGGTAGATTAACCGTACGGTTTCTTCTGGCCTCGGCGCTGCTGACCGCGACAAGCTGTACCATGTTTCATGGGCCTGATGCAGAATTGCCGTCACGCAACGGTCTGATGGCCGGACCCACCATAACGGTACAGCCGAACGAAAATACCTATACGATTGCACGTAGCCATAATGTGGCAATGCGCGAAATCATTGTCCTGAATGACCTGAAAGCGCCCTTTGTCGTCAAGGCCGGTCAGCAATTGGTTTTACCTGCCGCTGCTGGCGAAAGCGCTCCTGTGCCGGTTGCCGCCCCATCGGGCGATGTTCAGAAGGTCAATCTTGATAAGATCGAGGCGCAACCACTGCCGCCACCGACTAAGCCCGATAATAATCATGACAACAATATTGTGCCTGCGGGTGTAATGGCGGCGCCTTTAGCCGCCGCGCCTGTTGTTTTGTCAGGCAGTGGGGCGTCGTCCGCTTCTTCAGCGGGTACAGCACAGGCAGGCGTGGCGACGCAACCTGCGTCTGCACCCGTATATGCGACGAATGCACCGCAGTCTGTCGCGCCTGCTGCATCGGCTGCTTCTGCTACACAAACGGCAAGTGCAGGGACGATCGCGGCCCCAAGCTTCGCTATTCAGTGGCCGATTAAAGGGCCGACTTTGTCCGGGTTCGGCCCCAAAGGGCAGGGGCTTAACAATGACGGCGTGAATATTGGCGCGCCTAAGGGGTCACCCGTTTCGGCTGCGGCAAACGGTATTGTCGTTTATGCCGGGAATGAGATGAAGGGGTTTGGTAATCTGATCCTGATCCGGCATGAAGATGGTTGGGTAACGGCCTATGCCTATCTGGACCGTGTCCTGGTCAGTAAAGACGCCGTCGTGGCAAAAGGTGACATGATCGGCACCGTCGGGAAGACAGGCAGTGCCACGACGCCGCAGTTGCATTTTGAAACGCGGTATCAGGGCAAACCAGTGGACCCTGTTGGGGTTATTAAATAACTAGGACGCTTTTTTAATGCCGCGTTGTGCGGCGAATTCAGGCACCAAAGACATAAGCGCCAACAGGGCGGTTTGATCGTCTACCTTCTGTAGCGCCTGTTGCAGCATACCCGATATTTCCGCGCGCAGCGTTTCAATGTTGACAACAGGCGACGTGGCAAGCCGCACGCCATCCGCGCCGGAGGGGATCAGGGATTCCGCATCCGCAAACAGTTCTTCGTATAGTTTCTCACCGGGACGCAGCCCTGTGTAAACAATCTTGATGTCTTCATCCGGCTTGTATCCGGCCAGACGGATCATTTGTCTGGCGAGGTCGGCAATCTTGACGGGTTGCCCCATATCCAGAACCAGCAACTTGCCGCGTATCTCATTCGGGCCTGTACCAAGGGCTGAGGCTTGCAGGACAAGCTCAACCGCTTCATGCACAGTCATGAAATAGCGTGTGATTTCAGGATGCGTGACGGTCAGCGGACCGCCCTTGGCCAACTGTTCCTGAAAACGGGGTACGACAGAGCCGGTGGAGCCCAGCACATTGCCGAAACGTACGGTAATGAAACGCGTTGCCGGACTAGCGATATCCAGTGACTGGCAATACATTTCGGCAAGGCGTTTGGTGGCGCCCATGACATTTGGTGGGTTAACGGCCTTATCCGTTGATATAACCACCATAGCCAGTGCGCCTGCCGCCAGTGCGCAGTCAGCAACATTGCGTGTGCCGCCGACATTGGTCAGGATCGTTTCGCGTATATTGTCTTCGGCAATCGGCACATGCTTGATAGCCGCCGCATGGAAAACTAGCTCAGGTTTTTCTGTGTCAAACAATTGCTTTAGGCGCAAAGCATCGCGCACGTCAGTGATGTAGCCACGCAAGTTCTGCTGCGGCACGGACTCGCGGATTTCCATCTCGATTTTATAGAGATTAAACTCGCTGAATTCACAGAGTATAAGCACTGAGGGGGCCAGAGCCACGATTTGACGCACTAATTCTGAGCCGATAGTGCCGCCTGCGCCGGTCACCAAAACGCGCCGTCCTTTTACTAAACGGCTGATATCTTCGCGATTCAGTTTGGTTTCGGGACGGCCCAGCAAATCTTCCAAGGCTAACGGTTGGTCCTTCATGGTGAGTGCCGTGCTGACATCATCACGAATTTCGGTGAGGGACGGCACGCGTGAGAGGTTGAGGCCAAGGGCGGAGGCCTGTTCCAGCAACTGTGTAACATGGTCGCCGTTAAAGCGGCTGACATTGCGGGTGAGTATCAACCTGCTTGGTGCGCGATTATCATGACGTAGCTTTTCAACAATAGCCGGTAGTTCATAAAGGGTGCCCAGAACCGTAACGCCGTGAATGGAACGCCCCACGCGCTTGTCATTTTCACCAACAATGCCGACAACGTTAAAGGCGGCCTGCGGGTTGGCTGAAATTGCACGCATAAAAATATCCGCTTCATCGCCTGCGCCGACCAGCAGGACATTGACACGCCCGCCGCCGGAACGTTGCCATAGGGTGCTCAGGCGTTTTTCGCGCCATAGGCGGAAGGCCATGCGTGAACCACCGAGCCCCGCCATCATAATAAACCATGTAATAAAGGGTACGGTACGCGGCACACCTTCAAGGCGGGTCAGCAGGAAGGCGATGATTACAAAAGTGACTGTCGCAATAGTAGAGGCGCGCAGGATTTCAGTCAGGTCGCGGAGCGAGGCGAAAGCCCAAATGCTGCGATACAGTCCGCTCAGCCAAAATATGCTGGCGCAGGTGGCGGTGAATATGGCGGTGGATGTCAGAATGGTGGCGAATGACAATGTTGCTATGTCATCGCCCATGCGCAGATACAGCGCAATGATATACGCCAAGGCAGCCACAAATGTGTCGTGCAGCATGGCCAGCGACCGCCGGTTTAATTTTATAAAAGAAAGCAAACGTTTCATGTTGATGCGGCTTGTTGTTTAGATTTGGTATGCATCCAAAACAGTAAAAGAGCAACCACGATCAAGGCAGCCAGTAATGCGCCAAAGGGTTGATTGAGCGACCACACGGATAGCACTATCAGGAATAAATTAGCGGCAGCAATACGCATGGTCACGTTATCGTGCCGCCCACAGCCGGTGGTGGCGCGTTGGTAGAAATGTTGCCGATGCGCCTGCCAGATCTTTTCGCGACGCAGGGCGCGCTTGGCTATGGTGATGCCACTGTCGGCCAAGTAGTAAAGCGGCAGAATGATTGCCGCGACCAGATGCCCGTTGGATGCCAGGGACAAAAGCCCAAACCCCGTCAGGAAACCAAGCGGGATGCTGCCGATATCACCCATGAATATCTTGGCGGGATGCCAGTTGTAGGCCAGAAAACCAAGGCAGCCGCCGATGAGTAGTAGAAAGATAGTATGATCGGATGTGGACAGAACGCCCGTTGCATCACCCAGCAGGCAAAGGCCAACAGCCAGACTTATGGTTTCAACGCCGGTTATGCCGTCGATGCCATCCATAAAATTGTACAGATTGATAAACCAGACCCAACCGACAACAACCAGAATGTGGTCAATCCATGCCGGGATCATACCTGCAAAAATAAGGCCGTGGTTCGGTAGATCGCACAAAGCGACGATCACAGCCGCAAAGTGCAGGCAGAGGCGTATGCGGGCGCTGATATCGAAACGGTCGTCCACCCATGATATGAGCGCCAGCAAAATAAGTCCGGTCAGCAGATAAGGGTGCATGGGTGCGATGGCGGTGATGGCAAGCGGAGCCAACAGGGCTGCAATCAGGGTGGGCAGAAATGCCCAGCCCCCGCCGCGCGGCACCGCAATAGTGTGCGAGCTTCGTGCGTTCGGCTGGTCCAGAATTTTATGCTTCAGTAAAACGCCTCTCACATATCCCGTCAGCATAAGCGTTACACCAAGGCTGCTGAGTATAGCGATGAGGGGCAGCAGGTCCTGCATTGTCATTTATAATCTTGGTCCAAAAGGTCACGCAAATAGGCGGCGTAGGGCGTTTTGCCCATCTGGCCTGCGATTTTTAACACTTGCTCGGCATCGATATAGCCGTTGGCGAAAGCTATCTCTTCGGGGCAGCCGAGCTTCAAACCCTGACGTTGTTCCAGAATGCGGACAAAGTCACTGGCTGAGGCCAAGGATTCATGCGTGCCGGTGTCAAGCCATGTGTAGCCGCGGCCAAGGCGCATCACTTCCATCTCATTCTTTTTCAGATAGACGCGGTTCAGGTCTGTGATCTCCAATTCGCCGCGCGCGGATGGCTTCAGGGATTTGGCAATATCGACAACCTGATTGTCATAAAAATATAGCCCTGTGACAGCCCATTTGGACGGTGCAACCGGTGGCTTTTCTACAACGTCAACAGGAACGCCCTGATCGTTATAGGCGATGACGCCATATTGTTCCGGATTGGCGACGCGGTAGGCAAATGTGGTGGCGCCCTTTTCTTTTTGCGCCACTTCAGGCAGCAGAACGTTCAAGCCCTGACCATAATACAGATTGTCACCCAAAATCATGGCGACACTGTCGCGGCCGACAAAGGGGGCACCTAAAATAAAGGCTTCAGCCAATCCATTCGGTGCTGCCTGCATGGTATAATTCAGATTAATGCCCCACTGGCTGCCGTCGCCCAGCAATCCTTCGAATAAGGGTAAATCACGCGGCGTGCTGATGATCAGAAAATCGCGAATGCCCGATAGCATGAGGGTCGACAGCGGGTAATAAATCATCGGCTTGTCATGCACGGGCATCAATTGCTTGCTGACGGCCTTGGTGGCGGGATAGAGGCGCGTGCCGCTGCCGCCCGCCAAGATAATACCTTTCTTGGTGGTCATGAATACTCCTTAGGCTGATTGTGCTTGGTCGGCGTTGCGTGCATCGCGGGCAGCCACATGCATGGCGATCGCTTCGGCAAGGCCCTTTTTCCATGAACTTGCGGGAATGCCATAAACGCGTTCCAACTTACTGCTGTCGAGTACGGAGTAAGCGGGGCGTGTTGCAAAGCCGGGGAAGTCGCTGCTGACGGCGGTAAATAGTTTTGGCAGGCGTTGTATATGTGGGGCGTAGGCCTGCATGATATCTTGCGCAAATTGGTAACGGGTCATGGGCGTATCGCCGGCAAAGTGAAACGTTCCATACGCGTCGAATTTTCCACCCATAACGGCGTCGACAATACGGATCAGCGCTTTGGCAATATCCGGCGCATAGGTGGGCGATCCAACCTGATCCGTTACCATGCGCAACTCATCTTTGGTTTCTATGGCCGTCAGCAATTTTGAGAAAATATTTGTGCCATAGGTGCTGTAGACGGACGCCACGCGCAAAATGACATGCCACGCCATTTCATGGCGAATGGACTCTTCGCCCATCATCTTGGTGTTGGCGTAATGACACAATGGATTCATCGGGTCATCAGGCGTATAGGGACGCGACCCGTCAGCGCCGTCAAAAACATAATCGGTCGACAGGTGAATAAGCGGAATATCACGGTGGCAGCATTGCGCGGCCAGATTGGCAGGCCCTTCGAAGTTGGCGGCAACGGCGGAGTCCGAATCTTTCTCGCATGCATCCACATTGGTCATGGACGCGGTGTTGATGATGATGTCAGGCTTAAAATTATTGATACTGGCCTGCACCTGGGCGTGATCGGTCAGGTCGCACTCGGCCCGCGGCGGAGCGGCAAATACCCAATTTTCAGGCAAGGGCTCTGCGCGCAGGGCTTGCCCTACCTGACCGCTGCCGCCAATTAGAAGAACGCGTTTAGTTTTCTGAGACATGCCTACACACCTGACTCTGTATATCCGCACGCATCATAGCCGCCGGAATATGGGCTGCCAATTGGCAAAAAGGGTTATTTGCCAAGGATTAAACAGCTCTGACCTTAACATAGCTGCCGGGGGCGGGTTCCAGCCCCTCAGGGGGTTGCCTTGGCGGTACTTTCTCGCCGCCATATTGGCCTAGCCAATTGGCCCAGTGTGGCCACCAAGAACCTTTATGTTCTTCTGCTGCCTTCAACCACTGTTCCGGCTCGCTCGGGCATGTCTCGTTAGTCCAATAGCCGTATTTATTAACGGAGGGCGGATTGATAACCCCCGCAATATGGCCTGAACCAGCAAGTGTGAAGGTCACGTTGCCGCTATACAGTTGTGTTGCCTGATAGGTTGTGCGCCATGGCGCAATGTGGTCATCGCGTGTGGATAGCAAGTAGGTAGGCGTTTGGATCTTGCGGACATCCACGGGCGTGCCCTTAAGCGTTATGCCGCCCGGCATGCGCAGCCTGTTCAGCAAATACATATTGCGCAGGTAATAGCTTTGCATCACCGCCGGCAGGTTGGTCGAGTCTGAATTCCAGTACAGAATGTCAAACGGCGCCGGGTCTTTGCCGAGCAGGTAATTGTTGACGACATAAGACCAGATAAGGTCGTTTGAGCGCAGCAGGTTGAAAACGGTCGCCATGGTCGCGGCGTCCATATAACCTTGGCGTGCCATTTTATCTTCGACGTATTTAATCAAGTCATCGTCGATGAAAACACCGATATCGCCGGGGTCCGAAAAATCAACCAGCGTTACAAAATAGGTGGCGCTTTTAACAGTAGTTAGATCGGTCGCGGGTGCGGGTTGTGCCGCCAGCCAGCCAAGCGTGCTGGCCAATAACGTACCACCAATGCAATAGCCGACCGCGTTAACTTCTGCTGCGCCCGTTATGCGCTTGATTTCACGCAGGGCAGCCAGCGGACCGTCTACCATATAGTCATCAAAGTTGGTGAGAGCCAGCTTGGCGTCCGGATTTACCCACGAAACGCAAAAGACGGTAAACCCCTGATTGAGCAGATAGCGGATAAGCGAGTTATTCTCGCGCAAATCCAGAATATAAAATTTGTTGATCCAGGGTGGAATAATCAGCACAGGTACGGCATAAACATCTGATGTTTGCGGTGCGTACTGGATCAATTGCATCAACTGGTTCTGGTAAACGATACGGCCCGGCGTCATGGCAATGTTGTCGCCTATCGAAAAGGCGGTTGCGTCTGTCATGCTGATACGCAGCTCACCGTGGCCGCGTTCCAGATCACCAATGAAATTCTCAAATCCCTTGATCAGGCTTTCGCCGTTGCTCTGGAACATGGCGCGGAGCACTTCGGGGTTGGTCATCCAGAAATTACTGGGGGCCAGTGCGTCCCCCATTTGCCGTGTATAGAATTCCACTTTGCGGGCCAGCGTTGGGTCAAGTTTGGAGGATTCTTCCTTCACCCAGCCATACATTTTCTGGCTAGTCAGCAGGTAGAGCTGTTTCAGATAATCGAAGATCCAGTTCTGCTGCCATTCCTTATCTTTAAAACGACGATCAAACACGGGTGCGTTGACGTAATCGCTGACTGTCTTGCCTTGCATTCGCGCCAGGGCGCTTTGCCATATTTGCGTATAGCCTTGCCAAAGGGCCAGTTGGGTATCCACAAACTGTTTGGGGTCGTTCAAAATGCGGCTGTTTAATTCTATAAACGCGTCCAGCAGCTTTGTTGGCGTAAATTGTTGTGGCAGGGGAATGGGGTGTTCTTTGTGGCGCTGGATGTAGGACATCAAAATTTCCTGACATCTTTCTGTCACATGCATCAATATTTGCGACCAGGCAAGCGGATCGGACATGCGTTTAGCCAGAGCGCCATCAACGGCTTCGTCCAGAGTGTTATCCGTTTCTGATTGTTTCGGTTGCTGTTTCTGTGCGGGTTGGGCTGCGCGAGGGGTTTGTTCAGCCAGCTTTTGTTCCATGGCTTTCCGCAGCGCGGCAACGGCGTCGGCGGATTGCTGCAGCCTCTTTGAAAGGTTTGGATTTTTCCCGTCGTCTGCTATGGTCATGGGGTACTCTTTAGCCGCGAGATTCGAGCGTTTCTAGCATGACCTTCAGGCAAACACCATCTTCCTTGCACACTGTTTTGCAATGTTTTTTCTGCGTTCTGGCAATTGCCGGTTTTGCGGGATGTTCATCGGACAACATGCCCCATGTCTTCAGGGACAACGACGTGCCGGATGCCGTTTTACAGCAACCGCGTCTTGTTGCCGCGCCGACGCAGGAAGAGTTGGATACCAAAACATGGCTACGGCTTGGTGACGTGCCGTCAAAGCCCACAGACTTTACGGCTGCTGCGGATATTGAGAAGCACAAACAGGATATGGAAGCCCTGCGACAGGAAGGGCAGACCATACGTGCCGCCCATCCTGAAATATACGATTTGCAGGATGATGCGCCGACAGCGGCAAAGAAAGGGCAGTAACGATGCTTAAAATTGCTATCGCAGGATTGGGGAATGTTGGCGGTTCAGTTGTCAGGTTGTTGCAACAGCAACGGGATCTGTTGCGGAACCGTACAGGTAAGCGACTGGCTATAGTTGGCGTAACGGCGCTGGATAAAGGCAAGAAACGCTCCTGCGACTTGACCGATATCAATTGGGTGCAAAATCCGCTGGATCTTGCGGCAACAGATGCAGATGTGGTGGTTGAACTGATCGGTGGCGCCAGTGGTGTTGCCTATGATCTGGTTAAGGCTGCTCTTGAGGCCGGTAAACATGTCGTGACCGCCAATAAAGCGCTGATTGCGGAACACGGTGTTAAGTTTGCTGCGTTAGCTGAAGATCGCGGTGTTTCATTGATGTTCGAGGCGGCAGTGGCCGGCGGTATTCCCGTTATCAAGACGTTGCGTGAAAGTCTTGCGGGTAATCACGTGCAGTCGGTTCAAGGTATTTTGAACGGCACCTGTAATTACATACTGTCGAGCATGTGGGACAGGGGGCTGGACCTTGAGGCAGCACTGAAAGAAGCGCAGGACAAGGGCTATGCCGAGGCAAACCCCAGTGCCGATATTGATGGGGTGGATACGGCAAATAAGCTGGCTATTTTGTCGGCACTCGCGTTCGGTACGGTGCCGAATACATCCAACATGACGCTTGAAGGCATCAGGCGGATCGTGCCCACCGACCTGGCTTTTGCTGATGATTTGAAATGCCGCGTCAAACTGTTGGGCAGCGCGCATGGGGACGCATCGGGCATCGTGCAACGCGTGGGGCCATGTCTTGTGCCATTGTCATCTCCGTTGTCGCAGGTCAGTGGGGCTATGAACGCGGTTATGATGCGCGGTGACTTTGTGGGCGATGTTTTGTTGTATGGGCAGGGCGCGGGCGGTCCCGCAACAGCCAGTGCGGTTGTTGCCGATCTGGTTGATGTCGCGCGTGGCAATAAAACGCCGCCTTTTGGCCAATCTGCAGAAAAAATGCAAAAGCCTTCGGTGAAGGCAAGCGACAGTAGCCGTTATTACATACGCTTACAGGTGGCCGATCAACCGGGTGTCGTGGCCGCCATCGCTGGCGTACTGCGCGACGAGTCAATCTCAATCGAAGCCATCATCCAGCGCGGGAATGAGGTGGCTGGTTCTGTGCCACTGGTTATTATGACCCACAGGTCGCCCGCCGTTGCCATTCGTCGCGTTATGACAAAGCTTTTGCAGTTGAAGGAAATTGCGGAACCACCCTGTCTGATGCCCATTGAGGAGTAATAATACATGTACATCCCAACCTATATGGATCGTAATCTGGCCATGGAATTGGCGCGCGTTAGCGAAGCAGCGGCCCTTGCCGCCTCCGGCCTTGTCGGGCGCGGCAATGAAAAGCAGGCAGATCAGGTGGCCGTCGATGCTATGCGTCGTGCACTGAATGCTCTCGACATCAAGGGCAAGGTTGTTATCGGCGAAGGTGAGCGTGACGAAGCTCCCATGCTTTACATTGGTGAAGAAGTGGGTACGGGCCGTGGCCCGCGTGTTGATATTGCCTTGGACCCTTTGGAGGGAACCACCATCACCGCACGCGGTGGCAACAACGCATTAGCCGTTATCGCGATGGCCGAAGCTGGGGGGTTTCTGCATGCCCCGGACGTGTATATGGACAAAATCGCCATCGGTGGTGGCTTGCCGCCCCATGTTGTTGATTTGGACGCGTCACCGCAGGAAAATCTGCGTAACCTAGCACAGGCCAAGCGTTCAGAAATTGAAGATTTGCAGGTTTGTATCCTGGAGCGTCCGCGCCATCAGGAACTGATCGCCAAGGTGCGTGAGACTGGCGCGCGCATTATGTTGATTGGCGATGGTGACGTCTCTGGCGTTATCTCGACGGCCGAGGCCAGCAGTGGCATTGATATTTATATGGGCACAGGTGGTGCGCCTGAAGGTGTGCTGGCTGCTGCCGCGTTGCAATGCATCGGCGGGCAAATGCAGGGGCGTTTGTTGTTCCGTAACGATGATGAACGCGCACGCGCTACACGCGCCGGGATTACAGACTTTGACCGTAAGTATGAAATGAATGAGTTGGCGCATGGCGACATCATGTTTGCGGCAACGGGTGTGACGAACGGCACTATGTTGCGCGGTGTGCGCCGATTTGCCGGTGGTGCGTACACCCATACGGTCGTTATGCGATCCAAGAGCGGCACGGTTCGTTATATCGAGGCGCACCATAACTTTCGTCGCAAGCCACTTATGGCTGATCTGGATGAATAGGGAGGGATAGCATGATCGATTATATGGATGTGGTTGGGCTTTGCGCCGTTGTTATTTCAACTAGCTGTTACGCACGCCTTCAATTTCGCCGCGAATTTGCAAAGTCGATACAATATTCCATCGCGAACGGTGCTGCGAATATCATGATGCTGATGTGCTTATCGCAGCACTGGAATCTGGCGTCCTTCGCCAGTAATATTTTGTGGCTGGGGTTCAGCCTGTACGGTGTTTATCGTTGTATAAAGTATAAATGGCGCGAGCGCGCAATGAGCCGCATCAGTGACTGAGGCTGCATTTCTGGACGTTGTCCGGTCCTTTACGGGTAAAAAATGGGTAGCACGCGCCTATGATGAACGGCTGGCGCTGGCTCTTTCTCAACGGCATGGCCTACCAGATGTTTTGGCGCGGAGCCTTGCCGTCAGAGGCGTTTCACTAGATGACGCGCCTCAATTTCTGGAACCAAAACTGCGTGACTTCCTGCCGAACCCCAGCCGGTTTAAGGCAATGGATGAGGCTGTTACACGTTTTGTTGCTGCCGTACAGGGGCAGCAGAAAATCGCCGTCTGGGGTGATTATGATGTGGATGGCGCGACATCATCGGCGCTGTTAATCCGTTTTTGTCGTGCGCTGGGCGTTGAGGTCAGACTTTATGTGCCTGACCGTCTGCGCGAAGGGTACGGGCCGAATGCGCCAGCCATGCGACTATTAGCGTTGGAGGGGGTTAAACTAACGCTCTGCGTTGATTGCGGTACAACGGCTCATGAGCCGCTGGCCGCTGCGCGCGATGCAGGTATGGACGTTATCGTTCTGGACCATCACGCGGCAGAGCCGCAATTGCCGCCGACATCTGCGCTGGTCAATCCAAACCGTCTGGATGAAGAGGAGGGTTATGGCGCATTGGCTGCCGTGGGGGTAACCTATCTATTTATCATAGCGGTAAACCGAGTTTTGCGCGAAGCGGCATTTTATAATGAAACGCGGCCAAAACCTGATTTGATGCAGTGGCTGGATCTGGTGGCGTTGGGCACTGTTTGTGACGTTGTTAAATTGCAAGGGCTTAACCGTGCCTTTGTCACGCAGGGGCTCAAAGTTATGTCGCGTCGTGGCAATGTTGGCATTGCCGCGTTGGCCCGGGTGGCGGGGTGTAAAACACAATTGGACGCTTATGCTGCAGGATTCTTGCTGGGGCCGCGCGTTAATGCAGGTGGGCGTGTAGGGGAGGCTGATCTTGGCGCGCGCCTGCTGTCGACCGATGATCCGTCGGTTGCTGCATCACTGTCCGAACACCTGCACGAACTGAACAGCCAGCGACGTGAGATTGAAGCGCGTGTTCTGGCCGAAGCCGAAGAAATTAAACTAAACGATAATTTGCCAATTGCGTTTGTGGCTTCTGAGAACTGGCACCCAGGCGTTATCGGCATTGTTGCTTCTCGCCTCAAGGACAAGTTTCAACATCCGGCGCTTGTTGTCGCGATCGAAGGCGATATTGGCAAAGGTTCAGGGCGGTCGATTGGTAATATTGATCTGGGCGCCCACATTATCGCCGCACGTCAGGCGGGATTGTTGCTTAACGGTGGCGGTCACAAAATGGCGGCGGGATTTACCGTGGCACACGATAAGATTGATGCGTTAAAGCAATTTCTAGTCGAGCGTATAGGCAAGCAGATTGCCGACGAACCGCTGGTGCCGACTTTGTCCATCGACGGGCTGGTGGCTTCAACGGCTGTAACAATTGACTTCATTAAACAGATGGATGCCTTGGGGCCGTTTGGTTCTGGAAACAGCGAGCCGCGCTTTGCGCTCGCTAACTGTCGGATTGTGCGCGCAAACGTAGTTGGTGAGAAGCATGTATCCGTTATCCTGTCGCAGGGTGGTAATACACTGCGTGGTATCGCTTTTCGTGCAATGGAGGGTAGGCTTGGCAACGCGCTACTGACAGAAAGGCAATGTCATATCGCGGGCCATCTGCGCATCGACGAATGGCAGGACGAAGAACGCGTGCAGTTGTTTGTTGATGATGCTGCACCGGCTCAGGTGGTATAGGTCAGCCACTTGTTGTGCGTGGCCGATTTACCCTTAACGACATCAAAGTACAGACTTTGCAACTTTTCAGTAATGGGGCCACGTGCGCCATTGCCGATGGGGCGACCATCGACTTCGCGGATCGGGGTTACTTCAGCGGCTGTACCGGTAAAGAATACTTCGTCGGCGATATAGACCTCATCGCGCGTAATGCGCTTCTCTTTGATCTGATAACCATTTTCCTGCGCCAACTGAATGACGGTATCGCGCGTGATGCCTTCAAGGGCGGATGATGGTTCGGGGGTATAGATCACGCCATTGCGTACGATAAAGATATTCTCACCACTGCCTTCGGCGACATAGCCTTCAGCATCCAATAACATGGCTTCGTCTGCGCCAGCTTCGACGGCTTCGCGCAAAGCAAGGACGGAATTGGCGTAGTTGCTCGTTGCTTTTGCTTTGCACATCGTGATGTTGACGTGATGGCGTGTTAGGGACGAAGTCTTGACGCGAATGCCCTTGGTGATACCTTCGTCACCCAGATAGCTGCCCCAATGCCATGCGGCAATGGCTACATGTACTTTCAGACTTTCGGCGCGGATGCCCATGCCCTCAGACCCCAAAAACACGATCGGGCGGATATAGGCCGAAGCCAGCTTGTTGCTGGTCACGGCGGTGCGGCAGGCGGCATTGATTGTGTCTTTGTCATACGGCGCGTTCAGGCGCATGATTTTTGCTGAATTCAGCAAACGATCTGTGTGCTCCTGAAGGCGGAAAATGGCGGTGCCTTTGTCGGTTTCATAAGCGCGGATGCCTTCGAACACGCCGACACTGTAATGTAGCGTATGTGTCAACACATGCACATTCGCTTCGCGCCATGGTATCAAGGCGCCGTCAAACCAGATAAAGCCGTCGCGGTTGCTCATGCTCATGGACATGGGGAGGAGCCGTCAGTTAAATATCAACGTCGCGCGCGAATTTGGCGTTTTCCTGAATGAACTGGAAACGTAATTCGGGCTTGCGGCCCATTAGACTTTCAACCAGGGTTTCGGTTTCCTTGATGTCGGCCAAATTATCGTTTGCATTGGTTGCGACAACAACGCGCAACAGGGAGCGTCGGCGCGGGTCCATTGTGGTTTCACGCAGCTGCACCGGCATCATTTCGCCTAAACCTTTGAAGCGGCTGATATCAACCTTGCCGCGGCCGGAGAATGTGGTTTGCATCAAATCGTCGCGGTGTGCGTCGTCGCGCGCATAGGCGATCTTATCGCCCTGACTGAGGCGGTACAGCGGCGGCTGCGCCAGATAAAGCCGTCCGGCGTTAATGAGCCCCGGCATTTCACGATAGAAGAAAGTCATCAGAAGCGAGGCGATATGTGCGCCGTCCACATCGGCGTCGGTCATGATGATGACGCGTTCGTAACGCAGCTTATCAAGCTTGAACTCGCTGCCAAGACCGCAGCCGAGAGCTTGCACCAGGTCGGCAAGTTCCTGATTGCTGCGTAATTTGTCCGTGGTCGCGCTGGCGACGTTCAGGATTTTGCCGCGCAGCGGCAGGATGGCCTGTGTTTCGCGGTTGCGTGCTTGCTTGGCTGAGCCGCCCGCCGAGTCACCTTCCACCAAAAAGATTTCTGTGTTCTCAGATCGGCTTTGCGAACAGTCGGCCAGTTTGCCGGGCAGACGCAATTTACGTGTGGCGGTTTTGCGCGCCATATCCTTTGCCTGACTTTGGCGCGCGCGTTCTTCCGCGCGGAAAATCAGTTGATCCAGCAGGTTTTTGCTGCCTGCGGAATCCCCGACCAGCCAATGGTCAAAATGGTCTTTGATAACCTGATCGACCAGACGCGTTGCCTCGGTCGTGACCAGCTTTTCTTTGGTCTGCCCTTGAAAATGCGGGTTGCGGATAAAGACGGACAGCATGATGCAGGCATCGCCAAAGGCTTCATCGCCGGTGATGGCGGCTGTGCGGCGGTTGCCTATCATTTCCCCATAACTGCGCAGGCCCCGCAGCAGGGCTGATCGCATACCGCTTTCATGGGTCCCGCCTTGCGGTGTGGGGACTGTGTTACAATACGAACTGCAGACACCCTGGCCATCATCTGGCCATGTAACAGCCCACTCGACCTTACCCTGATTGTCCGGCAGGTCGGCTTTGCCAGCAAATGGATTGGCTGTCA
Organism: Alphaproteobacteria bacterium; assembly: GCA_019233975.1. Taxonomy (GTDB): domain Bacteria; phylum Pseudomonadota; class Alphaproteobacteria; order UBA9219; family UBA9219; genus JAFALY01. Next base: position 41,095 of record JAFALY010000031.1, on the reverse strand, counting down.
GCGTGTCGCGGCCTTCCATCGTGCTGCTGAGATAATCAGACAAACCGCCAGGGAAATGCAGGACGGCTTCGGCTGGTGTCTGATCGTCGCCCTTAATCAGGCTGGGGTCACAGCTCCAGCGCATTTCGACGCCGCTGTACAGATAGGCCTTGGATCGCGCCATGCGGAACAGGGTGGCGGGTTTGAAATGCGCCTTGGTGCTAAAAATATCTGCGTCTGGAATGAAGGTAACGCTGGTGCCGCGACGATTAATCGCGCCCATTTTCTTGAGCTTACCCTTCGCGTGACCGCGGCTGTAGCTTTGGGCATACAATTCCTTGTCGCGTGCAACTTCGACAATAAGTTCTTCAGACAACGCGTTAACGACCGAGATACCAACGCCGTGCAAACCGCCTGATGTCTCATAAACCTTGTTCGAAAACTTCCCGCCGGAGTGCAGCATGGTCAGAATAACTTCAAGCGCCGACTTGCCGGGGTATTTCGGGTGATTGTCGATGGGGATGCCGCGCCCGTTGTCGCGGATGGTGACCTTATTGTCCGGTTGCAGAATGATTTCGATCCTGTTCGCATAACCCGCGACGGCTTCGTCCATCGAGTTGTCCAGAACCTCGGCCACCAGATGGTGCATGGCGTTTTCGTCGGTGCCGCCGATATACATACCGGGGCGGCGGCGGACGGGCTCCAGCCCTTCCAGAACTTCGATATCCTGCGCGTTATAGGTTTCGTTCTTTTTCTTGGCCTGGGACGGAAACAGATCTGACATTGGGCTCTAATTCAAAAAGTTGATTCTGTGCCTAGTGGTAGCATGTGCGGCGCCCTTCTGACAAATAACTTGCCCCATACGGGGCTGTGGGTTATGCCTCGACAGTCTGTAAAAGAGGGGATTATGCAGGAAAATCAGGTAATCGATGAAGCGCTTACCTCGGTTGTGATGGTCAGCTACCACACAGGCCCGTTCCTGTTTGAGGCGATCCAGTCCGTTTTGGACCAAACGCGCCCTGTGCAGCTTTGTCTGGTTGATAACGGCAACCCGCCAGATGTGGCCCAACGCCTTGTTCAACTGGCGTCGCGTGAGCCGCGCGTTACCCTCATTCAAGGTTATGGGAATATTGGTTTTAGCCGGGGCTGTAACACGGGTGCCAGGGCGGGCAGGGGCGGCAAACTGTTGTTTCTGAATCCGGACTCGAAGATTCAGCCGGATTGCCTTGAAAGACTTGAGAAATATATCTTAGAAACCGGTTCAGGCAGCATGATTGGCGCGCGTTTGGTGGATGCCCAGGGGGCGGATCAGCGTGGGTGCCGGCGTGCGATTTTGACCCCCACAACTGCTTTTATTGAGGCTTTGTTTCTCTATAAGCTGTTCCCAGGATTACGCCTTAACTTTGATAAAGAGCCCGTGCCGGCGATTTTATCGCCCGTGCCGGCAATCAGTGGCGCGTTTATGTATATGCGTCGTGAGGATTATTGGGGCATCAACGGGTTTGATGAAGGTTATTTTCTGCATGTCGAGGATTTGGATTTCTGTCTGCGTTTTGCCCGCAACGGCGGCATAACCTATTTTGCGCCAGATGTTGTGGTTACCCATATCGGTGGAACCAGCGGCCATGCCCCCAACGCCTTTATTGAAAAGAGCAAGGCGCAGGGTTTTGTCCGGTATTTTCATCGCAATTTTGGCGGCCATTACCCCGCTCCCTTCTTGTGGTTGCTGGATCTGGCCATCTGGGGCAGGGCCTATTTGAAAATAGCGCTTGCAATGTAGTATTATAATACTACATATTAAAAAGGCTTGTTTTGTAGCAATTAACTTGACATCGGTAGCAGTCAAATTGTATTCACCACGCTCCGCACGCCCTGTTGGCGGCGGTTAATGGAGAAAACAATGGCTGCAAAAATTCGCGTTAAACGCAGCGTCCAGACGAAAAGCTTCACGCTTCGTCACCAGGACGTGAAGAAACAGTGGGTTGTGATCGACGCCGAAGGCGTCATCCTGGGCCGTCTGGCCGCAACTATCGCTACGCTGCTGCGTGGCAAGCATCGCCCGACCTTCACCCCGTCTGTCGATAGCGGTGACAATGTCATCGTCATCAACGCCGACAAGGTCAAGATGACCGGCAACAAGGCTACCGACAAGAAGTTCTATTATCACACGGGTTACCCGGGTGGTATCAAGGAACGCACCCGCGCCCAGATTTTGGCCGGTGCGCATCCCGAACGTGTCATTGAAAAGGCCGTCGAACGCATGATGCCGCGTGGTCCGCTGGGCCGCCGTCAAATGGGCAACCTGAAGGTCTATGCCGGTGCCGAACACCCGCACACGGCCCAGAACCCGACCGCGATCGATTTCGCCGCCCGTAACCCCAAGAACAAGAGGGTCAAATAATGGCTACGCCTCGCAAAACAACATCCCAGCTTTCGGGCATCAAGTCTGCTGTCAAGGAACAGGCCAAGGCCGCCGCTCCGGCTGCTGAAACCAAGGCCGCGAACAGCGAAGCCCCGAAGCACGAACGCAAGCTCGACAAGTATGGTCGCGCCTATGCCACCGGCAAGCGTAAGAACGCCATTGCCCGCGTGTGGATTAAGCCGGGTAAGGGCAAGATCACCGTCAATGGTCGTGAACTGAAGGTCTATTTTGCACGCCCCGTGCTGCAGATGATCGTCAACCAGCCTTTCGCCGTTGCCGACCGTAACAACCAGTTCGACGTCGAATGCCTCGTCGTCGGCGGTGGTTTGTCTGGTCAGGCCGGTGCCGTCAAGCACGGCATTTCGAAGGCTTTGACCTATTTCGAACCGGATCTGCGCGCACCGTTGAAGGTCGCCAAGTTCCTGCGTCGCGACTCGCGTGTCGTCGAACGTAAGAAGTACGGTCACGCCAAGGCGCGTCGTCGCTTCCAGTACAGCAAGCGCTAATTGCAACTGTATTGTGGTTACAATCAACGGGGAAAACTTCGGTTTTCCCCGTTTTTGTTTTGAGGTATGGTAATCGCGCGTTACGGGAACCTTTCATGTCTGCTTCGCCCATCATCCTTCCTTATCGTGGCATCTGGCCAAAGATTGACCCGCTGGCCTTTGTGGCGGCGGGTGCCGTTGTCATTGGCGATGTAGAAATTGGCGCGAACAGCTCCATCTGGTTTGGCTGCATGGTGCGCGGCGACGTCAACAAGATACGCATCGGCACGGGCACGAATATTCAGGATGGCACGGTTATCCATGTAGCGAGCGGTGAACATCCCGCCCGCACAGGGGCCAATGCGCCGACACCACCAGAAGGCTTTCCAACCCTTATCGGTGACAATGTCACCGTCGGGCATATGACATTGCTGCACGCATGTGTGGTTGAGGATAACGCCTTTGTCGGTATGAAGGCCGCCGTCATGGATGGGGCGCGTATTGAATCAAACGGTATGTTGGCGGCGGGTGCGTTGCTGACGCCGGGCAAAGTCATCAAATCCGGTCAATTATGGGCGGGCAGCCCGGCTAAATTCTGGCGCGACCTGTCGGCTGATGATCTCGCGCAATTTCAAATGCGGGCAGGGCATTACGCTGAATTAGCTGCCGAATATCGCCAAAACTGATATTCACCACTCCTTAACCATCTTTGGTCGACAATCCGGCCTGTAGCCGCTTATATGCGTCACAACTTGTGTTCAGAATCAATGGATTGGCTAGGGGTCCTTTAACCCGTGAATATCGGTCTAGTCGTTAACGCGCGCGGCAAGCTGTGCCTTGTACATGATGAACCTTTTGAGGCAACGCCTCTCTGGGTCGGGTATCATTTGGACAGGCGGCTGATTGAAATAATCTTTGATACCGGCGCTACCTATCTGATTGAATGGGAGTCGACCGATGAAATGCATAACTACCTGCTGAAGGTCAATAAGATCCTGATCATCCGCATGGAGAACAAGCGCCCCATCGAAGGGTTTGATACCAGTTTCCTGCGTTTGAAAGACGGGCGTACAATAGATTGATCTAAGTTCGGGGTATTATTGATGGTTGAAGAAAATGACGACAACAAGCAGAAGGAAACCGAAGGCCAGGAAGGCCGCGGTGGCGGTGGTCGTCGTTCCGGTGGCGGCGGTGGTGGCGGTATCAAATTGCCGCCAAACAAGCTGCAAGAAATTATGGCGAATTGGGAACATCTGGACATGACCCAGGCTATTTTGCGTGTCGCTGAATTTTTCACAGAAATGCCCGCGCGTGCCTCGGCAAACCTACAGGTCACATGGACGGGGGTTGCCAAGCAGAGCTACGCCATCGTCAACCACCTCATCAGCTTTGGTCAGGAAGTGTCGCAGCTTTTGCGTGAGCGCGACCGTACTGCCGGACAGGTTCGTCGTTTACGGCGTTGGGGCATTCGCGTGCGTCCGGGGCATCAAATGCAGCGGGATCAGCCTCAGGGCCCGCAAAACGGTTAGGCCTGTTTCGTTTAAGGAAGCGCTATGTCGGAAGTATTGGATCAGGCACGTGCCGCGGCACCGCGCGAAGTTATGTCTTATGATGTCGTGATTGTGGGCGCGGGGCCATCCGGCCTTGCCTGCGCGATACGTCTTAAGCAGTGTGCAGCAGAGAAGGGGCAGGAGCTTTCTGTCTGCGTTGTCGAAAAGGGGGCAGAGGTCGGTGCGCATCTGCTTTCAGGTGCGGTGTTTGAGCCGCGCGCCTTAAACGAATTATTGCCGGACTGGCGTACGCTTGGTGCGCCCCTGCAGGTCGAAGCGAAGGAAGACCATTTTTATTTCCTGACGCAATCCAAGTCCTACAAACTACCAACTCCACCGCCCATGTATAATCACGGCAATTACGTGATCAGTTTGGGTCGTCTGGCGCAATGGCTGGCGGGGCAGGCGGAATCTCTTGGGGTAGAAATCTATCCCGGCTTTGCGGCGGCAGAGCTGTTGTACGATGAATCCGGTGCCGTCATCGGCGTGGCAACAGGTGATATGGGTATCGGCAAAGACGGTAACCCGACAGACGGTTTTACGCGCGGCATGGAGTTACACGCGCGGCAGACAGTTTTTGCCGAAGGGTGCCGTGGCTCACTGACAAAACAGCTTTTTGACAAGTTCAATTTGCGCGATGGTGTGGACCCCCAAACTTATGGCCTGGGTATCAAGGAAATATGGCAGATTGACCCCGCCAAACACAAACCGGGCTTAGTGCAACACACAATCGGTTGGCCCATGGACGGGGCAACCTATGGTGGGTCATGGTTATATCACGCCGATAATAATCAGGTGAGCATCGGCTTTGTTGTCGGGTTGGATTATGAAAACCCCTATCTGTCGCCGTTCGAGGAATTTCAGCGCTTCAAGCAACATCCGCATATCCGGCAATTGCTGGAGGGTGGCAAGCGTATCGCGTACGGTGCGCGAGCCCTTAACGAAGGTGGGTATCAATCCATCCCGCGCCTGACATTTCCGGGCGGGTTGTTGATTGGCGATGCCGCTGGTTTTCTGAATGTCGCGAAGATCAAGGGCAACCATACGGCAATGAAGTCCGGCATGGTAGCGGCAGAGGCTTTGGCCGATCATCTGCTGGCCGACAACGCACCGCGCGAAGTGGCTGAGTATAGAAACAAACTGGAAAAGTCATGGCTGTGGGCTGAGCTGCGCGGTGTACGCAACATCAGGCCAGCGTTTCATTGGGGGTTGCTTGCTGGCATGCTGTATGGGGCGGTTGACTGCATCTTGCTGCGCGGGTGGGCACCTTGGACGTTCCGTAACCATGCGGATAACACTGCTCTCAAGCCAGCCAAGGTATGTCGCAAGATTGCGTATCCAAAACCTGATGGTGTTATCAGTTTTGACCGTTTGTCGTCCGTGTTTCTGTCGAACACCAATCACGAAGAAAATCAGCCTGCGCATTTGTGCCTAAAAGATACAGCAGTACCGGTTCAAACCAATCTGGCGATCTATGACGCGCCGGAAACCCGTTATTGTCCCGCGGGTGTTTATGAAATCGCGCGCGATGCCGGTGGACAAAACCCGCATTTGATCATTAATGCCCAGAACTGTGTTCACTGTAAGACCTGCGACATCAAAGACCCTACGCAGAACATCAACTGGACGGTGCCCGAAGGTGGTGGTGGCCCGAATTATCAGGGGATGTAGGGATGTATGTGCGGCTCCTGACGCAGGAAGATTTCAAAAATCTGGACGCCTATCTGGAACCGCACACCGGGTTCACCTTTTTCATCCGTTCGAATGCGCATAAGGGCGGGTTGGATTATAGGGGGCAGCCCTATCAATCCGAAGTATTCGGCGCGTTTAAAGATGGCGATCTGGTCGGGGTGTTAAGCCACGCCTGGCTTGGTCATATGCAGGTCTTTATGACAGATAAATCTGCAGCCGTTGCGTTGGCTTCTACTTGGCGTGAGCATCACGACGGTAAGCCCAGAAAATTAAGTGAGATATTGGGGCCCATGGATGACGTGCTGGCCATACGGCAGGCGCTGGGTATTGATGAACATGACCTGCGGGCGGGTGGCCGTGACGAATACCTGTTCACGCTTGATATATCGACGATGAACGTGCCACCACAATTGCATGAGCCGGAATATATCGTGCGCCGTGCGACCATTGAAGATGGAGCGACACTCATTCCATGGCGTTATGAGTTTTATATGGAAGCGCTTGGTGATCCGGGTGGTGAAGATGCTCGACGTCGCGCAGAAGCGAACATAAACGGCATGATCCACGAAAAGAATGTTTATGTGTTGGAGTATAGAGGGCAGATTGTCAGCTTTTGCGGTTGTGGTGGTTATCTGCCCGACTGGCGCGGTATTGGTCCCGTCTGGACCCCGGTTTCGTTCCGCGGCAAAGGCTATGCACGTATTGTGACGGCGGGGGCTTTGAACATCGTGCGTGCCGGTGGTGTACGGCATGCGGTTTTGTTTTCCGAAAACCCACAGGCCATAAGGCTTTATGAAGCCTTGGGGTTCCAAAAAATTGGCCGGTGGAAGCTGGATTTTTTGATTAATCCTGAACGCTCTTTTTCCTAAAAATCGTGCGCAGCTGGTCAAGATAGATGTAAACGACGGGTGTTGTGAACAGTGTCAGGAACTGGCTGACCAGTAAACCACCAACGATTGATATGCCTAACGGGCGGCGCAGTTCGGAGCCTTCACCAAAACCGATGGCAAGGGGCAGGGCCCCAAGCAGGGCCGCAAGGCTTGTCATCATAATGGGGCGAAAGCGCAGCAGACACGCGCGATAGATAGCATCACGCGCGGATAAGTTTTGCGTTCGTTGCGCTTCTATCGCAAAGTCGATCATCATAATCGCATTCTTTTTAACAATACCGATCAATAGAATAAGGCTGATAAGTGCTATAATATTAAAATCCATGCCACAGAGCAGTAGCGCAATGACCGCACCAACGCCTGCTGATGGCAGCGTGGATAATATTGTGAGCGGATGAATGACGCTTTCATACAAAATACCCAGCACGATATAGACCGTGATAAAAGCAGTTGCGATCAGCACAGGCTGATTTTTCAGTGCATCCTGAAAAACCTGTGCTGTGCCCTGAAAACTGCCGTGAATACTGGCAGGGACGCCAATCTTGCGCAGCACATCATTCATCACCGTTACGGCATAACCCAGTGCCTGCCCGACAGGCAAATTGAACGAAATGGTTGTGACGGCAAAATGCCCCTGATGGTTGACGCCTAGCGGGGTGGTGTGATCTTCAACTTTGCTGATTGCCGGCAGCGGTATCATCGTTTCCTGTTGTGTTGTCAGTGCGGCGCCGCTTGAGGCGTTGTTGTGACCAATGGCCGTAATCGCGTTTAAACTTTGATTGCGCGCAGCGTCGTCGCTAATCGTCACGCTGCTTGTGTTAGATAAAGTGGTTGTGCCAGCTGCCGGACCTGATGACTGCGTACCGCTGACATTGCCTGCCGTGCTGACGTATATCTCGTTTAGACTGGCCGGGCTTTGCCAGAAACTCGGGTCCACTTCCATGACAACGTGATATTGGTTCAACGGGTTATAGATAACAGAAACCTGGCGCTGCCCAAATGCATCATAAAGCGTGTTGTCAATCTGTGAGGCTTGCAGGTTAAGTCTTGCCGCGCTGTCACGGTCAACAGTTACGTTGGTTTCAAGGCCACTGTCTTGCTGGTCGGAAAAGACATCCAGCAAACGGCCGTCTTCGCGCAGTGCGGTCGTAATTTTGGGCGACCATTGCCGTAATTCATCCAGATCATCAGATTGAATGGAGTACTGGTATTGCGATCCTGACGCGCGGCCTCCTACCCGAACATCTTGTCCGGGCTGCATCAACAATGTGGCGCCCGTTACGTTCTTCAGCTTCTTGCGCAGGTTGCGCAGCACCATATCCGCAGTGTCTGTTCGCTGGCTTAACGGTTTCATAGAAACAAACACAAAAGCCTGATTGGTTTGGTTGCCACCTGTGAACGCTGCAACGTTGCTGACAGCAGGTTCTGTATGTATGACCTCAACAATTTGCTGCATCTTTTGCCGCATGGACTGAAAGGAGATACTCTGATCGGCTTGAATGTTGCCGAACATCATGCCCGTGTCCTGCTGAGGCAGGAAACCTTTAGGCACAATTGTAAAAAGGTAGAAGTTCAAGCCAATAGTTATAAACAAGCTGAGTATAACCAAGCCTTTATGTCGCAATGACCACATCAAGCCTTTGTCATATTGGCGTTGGGCTAATGTATAGGCCGCGCGAGTCATACGAAACAGAATGCGTAACAGCGATGATTTTGTTATCTCGTCATGCTTATGCTGAGATAACAGGCGTGCGCTCATCATCGGCGTGGCGGTTAATGACACAAAAAGTGATATAACGATGGAAATTGCCAACGTCATGGCGAATTCGCGGAACAGGCGGCCGAGCATACCGCTCATCAACAGAATGGGCAGGAAGACAGCAATCAGCGATAGGCTCATGGAAATGACGGTAAAGGTCACTTCGCGCGCCCCTTGCAGGGCGGCTTTCATGCGCGGCATGCCGTTATCAATGTGGCGTGCTATATTCTCTAACACAACAATGGCGTCATCGACGACAAACCCGGTCGCAACCGTCATGGCCATCAGCGAGAAATTATCCAGGCTGTAGTGCAGTAGATACATAACGCCAAAGGTACCGATAAGTGACACAGGAACAGCGATAGAAGGGATCAGAGCGGCGCGACCGTCACGCAGAAAAATGAACACAACAAAGATGACCAGCACCGTCGATATCATCAGTGTACGTTCAACATCCGCCAGCGAGGCGCGAATGGTCGGGGTTCTATCTGACGCAATCGTCATGTTAACGGCAGCGGGAATGGAGGCCTGCAGTTGCGGCAATATTTCTTTAATGCGATCAACGGTTTCTACTATGTTTGAGCCGGGTTGTTTGTTGATGCTCAAAATAACAGCGGGCTTGCCATTAAACAGGCCTTGATTGCGGAGATCCTCTACCGAGTCAGAGACGACCCCCACATCTGACAACCGAACCGGCGCGTTATTGCGCCAGGCAATGACCATGTCCCGATAGTCTACAGCGTGGCGTGCCTGATCATTCGTGTATATCTGGAAATGTTGACCTCGTTCCTCTAACGCTCCTTTAGGACTGTTGGCATTAGCGGCGGATAGGGCGGCTCGTACATCTTCAAGTCCAATACCGTATTTGAATAGCGCGCGCGGGTTTAATTCTATGCGCACGGCGGGCAGGGAACTGCCACCGACGCTGACCTGACCCACGCCCTGTATCTGTGATAATTTCTGGGCCAATACAGATGAAGCGGAGTCATAAATCTGCCCTGGTGTCATGGTTGCCGACGTCAGCGCAAGGTTCATGATGGGGGGGTCGGCAGGGTTGGCCTTGCGGTATGTTGGGTTCGACTTCAACGCGGCTGGCAAATCCGCACGCGCGGCATTAATGGCTGCCTGCACATCACGGGCGGCGCCATCAATATTGCGGTCAAGGCCGAATTGAAGGGTAATGCGGCTGTTACCCAGTGTGCTTTGCGATGTCATTTCAGTGACATCGGCAATCTGTCCCAAATGGCGTTCCAAGGGTGTCGCGACGCTGGATGCCATTGTTTCAGGGCTGGCGCCGGGCATGGATGCCTGAACCATAATGGTTGGATAATCCACCTGCGGGAGTGAGGCCACTGGCAGGAGTTTGAACGCAATCAGTCCTGACAAGGCAATGGCAATTGTCAGAAGTGTTGTGGCAACCGGCCGCCGTATGAAGGGGCTAGAGAAGCTCATCACGCGCTCTCATCTACGCCCTTGGACGCGCTGAAGCCAAAGCGTTTGGCTAATGCATCAAAGCCAAGATAGATGACGGGCGTTGTGTAGAGCGTCAGTATTTGGCTGAGGATCAGGCCACCGACAATGGTAATGCCCAGAGGGTGACGCAATTCCGATCCTACACCGCTGCCGATCATAAGCGGGAGCGCACCGAGTAAGGCCGCCATGGTCGTCATCATAATCGGACGGAAACGCAGATGCGCGGCCTGCCTTATAGCATCGAAAGCGGATTTACCTTCTTTGCGTTCTGCTTCCAGAGCGAAGTCGATCATCATAATTGCGTTCTTCTTTACGATGCCAATCAACAGAATAATGCCGATAATGCCGACAATGCCAAGATCATGCCCGGCTATCATCAAGGCCAGCAGGGCGCCAACGCCCGCAGATGGCAGGGTAGACAGGATAGTAACGGGGTGGATGTAGCTTTCGTACAAGACGCCAAGGACGATATAGACTGTTATGATCGCCGCAAGGATCAGTAATATTTCATTGTCAACCGAGGTGCGGAAGGCAGCCGCCGCACCCTGAAAACGCAACGCGACGCTGGGTGGCATGCTAACATCCGTGGTCATTTTTTCTATGGCTTGTACGGCATCGCCTATGGCTACGCCGGGTTTGACATTGAAGGATATAGACGCTGCAGGAAACTGTCCCATATGGCTGATTTGCAACGGGACGGGGCGTTCATCAATCGTCGTGACGGCAGTTAGCGGCACCTGACTGCCATCGGCGGAGGGCAGGTAGAGGCTATCAAGTGACTGACGGCTGGCTTCGCTGTTCAAAATAACGCGGTACTGGTTCGACTGCGTAAAGATGGTTGAAATGATGCGCTGGCCGAAGGCGTCATACAGCGCATTATCAATGGTCGCGAGCGTTATGCCTAGGCGCGCAGCCGTATCACGATTAACATTGATGTAGTAGGCCAGCCCCTTTTGCTGAAGATCGGAGCTTGCGTCCGTAATTTGCGGCAATGTCTGCATGCTGGTAACCAGCTTGTCACTCCATTCTGCCAGTTCATCCGGACTGGCGTCTTCGATAATAAATTGATATTGCGTGCGGCTGACACTGCTATCCAAAGTCAAATCCTGTACGGGTTGCAGGTATAGATGGGCCCCCGTCTGTTGCTCAGACAGTGCGTCGATCCGGCGGGCGATGGTGTCCGCGCTGTCAGTGCGTTCAGGCAGTGGTTTCAGATTGACCAGAAAGCGTCCTTGATTAAGTGTTTCATTCGTGCCGTCAACGCCAATGAAAGATGATAGGCTTTCAACATCCTTGTCCTTCATAATCAATGCGGCAAGCGCTTGTTGCTTATCAGCCATGGTCGCATATGAGATGGATTGTGCGGCTTCCGAAATACCCTGCAGCAAGCCGGTATCTTGCACCGGGAAAAACCCCTTGGGGATTAGAATGTATAAGGCAACGGTCAGTATAAGCGTCAAAATGGCAACAAACTGTGTCAAGCGTTGATGACGCAAAATGACATCCAGTGATTTATTATATCCACTAATCATGGACTCTAACGAGTGATGCACGGCGACCATGACGAAGTTTTCATGCTGCTCACTGTGTGGTTTCAGGATGCGCGCGCACATCATGGGGACGAGCGTCAGCGAAACAACCGCCGAGATCAGAATGGTGACGGAAAGCGTAATGGCAAATTCACGGAATAAACGTCCAACAACATCCCCCATAAACAAAAGGGGAATGAGCACCGCGATCAGCGAGATGGTCAGGGAGATGATCGTAAACCCAATCTCACCGGCGCCCTTCAGGGCAGCATCCAGCGGTTTATCACCTTGCTCAATATAGCGGGCGATGTTTTCAATCATCACAATCGCATCATCAACCACAAAGCCGGTCGCGATTGTAAGAGCCATCAATGTCAGGTTGTTCAGGCTAAATCCGGCCAGATACATAAAGGCAAAAGTGCCGACAATCGATAACGGTACAGAAAGGCTGGGAATAAGGGTAGCAGGCAAGTTGCGTAAGAATACAAAAATAACGGCGACCACCAGTGCGACGGCCAGCATTAATTCGAATTCAACATCATGAACGGATGCGCGAATAGTCGTTGTTCTGTCAGTCAATAATTTGACATCGATGCTGGGGGGCAGAGTATCCTTCAGCTGTTGCAGCTTCGCCTGAATAGCATCTGATACCTCTATCACGTTGGCGCCGGGCTGCCTTTGCACGTTCAGGATGATGGCGGGCGGCACGCCCTCGGCGATGCGGTCAGCCATCCACGCACCAAGTTTTGTGTTTTCGGCACTATCCTCAATCGTCGCGACATCCTTTAAACGAACGGGTGCGCCGTTTTTATAGGCGATGATGATTTCCTCGTATTCCTTGGCGCTGTGAATCTGGTCGTTGGCGTTGATGCTGTAGGCGCGCAAGGTGCCGTCAAAGCTGCCCTTTGGTGTGTTGACGTTGGCATTGGCGACTGTTGTACGCAGATCGTCTATATTCAAGCCATAACTTGCCAACGCCTGCAGATTTGCGCGTATCCGCACAGCGGGCCTGTTGCCGCCACTGAGGGTAACAAGGCCGACCCCGGGCATTTGTGATATGCGCTGCGCCAGACGCGCATCGACCATATCCTGTACTTGCGTCAAAGGTAACGTCTTGGACGTGATGGCAAGCGTCAGAATGGGCGCATCCGCCGGGTTGACTTTGGCGTAAATGGGGGGGGCAGGAAGATCAGCAGGCAATAAATTGCCAGCAGCATTAATGGCGGCCTGCACTTCCTGTTCAGCGATGTCGAGATTGAGCGTCAGGTCAAAGCGGAGGGTAATAACCGAAGCACCCGCTGAGCTGTAGGATGACATTTGCGTCAATCCGGGCATTTGCCCAAACTGCTTTTCCAGCGGGGCGGTTATTGCCGAAGTTGTGACTTCAGGGCTGGCGCCAGGATAGAAAGTTTGCACCTGAATGGTTGGGTAATCAACTTCGGGAAGGGAAGATAGTGGTAGAAAACGAAAGGCCGCCCATCCAACCAGCATGATGGCTATCATCAGCAGGCTTGTCGCCACCGGTCGTAGAATAAAGATGCGTGAGGGCGTCATGGTGCGCTGATTGCCGCGCCATCGCGCAATTTATCGACGCCTTCTGTCACGACCTTGTCGCCGACAGCCAAGCCGTCAGTTGCGATAACTTTATCGCCCTCCCCAACGCCCGTCTTTATCGGGTGTACGGATACGGTTTTGTTATCCGTGGTCAGATAAACAAAGGCACCGTTGCTGCCGGTCTGGACGGCTGCAGATGGGATGATGATCTGGTCATGTAATGTATCGACCAGCAATTCAACATTGACGAATTGGTTGGGGAACAGCGCGTTATCGTTGTTGTCAAAATTGGAATTCAGCTTGAACGTGCCCGTCGATGTGTTGACCTGATTATCAATGGCCACCAGTTTGCCAGTTGCCAGCTTGGCTGAAAAATTGCGATCATACACATCTACTTGCAGTTCCTTGCCGGCGTCATTGGCTTTGCTTACCAATGGAATGTCATCTTCGGGCAATGTGAAAATGACACTTATCGGTTGCACCTGTGTTAGGACAACAATGCCATTCGCATCACTCGGCTGCACATAATTGCCGGGGTCAACCTGTTTTAGGCCTACACGGCCACTGACGGGGGCTGTGATATGGCAATAGGTAAGGTTAAGTTTCGCGGTATCAATCTGAGCCTGATCGGAAAGCACGGCACCTTCATACTGACGGACAAGGGCATCCTGAGTATCGAGTTGCTGTTGCGAAATCGCATCTTTTTTGATCAGCGTTTTGTAACGTTCCAACGTGGCCGTCGCGTCTTTCAATAGTGCCTGATCATGTTGCAGGCTGCCGGTCGCTTGTTCCAATGCGTTTTGATAGGGGCGCGGGTCAATTTGTGCCAAAAAACCGCCCTGCTGAACCAGTTGCCCTTCTTTGTAGCCAAGCTCCATCAACTGACCACTGATTTGTGTTCGAACAGTGATGCTTTTAAAAGGCGTAACAGTGCCAAGCGCACGGCGCGTAATGCGGATATCTCCTTTTTCAGCCGCCGCCAGGGTTACCGGCGTCGGTGTGCCGCTTGCGGCGGGTCCAGATTGGGGATGATAACGGCTTCCGCCCTGCATGGCTTGTTGATCGCCGTGCCCTTTGCTTGAAGCAGCATCACCTGACTTCGGCATTATGACTTGCTGATACGCAATGCCGCCGCCAATGGCCGCAATCAGCAGAAAGATAGTGATAATGCCCCACGGGCCTTTTTGCTTTTGATGGGGTGGGATGAGTGGGGCAGAGGACATAGTGACCGCGCGGTGTTGATATGTAAAACAGTCAGTTACAGGATTATGCTTGAGTGGTTTGTTACGTCAAGTAAAACGCATCCCTATCGGCCAGCAAACAGTGTCTTTGTGACGCTTTTGAGACTGTGTCGCTGCAACACAGATAAAAAAGTATCAATGCCCGCATTATTTGTGACGGGCAGTGTGGCAATGTTTACGGCTGTGAGAGAAACTTCATAATGATGACGCTGGCCGACAGGCGGGCAGGGGCCGGTGTAGGCGCTTCGATCATTAGTGTTATGCAGTTCTCGGCTTTCATGAGGTAAGTCACGATTCGTATCGTGCATGGAATCCAGATGATCAATCGAAGCGGGCAGATTGATCAAAATCCAATGCCACCAACCACCTTGAACGGATGCATCAGGGTCATAAATTGTGACAGCAAAACTTTGTGTTCCTGCAGGAGGGTTCTTCCATGACAATGGAGGGGTCAGATTGCTGCCGTTACACCCCATGATGTCTGCATACTCAGTCGCCAGAAATTCAGATCGCGCACCATTGCCCACGGTCAGACTAAATTGGTCATCTGCACGGACAGGCAGACCGGTGAGAGAGGATAGAGTGACAATTATCACGAAGAGTGCTAACCGAATATACATCATCACCGCCCATTATTTTATATAAGTTTAGTGGGGTCACGCGATCGCTTAACAAAACCTTAACGGACTGGTAACTGAAATCATAGACAATATTGCGGTTACTCAGACAAAGGATGATTAATGAGCCTCCGCCGGAATGCCTTGCTGTGTTGTACATCACTTAGCTGCGCTTCGTTGGCGGCATTTGCATTTTTTGTGCCGACATTGGCGCAAGCGGATGGCGGTAACACAACAACGGGTGCGACATGTACCAGTGGATATTGTCCTAATAGTCAGGACGCCCCCCAGACAACCAGCAGCACGTCAGATTCAGGGTTAAGTACAGACACGCATGCGAACGGATCAACCGACGAATGTGTGATTACTGCAAACAGCGCCAAGAACCCCTGCTTTGCAGCAGGGGCCGTTAACCGGCACCATACGCAAGGTTCTCAGGACGGATTGTTTATGGCTGCCAAGCTGGAGGCGGGTGTTGTATCCGGTGCGCCAATCGACCTGTATGCCTACTGTCGGTACGTTGACAAAGGAAACAGCAAAAGCAATCACAGCATACTCATCCCCTTTAATTCAATCAACGAATGGCAGTCGTTTATCAATGCCGCACCACTCGGTGATGCCGATATTTATTTTGCGCGGTGTATCAGGGGCGGGGCCGTCAATCTGCCTGCCAATTATGGTAGCGCACCGGTAACCAACCAATGCGCGACTGTGACGTCAACGCCTAATCCGCAACAGGTCGTGGCGCCTTATCACCGCCCGGTGAATAATTCATGGACATCCGGTGCGGTAACGTATTCTTGCCAGTCTGCAGATGGCACAGTGTTCTCGGAAACGGTTGTGGGCATATACACAGGTGTTGTTGCGACGGATGGGGATGGTTCTATCGGCTGGACGCTGGATCCAACGCAGGGCGGCATTCAAACAAATTATAATGGTGTTTGTGGCGCATCTGCTGGCGGGGCGGGGGCTAGCGCGGCACCCACTTCTGGGCTTTGTCACGTAGGTGTTGCGTCTGCTGTTGCAATGGATACAACGGGTAAAACCTATAACTGGACATGCGCGGGGGGTAGCAGTGGCGGGACGACGGCGTCCTGTCAAACGCCCTATGTCGCTGCCAGTTGTACGCCGTCCGCGGTGGCCAATGGGACGGTTGGTGCTGCGCCGTCTTGTACTATCACTTGTAACTCGGGCTACACGCTTGGCAGCGATAATCAAAGCTGCGTACCTAATAACATTTGCGCTACGGGTGGTAACGGTATTTATCAATGTCAGCAAGGCACCGCCAGCAACACCGTTTTCAATGGTGTTATCGGGCAAAACAGTTACGGGACCTATACATGGAATTGCACCTATAACAGTCAGGTCCAGAATTGCAGTTTTTCGATACCGGCCTGCTTTGATGAGTATGGGAGCCAATACTATTGCGGCCGTTGGATACCACCTGGGCCAACCTGTAATCCGGCTTCCGTTACCAATGGTACCGTAAACGCTGATTGTTCAATCACCTGTAATTCTGGCTATACTTTGAGCGGCAATAGCTGTGTCCAACAGACATGCGGCACTTTTGCCTATACGCAAAGCTGCATACAGCCCGTCGGTTGGACAAGCCCCTATAGCGGTTGGGTGGATTGCGACTATGACAACTGTGGTAACATTATACAGTGTTACCCGGACCAAGGTTGTTCCTGATTTCCTGCCTGACAATTTGGTGCGCCCGAGAGGATTTGAACCTCCGACCTCCGGTTTAGGAAACCGCTGCTCTATCCAGCTGAGCTACGGGCGCGCGCCGCGCATCATAATGGCCTTGGGCTGGTTCTTGAAGGAAAATTTATTGACTTTCAGGCGGATCGGGGCTTGTAACAAGCCAAAACCTCTCCATATTTAGGGCATTGATTAACTTTTCTCTCTGGATATCCCATGACTGAAACCCGTATGGAATTTCGCGCTGAAGTCAGCCGTTTGCTCGATATCGTTGTACATTCCCTGTACAGTGATAAGGAGATTTTCCTGCGTGAGCTGATTTCTAACGCTTCTGACGCCTGTGATAAACTGCGTTATGAAGGTCTGACCCAGCCTGAGTTGTTGGGGGATGACACGGATTTCAAAGTCAAAATCACTCTGGATAAAAAGGCGCGCACGCTGACGGTCGGCGATAACGGTATTGGTATGACGCGCGATGAGCTGGTTGAAAATCTGGGCACCATTGCACGCTCCGGCACAGGTAAATTCCTGGAGCAGCTATCGGGACGGGGTGAGCAAGGTAGCGGTAAAGCGGCGACGAATTTAATCGGGCAGTTTGGGGTCGGTTTCTACGCAGCCTTTATGGTCGCACAAATGGTCGAGGTTAAATCGCGCCGCGCTGGGTCGACAGAGGCTTGGTGCTGGCGCTCGGATGGCAAAGGTGAATTTGCTGTTGAAGAAGATGTAAAACCCGGACGCGGCACGGAAATAACGCTCTATCTGCGTCAGGGCGAAGATGAATTTCTGGAAGCCGAGCGCTTGCGTCATATCATTGGCAAATATTCTGACCATATCGCTATTCCAATTTTGTTGGGGGAAGAAGATGAACCGGCCAATCGAGCGGGTGCGTTATGGTTGCGCAATAAGAGCGATATCACGCCTGAGCAATACAGGGAGTTCTATCACCATGTTGCTCATGCGTTTGATGATCCCACGCTGACCATTCATTGGCGCGCGGAAGGTAAGCTGGAATATACGGGCCTTCTTTTCGTGCCGGGGATGAAGCCGTTTGATCTGTTCGATCCGCAGCGTCGTCATGGCGTGAAGCTTTTCGTCAAACGTGTTTTCATCACGGACCACGCCGAAGGGTTGTTGCCGCCCTGGTTGCGTTTCCTGCGTGGCGTTGTGGATAGTGAAGATCTGCCGTTGAACGTCAGCCGTGAAATGCTGCAAAACAACCCCATGCTGTCGCACATTAAACGTGGCGTGACACGACGCGTGCTGGGCGATCTGATCAAGTTTGCCGCAGATGCAACAGCCTACAATGCATTCTGGGGCAATTTCGGCGCTGTGTTGAAGGAAGGGCTGTACGAGGATGCCGATAGTCGCGCGGATTTGCTGAAACTGCTGCGCTGTTATTCGACGCATGATGACGGCCTGACATCCATGGCGGACTACGTATCACGCATGAAGGAAGGTCAGGATGAGATTTATTTTCTCTGCGGAGAGAGCGTAGAGAAATTAAAGAAAAACCCGCATCTTGAAGGTTACCGTGCTAAGGGGGTGGAGGTATTGCTGCTCACTGATACGGTGGATGACTTCTGGCCGAATGCGGTGGATGAATATGAAGGTAAAAAGTTCAAATCGGTTACGCGCAGTGGAAATGACCTGGGCAAAATCACCGGCTCTGATGATAAGGCCAAAAAAAACGCAGAGGATGACGCGCAAACCCCCACCCTGGTTGCCTTGTTGAAATTGACGTTGGGTGATGCGGTCAAGGATGTGCGAACGACGGAGCGCCTGACGGAAAGCCCTGTTTGCCTTGTTGCGGATGAAGGTGATCTGGACATTCATCTTGAACGCTTCCTGAAGCAGCACAACCAGATAAAAATGCCCAGCAAGCGTATTCTTGAGATTAACGCGCACCATCCGCTGATTGCTAAAATGGCGGAACGTGCTGCGCAGTCCGGCGCCAGTGATGCGCTGGCGGACTATGCGTGGTTGCTGCTGGATCAAGCGAGGCTTATCGACGGTGAAACGCTGCCGGATGTGACGGCCTTTGCTGCGCGATTGAGTAAGGTGCTGATAGACAGGGTCGCCTAATCGCGGGCCAAGCCGCGCACCGATGTGCCCGCGCCGCCGACGACAAACGGCCTGTCGCAGATAAGCATGTTTGGCGATAACGGCGTCATGTCAACAAAGCGGATATGAGTGAAGATAAATCGCCCGTTTATGCCGAGGGGTAATCTGCGTTCATCGGCATCGTCGAACATGCGGTTCAGGTTCGTTTGTAAAAAAAGTACGGTGTGATGTTCTGCATGCGTTTCACGCAGCACAACGGCTGACTGCGCAGTCAGTGGGAACTGTGTAGATACATGACCGCGTTCAATGGGGTGAATAGCATGCAGCAGGCGCGTGTCTACTGTTACAACTTCAAAACGTTCCAGGAATGAACGCCCGTTTGTATGGCTGCTGATAATGCGTAATTCGTGTAACATCTATATCCTCGCCTTGGAAATTTCTATAGACGAAAACACGCCTGCAATTAAACCAAAAAATTATGTTTAATATAAACCGGTTAGCGGATCAGATCATCAAATGGCGTAGGAATGACTGCAAGAACATGATGATGAAGATGAGCGCAAGCGTCGATAAATCGACCCCGCCAAATGGGGGCAGGATGCGACGAATGGGGCGCAGCAGGGGCTCTGTTAGGCGATAGGTGAAGTCGCCGATAATGCGCACCAACCGGTTGTGTGTGTTGATGATATTGAAGGCAACCAGCCAGCTTAGCGCTGCGCTGATGATCAAAATCCAAACATAGAAATCCAGCATCATATAGCTGACTTCAATAAACGCTGACAAAAGAGCTGAAAACGGATGCATCGACACTGTCCTTATATGTTTTGTTCCATATAAGGGTTAGCAGAATAATCAGAAATGTAAAATAGGCAGGGTCTCAGGCATCCTCGATTGGCGTAAGGCCTTGCGCCTGGGGCATGGGTTGTGGCGTGTCGTTAAAGGCAGCCTTGACGACCGGTGCGCTGTCCGGTTTCAGCATGGCAAACGGATTGACTGCGTAAATGCGACGCACGCTGGAGTAGGTAAGCCATTTCTTGAGTGGTGTCAGTTTAACGCCACCAGATGCACTTTCGGAAACATATAATTCGTTCCCGACTTTCACGACAACACCAATATGTGAAATATTGAAGGGGCGGCCCTTGGCCCAGCTTGGCACATTGTTGCGCTCGACACCCAGCAACATGCCGGGCTTAATCGCGGCCATGCCGTCCTGTAGGCTCTTACTATCCCTGGGGTTGATGACAAAGCCTTGGTGCGTTTGTCTTGCAACGTTGTTGATTTGATATGCGGCTCCGGTGTCCAGCATCTTGCGCATGGTGGCTATGTCATAAACATCTTTACCGGTTTTTTCGCGGGCGCGCTCGTTAAGTGCTTCCATTGTGGCAATCACTGCGCTTGCAGTGTGGCCGGAGCAGTCAATGGCGCCGCAGCTATCGTCTTTGTCGCCAAAGCCGTATTTGACGCCGCGGCTGATTCTGTCTCTGGTAACGTTAAGCAGCGCGCCGTTGCTGATGGCTTCAATTGTGACGAGGCCGCCAACGGCAACGGCTGCAGGAACAACAACGCGCAAGGCGCTACGCGCAACACCGCCAACTGCACGTACGGCACCGCCGGCAATATTGCCTAAAGTGCCAAGTGGGCCTGTGACAGGTGCGCCATTGTCGGCGTCATCGTCTTCCTCTTTGTCGGTGTCGCTGCCGGGCTTTGGCGCATCATCTTTTAAGAGTTCAAGCAAAACGACAGCTGGTTCTTGCTCTTCTTTTTTCTCTTCATCGGTTAGTTGCCGGTCGCGATCAAGCTTCTCTTGTTCCTCGTCTTCTACCGCGTCCAGTTTGGTGTTCTTTTTATCAAGCGCCTCTAACTCTTCCGGGTTCAACCCTTGGCGTGATCCATGCCAATTGCGACTTTTGCGGTTGCTGGTCAGGGAATCTGCTGCATGAGTTGTCTGTGTCATGTTTGCTCTTAGCCCATTGCTGAATCTGGTTCAGGTCTGCTGTGGCCGGGTATTGGTGCAGTGCCGGGGGCGTTAAACGACGACTTAAGGCCAGCAGCATTTGCCATGACCGGTGTGTCAGGCTTTAAAAACATCTCACGTTCAAACTGGCGGCGGCCAGTCAAACCACGCAGTCGTACCAGTTGCCCGTTGACATGTGCCTTATCCCAGTCAAGCAATGCATCGGCGGCGCCTTGATGGTCCCCGGCCTGCAGTCTTGACATTATGTTTGAGTGAGAGAGCGCGCCAACCCCTACATTGAAGGCAAAACTCGTCAGCGCCGCACGCTCATGTTCACTCAATTTTATGCCGCGTGCAGATGCAATCCTGTCAACCCCATCTCTGGCGACTTTTAAATCCTGACGCAGCAAGGCATCGGCCTGTGTTTCACTGATTTGCATGCCTTCGGCGACATCAGCGCCCGTATGGCCATACCCGATAGTCCTGACGCCTGCGGGGCATCTGTATGCGCACAATTTCTCGCCTTCCATGGCTTTGACCGAAGCAACCATCTGTTCATCAAGAGGGAGGTTACTTAACTGCGGTGGCTTCCACTCGGGGACATAATCGTTTGTTGATTTGGTCTGTAACGATCCCGGTGTCTTCGGGTCGTCAAACTTTAGATTATTCCCTTGCGGGTCTGTAAAAGTGCCTTCTTGTTTGGTGGGGGAATCTAAAAAGTGAATAAAGTGATGATGTGTGTCATCTGCCTGCTCCACTGCTGCTGACGCATCCGTAGATGGAGCATCCGCATCTACTTTTGTGTCGGTTTGTGATAGGGTAGTGGTGCCATCTGGGCCTGTTTGGGCTAGCTTGGTGCCAGCGGGGTTTGCCCCAAGTGCTGCGCTCACATGTCGAACTTTCGCGCTGGCCTCAATTGCGGTGAGGTTCGCAGCGTCTGGTTTTTTTAGTGCAGCATCAACCATTTAACCCGATCTCCGGCATTTTTAATAAAATCCAATATTTAGGCTCAATAATAGTATAGCGCGTAAACTTAAAACAAGTTTAATTGCGTCGGCATGAACCGTATTGCAAAAACTAACCCATTGGAATAATGACCATTTTTATGTACTGCATTGCATATTCGTGTTGCCATGGGCGAACGGTCTGACTAGATTACTTTCATGCAAAACATATCCGCCACGGTTTTAACCGATATCCCTGATTCACTGGATGCCCTGCGGCAAGAGATTTTGACCGC
The DNA here is from genome assembly GCA_019233975.1 of Alphaproteobacteria bacterium. Taxonomy (GTDB): domain Bacteria; phylum Pseudomonadota; class Alphaproteobacteria; order UBA9219; family UBA9219; genus JAFALY01. The sequence continues at coordinate 18,945 of JAFALY010000031.1, read as the reverse complement.
CATTGACGCGGCACAGGACGCCGCCTCGATCGAGGAAATCCGCGTTTCCGCCCTTGGGAAAAAGGGCAGATTGACCGAGCAGATGAAAACGCTTGGCACTCTGCCGCCCGATGAGCGTAAGGAAAAAGGCGCTGCGCTTAACGTCATCAAGGATGAAGTCGCGGCCAAGCTTGCGGTACGTCAAAAAGAAATTGCCGGATTTGAGATGCAAAAGCGTCTGGAGCAGGAGCGTGTTGACGTTACCTTATCCGTTCGCCCGCAGAGCGAGGGGCGCATTCACCCCATCACACAAACGATCGAAGAAATCGTGACGATCTTCGCAAGCATGGGGTTTGCGGTTGCCAAGGGGCCGGACATTGAAAGTGATTATTACAATTTTACGGCGCTGAACATTCCGCCTGATCACCCCGCGCGCCAAATGCAGTCGAGCTTTTATCTGCCGGAACAGGATGGCAAGCCTGTGGTTCTGCGCACGCAAACATCACCTGTGCAAATTCGCACGATGCAGAAGCAAAAGCCGCCCATCCGCATCATCGCACCCGGGCGTACATACCGCGTTGACTATGATATGACGCATACGCCCATGTTCCACCAATTCGAAGGTCTGGTGCTGGATGAAGTGACACATATGGGACATCTGAAGGGTTGCTTGCTTGACTTTCTGCGTGCCTTTTTTGGCATTGCCGATCTACCCATACGTTTTCGCCCGTCCTACTTCCCGTTTACGGAACCGAGTGCCGAAGTGGATATTGGTTGCTCGCGCAAGAATGGCGAGCTGAAGCTTGGCAACTACGGTGACTGGCTGGAAATCGGTGGTTGCGGCATGGTGCACCCCAATGTTCTGAAACATGGGGGCATTGACGCTGAACAGTATCAGGGTTTCGCGTTCGGCATGGGCGTTGAACGTCTGGCGATGCTGAAATACGGCATTCCTGACCTGCGTACTTTTTTCGAAGCCGACACGCGCTGGCTGAAACATTACGGTTTTGTGCCGCTGGATATTCCCAACCCGGCGTTGAAGGGATAAGTCATTATGAAATTCACGCTCTCATGGCTCAAGCAGCATCTGGATACCGACGCCTCGCTGCAAACGATCTGCGACAAACTCACTGCGTTGGGGCTGGAAGTCGAAGATGTGCGCGATCCGTCTGTTGCGCTTAAGCCTTTTATCGTGGCACATGTTCTGACGGCTGACAAACATCCGCAAGCTGACAGGCTCAAAGTCACAACTGTGGATACGGGAACTGAAAAGCTTCAGGTTGTTTGCGGTGCGCCGAATTGCCGTGCGGGAATTAAGGTTGTCCTGGCGCGCCCGGGTGACGTTATGCCGGACCGTGGCGAGGCCCTAAAGAAGGGCCTTATTCGTGGTGTTGAATCGCAGGGCATGCTTTGCGCGACGGATGAGTTATGCATTGGCGATGACCATGATGGCATTATTGAATTACCCGAAGACGCGCCGGTCGGCGCCAATTTTGCGGAATATGCGGGGTTGAATGATCCGGTTATTGAAATCAACCTGACACCAAACCGTCCGGATTGCGCAGGCGTACGTGGCATTGCGCGTGATCTGGCCGCCGCAGGACTTGGTGTGCTGAAGCCGTTGGATGAAGCTGAAGTCAAGAGTGCAGGCCCAACACCAGTTTCCATAACCTTGGATTTTGATGCTGGGCATAAACATGCCTGCCCGCATTTTGTTGGCTTACTGGTGCGCAATATTAAAAACGGTGACAGCCCGCAGTGGTTGCAGCAGCGTTTGAAGGCGATTGGCCAGCGTCCCATTTCCGCGCTCGTCGATATCACCAACTTCATGACCTATGACCGCGCACGACCGCTGCACGTCTTTGATGCCAAGAAGGTCAAAGGCAACCTGCGTGTTCACATGTCTAAGGGTGGTGAGGTTTTCGCGGCCCTGAATGATAAAGATTACACGTTGCAACCAAACATGGTTGTGATCAGCGACGATACGGGAATTATTAGTCTGGCCGGCATTATGGGCGGCAGTACAACTGCTTGTGATGAAAACACAACGGATGTGCTGATTGAATCCGCGTATTTTGACCCCGTCATTACGGCGCAGACGGGTCGTGCCCTGCAAATTACATCCGATGCCCGTTATCGCTTCGAGCGTGGGTTGGATACACAATCTGCCGCTACGGGGGCCGTTGCTGCTGCGCGCATGGTCAGGGAAATGTGTGGTGCGGCTGAAACGCAAATATATGCGACTGTTGCTGCTGGTTCAGCGCCGGATCACACGCGTACAATAGTGCTCGACACTGCCCTTTGTAAGAAACGCACTGGTGTTGATGTTCAGGTGGCCGAACAAGTTCGCATTTTAAAGGCTCTGGGTTTTGGCGTGACCGAAGGGGCCGCGCTGTCCGTTGTGCCGCCTAGCTGGCGCCCTGATATCGAAGGAGCCGCCGATCTGGTAGAAGAAGTCGTGCGCGTCGTCGGGTATGACGCCGTACCGGCCACAAGCCTGCAACGTGCGCTAGCAACTACTCCCGTTGCGTTGGATGTTGAGGACCGTCGCATTGGTCAGATCCGCCGTACGTTGGCCGAACAGGGGTTGATGGAGTCCGTTACTTGGTCGTTCATGTCCAGGGAGTTGGCTGAGAAATTTGTGCCCGCAAACGATGCGTTGGTTTTGCAGAACCCGATCAGTAGTGATCTGGACCTGATGCGCCCGACCATCATTGCCAATTTGGCGCAGGCGGCACGTCGTAATGCTGACCGTGGCTTTGCGGATGTGGCCTTATTTGAAGTCGGCCCTGTGTTTAAAAATACAACGCCGGAAGGGCAGTCTATTGTTGCTACAACTTTGCGCACTGGACAGTCGCCGCGCCACTGGGCAGTGGGTGCGCGTCAGGCAGATGTTTTCGATGCGAAGGCCGATGCCATGGCTGCCCTGTCCGCCGCCGGTGCGCCGGTTGCATCATTGCAAGTCACGACCGATGCGCCGGCATGGTATCACCCGGGCCGTTCGGGTTGCCTGCGTTTGGGGCCGAATGTTCTGGCCAGCTTTGGCGAATTGCACCCGACGCTCGTCGACGCGTTTGGTTTGACAAGCGCCGTGGCGGTCGCTGAGATTTATCCTGCCAATATTCCGCAAGGCCGCGGCACAGGGTCGGCTAAGCCGTTGTTGAAGCTGGAGCCACTACAACCCGTTTCACGCGATTTTGCTTTCGTCGTGGATTGCGACGTAACAGCGGCTAAACTGATTAAGGCCGCGCGTGACGCTGATAAGAACCTGATCCGCGACGTTACGGTCTTCGATGTCTATGAGGGTGAACATGTTGCGGCGGGCAAAAAATCTGTTGCGCTAACCGTCACTTTGCAACCTGTCGATAAAACCCTGACGGATGCCGAAATTGACGCCATTGCGGCCAAAGTAACGGCCGGTGTGACAAAGGCAACGGGCGCAACACTGCGCGGCTGATCGGTTACTTCTTTTTGGTTTTTGCCAAAGGATGATGCTCGGCGACCATTTTACCGAGCCTGTCATGCGCTACATGCGTATAAATTTGCGTGGTGGCAATATCCGCGTGCCCCAGCATGACCTGTACGCTGCGCAAATCCGCACCATGTTCAATTAAATGCGTTGCAAAAGCGTGCCGTAATACGTGCGGGCTGAGGCGTTTGGGATCCAACCCCGCTTCAACGGCAATTTCCTTGATCAACTGAAAGAAACGCTGGCGCGTAATATGTTTGTTGGGCTGTCGTGAAGGAAACAGGTAGGGGGATTTGACTTCGCCCAGCGATTCCTTGCGGATAGGCAGCCAGTTTTCCAGGGCCTCTATTGCCAAATCACCCAGCGGAATGGTTCTTTCTTTGTCGCCCTTACCGCGCACGCGTACTATGCCCTGGTCAAACTGAACGGCATTCAGTGGTAAACTGACCAGCTCGGTTACGCGCAGCCCTGCGGCATACAGTATTTCCAAAAGGCAGCGCAGGCGCGCGCCCTCGGCGCCATCCATGCTTTGTACGACATCCAGAAGGCCGCCGACTTCTTCTTCAGACAGATATTTTGGCAGTGCGCGCCCCAGCTTTGGCGCGTCAATAAGGCGCGTCGGATCATCCTTGCGATGCTGCTCGGAACACAGAAAACGAAAAAATTGTCTAAGTGCTGACAGACGACGCGCCTGTGTGCGGGCGGTCATTTTCTTCAGGCTGCGCAGATAAGCCCGTAAATCATCCTCGCTCGCGGTTGATAAATCGCTTTGACGCATAAGCCACCTAGCGGCATCCATCAGGTCGCGCTGATACGCGGCACGCGTATGCGGTGATGCGTTGCGCTCAGCCAGCATCATGTTCAGAAAGGCGTCTATCAGTGAAACGGTCCGCAGGCTGGGTGCGATCTCTGCCGTTTTAGGCATCGTCTTGCGCGATATCTGGATTGTTATTATTGGCGCAAAGCGGCGGCGTTTTCACGAGCTCGGCAAACATATCGCGCCATGCCTGTACGGCGCCTGCGTGTTGAAGAGCGTCGGGCGGGCAGTCGGGAATGATAACCAGTTTATGCGCACCGCTTGCCTGCACGGTTGCATCAGCGGCGACGACATAATCAGCCAGCGCGACCAACTGCTCCAATTCAGGTTGCTCTGTTTGCCCATCGCCCAAATCAAGCACGACATAACATCCCAGATGTTTGGCTGTGCGCATCAGGGGCAGGCCGGATGTGCCCGCAAAGGGGCGCAAGACAACGATCTGTGTGCGTAATTTTTGTAAAAGGTGACTGACATGCGTCAGGTCCGGGTCGCTCATATTCCCGAAGACTGAGCATTCCATATCGGCATTTTCAAGTGTGCGCGCGGGCATCAGGCAGCGTTGACGGACTTGCGCGTCTTCTGATGCCAATTGACCTTTTGCGTCAGGTTGAATTGGTGTCTCATTGAACCAGGCAATGCGTAACGTCATGGGGTGCCCAAATAAATACATTATAGGCATGGCAGAAGCGGCGGCCGAAATCAACTTGAGGTTTTTCAGGATAACAGGCGTCTGGCCAGCGCTATCGTAATGCCGCGGCTTTCAGACAAGGCGGCCTGATCGAGTTTGTTGACGACTTCGCGTAACGCCTGCGTTGTACGTTCAATGCGTGGCACGATATAGGTTACAACATCCATGCCAACGTCAATCTGGCGGTCATGGAATTGCTTGATTAACAGCATTGTGAGTAGTTCATCATCCGGCGCATGGATGCCCAGTGCCGGCGCAGCATTTAGGCGTGACCGTAAATCTGCCAACTGTACAGGCCATTTGGCTGGCGGCTTTTCAGCAGTCAATAGCAACGACCCGCCAGTTTCCTTGAGCGCGTTGTAGAGGTGGAACAAAGCCTCTTCTGCCACGGGGTTGGTCGCAATTTGCTGCGCATCGTCTATCGCGATATTGCGGTTACTCATAATCAGGGCGCCCGGTTCATTACGCAACAAGTCGTGCGATGTCAGCGCCTTCCCATGGCTCTTGGCCAACCACATATGCATCAGATGCGTTTTACCGCTGCCCGAAGGACCGTGGATGACAGAGCATACTGACGGCCATTGCGGCCACTGTTGGATCCACATGGTGGCTTCTTGGTTGCTGCTGGTCACGACAAAATCATCGGCGCTCATCGCCACTTTATGAGGCAAGGGCAGGGGTATTTGCTGTGTCACTGCAAGCCTGTCAGTTTTTATACATAGGGCTGTCTTTATAAGCCCTGATTGCAAAACGGATGAGTACGCCAATAACCGCGGCTGTCGGCACGGCTATGAGCAAGCCGGTGAAGCCCAACAACTTTGCGCCGCATATTAAGGCAAATAAGATCCAAAGAGGATGTAGCCCGACCCGATGTCCGACGAGTTTTGGCGTTAGTACATATGCCTCAAGGAAGTGTCCGACGTAAAATACGACTACAACCAGTCCAACATGCAGCATGTCGTCAAACTGCACGAGGGCGAGGATGATGCTGCTGATCCAGCCAAATGCCGTGCCGATATAGGGGATGAAGGACAGGACGCCGGATGTAACGCCAATCGCCAGGCTGTATTTAAGACCGATAGCCGTCAGGCCGGTGCTGTAAATGATGCCGAGCGCCAGGCAGACAAGGGCCTGCCCACGAATAAAGCCGGACAGGGTGCTGTCAATATCCGCTAGTTGTTCGCGGATCAGGCCGTAATAGCGGCGCGGGAAAATGGAGTCGATGCTGGCGGTCAGGGTTGGCCAGTCGCGCAATGTAAAGAACGCGACAACGGGCGCGATGATGGCCAGCGCAAACGCGTCAATCAGCGCGATGCCGCCGGTGATAATGTTGTGGAACAGTTTGGCAAGCCATCCCGCGGCTTCGCCGGCAGATTGTCCGGCAGCGCTGCGTAGCTTTTCAACATCGGCCGGCTGGAACCGTTGCAGCCACTCCTCAATCCATGGCGTGTAATGCGAGCGTAGCTTCGCGATATAGCCGGGCGTCGCGTCGACCAAAGCGCCAAGCTGACTGGAGATCAGGGGAGCCACAAGCGTGATAATTGCCACTGCGACAGAACCGAAGCTGAGCAGCACCATAATGGAACCCAGCCACCGCGGTATGTGGTTCTTTTCAAAGAAATTCACGACAGGTGCCAGGAAATAGGCGATAACCAGCCCCGAAATAAAGGGCAGCAGCACGGGATGTACCAGCCACAGGAAAACCAGCAGAATGCCAAGCGATATCAACCAGGCGCGTGTTTGTGTTTGGGGGCTCATCGGGTCACCTTAGATAAATTGCAGCACCCACTCGGTGCCGATAGAGGGTTGTGTCAGTTGTAATCTGTTTTGCCCGAACACGGTGCGCAGGGCTTCCAACTCGCCGCTGTAGGCAATATCGACATGGCAGCTTGTTTTGGTCAGGCTAATCACATTGACCTGCTTGATCGCGTTAATGCCGTTCAGGCGTGACTGGATCTGTGCCCATTGCTGTAGGCTGGCAATTTTCACAAAGGCATAAAGGTGATTACTGGCTTCTGCGGCTGGTGTGGTCACAACGGTCAGGACATCACCGGCGGGCGCACCTGATGCTGTTGGCGAGGCAGGGGGCTGTACGTCAGGTAGAGCATTGTTTTGTAATTGGGCGCCCGGCTCGGTGTAGGCAACCGCTTTTTTGTTTAACCAGCTGCGCACGGCGTTTTGCCGGTATTGCACCGAATAATGGCCGATGTAGCGCACGGCAGAGGTGTGTTGATCCTCAACCGCAAAATTCTGCACGAGCGTTGCAATGTCGTCGTCGCTCAGCCTGGCCACAACTCCTTTGTCGGCATTCATCTGCCCAACCAATTGTTCCAGACCGCTGCGCTGCGCCTCACTCAACGCTTTGTCGCGGGCATGTACGGCTGTGTCGGCGGTCACATCAACAGCAATACCGGTGATTTCGTAAGGGTTGGAAGGGGCGGGGGCATTATAGGCCGGTACTGCGGCTGCCTGTGCATCTGGCGCCGGTGTGGCTGTTACCTGTGGTGGCTGGGCGGTTGTTTGTGCGGCCGTGGCAGCCGTCGTGGTTGGCTGGGCAGGTGTTATAACAGGTACAGGGGCGGGTTCGGCGCTGGCCTGGCCGGCGGCCAGGCCAATCAGGCCAAAAAGCATAAAAAGCAGATAGTTGATGTGTTTCATTGCAAAAGGGCCCGTTTACGCTATCTTGCGGCAGAGATTCTTACCCCATATTAAGGGAGGTTGCCATATCCAGCAATTCCAACCTTTCCGGTCGCCAGGCCTACGCGGCAGCCGGTGTTGATATCGATGCGGGCAATGCTTTGGTTGAGGCGATCAAGCCGCTGGCCAAATCGACGGCTCGTACAGGTGCCGATGCCGGTCTGGGTGGTTTTGGCGCCCTTTTTGACCTGAAAGCCGCCGGTTTTCGCGATCCCATTCTAGTATCCACAACCGACGGCGTCGGTACCAAGTTAAAGGTCGCTATTGACCACGGTAAGCATGACACGGTCGGCATTGACCTGGTCGCCATGTGCGTTAATGACTTGATCGTACAGGGTGCGGAACCTTTGCTATTCCTCGACTATTTTGCGACAGGCAAGCTGGATATCGCGAGCGCCAAACAGGTGGTTGCAGGCATTGCCGAAGGGTGTAGGCAGGCAGGGTGTGCCTTGGTCGGCGGTGAAACGGCAGAAATGCCGGGCATGTATGGCGCCGGTGATTATGACTTGGCTGGTTTCTCGGTCGGTGCCGTTGAGCGCGACCAGATTTTGCCAAGCAAGGAATTGCGCGAAGGCGATATTGTTCTGGGACTCGCGTCAAACGGCGTGCATAGCAATGGTTTTTCTTTGGTACGCAAGTTAGTCGCGCAGGAAAACCTGCGTTACGATGCACCAGCACCCTTTGATAAAACGCAGGCACTGGGTGATGCGCTCCTGACGCCGACACGCATTTATGTGAAGCCGGTTTTGAAGGCGGTGCGTGCGGGGCTGGTTAAGGCCATGGCTCATATCACCGGCGGCGGGTTGCTAGAAAACATCCCGCGCGTTTTGCCTGATGGACTTGGCGTTTGGCTGGGTGCCGATACGTGGCAGGCACCACCAATATTTAACTGGTTGGCCAAGACTGGCAATATAGAAGCGCAGGAAATGGCGCGCACTTTTAACTGCGGCATCGGCATGGTGTTGATTGTGGCGGCAGAGCACGTCGATGAAACAAAACGCATCCTGACCGCCGAAGGCGAAAAAGTATTCCGCATTGGTGAGGTCGAGATCAATAAATCAACCCATCGCGTTATGCTGGAAGGGGCGGGAGAATTCTGGCCATGCTAAAGGTCGGTGTTCTGATTTCTGGCCGTGGTAGTAACTTAAAGGCGCTGATCGATGCGGCGGCACAACCCGGTTTTCCGGCTGAGATTGCCTGTGTCATTTCAAACAAAGCCAGCGCAGAAGGGCTGAAATACGCCGAAGAGGCACAAGTTCCGGCGCACGTCATTAATCACAAAGCCTTTGCCGAACGCGAAGATTTTGACCGTGCTATCAACGCCGTTTTACAGGCGCATGGGGTGCAGCTTATCTGCCTCGCCGGTTTTATGCGCTTGCACACACCGTGGTTTGTCAACGAATGGCATGACCGGCTGGTTAATATCCACCCGACTTTACTGCCGGCCTTTCCGGGTCTGCATGTGCATGAGGCGGTTATAAAAAGTGGCACGCGTTTCAGTGGCGCGACCGTCTTTTTTGTTCGCAATGGTACGGATGACGGACCAATTATTAATCAGGCCGTATTGCCAGTTTTGGCTGACGATACGCCGGACACGTTGGCTGCCCGTATTTTACGGTTGGAGCATCAGATTTATCCGCAGGCTGTGCGCCTTATTGCCGAGGGACGCGTTAATATTCATGAGGATAAGTGTTTTATTGCCGATCATGTTGCATCTGACGCGTTTATCGTGAATCCTCCCCTGTCTTAAGAATCATTGAGTAGATTGTTTGCCTATGGCCCGTACATCATCGAAACAGCGCCCGCCCGAAGAACCGCCCGCCGAGATTATCGACAAAAAACTGTCTGAGGCGTTATCCGAACGTTATCTGTCCTATGCCCTTTCGACGATCGTGGCGCGTTCGTTGCCTGATGTCCGTGACGGTTTAAAGCCGGTGCATCGTCGCCTGCTGTATGCCATGCGCGAATTACGGCTCGACCCCAATCTGCCGCCCAAAAAGTCAGCCCGTGTAGTAGGTGACGTTATCGGTAAGTTCCACCCGCATGGTGACACGGCAGTTTATGATGCGCTCGTGCGCTTGGCGCAGGATTTCGTCGAACGCTACCCGTTGATTGAAGGGCAGGGGAATTTCGGCAACATCGACGGCGATAATCCGGCTGCGATGCGTTACACCGAAGCGCGCATGACCGAAGTTGCCAAGCTGTTGCTGGAAGGCATCGACGAAGACGCCGTTGATTTCCGTGCGACCTATGATAACAGCGGTGTTGAACCTGTTGTGCTGCCTGCGGCCTTCCCGAACCTCTTGGCCAATGGTGCGAGCGGTATTGCGGTCGGTATGGCAACCAGCATCCCGCCACACAATGTTGCGGAATTGTGTGATGCCTTACGCCACCTCATTCAATATCCGAATGCGGGCATTGAAAAACTGGTCAGCTTTATCCCCGGCCCGGATTTCCCAACGGGCGGCGTTCTGGTTGAAAGCCGCGAAGCCGTTTTGGAATCCTATCGCACGGGCAAGGGTGCGTTTCGCCTGCGCGCCAAGTGGCATAAGGAAGATTTGCGTCAGGGAACGTGGCAGATCGTCGTTACAGAAATTCCGTATCAGGTACAGAAATCGCGCTTGATTGAAAAAATGGCGGATTTGCTGCAAGCGCGCAAGCTGCCGCTGGTTGATGATGTGAACGACCAGTCTGCCGATGATGTGCGCCTGACCATCACACCGAAAAACCGGAATGTTGATCCGGTTGTCCTGATGGAATCCTTGTTCCGTCAGACGGAACTGGAAGTGCGCATCCCATTGAACATGAACGTGCTGGATAAGGACAGCGTGCCGCAAGTCATGGATTTGCGCGCTGTTCTGCGCGCATGGCTGGACCATCGTCAGGATGTTCTGGTGCGCCGATCAACCTACCAGTTGGGGCAGATTGAATCGCGGCTTGAGGTGTTGGCGGGCTATCTGGTTGCGTACCTCAATCTGGATAAGGTTATCAAGATCATCCGGACAGAGGATGAGCCAAAGCCTGTTTTGATAAAAACCTTCTCGCTTACCGAAGTGCAGGCGGAAGCCATTTTGAATATGCGTCTGCGCAGTTTGCGCAAGCTTGAGGAGATGGAAATAAAGGGTGAGCAGAAAGAACTGGCGACCAAGCAGGCTGAGCTAAAAAAACTTCTGAAAAACGAAGATGTTCGCTGGGCCTACATCGACAGTGAAATTGTCGGCCTCAAAGAACGCTTCAGCAAGAAAAAGCCCTTGGGTGCGCGCCGCACGGAAATTGCCGATGCACCGGTTGAGCTGATCGTGCCGGTTGAGGCGGTGATTGAACGCGAAAACATTACGATCATCTGCTCGGACAAGGGGTGGGTGCGTGCCATGCGTGGGCACATTGCCGAAGACGCCAGCGCACGTGCCGCTATTAAATACAAAGAAGGGGACGAAGAACGCTTTGTTCTGAACGCGGAGACAACGGACAAGATCCTGATGTTTGCCGGTAACGGGCGTTTCTATACCTTGTCGGCGGATAAGTTGCCGAGCGGGCGTGGTTTTGGCGAACCCGTACGCCTGATGCTTGACCTGCCACCTGAAGCTGCCATTCTCGGCCTGACCCTTTACAGGGCGGAAGATAAATTTGTCGTCGCGTCAACGGATGGTCGCGGCTTTATCGTGAAGGCCGAAGACGTTCTGGCTCAAACCAAGAACGGCAAGCAGGTTCTTAATCTGGATGAAAAATCCCGCGCAGCAGCTTTTGCGCCGGTGAAGGGCGACCATATCGCCGTGATCGGAACGAACCGCAAATTGCTGATCTTCCCGCTGGACCAACTGCCGGAAATGGCGCGCGGCCGTGGCGTGATGCTGCAGAAATATAAGGACGGCACCCTGTCCGACGTCAAAGCCTTTACGCGTAAGGAAGGCCTGTCATGGAAGTCGGGAGACCGTGAACGCACGGAAACCGATCTGCGTGGCTGGATAGGTGAACGCGCGCAGGCTGGTAAACTGCCGCCGAACGGCTTTACACGTACGAATAAGTTTTCCTGAGATTGTGTAGCTTAGGCGGCCAACGCTTCGGCGCTGACATAGCGCCACGCTGACGTGTCTGCGAACAGGGCGTGTAGCAGGCGGTTGTTCATCGCGTGGCCCGAGCAATAGGCTTCGAAGTGGCCGATGATTGTGGCGCCAGCCAGTGACAAGTCACCAACTGCGTCCAGAAGCTTGTGGCGGACGAATTCGTCGGCATAGCGTAGGCCGTCCGCATTCATGATTTGTGCGTCTTTAATGACAACGGCGTTATCCAAAGAACCGCCGCGTGCCAAACCAACCTTGCGCAGTTGCTCAGCTTCTTCAAAGAAACCGAAAGTGCGTGCACGGCTGATTTCGTTGCGGAACGTGTCCTGTGACAGCGCGAAGCTGTAGCTCTGGCGGCCAATGGCGGCCTGTGGAAAATCAATTTCGAAGCTGAAGCGCGGTTCAATCGCCGGGGACAGGCGCGCCCATTTGCCGTTATGCTGGACTTCGACCGGAGTCAGAATTTCAATGGCCGGGCGGTGGGTCTTCTGTTCGGCCATGCCTGCCATCTGGATCAGGAACATGAAGGGGTCGGCGCTGCCGTCCATCACGGGGACTTCGTCACTGTCGATTTCGATAATCAGGTTATCGACGCCGCAGGCAAACAGGGCCGACATCAAATGCTCAACCGTGCCGACGCGGGCGCCTTGTTCATTGCCGATGACGGTGCACAGGCGGGTGTCTACAACTGTGTCCCATCGGGCTGGGATGCTGGCCTGCGCCGTGGGCAGATCGGTGCGCATAAAAACAATTCCGGTACCGACCGGGGCCGGGATTAAACGTAGTGTAACTTTCTTGCCGGAATGAACGCCGATGCCTGAGCATTGGGTCTTCGTCGCCAATGTCTTTTGCATCGCAACTGCGTGACTACGCGACAACCACGCCTGTGGCATGGTGTTTGTCGTGGGATTTAGCTGTTGGACGTAATTCGACTGCATTGGGACAACCGGCAACAATGTGATTTATGACGCTAATTAACCTTGTTATGCTGTTATGCGAAAGACAAGCTTTCTTACGTTATGTTACACATACTAACCATATGATTTATATTAATATATTGTTTCGATAACCCAACAGAAATATGGCAAATGTGTGGACTTGCCTTGCCAATGCGTATCGGGCAATTTGCCGCACTTGCACAGGATACAGGCCATGACCGACCCCGACATATCCACAACAGACCGCCGCCGGGAACGCTTGCGCTTCCGCAGTTGGCATAGGGGTACGCGCGAAATGGATTTGCTGATGGGCAGCTTTGCTGACTTAAACCTGCCTGCCTACAGCGATGCGCAACTGGATGAATATGAAGTGATTTTGGGCATAAGCGATCCTGACCTGTACAACTGGATGACTGGTAAAGAGCCTGTACCGCCTGAATATGATAATCAGGTTATGCGGGCACTTTGTGCGCATCAGTTCGCGCCTTCATCATCTACAAAAGGTGTCAGCTGATGTTTACGCGCGGCATTGATCCATCGGTAACCGGACGACATGTTCTGGCGGGTGCGCCCGCCGGGCATGATGTGCGTGTTTTGGCCGAATTGGCCAGCCGTAGCGGCAACAAGCCTATCATTGCCGTGCTGCAGGATGATGTGCGTGCGGCAGTTGTGACGGACGCGCTGGCGTTCTTTTCACCGCATACGGAAGTTTTGCCTTTCCCTGCATGGGATTGTTTGCCCTATGACCGCGTTTCGCCACAAGCGGATGTCAGCGGCACACGCATTGCCACGTTGACGCGTCTGCAAAAGCCGTTCAAACAACCGACGATTATCATGACGACTGTCAACGCGGTTGTTCAGAAAACTTTGCCGCCGGATGTTTTAACCGCGTCCAGCATTGACGCGAAGATAGGCGAAAATCTACCGGTCGAAAAATTGCGCAATTATCTATCTGCCAGCGGGTATATCAGCGTCGGCACAGTACGGGAACCCGGCGAGTTTGCCGTGCGTGGCGGTATTGTTGACTTGTTCCCGCCGGGATATGAAGCGCCGCTTCGGCTTGATTATTTTGGTGATGAGATTGAAAGCATCCGTACCTTTGATGCGCTATCGCAAACCACAACGGACAAGACAGATAGCTTCCACCTTGGCCCCATATCCGAAGTATTGCTGAATGAGCGCACGATCGCCCATTTCCGTTCGAAGTACCGCGAGTTGTTTGGCGCCATGACGGATGCCGATCCGCTTTATGAAGCGGTAAGTGATGGTCGCAAATTTCCGGGCGTTGAGCATTGGCTTGGGCTGTTCTACCCGCACCTTGGCACTTTGTTTGAATATCTGCCAGATGCGCCTGTTCTCTTGGATTATCAGGTCGACGATGCTTTGCAGTCGCGGTTTCAGCAGATTGAGGATTTTTATCTGGCGCGCCAAAGCCTGTATGACGCTTCCAAACGTGCCAAAGCGAAAAACAAAGGTGGGGAGGCAATGGTTGCCCCTTATAAGCCCGCGCCGGTGGACAGCCTTTACCTCAATGCTGCCTCAATTGCTGAGGCGTTGGCTTCACGTGCCGTAGTATCTCTCTCTCCATTTTTGGCACCAGAAGGGGTGGGGTATCTGGATGCAGGCGGTCAACGTGGTCGTGATTTTGCCGATGCACGAGCAAAGCCGGACGTTGGCGCCGTTTATGAAGCCCTGCAACATTATATTAAAGAACAACAGAACGCACAACGTCGCGTTGCGATAGCCTGTTACAGTCAGGGTTCGGCGGAGCGTCTGGCGGGTGTTTTGCGCAATCATGGCCTGAACAGCATTGCAACGGCGCAAAGTTGGGAAGAAGCGCGGAAATGTGATGCGCAACTGGTGACGCTGGTTGTGCTGGGCTTTGAACATGGTTTTATTTCGCCTGACCTTGCGCTTGTGACAGAGCAAGATCTTCTAGGCGACAGGTTGGTGCGACCCACGCGTAAACGCAAAGCGGCCAAGGCGTTTCAGCTGGAACTTGGGTCGCTCAACCCCGGCGATTACGTCGTGCATGCTGAACACGGTATTGGACGTTATGACGGGTTGGTGGCGGTCAACGTTCTGAACACGGTGCATGATTGTGTGAAACTGGTTTACGACGGCGGTGATAAGCTCTTTGTGCCCGTGGAGAATCTGGACGTTCTGTCACGCTATAGCTCGGCAGAGCAGGGGGCAACGCTCGATAAACTTGGCGGTGTCGGCTGGCAACAACGCAAGGCGCGTGTCAAAAAACGCCTGAAAGACATGGCTGAAGCCTTGATGAAAATTGCTGCGGAGCGTGAATTGCGTCGGGGTGAGGTGCTGGAAGCACCAGATGGAGCGTATGACGAATTCGCGGCGCGCTTCCCCTATGCGGAAACGGAAGATCAGGCGCGTGCCATCGAAAATGTAATTGATGATCTTGGCAGTGGCAAACCCATGGACCGCTTGGTCTGCGGCGATGTTGGCTTCGGCAAAACAGAGGTTGCCCTGCGCGCGGCTTTTGTGGCTGTACAATCTGGGTTTCAGGTGGCGGTTGTTGTGCCGACAACCTTGCTGGCGCGTCAGCATTATAATAATTTTAAACGCCGCTTTGCCGGCTTCCCGGTGCAGGTCGCGCAGTTGTCGCGCATGGTGAGCGCGGCTGAGGCGCGGCAAACAAAGGAAGATTTAAAGGAAGGCCGCATTGATATTGTCATCGGCACGCACGCGTTGTTGGGCAAGGAAGTTGGCTTTAAAAACCTTGGTTTGATGATTATCGACGAGGAACAGCATTTCGGCGTGAAGCAAAAAGAACGCCTGAAAGAAATGCGTGCCGAAGTGCATGTACTGACACTGACGGCGACGCCAATCCCGCGAACCTTGCAAATGGCTGTGTCTGGCGTACGTGAACTTAGTCTGATTGCGACGCCGCCACTCGATAGGCTGGCGGTGCGTACTTTTGTACTGCCGTATGACCCGATGGTGATCCGCGAAGCGATCATGCGCGAACACTACCGCGGCGGTCAGTGTTATTACGTATGCCCGCGTATTGAGGATCTGGATAGTGTTGCGACTGCGCTACGTGATCTGGTGCCAGAAGTTAAGGTTATAACGGCGCATGGTCGCCTGTCGGCAACACAGCTGGACGACATCATGACGGCGTTCGATGCCGGGCAGTTTGATATATTGCTGGCGACCAACATTGTTGAATCCGGCCTTGATGTGCCGAATGCCAACACGATTATTCTGCACCGTGCCGACATGTTCGGGCTGGCGCAGCTATACCAGCTACGCGGTCGTGTTGGACGCGGCAAGTTGCGTGGTTATGCGTATCTGACTTATGCGCCCACAGCGGCATTGTCACAGACGGCGCAGCAACGGTTAGAAGTCATCCAGACACTTGACCAATTGGGCGCAGGCTTTCAGTTGGCCAGCCACGACATGGACATTCGCGGTGCCGGTAATTTGCTGGGTGAGGAGCAATCTGGTCAGATCCGCGAAGTTGGTGTGGAATTGTACCAGCAGATGCTGCAAGACGCCGTTGCGGCCGCACGACAGGGGCGCACAGATGCGCAGGCTGATGATAGATGGACGCCGCAGATTAATATCGGCTTGTCTGTTCTCATTCCCGAAACCTATGTGCATGACCTGAATGTGCGCCTCAGTCTCTATCGCCGTTTGGCAGAAGTGACTGAGGATGCAGAGATTGAATCTGTGGCAACGGAAATGATCGACCGTTTTGGCAGTTTGCCGCCGGAGGTGGAGACGTTCCTGAACATTGTCGGTATTAAGATCCTGTGCCGTAGGGCCTGCGTGGCCAAAGTGGACGCTGGACCAAAAGGTGCGGTTTTCTCATTCCACAACGATATTTTCCCGCGTCCGGATAAGCTAATCGGTTGGATACAAAAGCAGGCTGGCACAATAAAGGCGCGACCGGATAACAAGCTTGTTGCCATGCGGGCCTGGGATGATGACGCACAACGTATCGCGGGCGTTAAAAAACTGTTGTCCGAATTGGCTGCTCTAACAGCCTAATTATGGCTGCGCTTTCACAGGTGCATTAACGGTCAGCGTATCGCCGTTAGACAGTGTAAAGGTGAGTGGCAACGTATCGCCGGCCTTTAGCGGCGCATCCATGTGCATCAGCATTATGTGCAGCGCGTGTTGCTCCAGCTTCACGGACTGATGCGCTGGTACAACCAGGTGGTCGACATGGCGCATACGCATGACGCCATTGTCATTTGTCATGCTGTGCAGCATGGCGTGCGCGCCAGGTGTATCGACATCCGTGATGGTGACCGGCTTGTCGCCTGTATTCTCAAGGGTGAGGTAAGCCGCTGCCGTTTCGCTACCTTTTAGTGAAGCTGTTGCCCAGGCATCGCTGGCCTTTAACGCGGTTGTTTCAGCGGCGTGTACCGCGAGGGGCAACAATATGATGGCCGCAAATGTCAGCAGTTTGTAGTGCAGTTTCATGGCGTGGCTCCATATTTCTTGAGGAAGGCGATAAATTCTTCGGGTGTAGCCTGATAGGACAGGTCATCGACGTAATTGCCTTGTTTATCCATCAGGTAGACAGCGGCGGGATGGTCTATGCTGTATCCGCCATCGACATCTTTATCGGCAACCTTTTCAAATTGTATGTTCATGTTTTTGGAGAACCGGTTAACCTGTTCTAGGGTACCTGTCAGACCTGTCATGGGGGTAGCGAAGTTGCCGAGGTAGCTTTTCAGCACAGGCGCTGTATCGCGTTCTGGATCCAAAGAAACAAACTGTATGCTAATGTTCCGGCCCTTGTCTGTTAGAGTCTGCAGCGTTTTATCAAGTGTTGCGAGCGCCGTCGGGCAAGCATCCGGGCAATGTGTGTAGCCGAAGAAGATCAGCCTGTATTTCCCTTCATATGTTTTCTCGGTTACTGGCTGACCGTTTTGATCGAACAAATCAAAATGACCATCAAGCCTTGGTTCGGGTGTGCCGACCGGTGCGGCCTTTGTGAACAGCGTAAGGGCGGTATGCTTCCATCCCATGGTCGTACAGATGCGACCCCACATATCATCGACCCACTCGCCAAAGTCAAAATGATGGGGGTCGTATACTTGAATGACCCCCATCATGCCTTTGTCTTCGTGTTCTAAAACATGGCAGTGGTAAACAAATTTACCCAGTATGATGGATTCGGTGAAGGGGATGATAATTTTAACTTCGCCGCGTTCGGGTATGCGTACATTATCCAGATAGACATGATCGGTTTGCGGAACGCCGTTAATCTCAACAACTTGAAAATGCATCTGGTGAATATGAAAGACGTGCAGATCATCTGTGTCGTTTTTAATTGTCCATTTTTCAGTGGAGCCCAGCGGTACGCGTATATCAATGCGGTCGTGGTCAAAAATCTTGCCATTCAGGAGATACTGCGTCCCGTCCTTGGATTGGCTAAAGACAACACTGCGTTCTGCGTCGATCTTAGCGTTGGACAAGTCGGGTCGCGGCACCCCTGCCGGCAGAGGGGGGCTGTCAACAGCATCGCCGGCAACTATAACCTGACCCATGATGCGGTCAGTTGTTTTGGTATCGCCGCTACCCGTGACAACACCGTTCGCGATGATGCTATACTGCCCTGCGTCTCCTGCATCAAGTATGGCATCTGCGCGTGATGCGGGTGGTAGGTTCAGCGTCGTTTCTGTTGTTGGTGTGCCTAGACGAACGCCGTCACGCGCCACGACGTAAAATGCATGCCCTGTAATGCTTAGTCTGGAAGTGTTGTCCGCGCTTTGGTTCGTCAGGCGCAACAATTGTTTTTCATGTGGGTGCATTTGCAGGGTGACATTTGTCTGGCCACTAATCGTCTGCACAAATTTGTGATAATAGGTCTTCACAATATCGTTCGGTGCTGTTTCGAATGTGTAATCCTTTAACACAAGCAGCCTCTCGCGCATCGGCACTGCGTCTGGGGTAGTTGGGTCGACAATTAACGCGCCACTTAATCCGCGCATGGTTTGCATTTCCGTCTGGCCATGAATATGGCTGTGATACCAATAGAGGCCGGGCGGTTGGGTAGGGGAAATCTTAACTTCGTAATCAAACACCTGATTGGGCTGCACGACGGTAAAGATATTATCGCTATTATTCTTGGGCGACGTGTGGATGCCGTGGAAATGAAGGTTGGTTGTTTCTTTTAAGTGGTTGATCAGATGTACATGCAACGTGTCACCTGGCTTCAGATGCAAAACAGGGGCGCCATAGCTGCCGTTATAGGTGGCACCGTCAAAGCTGACATCGCCCAGATTGATGGTCTGTGGCTTTGCCTCCAATGTAAC
>JAFALY010000038.1 GCA_019233975.1 Alphaproteobacteria bacterium | reverse complement strand
CCCGTGGCGTTTCATTTGGGTCCGCTGGCGATCCGTTGGTATGCGCTGGCCTATCTGGCGGGGTTTCTTTTGGGCTGGCGTTACTGCTTGCGGCTCGCACATAGTTTCAAGCACGCTCCTTCGGCGGATCTTTACGATGCGTTTCTGACATGGGCCGTTATCGGTACCGTGCTGGGCGGGCGCATTGGCTATGTATTGTTTTATAATGGCGACTATTACTGGTCACATCCGACAGAAATGTTGCAGGTCTGGCATGGCGGTATGTCTTTCCATGGCGGCATGATGGGCGTTATTGCCGCCGCCATTCTTTTTACACAGCGGCATAAACTCAGCTTTTTCGCCTTCACGGATATTCTGGCTTGCGTGACGCCTATCGGCCTTGGGCTTGGACGTCTTGCCAATTTTGTGAATGGTGAACTATTCGGGCGCACCACCGATGTGCCATGGGCCATGATTTTCCCCCGCGGCGGTGACTTGCCGCGCCACCCCAGTCAATTATACGAAGCGGGGCTGGAAGGCTTGGTTCTGTTTCTGGTGCTGTATGCATTCTCGCGGCAGGAGCGCTACCGCGAGCGCATCGGCTTTTTATCCGGCGTTTTTCTGTTGGGCTATGGACTGTTCCGCTTTGGGGTGGAGTTTTGCCGCGAGCCCGATCCGCAACTGGGTTTCCTGTTCGCGGGTGCCACGATGGGGCAGTTATTGTGCGTACCCATGGTGTTATTCGGCATTTACCTGATCGGGCGCAGTGACCGTCGTGCCGTAGCGCGGCAGGAAGCGCCAAAGGGCACCACCGCGGCATGACCCCACTTGCCGGACTGATTGCGGCTGAAATCGCGGCCCATGGGCCTATGCCGGTTGACCGGTATATGGAGCTGGCGTTGCAGCATCCGGACTATGGCTATTACCGTCAGGCTGCGCCGATTGGCCGTGCAGGCGATTTTATAACCGCGCCGGAGATCAGCCAGATGTTCGGTGAGATGCTGGGTCTTTGGTGCGCGCTGGCGTGGCAGGGGATGGGTTCCCCCAAACAGTTTGTATTACTGGAACTGGGGCCGGGGCACGGTACGTTGATGCGTGATGCGCTGCGTGCCACACGGCATGTCACCGGGTTTCACGACGCCTTGCGCCTGTGCATGCTGGAAAATCATTCTGGACTGCAAGAGAAACAACGCGAAGCGGTGATCCCCGTGCCTGTGCAACATGTGTCTGATCTGTCCGCACTGCCGCCATCGCCACTGATTTTTATCGCTAATGAATTTTTTGATGCCCTGCCGGTGCGCCAATATGTGCGTCGCGGTGACGCGTGGTCTGAGACGCGCATAGATCACAAGGGTGACGCGTTCGCATTTTCCCACAAGACCGTGGAGCCGCCAATCGTAACGGCGCAAGCAAAGGCAGTCTATGAAACATGCCCTGCCGCGCATGACATTATGGGTCAATTGGTCCGGCATATGCGACTGCACGGCGGGGCGGGAGTTGTGGCGGATTACGGTTATGAAACTCCGCCGGAACAATCAACCTTGCAGGCTGTTCAGGCGCATCAGAAAGTCGATTTTTTGTCCAGTCCCGGGCAGGTGGATTTGACGGCGCTGGTTGACTTTGCAGCCTTGTCGGAAACGGCGAAATCAGCAGGGGCTGCCGTCATCAGTCTGGGCGGGCAGGGGGATTTTCTGCGCGGTATGGGTATTGAACGGCGCGCAGCCCAGTTAAAGCAAAAAGCGACACCGCAGCAGGCTTTGGATATCGATCATGCATTACATCGCTTGACGGATGACGCCGAAATGGGAACTCTCTTCCGCGTTATGACCTTGTCAGTGATTCTATAGCATGTCTGAAATTATCGCCGCCTCTTCCTTGCAATCCGTGCCCGGGCTCCGTCATGGTTTCTTTACCCGCGATTGGGGGGATTGCAGCCTGTCTGAACTCATCGAACCCGTTGTCTATGAACAAAATCTGGGTGCGGTCGCGGGTGCGTTACAAGTGCGGGCTGATAATCTGCTTTGCTGTAACCAGATCCATGGCGCGCAGTGCGTGACGGTGGATGCGCCGTGGTCGATGGGCGACCGCCCGAATGTTGATGCCATGGTGACCAACAAACGTGGTGTGGCGCTTGGCATTATTACCGCCGATTGTGTGCCCGTTCTTTTCGTGGACGCCGAAGCGGGCGTTATTGGTGCCGCCCATGCCGGGTGGCGCGGCGCTTTGGGCGGTGTGCTCGAAAATACGCTGATCTCCATGGTCGGTTTGGGGGCGCAACTGGGACGGGTCAAGGCCGCGCTCGGCCCCTGCATATGGCAGGATTCATATGAAGTCGGACCGGAATTTCCCGCCCCCTTCGTTGACCATGGCGTCGATAATGAACGTTATTTCGACCGGTCTGATCGTACCGGATACTTCAAATTCGACCTGCCGGGCTATATCTGCGGGCGCTTGGAGGCTGTTGGTATTGGCAGTGTCGAAGGCTCACCGGGGGATACATATGCCGATGAAACGCGGTTTTTCAGCTATCGTCGCAGCAGTCAGAACGGCGTCAGCACGATTGAAAGGTTGATTTCGGCGATTGTTTTGGCCTGAAATCAAAGCTGATTGTATTAGGGGCGCAGTTTCGGTATCAGTACCCGCCCGTAAGTTAATTAATGAATGTCATGACAGACCAAAGCCATATCCGTAATTTTTCGATCATCGCGCACATCGACCACGGCAAATCTACGCTTGCCGACCGGTTGATTCAGAAGTGCGGAGCAGTGGAAGACCGAGAAATGCGTGAACAGATGCTCGACAACATGGATATCGAGCGTGAGCGCGGCATTACCATCAAGGCGCAGACTGTCCGCCTGATTTATAAGGCCAAGGACGGCGAAACTTATCAGCTCAACCTCATGGACACGCCGGGCCATGTCGACTTCGCCTACGAAGTCAGCCGCAGCCTTGCCGCGTGCGAAGGGTCCATTCTGGTCGTTGACGCATCGCAGGGTGTCGAAGCACAAACGCTGGCGAACGTGTATCAGGCCATCGACAACGGCCATGAAATTGTGCCTGTTTTGAACAAGATCGACTTGCCCGCCGCCGATCCGGACCGCGTGAAGCAGCAGATCGAAGATGTCATCGGCCTGGACGCATCGAATGCGGTGCCGATTTCCGCCAAAACGGGTATCGGTATCGAAGAGGTTCTGGAATCCATCGTCACGCGTTTGCCGCCGCCGCGCGGCAATCCGGATGCGCAGTTGAAGGCCTTGCTGGTCGACAGTTGGTACGACGCCTATCTGGGCGTTGTCATTCTGGTGCGCGTTGTGGACGGCACCATTCGCAAAGGGCAGAAGATCAGGTTCATGGCAACCGGTGCCGTGCGCGATGCCGACCGCGTGGGTATCTTCACGCCAAAGAAAGTGGAAATCGGCCATCTGGGTCCCGGTGAAATGGGCTTTATCACGGCGGGCATCAAACAGATTGCCGACACCAAGGTTGGTGACACCATCACGGATGAGCGTAACCCGGCGTCAGAGCCTCTGGCAGGGTTCAAGCCCTCGGTGCCGGTTGTGTTCTGCGGTCTGTTCCCGACGGATGCGGCTGAATTCGAACATTTGCGTGAATCGCTCGGTAAACTGGCGTTGAACGATGCCAGTTTCCAGTTCGAGCCGGAAAGCTCAGCGGCGCTGGGCTTTGGTTTCCGTTGCGGCTTTTTGGGTTTGCTGCATCTCGAAATTATTCAGGAACGTCTGGAGCGCGAATTTAATCTGGACCTTATCACCACGGCGCCATCGGTTATTTATAAAGTGGCGTTGATAGATGGGCAGGTGCTGGATATCCATAATCCGGTCGATATGCCGGACCCCGTCAAGATCGCGCAGATCGACGAGCCATGGATCAAGGCCACCATTTTCACGCCGGATGAATATCTGGGCAGCATTCTGGCGCTGTGTAACGACCGTCGCGGTGAGCAGGTGGAACTGACTTATGTCGGATCGCGCGCCATGCTGGTTTACCGATTGCCGTTGAACGAAGTTGTGTTCGATTTCTATGACCGCCTGAAATCTATCAGCCGCGGCTATGCCAGCTTTGACTATGCGCTGGATGGTTATCGCGAAGGTGACCTGGTCAACATGTCCATTCTGGTGAATGCCGAGCCCGTTGACGCGCTGGCCATCATCGTTCACCGCGGGAATGCCGAAAAGCGTGGCCGCATGTTGTGCGAACGGTTGAAGGAACTTATTCCCAAGCAATTATTCAAAATCGCGATCCAGGCTTCGATCGGCAGCCGCGTTATCGCGCGCGAAACAATCTCGGCACTCCGCAAGGACGTGCTGGCGAAATGTTATGGCGGCGACATTACCCGTAAGAAGAAACTGTTGGAAAAGCAGAAAGAGGGTAAAAAGCGCATGCGCCAGTTCGGGCAGGTTGAAATTCCGCAATCCGCCTTTATCGCTGCGCTTAAAATGGATGACCGCTAAAACCGTCACACGCTTTGCGCCTTCACCCACAGGGTATCTGCATCTGGGGCATGCCTGGTCAGCCCTGTTTGCGGAACAACAGTCACGCCTGGCAGGCGGCACGTTTTTGTTGCGAATTGAGGATATTGATCCGACGCGTTGCAAACCTGAATTTACAGCGGCGATTATCGAAGACCTGACATGGCTTGGCTTGCGCTGGGACGGCGTGGTGCGTCATCAGTCACGCCATATGACTGATTATGCTGCGGCACTGGACACGCTACGCCGCAAGGGTGTTTTGTATCCCTGTTTTTGTACGCGGCGGGAGATTGCTGAGGAAGCCGCCGCTGCCGGTTATGCACCGCATCTGATCGGTGATGATGATGTCGGCGTAACCTATCCCGGTACATGTCGTCATTTGACGGTGGCGGAACGCGCGGAAAAAGAACAGCGCAATCAGGGTCAGATGAACTGGCGGCTGGATGTTGCGGCGGCCCTGCGTTTGGCGGGTGAGCTCACCTGGCAGGATGTGGCTGCGGGTGTGCGCGTGGCCAGACCGCAGGATTTCGGCGATGTGGTTCTGGCGCGCAAAGATGTGCCGACCAGTTATCATCTAAGCGTTACGGTCGATGACGCGCTGCAAGATGTCACGCTTGTCACGCGCGGCACGGATTTGTTCCGCGCCACGGACATTCACCGGCTGTTGCAGGCCTTACTGGATTTGCCCGTGCCGCAGTATCATCATCACACGCTGTTGACGGACGCCACAGGCCGCCGTTACGCCAAACGTGACCAGTCCGTTACCCTGCGTGCCCTGCGGGAAAGCGGGAAAACGCCGGAGGCCCTGCGTCAGGAATTGCCGTCTATCCCTTAAACAGTGTGTTTATGGGGTTTAATCGAAAACACTTCCGTCCTGCCCTGTCGGTGCTATAAAACCGTGTTCCTGTCTTTTTGACTTATAGAGGTTCGCATGTCGCAGAACGATACCCGCACTGAAACAGATTCCTTTGGCCCGATTGATGTTCCCGCTGCCCATTACTGGGGCGCGCAGACACAGCGCAGTCTGCAAAATTTCCGTATCGGCGGCCAGACCATGCCTTTGCCCCTGATCCATGCTTATGGCCTGCTGAAAAAAGCGGCGGCGCTGACGAATGTCGGTTTTGGCGTATTGGACCAAAAACTGGCTGACGCCATCGTCAAGGCGGCGGACGAAGTGATTGTGGGCAAGCATGACGCCGAGTTCCCGCTGGTTGTCTGGCAAACTGGTTCTGGCACGCAAACCAACATGAATGTGAACGAAGTTATTTCCAACCGCGCGATTGAGTTACTGGGCGGCGATAAGGGCAGCAAGAAGCCGGTTCACCCGAACGACCATGTGAATATGGGTCAAAGTTCGAATGACAGCTTCCCGACCGCGATGCATATTGCGACCGTGATGCAGATCACCGACTTTCTGGTGCCGGCGCTGGAACATTTTCATGTCGCGCTGCATGTGAAGGCGGAACAATTCAAGGATATCGTCAAAATCGGTCGCACGCATTTGCAGGATGCCGTGCCGTTGACGCTGGGCCAGGAATTTTCCGGTTATGCGATGCAGGTGCGTTTGGCTATTGCACGCGTGAAGGATGTACTGCCGCGCCTTTATCCGCTGGCGCAAGGCGGCACGGCGGTCGGCACCGGTCTGAATGCGAAGAAGGGTTTTGCCGAAGAATTCGCAAAACAAGTCGCCAGCATCACGGGCAAGCCGTTCGTCACAGCCGCCAATAAATTTGAAGCGCTGGCCAGCCATGACGCGATGGTTGAGGCATCCGGCGCCCTGAATACCGTCGCCGTCAGCTTTATGAAAATCGCCAATGACATACGCTTGCTTGGTTCAGGCCCACGTTGCGGCATTGGTGAGATCAGCCTGCCGGAAAACGAACCCGGCTCATCGATCATGCCGGGCAAGGTGAACCCCACGCAGTCGGAAGCCATGACAATGGTGGCGGCGCAGGTCATGGGCAACCATGTCGCGGTTACGGTCGCCGGGTCGAACGGTCATTTTGAACTGAACGTGTTCAAGCCCGTTATTGCGCATAATGTTCTGCAATCCATCCGTTTGCTGGGTGATGCGGCGCGCAGCTTTACCGATAATTGCGTCAGCGGTATCAAGCCGAACATGGAGCGCATCAAGCAACTGGTCGGTGACTCGTTGATGCTGGTGACGGCGCTTAACCCGCATGTCGGTTATGACAATGCGGCCAAGATCGCCAAGAAAGCCCATGCCGAAAATAAGACACTGAAGCAGGCTGCGGTCGAACTTAGCCTTCTAACGGCTGAGGATTTCGACCGTTTGATCAAGCCGGAAGAAATGGTTCATCCGTTGGATTAAGCCGCAGGGAGGAAGTCATGCCCCATCTGTTTTCATACGGAACGTTGCAGCAGGAAAATGTCCAGCTTTCGACCTTCAAGCGGAAATTGCAGGGGCAGGCCGACTGCCTGACCGGTTTTTGCGAAGAATATGTTGAAATTCGTGACCCCGCCGTTCTGGCCGCAAGCCGCAAGAAATATCACCCCATCCTGATTTATTCAGGTGATACGGAAGACTCGGTTTCCGGTACGGTCTATCTGATAACGGATGAAGAGCTTCTGTTGGCGGATCAATACGAAGTCGCCGACTATATGCGGGTTGAGGTTCAACTGAACTCGGGCCTCAAAGCCTGGGTCTATGTCGATAAACGTTTTGCGCCCCAGAATGCAGCATAAACGTTCGATACGCATTGCAGGCCATCCGACCAGTATCACGCTGGAGGAACCGTTCTGGGAAGAATTAAAGCGTATTGCCGCGCGTGACGGGGTGACGCTCAGCCAACTGGTGGCGCAAGTGGACGCTGCACGTGCGGGTAACTTATCAAGCGCGCTTCGCCTGCATGTGCTGGCGGATTTACAAAAAAAATAACTACTCGGACTTGCCGAATAAGGCCTCTATGCCGCTGCGGTGCTTGGTCTTGGCGTCAATGGCGGTTTCGGCGCGGGTAATCTCGGCTTCCATCGCGGCGACATAGGCCCGCAACTCATCAATTGACATAACGGTCAAGTCGCGCGGTGTAACGGGCTTTTTGGCGGGTTCAAATTCGTCGGGGTTGATCATGGTGCGCTCATCAGCCAGAGTGGGTGCATAATCTGCGCCATCATCACCCCATAGGCAAGCCCATGCAGTTACCATCCACCATGCAGGCCATTCAGGTTGAGGGCGATCATCTGGTTCTGCGTCCTGCGCCCATGCCGGTTTGTGGGACAGGGGCTGTGCTGATCCGCGTGCATGCTGCGGGGGTAAACCGGGCCGATCTGTTACAACGTCGGGGTAAATATCCGCCGCCTGCCGACGCAAGTCCGGTTTTGGGAATGGAAGTTGCGGGCGAAGTCGTTGCCGTTGGTGCTCAGGCTGACCGTTGGAAATTGGGTGACAGGGTTTGCGCCCTTTTGGGCGGTGGCGGTTACGCGACTTATGCCGTGGCACCTGCCGCACACTGCCTGCCTGTACCGCAGGGGTATGGCTGGGCTCAGGCTGCCGCCCTGCCGGAAGCGATCATTACCGTTTACGCCAATTTATTCGACCAGACAGGGCTTAAGGCCGGGGATTGTGTCCTGATCCATGGCGGGGCCAGCGGCATAGGTACGGCAGCCATACAGATGTTGAAGCTGACCGGTGTCGATAGCATCGTGACCGTGGGGCGCGATGAAAAAATGCAGGCCTGCCGGGATTTGGGTGCGCGGGCAGTCATCAACTACAATACGCAGGATTTTGTTGAGGCCGTCAGGGCTGAGACGGGCGGCCAAGGTGTGCAAGCGGTGTTGGACATGGTCGGCGGGGATTACGTGAACCGTAACCTGGCCTGCCTTGGCAAGGGTGGGCTTCATGTCAGTATCGCTACGCAAAGGGGGCGGGTGGCTGAGGTGGATATCGGCCTTGTCATGCGGGGGCAGTTGATTCTGACAGGCTCTACTTTGCGGGCGCGTGGCAGGGTAGAAAAGGCGCGGCTGGTCGCTTTGGTGGAGCGAGATATCTGGCCTGATATAATAAAAAAACATTATAAACCATTGATAAGTAATGTATTTGATATTAATCAAGCGGATGAAGCGCATAAAATGATGGAATCCAGCGCGCATATTGGTAAGATCATCCTCGAAGTGGGCTGAGGCCTGCGCCGCGAAGCTGAAAAACGCGATGCGCCGCCTGGGTCCCGCTTTAATCGATCCCTGAAAAAAGTTGGTTCTAGGATCGTCCGGTTGCTTCGCGTGGCCGGAAACAAGATGCTATGCCCGCGCCAAAGGCGCTTTGATAAAGAAGGAGACGACTATGCCGACCCCCTTGATGCCGAAAGCAACTGCTGTTTGGTTGATCGATCATACCAACCTGACTTTTGAACAGATCAGCGAATTCACGGGCCTGCATAAGCTCGAAGTGCAGGCGATCGCCGACGGTGAAGTAGCCATCGGTATCGTTGGCCGTGACCCGGTCGCAGGTGCCGACATCACGCCGGAAGAACTGAAGCGTTGCGAAGAAGATCCGCGGGCGCGTTTGAAGATGAGCAAGACCGACCTGCCGCAACCTGTCGCGCGTGCCAAGGGCCCGCGTTACACGCCCGTGTCAAAACGTGCGGAAAAGCCGGATGGCATCGCCTACCTCATCAAGAACAACCCTGACCTGCAGGATGCGCAGATCGCGCGCCTGTTGGGGACAACCAAGGACACGATCGCCAAGGTGCGCAACCGCTCGCACTGGAATTCATCCAACATCAAGCCGCACAACCCGGTCCTGCTGGGGCTTTGCAAGCAGGCGGATCTGGACGCTGCCATCAAGCGCGCCGAACGTCGTGTGCAGCGTGAACGCAAGAAGGCCGGTCTGCCGGAACAGGAAGTTGTTGAAACGCAACAGGACAATGACAGCTTCAGCCCCGTGACCACGGCCGATGACGCTTCACACAGCACGGTCGCCCTGCACGACAGCCATGGTCAGGAACAGCCGGAGCTGGACCCGAATCTGATTTTCCGTAACCTGGGTTAAGCATTCGGCCTGTTTTACGGACTGTAGGTGTAGCTGGATAGAAAATATCCTTAACCTTGCCGCCATGATGGGGTAGTTTATTCGTGCTGAATCGCATGGGTAAAGCCCCGTTTGTGGGGGCGTTGCCCATCCTGCCCTTGGGTAACATGATGTCTTTTGCTGTCTCCTTGTCTCTGTCTGCCCGCTACGGCGCGGGACGTTTAACGGAACTTGCCGGACCGACGGGAAAGGAGCAGTTTTAGCCCATGAACGAGGTAGAAGTTATCGAGATATGCCGCGAGGCAATCGTTGTCCTGTTAAAGATTGTGGGACCTATTTTGCTGGCCGGTCTTTTGACGGGTATCATTGTCTCGCTGTTCCAGACGGTGACGCAAATTCAGGAAGCGACCCTGACTTTTATTCCCAAACTGCTGGTCATCTTTGGCCTGACTCTGTGGTTGCTACCTTTCATGATGGCGACACTGGGCGGTTTCACGCAGGCCCTGACCGACCGCATCATTAAAATCGGCACGAGTAATTTATGATCAGCGTTTCGCTTGATCATTTCATGTCGGGGCATCTTTTCGCGTTTCTGGTTGTCTTCTCACGTGTGGGCAGCATCATGATGCTGTTTCCCGGTATCGGTGAAGCCTATGTCACACCGCGCGCGCGCCTGATATTCGCGTTTGGCATCTGCCTGCTGATTACCGAACCCCTGTTGCCCAAATTACCACCTCTTCCATCCAGCATGGCGGACATGGCGCGCATCATCACTTACGAAGTCACGGTCGGTTTGTATTTCGGCGTGTTGATGCGGTTGACGCTCAGTACGCTCGAAGCCGTCGGTACGATTATTGGCATACAATCCGGCCTGTCGAACGCCACAGTGCTGAACCCGCTGCTTGCGGCGCAAAGTCCCTTGCCCAGCGCGTTTCTATCTATCGCAGGCATTACCGTCATGTTTATGACCGGTCTGGATCATATGTTGTTCAGCAGTATTTTGGCAGTTTACAATATCATGCCGCCGGGTGACACACTGATGCCGGGCGATATGGCGCAATCGGTCGTGCAAATTGCCAACAAAAGCTTTACAATGGGCATCGCGCTGGCCATGCCGTTTATGATTATTGCGCTACTGGGCAATTTGGGACTGGGGTTGATGCAGCGCCTGATGCCGCAGGTGCAGTTGTTCCTGATAGCGCTGCCGGCCCAGATTTGGGGCGGTATGTTTCTGCTGTCCGTTACGGTTGCGGGTATTTTAACGCTGTGGCTGCGCTATGTGGATGAAACCGTCGCTTCCTTTGCCGGGATGTAAGGCATGGCAGAAGATCAGGATCAGGACCAAAAAACCGAAGCTCCAACCGGTAAACGGTTAACCGAAGCGCGTGAACGCGGTCAGGTGGCCATTAGCCGTGAGATGAGCTCGCTTGTCTCGTTCACTGCGATTTTCATTGTCATCGCGTGGTTGGGGCCGGGAGCCTTGTCTCGCCTAATACCGCTTTTGCGCGTTTATCTGGAAATGCCGCACGCCATGACGCTGGATGAGCGTGGCCTGCAGGCTATCGGCCTGAACACTATCGTGCAGGCCGCCATGGCCGTTGGTATCATTTTTGTTGTGATGGGGGCAGCCGCCATTTTGGGCGTCATGTCGCAAACCGGCCTGTTTGCGTCCCTGGATCTGCTGAAACCGGACATGTCGCGTCTATCGCCTATGCACGGCATTAAAAGGCTTTTTTCAACCAACGCGCTTGCCGAACTGGTGAAGAGCTTCGGCAAACTGATCGTGCTTGGTATCGCTTTTTATTTTCTGTTGAAGCCGGTGGTGAATGACTTGCCGACAATCCTGGGTCACGACATCAACGATGGCATGAACTATATCCACCAAAAGGCATCGCACATGATTTTGGTCATGCTGCTGATATTCGCCTGTATCGCGATTGGCGATTTTTTCTTTCAGCGTTTTCAGTACATGAAAAATCTTCGCATGACGAAGGCCGAAGTAAAGGACGAATATCGTCAGCAGGAAGGTGATCCGATCATCAAAGGACGTTTGCGTCAGTTACGTCTTGAACGCGCCAGAAAGCGCATGATGGCCCAGGTGCCTAAAGCGGATGTGGTCATTACGAACCCGACACATTACGCCGTGGCTCTGCAATATAACGCCGATAAAATGGCGGCGCCGGTCGTCCTGGCCAAGGGTGTCGATAAGCTGGCTGAACGCATCCGTACCGTGGCGGAAGAGCATAAAATACCTTTTGTCAGCAACCCGCCATTGGCGCGCGCCCTGTATGATACGGTAGATGTTGACGAACCTATACCGTCACAGCACTATCGGGCGGTGGCCGAGGTCATTTCGTACGTTTACAAGCTGAAAAAACGTAAATTTTAAGCTAAGGTTAAACCTTAACCCCTAAGTGCTTTCTATGCATCAAAACCGAATCAAAAAACCGCCAACATCTGCCGGGGGCACCGGGGCCGCCGACCCTCTGGTCACGCCTATGCCGGTGCGTGCGGCCGCTAAGCCCGCATTGACATTACCGCCCGCGCAGTTGGGCGTTTTGACGTTGGGCATCACCGCGTTGCTGGGCCTTATCATCGTGCCTGCATTCTCCGGCCTTGCCGGATGGGTTGTCGGTCTTTTTTTTGCGGCGGTGATTGCTGCCTGTTCCGGCTACACATGGCTGCAGCTTCGTAAAAAGCGGGTTGAAGGTTTTCAAGAGATGCTGTTACGCGAAGCGTTCCACAGCGTTCTTACGCCGCAGTTGATCACCGACGAGACCGGGCAGATGGTTTTGGCCAATCGCGCGTTCCGTGGCTGGATCGATATTGGCCAACAGAATGCCGAACAGGCGCTGTCCAGCCGTTTTTCGGCTTCCGCGTCTGGTGCCAATGAATTTCGTCAAATCCGTGACTCGCTGCGTAACAACCGTTCGGCAATTGCCGAACTGCCGCTTTTGCGCGGCGGCAAGGTTGTTGAATGGCGTCGCGTTGTCACGCGCCCCATTGAGGGTGTAGGGCGTTTCTTCCATTGGCGTTTCGAAGATATCAGTGAACGCCGCCGCATGGAAAAGGCCATGCATGACGAGCAAACCAAGCTTGTCGACTTTATGGACAATGCGCCTGTTGGTATTTATTCGGTGGACCAACATGGGCGGTTCCGTTTTGCCAATATGACTTTGGCGAACTGGCTGCAGGTCAAGCCAGACGATCTGATCAAAGGCGACATGCGCCTGCATGACGTCATCGTCGATCCGGCCAAGGGGATTGCGCCGCATGCGCTGGCAGATGGTGCGCAGGGCGACGAACATGGTGAGCTTTTCCTGCGCCGCCGTGACGGCAACACCTTTCCGGCTGCTATTACGCAAACCATTGTCGTCAGCGAAGACGGCAAAACGCTCAGGACCCGTTCGATCGTGCGCGACTTGTCGCCGGAACGCGAATGGGAAGCGGCTTTGTCCGTCTCCGAATATCGTTTCCAGCGCCTGTTTGCCGAAGCACCCATCGGTGTCGTTCTGGTGGACGGCAAGCTGGAAGTTCTGGAGTGCAACAACGCGTTCCATCACATTGTACGCCGCCCACGCGGGTCGGTTGTGGGGCTGAATGTCGCCGATCTGGTCAAGCAGTCAGATAAAGCAAACGCCACGGCGCGCCTGACCGAGGTTGTGAAGGGTGGCGATTTGGCCAAGGCGTTGGAGCTGCATCTGATCGCGGACCGCGATATTATTTGTCAGGTCTTTATTAAGCGCTTCAACCTGTCGGTATCGCAGCATGACGCCAAGACCGATAACGACACAGAACAGGGGTTGATGCTGTATTTCATCGACGCCACCGAACATAAATATCTGGAAATGCAATTTGCGCAGTCGCAGAAGATGCAGGCCATCGGCCAATTGGCAGGCGGCGTTGCGCATGACTTCAACAACCTGCTGACGGCGATGATCGGCTTCTGCGACTTGTTGCTGCAGCGGCATAAGCCGGGCGACCAGAGCTTTAACGACATTATGCAGATCAAGCAGAACGGCAACCGCGCATCCAGCCTTGTGAAGCAGCTGCTGGCTTTTTCACGTCAGCAGACGTTGCAGCCTCAGGTGTTGAATGTGGCGGATGTGCTGGCTGACCTGACCAGCCTGATGCGCCGTCTGATCGGCAGTACCGTCAAGCTGGATATGGTCCATGGCCGTGATGTGGGGCAGATCAAGGCCGATAAGGGTCAGTTGGAGCAGGTACTTATTAATCTGGTCGTCAATGCGCGCGACGCCATGCAGCAAGGCGGGACAGTTGTCATTAAGTCATCCATGAAACCGGTGACGCAAAGCACCTTGCATGGGCGCGATATTACGCCCGGCGAATATGTGGCGATAGAGGTCATCGACACAGGCTGCGGCATGTCGAAGGAAATCATTTCACGCATCTTTGAACCGTTCTTCTCAACCAAGGAAGTTGGTCAGGGTACTGGCCTTGGCCTTTCTACCGTGTACGGTATCGTGCGTCAGTTCGGTGGCTTTGTGGATGTGCAAAGCGAAGTTGGCAAGGGTTCAACCTTTACGGTTTGTCTGCCACGCTATGTCGAAACGGCCGAAGACGTGGCCGCACGTCAGGCCGCCGCAAATGAAGATAAGCCGGGGCCGGATCTGACCGGCGCTGGCACTATCTTGCTGGTGGAAGACGAAGACGCGGTACGCGTGTTCTCAACGCGCGCGCTGCGTAACAAGGGTTACAATATCCTTGAGGCGCGCAGCGGTGAAGAAGCGCTGGCCGTCATTGAGCGCGAAGGCGGGGACAAGATCGACCTGATCGTTACCGACGTCGTTATGCCGCAAATGGACGGGCCGACGATGTACAAGAAAATCCGCGAAAAGTGGCTGGATATGAAGGTTATTTTCGTTTCCGGCTATACCGAAGACCGCCTGCGCGAACAATTCACGTCGGGTGAGGTTATTTACTTCCTGCCGAAACCCTTTACGCTGAAACAGCTTGCAGGCAAGGTCAAAGACGTGCTGAACGGAGAAGGTTGATTGAAGGATACACCATGAATAATTTGCAACAGACCGATGACCTGTTTTTTACGCGCACAGGTCTGGACCGCGCTGCCGCCGAGAAAATCGTCGATCAGGCGTTGGATAACGCCGATGACGGCGAGCTTTTTCTGGAATACAGCCAGACCGAGGGTCTGGTCTGGGATGATGGCAAGCTGCGCAGCGCGAGTTTCGACACAACGCAAGGCTTTGGCCTTCGCGCTGTGTCGGATGAAGCAACCGGTTACGCGCATGCCGTGACGTTGGACGAACATTCCCTGAAACGTGCGGCTGAGACAGTGCGCGCGATATCAACCGGCCATTCTGGCACCATGGCCCTGCCGCCATCGGGCACCAATCAGGCTTATTACGAACCGGCCAACCCGTTACAGGGGCAGGCGTTCGAAGACAAAATCGCGTTGTTGCAGGAAGTGGACGCTTATGTCCGCGGGCGCGACCCGCGCGTGAAGCAGGTCAGTGTTTACTGGTCGGCTGACTGGCAGGCGGTGCAGATCATGCGCCGCGGCGGTTGGCGCACGGCGGATATTCGCCCTCTGGTGCGCATGGATATTTCGGTGGTCACCGAACAGGGCGGACGCCGTGAATCCGGTCATATTGGTTTTGGCGGACGGCAATCTGCCGCGCGTTTTATGAATCCCGCCGAATGGCAAAGCATGGCAGACGAAGCTTTGCGCGTGGCACTGTTGAATTTGGATGCGGTTGACGCGCCCGCAGGTGAAATGACGGTTGTGCTGGGCCCGGGTTCGCCCGCCATATTGCTGCACGAAGCCATCGGCCACGGTCTGGAGGGTGATTTTAATCGCAAGCAATCATCCGCTTTTGCGGGCCTGATGGGGCAACGCGTTGCAGCACCCGGTGTCACGGTCGTGGATGATGGCACAGTTGACCAACGTCGCGGTTCACTAACTATCGATGACGAAGGCACGCCGACCCAATGCACGACCCTCATCGAAGACGGTATTCTGGTCGGCTATATGCAGGACAGGTTGAGCGCCCGCCTGATGGGCACGCGCTCAACCGGCAATGGCCGTCGTGAAAGCTTTGCCTACCAACCCTATCCGCGCATGACGAACACCATTATGCGGGCGGGCACGATGGATCCCGCTGAGATCATCGCTTCCGTTAAAAACGGTTTGTACGCAGTCGATTTTGGTGATGGTCAGGTGGATATCACGAACGGCAAATTTGTTTTCCGTGCAGAAGAAGCCTACCTGATCGAAAACGGCAAAATCACGCGACCGGTTAAGGGTGCCGCGCTGGTCGGTACGGGGTTTGAGGCGTTACAGCGCGTGAGCATGATTGGTAACGACATGAAACTCGACACCGGCCTTGGCACCTGCGGTAAAAACGGGCAGGGCGTGCCGGTCGGTAACGGCCAGCCCACCATTCGTCTGGACCGCATGACGGTGGGCGGACGCGGATAAACTGATTGCTTACTTGGATTGTTTGTCGAAGCTTACGCCGCTGACCGAATAATCTTCTTCTTTCATATCGACCAGTTGGACATGAACGCGGTCAGCCGGTATTTCCAGCGTTTCATAAACGGCCCTGGCGACGGCTTCGTGCAGTTTACATTTCTTTTCGGACGAACGGCCCGCTAACAGATTGATGGTGACCCAAGGCATGTGGCCTCCTTGTTCGTGGTGTTGCGTGTGTAGGGCTTAAGTTTCTTCGCCTGTTTGTTGTGCACGAATACGCTGGCGCAAAACGTCGATGGGGGCCAGTTGGCGGCCTGATTTATAATACCAGAATGTCCAGCCGTTGCAGGCCGGCAACCCCTGAACCAGCGCGCCGACTTTGTGGATCGACCCGCGCACATCGCCAACGCGGGGCGAGGATGAGACAAGTGTCGCATCCGCCGCGACCTTGGCGCGGAAACGTTCGCGTTCATCGAACAGGTAATCACCGGGGCGCAGCAAGCCACGTTCCAGCACAATACCGAACGGAATGCGTGGCTCTTCGCGCTTGGATGGCGTGAGAAGGAGCGAGGCATCGCCCACAACTTCAATCGACTGTATGCGTTTCAGGGCATGTTTGGCGTAGGTTTTGTCACGTTCAATGCCGATGAAATGACGCCCCATTTTGCGCGCAACCGCGCCCGTCGTGCCGGAACCAAAGAAGGGGTCGAGGATCACATCACCCGGCTTGGTCGACGACATGATGACACGGTACAGCAACGATTCCGGCTTTTGCGTCGGGTGAACCTTGCTGCCGCTCTCGCCGCGCAGGCGCTCCTTGCCGCTGCAGATCGGGAGTGTCCAGTCGCTGCGCATCTGCTTCTCATCGTTCAGGTTCTTCATGGCTTCGTAGTTGAAGCATGGCTTGGCGTCACGCGACGGCGATGCCCATATCAGCGTTTCGTGCGCGTTGGTAAAACGCTTGCCGCGGAAATTGGGCATCGGGTTGGTTTTGCACCAGATGATGTCGTTCATGATCCAGTAGCCCAGATCCTGCAAAATGGCGCCGACGCGGAAAATGTTGTGGTAACTGCCGATAACCCACAGGCATCCATCGGGTTTTAGAACGCGCTTGGCCTCTTTCAACCACGCATGCGTAAAACGGTCATAGGCGGCGAAATCGGCGAACTTGTCCCAATCATCATCGACGGCATCGACCTGCGAATGGTCGGGGCGCAGCAGCTCACCGCCCAGCTGCAAATTATAGGGTGGGTCCGCGAACACCGCGTCAACCGAATGGCTGGGCAATTCCGACAGAATGCGCAGGCTGTCGCCAATCAGAATTTGGTCGATGGGCAGGCTGACAGCCTTCGTTTTTGATGAGGGTGTTTTGCGCGACATGGCACTGATTTATGCGCAGGGCCCCTTAACGACTGGTTAAGACTCGGCGCTTGGTGTCCAGAAAGAGTCTTCTGAATCAGTCGATTGGCGCTAAAAGCTGAGCCACTGGTGCAAATGAGCCACGGTGCCATTCCGTGACACCCAGTTTGCCAAGTGCCGTTAGGTGCTCGGGCGTGGGGTATCCTGCGTTGCGTTCCCAGCCGTATCCCGGATGGCGCTCAGCCAGCGCGGTCATCAACCGGTCGCGATGCACCTTGGCGATGATGGAGGCTGCTGCAATCGACAGTGACTTCGCATCCCCCTTAACAACCGGTGTTGCCGGGCAGGGCAGTTCCTTTGGGCAGCGGTTGCCATCGATCAACGCGTGGTCGGGTTTTACGCCTAGTCCTTGTACTGCACGACGCATCGCCAGCATGCTGGCCCAGAGGATGTTCAGCTCATCAATTTCCGCAGGGCTGGCTTCGGCAATGCTGGTCCGGCAATGTTGCAAGATGGGGTCGAACAGGGCTTCGCGTTGTGCTGTGCTCAGCTTTTTACTGTCCTGAATGCCATGTATCAGTATGTCCGGCAGGGTGGCAGGCAATATGACGGCGGCGGCCACAACCGGCCCGGCCAGAGGGCCACGCCCAACCTCATCCACACCGCAAATCATCTTGCCTGCGTCCAGACCATGCTGCTTTTCATAGGTTAAATCAGGCATTATGCGTCCCAGATTCTTTGTCGCCAGTAAGGTTAAGCATCTTTGCGGGCCGAGGCAAACAGCCATTAACCCTTTATTTTCAGGCAAAAAAAACAGTTGTGGGGTAAAAATAAGGCGGTTAGGATGTGCGGGCTTGATAAAGCGCCAAGGCGCGGCGGTTATAAAAAAACGCTCAAGCGAGGTTGGTGCCAGGGTCATATGCCGGACGGCGATGATCAGGTTGGGTCAGGAAAGCGCCACGAAACAAAAATTTAAAACGGCAGCATGTAAGGCGGCTGGGATAAAATTAAAAAACTAGTACAACCAACAGGACAGGAAAATCTATGAGACAGGGTCAAAACGGCCGTCGCCCCCGCGGGCGTCATCACAATGGTGGTCAAAATAGCGGCAACCAGGGTGGTGGCAACGGTAATCGTCCCCGTTCCGCCGCAGCCTTGCGGCACCAAACCTTCGACAGCAACTGCATAGACCTACGCGTTCGCGGCAATGCGTGGCAGGTGCATGAAAAATATCAGGCATTGGCTCGTGACGCGCAGGCGTCAGGTGACCGCGTTGCGGCAGAAAACTATCTGCAGCATGCCGAACATTACTACCGCATTATCGAGGCGATTAACGAAGCAACCGCAGCCGAACAGCGCGCGCGCGGTGGCACGGGCTTCAGTGGTCAGCAGCCGGATGTGCCGAACGGTTACTACGGCGACCCGAACGCGCCGCAACCCGCGACCGATGCCAACGGCAACGTTATGCCCCTGCCGCCGGCGGCCCAGCCTATGGCTCAGGCCGAAGTTCAGCCGGTGCGCCCGCCGCAGGCCAACAGTTTCTTCACAGCCGAAGAGGTTGAGGAAACCCGTGGCGGCGAAGAACAACTGGTCGCCAATCGCTGATTTCCTGCAACCGCAAGGTTGGCATGACGTCCGATCTGCCCTATAAAAGGCTGATGAAACGCGACTTTATTAAAATGCATGGGTTGGGGAATGACTTCGTCATTATTGACGGACGGATCACCCCTTTTCAACACACACCGGCCAAATTGATTGCAATGGCGAACCGCAGGCGCGGTATCGGCTGTGACCAGTTTATGATTTTGTTGCCGCCCCAATCGCCCGAAGCCGACCTTTACATGGATATGTATAATGCGGATGCTTCCGTCGTGCGTGCGTGCGGTAACGCCACGCGCTGTGTTGCGTCCTTGCTGTTTCAGGAAACCGGGCGCGATACAGCAATTATCGAAACAATATCTGGGCTGTTGCGCGTCTGGAAAGACGGTGATGATGTGGCCGTGGACTTTGGGCCGCCGCGTCTGGAATGGCAACAAATACCGACTGCGCATGCCGTTGATACGCTGCATGTTGATTTGAAGGCGGAAGGGTTGGTTGATGCTTGCTGCGTCAATGTCGGAAATCCGCATGCTGTGTTTTTTGTCAAGGATGCAGAGGCTATCAATTTGTCACAGGTCGGGCCAATCCTTGAGCACAACCCTCTGTTCCCGGATCGTTGTAATATAGAGGCCGTACAAATTCTGCCCGGTAATATTATGCGCATGCGCGTTTGGGAACGTGGCACCGGTATTACGGAGGCCTGCGGGTCAGGTGCTTGTGCCACGCTGGTTGCCGCTGTACGCCGCGGATTGTCCGAAAGGCGCGCCACCATAAGGCTGGACGGCGGTGACCTGACCGTGGAATGGCGCACTGATGACCACGTTATCTTGATCGGCAGTTATTTCGAAGCTTACCGCGGCACCTTTGATGAATGTGATTATGAGGAGTGATGGAACAGGCCGCACCGCAGATAGTCACCTTCGGTTGTCGCCTGAACGCCGCGGAGTCTGAGTTGATGCAGCGACAGGCTGCCGCTGCCGGACTGCAAAACGCAATTATCGTCAACACTTGCGCCGTGACGGCGGAGGCTGAACGCCAGGCGCGGCAATCTATCCGCAAATTGCGCGCTGAAAATCCTGATGCCAGAATCATTGTGACCGGCTGCGCGGCGCATATCCATCCCGACAGTTTTGCTGCGATGCCGGAAGTTGACCACCTCATCGCCAATGACCGCAAAACAGTGTTGGAGAGCTTTACGGCCTTGCGGTCCGGTCAGGATGCGCCGATGGATGCCGAACCTTTGTCGGCGCTTGATTTGCCGCAACGCGCGGATACGGCCGGCGCCATGCAACGCGCCTTTATCGAAGTGCAAAACGGCTGCGATCATCGCTGCACCTTTTGCATCATACCCTATGGCCGTGGTGTGTCGCGTTCCGTGCCGATGGGTGAGGTTGCGCAGCGCCTGCACGCCGCCGTTGCCGCCGGGTATAGCGAGGTCGTTATAACGGGCGTTGATATTGCGTCTTATGGCAAAGATCTGCCCGCCCAACCCAGCTTGGGCCAAATGCTGCGGCGCGTGCTGGCACAAGTGCCCGATCTGCCACGTTTGCGTCTGTCATCGCTTGATCCGGCTGCGGTAGATGAAGATTTGTGGGGCCTTATCGCCAGCGAACCGCGCCTGATGCCGCATTTGCACCTCAGCCTGCAGGCTGGCGATGATTTGATCCTCAAGCGCATGAAGCGCCGGCATTTGCGCGATGATGTAATCGCGCTCTGCGACCGTGCGCGGCATTTGCGCCCCGACATAACTTTTGGTGCTGATATCATTACCGGCTTTCCAACGGAAAGCGATGCGATGTTTGCGCAGACCCGCGACCTTGTGCGCCAATGCGGCCTGACATGGCTGCATGTGTTCCCCTATTCCGCGCGCACGGGCACGCCTGCCGCAAAAATGCCGCAGGTGCACGGTACAAAGCGTAAGGAACGTGCTGAGCAGCTCCGTGCTGACGGTATGGCAGCCTCGGCAGCGCATCATGCCACGCTGGTGGGGCAGGCGGTCGAAGTGCTGGTGGAACAGCAAGGTTTGGGGTGCACGCCGCACTTTGCCAAGATTGTATTGGAAGGGCATGCTCCGGTGGGGCGGTTGGTTATGGCGGAATGTTATACGCTGCGCGACGGACAGGCCGTGGCGCGCGTGAGGGGATAGGATGACGGAAGAAAAGAAAACAGGCTGGTTGTCGCGCTTGCGGGCGGGGCTCAAGAAAAGCTCCAACAAGCTTTCGGAAAATATCGTAAGTGTTCTGACCAAAAAGAAGTTGGATGACGAAGCGCTGGAGCAACTGGAAGAAGCGCTTTTGATGGCTGATCTGGGGCCTGCGGCTGCAGCCAGACTGGTTGCCGACTTCGGCAAAACCCGCTTTGGCAAAGATGTCAGTGAAACCGAGATTAAAGAAGCCCTAGCTGAACAAATAACAGTTATCCTGCAACCCGTGGCGCACCCCCTTGTTATCGACAGGGACAAAAACCCTTTTGTCGTCCTGATGGTCGGCGTCAATGGCGCTGGAAAAACAACAACCATCGGTAAACTTGCACAGCATTATAAACAACAGGGGCTGCAGGTACTGATGGCGGCGGGCGATACATTCCGCGCCGCAGCGGTGGGGCAGCTGAAAATCTGGGGTGAGCGTACTGGCGTGCCTGTTGTGTCGGGCGATGAGGGATGTGATGCCGCCGCGCTTGCGTATCAGGCGATGGAGCGTGCGCGCAAAGACGCCGTAGATTTGTTGCTGATCGATACGGCTGGCCGCCTGCACAATAAAAACGACCTGATGCAGGAACTGGCGAAGATTATCCGCGT
The DNA here is from genome assembly GCA_019233975.1 of Alphaproteobacteria bacterium. Lineage (GTDB taxonomy): Bacteria > Pseudomonadota > Alphaproteobacteria > UBA9219 > UBA9219 > JAFALY01. The sequence continues at coordinate 142,270 of JAFALY010000038.1, read as the reverse complement.
GATTAAAAAGCAGGATGAATCGGCACCGCATGCGATCCTGCTGGTGCTCGACGCCACAACAGGGCAGAATGCCCATGCGCAGGTCGAATCTTTCCGCGAAATGGCGCAGGTCACAGGACTGGTTGTGACGAAACTGGACGGCTCGGCCAAGGGCGGCGTTCTGGTGGCGCTGGCGGATAAATTCAAATTGCCTGTGCATGCAATCGGCGTCGGTGAAACCGCCGACGATTTGCAGGCTTTCCGTGCCGAAGATTTTGCCCGTTCGCTGATGGGGCTGGAAGGAGACGCAGCATGACGCAAAGATTTTCCCCCACGACGTCGGAGCAGGCGCGGTATTTCACCAACGCCGCCGATGCCGTTGCGCACGTCAAGGAAATATACGCTGCCAACACGACGTATTTACAGGAAGCCTTTGCCCGGCTGGCCTCCAGTGAAGCGCTGGAAACATTTGATGGTCACGCGCGTGTGTCGGCGCACTATCCCTATGTTGCCATCACAACGCATCAGGCGACCAAGGTCGATACGCGTATTTCTTACGGCTTTGTGCGTGGGCAGGGGCGGTACAGTACAACCGTAACACATCCCGAATTGTACGGCTCGTATCTGGAAGAGCAGCTTTCTCTTCTCATACAAAACCATAATGTGCCTATCGAAGTTGGTGTCAGTCAGACATCCATCCCCATCCACTTCGCTTTTGCCGAAGGCATGCATGTCGAAGGTGGGCTTGACCCGTCGCGCGTGGACACCATGCGCCAGATTTTTGACCTGCCCGACCTTTCGGTGATGGATGACTCGATCGCGAACGGCACGCATGTTGCGGCTGCCGGGGAAGATCATCCGCTGTCGCTCTTCACGGGGCCGCGTACGGACTATTCGCTGCATCGCCTGCGCCACTATACAGGGACCAGCCCGCACCATTTCCAGAACTATGTTATCTTCACGAACTATCAGTTCTATGTGGATGAGTTTGTGCGTATGGCGCATGAGTTTCTGGAAAAAGACGGCGTGTATACGGCGTTGGTCGAGCCGGGCAATTACACCACCTATAACAGCAAGAAATTCCCGGGCCGTACCCCGGAAGGGCAACCGGCGGATCGTGTGCCACAAATGCCCGCTTACCATCTGATTGCGGATGGTCATCAGGGTATTACCATTGTAAATATTGGCGTGGGGCCCAGTAACGCGCGCAATATTTCTGACCATATCGCTGTCATCCGGCCGCATGCCTGGCTGATGTTGGGGCATTGCGCGGGTTTGCGTGATACGCAAAAACTGGGCGACTATGTTCTGGCTCACGCCTATGTGCGTGATGACCATGTTCTGGATGACGCTTTGCCCATTTGGGTGCCGGTGCCAGCCTTGGCTGAAGTCCAGCGCGCGCTGGAAGCCGCCGTGGCGTCCGCAACCGGCCTTTCAGGCTACGCCATAAAATCTGTCATGCGCACAGGGACTGTCGTTACGACGGACAACCGGAACTGGGAAATTGGTGGTTATGCGGGCTTGGTGCAGCGCTTTAACCAGAGCCGCGCGATCGCCCTTGATATGGAATCCGCCGTTATTGCGGCAAACGGTTTCCGCTATCGCGTCCCCTATGGCACGCTGCTTTGCGTTTCAGATCGTCCGCTGCATGGTGAGATCAAGCTGCCGGGCATGGCCAACCGTTTCTATCGCCAACAGATAGATCAGCATTTGCTCATTGGTGTTCGGACAATGGAAATACTGCGCGAAACAGGCCGCGAAACGCTGCACAGCCGCAAATTGCGCGGCTTTCTGGAAACAGCGTTCCAGTAATCAGAACGAAGCGATCACGCCGCAAAATGCGCCGATCAGCAACACCATGTTCGCAATCATGCTGATCAGGAACCCTTTGGTACGGCGGTTGGCTTTTTGGTAATACCGCGCAGCATAGAGGGTGCGCGCGAACAACCACACCGCGCCACCTAATGTTGCGAAGTTATCGCTGACCGCCAGAGCGGCAACCCATAGCACCGGCAGATGGAAAGCCAGTTGCTCCAGCGTGTTCAGGTGTGCGCGTATGATCCGCATCAAATCCTGTGGCCCGCCGGTTTCCGTTGCCGGAACGCCGAACTTCATGCGCGCCCGCCCAACGTTATAGGTCAGGATCAGGTACAAAAAGCAGTCAAGCAGGGTAACAAAGGCCGTGCCGGGATAGGCAATATGGCCATAATTAGCAGTTAGAACGTGCCAGGGATCGAGCGACATGGGGCCTCTCTAAAGCGGTGGGTGGCTGATGTTACAGTACTCCATAAGGGTTGGCCATAGCGGATATCGGACCGCAGGCGGGGTGTTAACATCCGTTATCAAAGCTGCTAGATTTCCAAAACGATAATCTGCGATCATGAGTATCCCGATGTTTCGATTAAATATTTTGCGTCTTGCGTTACTGGGTTTTCTGCTGACGGTACCGGACGCTGTGCATGCGGCCATATTCTATCCAACGCATTTCACGTTGGGTAATGGACTCGAGGTTATCGTTGTTCCAAACCATGTGGCGCCCGTTGTGACGCAAATGGTCTGGTACAAGGTCGGTGCCAGTGACGAGGTGGGTAAGAAACGCGGTATCGCACATTACCTTGAACATCTGATGTTCCGCGGTACACCCAGCATACCGGACGGTGAATTCAGCAAAATCATCGCGTCGCAGGGCGGGACCGAGAACGCTTTTACTTCCTACGACTATACGGCTTATTTTGAAACGGTGGCGGCTGATCGTCTGCCGATGATTATGCAGATGGAAGCCGACCGCATGCATAACCTTGTCATTGCGCCCGATACGGCCAAGCCGGAACTAAGCGTTGTGTTAAATGAACGTCAGCAACGCACCGATAACAATCCCATCGGGCGGTTTGTCGAGAAAGTGCGCCATACACTTCTGCCGCATCATCCTTATGGCTTGCCGCTCATCGGTTTTCGGCATCAAATAGAGTCACTAACGGCGGCGGATGCGCAGGCGTTCTATAACGCCCACTACGCACCGAACAACGCGGTGGTTGTTATCTCTGGCGACGTGACGCCGGATGACGTCATGCGTCTGGCCGCGTCCATCTATGGCGCAGTACCGCGCCGTGATGTTGAAGCGCGTCGGGCTTTGCCGCCCGCCACGCTGCCCAAATCAGGCAGCTTTTCGATGGTTGATGCCGGTATTGAACAGCCGCAGGTTGAGCTGCACATCGTCGTGCCATCATACCATACGCAAAAGCAGCAAGAAGCCTACGCTTACGAAGTGTTGAACGCCATTCTGGATGAGGGCGAGTCCGGCCTGTTGTATCGCCGTCTGGTGCGTGGCAAGGGGCTGGCCAGCGGGGTTGCGTCCTCCTATGACCCGGATGCACGCGGCGATGCTGATCTGACTATTGCCATTTCGCCGGCCCCCGAAAAGAAGGTAGCGCAGGTGGAAAAAGCCTTGCGTGATACCCTCAACGACTTGGCGCAAAAGGGATTGGATGACAAAGCCGTCAATGACGCAAAAGCCCGTCTAAAACGCGAAGCGATTTTTGCGCGCGACAGTCTGATGATGCCCGGTTACGTGTTTGGGTCAGCCTTGGCAACCGGCCACAGTGTTGCCGCTGTCGAAGCGTGGCCGCAGCGGATTGAGGCGGTGACGACTGAGCAAGTCAACGATGCGCTGCGCGATATGCTGAAAAACCCACACACACTGGTGGCAGAATTGTTGCCAGACCCGCATGCGTCGCAGGCGGCGCGTGAAGCGGCCCAGCCTGTTCTTTCCCAAGATCGTGGGGTGCGGTAATGATGAAGCGTTTTCTGACCGTCGCGCTGATACTGGCCGCCTTTGCGGTGCCTTCGCTGGCGCGCGCCACAACCATTCAGGAAGTCACGAGCCCCAAGGGCATTCATGCGTGGCTGGTTGAAGATCATAAGCTGCCGATCATCGATATCAGCTTCGCCTTCCGTGGCGGGGTGGAGCAAGATCCTGTGGACAAGCAGGGGCTGTGCAGCCTGGCAACAACCCTGTTGACTGAAGGGGCCGGGAACTATGACGCCGTCGCGTATCAGCAGATTTTATCAGAAAAATCTATCGGTATCGGTTTTGAAGCCGGTCGTGACGCAATAACGGGTCATGCCAAATTCCTGTCAGCGGATCAGGCGAAAGCTTTCGAATTATTACGTCTGGCACTGGCTAAACCGCGCTTTGACCAGGCGGACATCACCCGTATGCGCACCGAATTTATCGGTGCAATACGCGAGCAGTTCGGCAGCCCTGACTGGCAGGGCCGCAACGCCTTGCTCAAGGAAGTGTTCGCAGGGCATCCCTATAGCATGCGTCGTCTGGGTAGTGAGAAAAGCCTGAATGCCATCACGCGTGATGACATCAAAGGCTTTGCGGCTGAACATCTTGCGCGGTCTAATCTGGTTGTCGCTGTTGCCGGCGACATCAAGCCGGATGACCTTGCCGCTATGCTTGACCAGGTATTTGGTGCACTGCCGGCCGAAGCCAAGCTAATGCCTGTTACGGATGCGCCGTGGCCAGCCACTCCGACCCATGTTGTGGTGACGCGTGAAGGCACGCAAACCGGTTTGCTGTTCGCGTGGCGCGGCCCAAAGCGCAGCGATCCGGATTGGTACGCGCTTGAAGTTGCCAATTACGTTATCGGCGGCGGTGGTTTTGCATCGCGTCTGATGCACGAAGTGCGTGAAAAGCGCGGCCTGACCTATGGCATTGATACCCATCTGTCTGCCATGGAACATGCGGGGATGATCGCTGGTGATGCCGCTATCGATAATAACAAGGTGGCGGAGTCGTGGCGCGTCGCGCACGAAACCATCCGTGATTTCTATGATAACGGCATAACGCAGGCCGAAATGACCGCCGCCAAAGACTATCTGACGGGGGCCATGCCGATGGCGATGACCAGTACGGATAAGGCAGCCTCTGCCATGTTGGGGTTGCAGCTTGAACATCTCGGCCCGCATTTCTTTGATGACTATCCGGGCATCATCCACGCTTTGACGCTTGAGCAGATCAATCAGGCCATCCGTCGTTGGTATGACCCCGATGCAATTTCTTTCAGCATGGTGGGCAAGCCAGAGGGCATTGCCGATGCGACTTATAAACCAATGGTGCGCGAATGACTTCACAATTGACGGCATCGCCTGCATGGCGGGCGTTACAACAACATCGTGCCGATACGGCGGGCCGGCATGTTGCCGATATGCTGGATGCCGCGCGCGTTGGCCGCTTGGTGCTTTCGCTCGACGGGCTGCATCTGAACTATGCGGCGCATGATGTTTCCGATGAAACGCTGAAGCTTCTTGTGGCCTTGGCGCGACAGCAGCAGGTTGAGGGCTGGCGTGACCGCATGTTGTCAGGTGACAAGATCAACAACACCGAAGATCGCGCCGTACTGCACACGGCCCTGCGGCAACAGGGGGATCAGCCTGTTCTGGTGGACGGTAAGGATGTTATGCCTGATATTCGTGCCGTGCAGCAGAAGATGGAAGATTTTGTCGAACGTGTACGTTCGGGCGCATGGAAAGGCGCCACGGGCAAACCCATCCGTCACATTGTGAATATTGGTATCGGTGGTTCTGATTTGGGGCCGCGTATGGTTGTTGAAGCCTTGGCGGGCAGTCAGAGTGTGCCGCAAGTGCATTTTGTCGCCAATGCAGACGCGCATGACATACAGCCCATGCTGGATGGATTAGATCCGGCTGAAACCCTTTTTGTCGTCGTCTCCAAGACTTTCACGACACAGGAAACCCTGTTGAACGCGAACAGGGCGCGCGCGTGGTTGACTGCAGCTTTGGGTGATGATGCCGTCTCTAAACACTTTGTTGCGGCATCCAGCAATGTGCAGGCCGTCAAGGATTTCGGTATCGACCCGGATAATATCTATCCGTTGTGGGATTGGGTCGGTGGTCGTTACAGCCTGTGGTCGTCGGTGGGGCTGAGCATTGCGCTCGGGCTCGGCATGGATCAATTCAAACAATTGCTGGCCGGTGCCGCCGCTATGGATCGGCATTTTGCAACGGCGCCTCTGGAGCAAAATCTGCCTGTCCTGATGGCCATGCTGGGCGTGTGGCAGCAGAATTTTCATGATACCGGCGCTTTGGCCATTCTGCCTTACGACGAAAGGTTGCGCGACCTGCCGCGCTTTTTACAACAGCTTGATATGGAAAGTAACGGCAAGTCCGTCACTCGGGATGGTCAACCCGTTGATTACGAAACCGGCCCCGTTATTTTTGGCGAATGCGGCACAATAAGCCAGCACAGCTTCCATCAGTTATTGCATCAGGGACCCAAGGCTTTGCCCGCTGACTTTATTGTGGTGGCTGAGGATGATCTGGGTCTGCCAGAGCATCACCAGGCGGTATTGACGAATGCCGCCGCGCAAATAGGCGCTCTGGCGCTTGGCGACCCTTCTGCTGCGGTGCCGCAAAACCGGTATTCCGGTAACAGGCCTTCAACATTGATAAAACTGGACCGGCTTGACCCTTATCATCTGGGCATGCTGTTAGCCCTTTATGAACACAAAGTTTTCGTGCAGGGTGTCGTCTGGAACATCAATTCGTTTGATCAACCGGGGGTTGAGCTTGGCAAGCAAATGGCAAAGGCCCTTGTATCCGGCGCACCGGTGCGCCCTGACAAAAGGTTGGAGGTCACTGCGACCTATGACCACTGGATTAAAAGTCGAACCCCCTAGGTTGATCACAGGTTTATATGGCTGAGAAAAAACCCCTTAAGCGCATCACGCAGGCAGAGCTGAATAATATTGTTGCCAAGCATGCCATGTTTCGCTCGGCGCGGTTGGGCGGTGCACGGGCCATGCTGGGTTATATGGATCTGACGCGCCTTTCGTTCGTCGGGTTTGATCTGTCGCATTCAGACATGACGGGGGCCTGCCTTTATCAGGCTAACCTGACGGATACAAAGCTGGACTATGCCATCATGTTCGGTGCCGACATGCGGTTTGCCAATCTTCAGGCGGCCAGCCTTGTGCGCGCCGATATGCGCGGTGTTTGCTTGCGTGGCGCCAGTCTTGTGGGCGCTGACATGAATGGCGTTGATCTGCGCGAAGGCATTTTGGCCAGTTCCGACAGCGAAGGTAACATTACCCCGATTCACGGCGATATCGGGCAGGCGGGTGGCGGTGCGGACTTGCGCGGCGCCAACCTGACGGATGCGCGATTGTCCGGTGCGGTCGCTTCTGACACGAATTTTGACGATGCAACCATGAAGGGGTGCAAGATCGTCCGCGCCAATTTGCAAGGTGCCAGTTTCCACGGCGCCGATCTGGAAGGCGCCGACCTCAGCATGTGCGATCTGCAAAATGCCGACATGCAGAACGCCATTCTGGTCAATGCAACCATGAATATGTCGCAGTTGAATGATGTCAATCTAAAGGGTGCTTTGACCAGTAAACCTGTTGGCCCGACGGAAAAGGACTTGCCGGGCCCGTTGGAAGAATTGTTGCGCAGCCACACCATCTGGGTGGGTAGCAACGGTCGTGAAGGGCAGCAACTGAATATATCCGGCTATGACCTGCGTCAGGCGAACAGTTTTACGCGCGCCTGCCTCACGCTTTTGCAGGCATCCAAATCCACTCTGTACGGCGTCAATTTTACGGATGCGCAGTTGCAGGCGTCCGACTTTCATGCCGCCGACCTTCGCCACACCAACTTTCAGGCAGCCGATATTAGGGGTGGTGATTTTACGGGCGCGCAACTCAGCAACGCAAACCTGCAAGGCGCGCGGCTGGAGCCGATTACCATCGTCCAGGGCCGCACCATTGCGGCAACTATGTCGGGTGCGGTTTTACGCTACGCCAATCTGTCCGGCGCCGATTTGCATCAGGTTGATTTCCGCAATGCTGATCTGCAATTTGCCAATCTGACGGGCGCCAACCTGACCGAAGCGGACTTTCAAGGCGCCAATTTAAAGGGCGCGCGCCTCAGTCCAGCTTATCAATATCTGCAGAACTGACACCAAACAAATATGGGGGAAGTGATGACCAGGTTTAACAGTGCCGATCATTACAAGAAGTTAGATCTCCTTTTCCGTGCGGATGAAGACAAATGTCTTCATGACTTGTTTGATGCCGCGACCCTGTCCAAGGAACAGCGGTTGAATGCCGCCGATCGCGCAACACGCTGGATTGAAGAAATCCGCCGAACCTATAAACCCGGCATGGGGGTCAGCGATATGCTGGCGCAGTTTGGCCTCAGCAGTCAGGAAGGTATCGCCCTGATGTGTCTGGCCGAGGCATTGCTGCGTATCCCCGATAACACAACCGCAAACGCCCTCATTCGAGACAAACTGGCGGAAACCGAATGGAATAACGCCATCGGCACTGGCGGTTCATGGGCTATTGGTGCCGCCGGTTGGGCTTTGACCCTGACGGGCAAGGTTCTGGGGCTGGACAATCCCGCGCATCAAACGCCGGGCGCGGTGCTGGGCAAGCTGGTGTCGCGGGCGGGACAGCCTGTGATACGTGAAGCACTCAGCTTTGCGATGAAATTCCTGGCCGGGCAGTTTGTGATGGGAGAGGCCATCAGTGCCGCGCTAACGCGGGCTGAGCCGCAAATGGCGCAAGGCGTTCGCTTTTCATTCGACATGCTGGGTGAGGGAGCACGCTCTGCCGAAGATGCAGAACGGTATTACAAAGATTATGTGTATGCGATCGATGCCGTCGGCGCGCACCAGATTGCGCATCATTTCCCGCGCACATCGGGCATTTCTGTCAAACTGTCGGCTTTGCACCCACGCTATGAATATCCGCAGCGCGATCGCGTGCTGAAGGAATTACTGCCACGTTTGGTTGCTTTGTGTGAAAAAGCGGCTGCGGTCAATATACCGCTGACAATCGACGCCGAAGAGACCGAGCGTTTGCAGCTTTCGCTGGAATTGATTGAACAAGTGTTTGAAAAGGCCCAACTGGGCACATGGACGGGACTGGGCTTTGCCGTGCAGGCTTACCAGAAACGCGCGCCAGAGGTGCTGGATTTTCTCATTAACCTTGCGCGGCATCATAAACGCCGGGTGCATATCCGCCTGGTCAAGGGCGCTTATTGGGATGCAGAGATTAAGCGCGCGCAGGAACGTGGCTGGAATGACTTTCCGCTTTTTACGCGCAAGGCATCTACGGACGTTTCCTATCTGGCTTGTGCTCGCAAGATGGTCACAGCAACGGACGCGATCGACCCCGTTTTCGGTACCCACAACGCCATGACGGTCGCGCATATCGTCAGCCTGTCGGGCAAGCCGGATAAACTGGAGTTTCAGCGTCTGCATGGCATGGGCGAAGAACTGCATGCCCTGATGATGCGTGACCAGTTGGCGACATGTATTTACGCGCCCGTGGGTAATCATGAAGTGCTGCTGGGGTATCTGGTGCGGCGTATTCTTGAAAATGGTGCCAACAGTTCGTTCGTACACAGGTTGCTGGACAAAGCCGTACCCGTATCCGAATTGACAACCGATGCGGTTGAGGAAGTCAAAAAACAGGTTCAGTACCGGCATCCGTTGGTCAAACTGCCGGATGATTTATATCAGCCGGAACGCCGCAATGCTCGTGGTTATGACATTACAGATCCTTTTGTAACAGGTGGTATGATGAACAGTATTCAACAAGTGAATTTGACCAGTTATGCAGCCCACGGCATTGTTAATGGCACACCTGTTGTACCTAAGGATAGTCCCAGCTCCGTTCCCTACGCATTCGCGGCTGCGCAGAAGGCGCAGAAATCATGGGGTCAGAAACCGGTTGCCGAACGCGCCGCTTGTCTGGACAGGCTTGCTGACATTCTTGAATCGCGTGACGCGGAAATACTCGGCTTGCTCGTTAAAGAAGGCGGCAAGATTTTGGCCGACGCCGTGGCTGAATTACGGGAAGCAGTTGATTTCTGCCGTTATTATGCAGCCCGTGCGCGTGTGGATTTTGAGCCTGTAACCCTGCCGGGGCCAACTGGCGAACATAACGAATTGCGTCTTGCGGGTCGCGGCGTTTTTGTTTGTATCAGCCCGTGGAACTTCCCGCTCGCCATCTATTTAGGGCAGATTGCTGCCGCCCTGGTCGCGGGCAACGCTGTGGTGGCCAAGCCTGCGCCACAGACGCCGCGCATTGCGACCTATACCGCTGAACTGATACACCGCGCGGGTGTGCCAACGGATATTTTCCACCTTTTGACGGGTGGTGCAGAAGTGGGGCGGGCCATCGTCGCGCATCCTGCGGTATCCGGCGTGGCCTTTACGGGCTCCACAATGGCGGCGCAGCATATCAACCGCACATTGGCTGCGCGCACGGATAAAATTGTGCCATTGATCGCTGAAACAGGCGGACAGAACGCCATGATTGTAGACAGCACTGCTTTGCCGGAACAGGTGATAGACGATGTAATCACCAGCGCTTTCCGTTCTGCCGGGCAACGTTGTTCGGCCTTACGCGTTTTATGTTTGCCGGATTCCACGGCGGACAAGATTTTGGCGATGCTGAAGGGCGCTATGGCCGAATTGCGGGTGGGTGATCCGTCAGATCTGGCAACGGATATTGGCCCCGTCATTGATCGTGATGCCCATGACAGGCTGCAGGCGCATATTGTCCGTCTGCGGAATGAGGCGAAGGAAATCGCATCAACGCCGGTGAGTGCCAGCCTTGATGGATGGCATTTTGTGGCGCCACAGGCGTGGGAAATCCCCGCCATCAACTGGCTGACGGGTGAGGTGTTCGGCCCCATACTGCATGTCATCCGGTATAAACCGCAGGCGCTGGATAGCGTGATCGAGCAAATCAACGCCACGGGTTTTGGCCTGACGGGTGGCTTGCATTCACGTATTCAGGAAACGGTCGACCATGTCGCGCAAAATCTGCATGTCGGCAATTTCTATGTGAACCGTTCGACCATCGGCGCCGTTGTCGGCGTGCAACCTTTCGGTGGCGAAGGGGCGTCTGGTACCGGGCCAAAGGCGGGCGGGCCGCATTACCTGCAACGTTTTGCAACCGAACGTGTGGTGTCGGTTAACACAACGGCGGCAGGCGGCAATGCCAGCCTGTTGTTGGCGGCGTCACAGTAAAACAGATGGTGCTTAGTTGCCGAAGGCGGCGGCGATTTCCGGAAGGTCAGCCACCCAGGTGGGCAGCAGGCGGGCATAGGCCACACACAGGCGCATAACCCACGGGTCGGTAGTCGGGAGGTCGCCTTCCTGCAGGGCGGTGGCGAATTGCGTATTCACGGGCAGACGGGTCACGTCCTGACGGGCTTCGGCCAGACGGTTTGCCTTATCCAGGAATGTGGTGGCCGCCATGGCGTGCTGTTCGACCATATGAATGGCCAGTACACCAATTTCATCAGGCGACAATTGCAACAGGTGCGAAGGGTTATCGGCATCCAGCGTCAGGCGGCGCAGGGCTTCCTGATTAGCGCGGTCGATCATGTCCGACGTATCAAACGCCGCCGGAACCGAGTATGTCTGGCTGACATAGGGGATATATTCCAGACCATTGGCGAAACCGCCAACGGCCAGCAAATCCGCCATGGCGCGGCCCACACGTATAGAACCTGTCGCCTGCGCCACAAACAAGGCGGCTTCCACATCCACGCGCGCACGGTGCAGGTAAAGGCTATAAAGTTCGGCCAGCGGCGAGGGCAGGTCCGTCCGCGCGGCCAGAAAGTCGCGGCTGATATGGCTTTCAACACAGCGATGGTTGCGGCGGAAATGGTCCACTTCGGCGGCGGTCAGGGGCAGGGTGGCGCCCGCGTCCATAAAGTCGTTCAGGCTGTGGCCGCTCAGGTTGCATATAATCTGCCAGTCATCCTGTTGCTCGTACCCGCTCATTTGCGCCAGGGCGGCCTTGCCTTGCGGGGGGATATTTTGCGTCAGCAGGTTAACCGCGACGCCGGGCTGGGCCAAACGCGCCAGCCATTCCAATACTTTCTCGCTCTTGCCGGTCGAGGCAAGCGGATCAAAGAAGTCGTCGTTGGCGGGAAGATAGCTCATGACATCCTCTGTCAAATCGCGCTTTTGGTGGGTTTGACGTTTTTCATCCTGGCTTCAACACGGCTACTGACTGCATGAAAGTATTTCACTGCTTTTTTATCACAAGTCGCGGGTTATGGTTAATGGAAATTTACCAAATTGACTCAAAATTAAGCTTTCGATTCGCCTTTGCCCTGCCTTGTGTCATTTGAGTCACTCATTGTTACGTGTAAGCAACTATGGAAATTGCGTAGCGTGACCTAATCTGTTGACGCAGGCTTTGACGTTAAGGCATTGTGCGGATGCGTATTTCAGAAGTAGGGGCTTAGTGATAGGCCTTGCGCCATGAAATGCGGGTGTAGCTCAATGGTAGAGCTCCAGCCTTCCAAGCTGGCTACGTGGGTTCGATTCCCATCACCCGCTCCAATAAATCAAAGGCTTACATTTATTTAAAAGCCAAGTTGTACACTTTTCTAAAATAGGTTGTACACTTGCCGCTTCTAAGCCTGCCTAAATTCTCTCAACAAATCCCAGATTGTCAGCTTGGAATTCTGCCAGTATGAAAAAATCTTCAAATACAGAAAAATCTCTGAGAGTTTCAATTGCTGCTCTAGTCGTATCTTGTATTGCTGCTGTGTTTTGCGGGCTGCAATGGTACGAAGCTTATAAACAACGAATTGATGCCGCGTTTCCGTTATTGGATTTTCTTACAAATCCTGATGGTGTAGATTCTAGAGTGGGGTTAGCAGTTAAAAATACTGGTCAGGTTCCTGTCGTCATTTCTTCGATTAAATATTTCTGTGATCATGTAGAAATTCAATCGTCAGAGTCCTGCAAATCAGCCGATTTGTCTAATGGTACAGACTTATCTGACGGATCTTCAATAGCTCCAGGGGAATTAATATGGCTGACTTTTCACAACGTAAAAGGGACAGCTAGAAAAGACTTAGACCAATTCCAAGACGTTGTGTACGATCATTTGGTGGTTAAAGTTCAGTACTGTTCAACGAATAAAATATGGTGCCAAACAAAGTGTTCAGCAGATCGATGCGATTAATAAGGTTGTACACTGCATCATAATCATTCGGTTTTAGCGGTGTTTTTTGAACCTCTATTTTGTACAATCCTCTTGATATCGTTAAGTAACTGCGGAACTTCCAAGCTGGCTACGTGGGTTCGATTCCCATCACCCGCTCCACGCCTCAGCCCAAACGTTTCCGTAACGCTGTTTCGATGGCGCTGCCCATCTGGTCGGTGGTGGCGCGTTGCATGCCGTCGCTCATGATATCCGCTGTGCGCAGGCCTTGATCCAGCACATCGCCCACGGCGGCGCGGATGGCCTGTTCCCATGCCGGTTTGTTGAAACTGTGGCCGAGCATCATGCCCACGCACAAAATCATGCCGATAGGGTTGGCGAGGCCCTGACCCGCAATGTCTGGCGCGCTGCCGTGAATGGGTTCATACAGCGCGCTTTTGCCGCCAATGGACGCGGACGGCAATAACCCAAGTGAGCCTGCCAGAACGGCGGCCTCGTCGGATAAAATATCGCCGAACATATTGGGTGTCAGCATAACGTCAAAGGCAGCGGGGCGCAGGATGATCTGCATCGCCGCATGGTCCACATACATGTGTTCCAGCGTCACATCGGGATAGTCTTTGTGTATGTCGGTCACAATTTCGCGCCAGAACCGCATGGTTTCCAGCACGTTCGATTTGTCGACCGAGCATAATTTCTTGCGCCGTTTGCGTGCGGCTTCGAATCCGGCGATGGCAATGCGGCGGATTTCTTCTTCGCTGTACACCATGGTGTTGTGGGCGATGCGTTGTCCGTTTTCGGTGCGGATGCCGCGCGGCTCGCCGAAATAAATATCGCCGGTCAATTCGCGCATGATGAGCAGGTCAACCCCTGCAATCCGTTCCTGTTTCAGAGGTGAAAAGGTCGTCAGTTGCGGCCACAAAATGGTCGGGCGCAAATTGGCATAGAGGCCCAGCGCCTTGCGTATGCCCAGAATGCCTTTCTCAGGCCGGTCCGCAAGTGGCAGGTTATCCCATTTCGGGCCACCAACGGCGCCGAATAAAACCGCATCGGCATGCGCGGCGGCCTTTTGTGTGTCAGTGGGAAAGGGGGAACCCGCCGCGTCAATTCCCGCACCGCCGATCAACCGTTCGGTCAGCGTGAAGGCGATATCCTTGGCAAAGCAGTGCAAAATCCGCTTGGCCTGCTCCATGATTTCAGGGCCGATGCCATCGCCGGCGGTCAATAATATCTCAGCCATTTTTACCGTCCTTCATGACTAACCATGGGTGCGCGTTCAGGTAATTCTGTTCAAAGGTGCGGATATCGTCCTTGTATTGCAACACGTGGGCGATGGCGTCCATGCCGTTCAACAGCGTGTTTTTATGGTTGGGTTCAATCGTGAACTCAAAGGACATATTACCGCAGATAACCTTTTGCGCGGCCAGGTCGATGGTGATGGGTTGGCTTTGCTCCGACAAAGCCTGTACCGCGTCCATCGGCAACCGGATCGGCAAAAGGCCGTTTTTGATGCTGTTGTTATAAAAAATATCGGCAAAGTCGGGGGCGATGACGGCGCGAATGCCGAAATCATACAACGACCATGGCGCGTGCTCGCGGCTTGACCCGCAACCGAAATTCTCGCCTGCCAACAGGATGCTGGCCTGTGGCTTCTGATTCAAAATGAAGTCAGGCTTTGGGTTGCCTTGTGCGTCATAACGCATTTCCGCAAACAGATGCTGCCCCAGGCCAGAACGCTTGATGGTCTTAAGGTACTGTTTGGGGATGATCATATCCGTATCGATATTCGCAATTGGCAGGAAGGCGGATGTACCGGTTATGGTTGTCACTTTTTGCATGGTTATGTCCCCCGCGCGAAATCGCGTACATCGGCAATGTGCCCGGCAATGGCGGCCGCTGCGGCCATGGCGGGGCTCATCAAATGCGTGCGGCCTTCGCGGCCCTGTCTGCCCTCAAAATTGCGGTTTGATGTGCTGGCGCACCGCTCGCCGGGTTCCAGACGGTCTGGATTCATCGCCAGACACATGGAACAGCCGGGCTCGCGCCATTCAAAACCGGCATCGCGGAAAATCCGGTCTATGCCTTCTTTTTCGGCGGCTTCTTTCACGATGCCTGAACCTGGCACAACAATCGCACGCTTGATGTTTTTGGCGATGGTGCGGCCCTTCAAAACTTTTGCGGCGGCACGCAGGTCATCCAGTCGCCCGTTTGTGCACGACCCAATAAAGACCTGGTCAATGGGGATGTCACAAAGCCGCATGCCCGGTGTCAGCCCCATATAGGCAATAGCGCGCTCCATGGAGGCACGCTGTACGGCATCCCCAACCTGCGCGGGATCGGGCACATGGCCAGTCACGGCACCGCCCATTTCCGGATTGGTGCCCCATGTGACATGCGGCGCGATATCGGTGGCGTTAATGCGTATTTCCCTATCGAACTTAGCGCCTTCGTCTGAATGCAGTTGCTGCCAATCGGCCCTGGCGGCTGCCCATACTGAACCTTTGGGCGCCATGGGTTTGTCTTTCAGATAGGCAAAAGTGGTTTCATCCGGCGCCACCATACCGGCGCGGGCACCTGCCTCAATCGACATGTTGCAGATGGCCATGCGTTCTTCCATCGACAAGGCAGCGATAACGGGCCCCGCATATTCGATAACGTGGCCGGTGCCGCCTGCGATGCCAATTTGCGCGATAATGTGCAAAATAACATCCTTGGCCGTAATGCCTTGCGGCAACGCGCCATCGACCCAGACGCGCATATTTTTAGATTGTGCCATGGTGAGCGTTTGCGTGGCAAAAACCTGCTCGATATCACTGGTGCCGATGCCAAAAGCCAGCGCGCCAAACGCCCCGTGTGTTGAGGTATGGCTATCGCCGCAAACCAACGTAATGCCGGGCAGGGTGAAGCCTTGCTCCGGGCCGATGATATGCACAATGCCCTGTTCACGCGTTTGCGGGGGGTAGTACAGAAGGTTATGCGTTGTGCAGTTTTCTTCCAGCGTTTCAATCTGCAGGCGCGACTCTTCGTCCTTGATCGTGCCGGTGTAGGGGGTTGTCGGTACATTATGGTCGGCGGTTGCCATGATGCTTTCGGGCCGCCACAGGGGGCGATGCGTCAGCGCCAACCCTTCAAAGGCCTGGGGGCTCGTGACCTCATGAACCAGATGGCGGTCGATATAGATCAGGCATGTGCCGTCTTCAAACCGGCGGATAACGTGCCGGTCCCAGATTTTATCGTACAGGGTTTTAGGCATGCGTGTGACCTCGCACTGCCTTCTGATACGCTTGATTGATACGTGTCGTGATGGGACCTGACGGATATTTCTGCATACCAATTTCGATGATCGGCTGAACCTCAACGGCTGTACCAGTGATAAACACTTCGTCTGCCGCCGACAACTCTGCCGGGGTTATGTGTTGTTCGGTGACAGTCAGACCCAGTTGGCGAGCGATATCAATCACCGACCGACGCGTAATGCCGTTCAGGAAACAATCGGCAATCGGCGTATAGATAGTACCATCCTTGACCATAAAGATATTGGCGCCGGTACATTCCGCAACATAACCACGGTAATCCAGCATCAACGCGTCGTTATAACCCGCCAATTCGGCTTTGTTTTTGCTGACAGTTCCGGCAATATACTGCCCGTTGGCTTTGGCAAAAACAGGCCCGACATTCGGGGCAGGGCGCACCCAATCGGCCCATATCAGGCGGATGCCGGGAATGCTGCCGTCCGGGTTCGGCTGAAAGTACGAAGCCCATTTCCATGCGGCAATGGCCAAATGGATGCTGTTACTGCGTGATGAAACGCTTAATGACTCCGGACCGTGCCAGGCGACAGGGCGAACATAGGCGTCCTTCAGGTTATTTTCCTGCAAGACATCCATGGCCGCCTGATTAATGACGTCAACGCTGTAGGGCAGGGTAAAACCCATCATGCCGGCCGAGGCATGAAGCCGTTCATGATGTTCCTGCATTTTAAAGATAACGCCGTCATACGCGCGCTCGCCCTCAAATACGCCGCTGCCGTAATGCAGGGTGTGCGTTAGTACATGCACGTGCGCGTCTTTCCATGGAACAAGTTTGCCATCCATCCAAATGACACCGGGTTGGTTCTGTAACATGTTACGAGCCCCTCTTTTGCGCTAAAATTTTATTGATGGCGCCGACATAGGCGCGGGCCGACGCCATGACGGTATCCGTATCGCGTGCATGACCTGTGTGGAATTGCCCGTTCTGTTGCAGGATGATGACGGCTTCTGCTTGTGCATCACACCCTTCGGCAACGCTGTGCGCCTCAAAACTGTTCAGGCTCGCCGTACATCCGGTTGCCTTGTTGATAGCTTTGAAGATGGCGTCGAGCGGCCCGTCGCCGGTCGCGTTGACCGTTTTTGTGGTGCCTTCCAAATGGATGGCAATATCAGCCTCGTAATCATTCGGTGCCTTTTGACGTGTATTAAAGCTGGTCAGAATGGCAAAGTCAGGCACGGCGACCTTTTGTTGTTTGCCAAGCATGATCAGTAGATCTTCTTCCGTGACGTTCTTCTTGCGGTCGCAAAGCGCTTTGAAGGCGGTAAAGCAGTCCGCGAAGGCTTCGTCTGACATATGAATCTGCCACTCGGCCAGTTTGTTTTTAAAAGCCGCACGTCCGGAGTGTTTGCCCATCACCAGTTGGGATTTGGTCAGGCCAACGCTTTCCGGCTGCATGATTTCATATGTGTTGCGGTTTTTCAGCATGCCGTCCTGATGAATCCCGGACTCGTGCGCAAAGGCATTTGCGCCCACAATCGCCTTGTTTTTCTGCACCGGGAAGCCTGTCGTAACCGCAACAAAGCGTGAAACCGGATACAGGCTTTTTGTATCAATGCCTGTGTGGCATTTGTAAAAATCTTCACGCGTTTTTATTGCCATGACGACTTCTTCGAGTGCTGCATTGCCTGCGCGTTCGCCAATGCCGTTGATTGTACACTCAACCTGGCGCGCACCAGCGGCAACGCCCGCCAGTGAATTGGCGGTCGCCATGCCTAGATCGTTGTGGCAATGCGTTGAAAAACGCGCCGTCGGGAATTGTTTGACGAGCGCCACGATACAGTCAAAAAATTCCTGTGGCGTTGTGTACCCCACTGTATCCGGGATGTTGATTGTGGTCGCGCCCGCCCTGACGGCGGCATCAACCGCGCGGGTTAGAAAAGCCATGTCACTGCGCGTGGCATCCATGGCTGACCATTCCACGTCGTCGCAGAAACTGCGCGCATAGCGTACGGTTTCGTCGATGGTTTCCAGTACGCGTTCTTTGGTCGAACGCAATTGATGTTCAATATGAATGTCGCTGGTGGAGATAAAAGTATGAATACGCGGCTTGCGTGCAGTCTTTAACGCCGTGGCTGCAGCTTCGATATCCGTCTTGATGGCGCGAGCCAGGCTGCAAACAATCGCGTTACGGGTGGCCTGACCGACGGCGGTAATGCAGGCTGCGTCCCCCGGTGAAGCTGCGGCAAAGCCTGCTTCGATAATATCAACGCCGATGGCATCCAGATGCGCTGCCACCGCCAGTTTTTCATCCAATGTCATGGTGGCGCCCGGTGACTGTTCGCCATCACGCAGTGTTGTATCGAAAATATAAACCTTGTCCTGGTCGGTGGTCTGGTGGGGCAACTGTGTCATTGGGGTCCTTTGTCTTCACGGATTGGTTTTGGGTATAAAAAAAGGCCCTGAAACAGAGCCTGTGGGATACGCTGACCGGTCGTGCGATTGTTACAATCGCCCCGCTTTCAGCGCTTGGGTTAGTAGGAGTTGTCCGTTCTTGTGCATTGGTAATTTTATTGCCGTTATGTTCATTTTCATAAAATATAATTTACCGAACAGGCGGGAGTCAAGCTCTATCACCCCGCAACTATGCCTGAATGAGTAAGATCGCCGGAATACCAGGCGTAAGGGTCCGCGATGGTGGATTGCGGCGGCGGTGCCCCAGCTAGCGCCAGCAATGCTTGCGTCAGATCGTGGAAACCATCAGGATTAATTGGATCCAGCTTTTTACAGCGCGAACGGTCGCGTAAATTCGGGATAACGGCCTTTGCAAAATCGCGCATCTGGGTTGAGACGTCATCGCCAGCCAGAATGCCAAATAGGTTGCCGACGGCAACACCCTTTTCACCTAAGATTCTGCCGCTCACAAACTGAGTTTCGTTTAATACGCCGACACCCGCTATCGGCGTTTGACAGGCCGTGACTTCAACAATCGTCTGGCCGCCGCCGCAAACAATTGCACCTGCAGTGCCAAAAAGTTCCTGTGGTTTGTATCGGTTGATAATTTGCAGCCTGTCGCCCAATTGTGACTGCAGATCCTGAATGATAGCGTCATCGACCTTTACGTGGGGAATGGCAACCGTAAACCGCATATCGGTGTCCAATAGATCAGGGGCTTCTTTTAGTATCTCCTGTAGCAGCATGAGACCAATTTGACCAAAATCAGAGCCGCCAAAGCTGATAACGACATTTGAGGGATCATGATCATGTTCGGCAAACAATTCGTTGGGCAATAAATGTTTTTGTCCCGGTGCAAAGACCACAGCATCCCCATAACCCGGCATATAATCGCCATCGTGGATAAAATGTTCTTCTATGCTCGGGTTAATGACTGCATGCACTGCGGTTTCGTCCAGACACCGGTGATTGAAGTCATCCAACGCGACGACGGTATGCCCGGCGTCCTTCAACGCGGCCAGTTGTGGTTTGCTGACCCGGTAATTGTCGACAATCAAAAGGTCTGCGTTGGTAATGTCCTGTAATTGATCGTCTGTGAGTGGTCTGAATAAATCATCCGCATCGGACAATTGGGTGAAGTGATTACTTAGGACAACTTCGAATCCGTCTACGCCAAAGTTTTTCTCGAAAGCCTGCAATGCTATTTCGGCTGTTTCATTATTAGGCAGGATGATTTTGACGGCGGCACCTTCCTTCGCCAATTGTTTGGCAAGGCGCATGCTGCGCCAGAAATGGCCGCTCGCAATAATCGGGTCAATATCACAAAAAATACAAACAGATTTCTGCATAATAAAAAACACCCACCCACTGGGAGGCTACCATAACATATCTTTATGCAAGTAAAATCAGATGATATTGCGGTGCAACCTTACGCCGTGGCAACTTGTTCCAACCCTTGCGCCAACTCTTTTTCCGCGATGATTTTGTCCATGGCGGCCCGCTCTGTGGCCGACAGGCGCAGGCTGGCTGATTTCAACTGTCCGCAGGCGGCCATAATGTCACGTCCACGCGGGGTGCGGATGGGGCTGGCGTAACCGGCTTCGTTGACGATATCGCCGAACTTTTCAATCACATCCCAGTCGGGGCATTCAAAGGCAGAACCGGGCCACGGGTTGAAGGGGATCAGGTTGATTTTCGCCGGAATACCGCGCAACAGGCGGACCAGTTGCTTGGCGTCGGCGGCGCTGTCATTCACGCCCTTCAACATGATGTATTCGAAGGTGATGCGTCGTGCGTTGCTGGCGCTCGGGTAATCGCGGCAGGCCTGCAGCAATTCCTTGATCGGATATTTGCGGTTGATTGGCACAATCTGGTCGCGCAATTCATCCGTCACCGCGTGCAGGCTGATGGCGAGATTAACGCCCAGTTCTTCGCCGCACTGGCGGATCATCGGCACAACGCCCGAGGTGGACAGGGTAATCTTACGCTTGCTGATGGCGATGCCTTCGCCATGCATAATGATCTTCAGCGCTTTGGCGACGTTGTCATAGTTATAGAGCGGCTCGCCCATGCCCATCATGACGATGTTGGACAGCATGCGCTCATCCTTGGCGGATGGCCATTCGCCCAGCTTGTCACGGGCCAGCATGACCTGCATCACAATTTCACTGGCTTCCAGATTGCGCACCAGACGTTGCGTGCCCGTATGGCAAAAACGACAGGTAAGGGTGCAACCGACCTGGCTCGATACGCATAACGCGCCGCGATCCTCTTCGGGGATGTGCACACATTCGACTTCCTGCCCGTCCGGCATTTTCAGAAGCCATTTGCGCGTGCCGTCGGTTGATTGCTGATCTTGTGAAATGGTCGGGCGCGCCACAACAAAATGCGCCGCCAGTTTGTCGCGCGCAGGCTTCGCGAGCGTGGACATTTGCGCAAAGTCCGTCGCGCCGTGGTGATAGATCCATGACCAGACCTGCTTGGTGCGGAACTTTTCCAGTCCCATTTCCACCAGCGCGCCCGTCATTTCGTCATACGCCATGCCGACAAGGTTGCGCTTGCCGTCAATCTCGGCCAGGTTGGCCGCAAAGTTTTTTGAATGATTATGTAATCCCATGCCGCTCTCCATGCCTCAGGACGGCGCCTCTGTCAAAACTTGCGTGTAAACAGGGCCTATTTTCCCTGCTTTTTGGCCTTTTGGGGTTTGCTGACTGCCTTTTTGGCGGGGGACGCCTCCAGACCACAGGCCTGATTAATGGCATGATAAGCTTCATTGGCACCCGTGACATCCAGCCGGTCATGCGTGGGGGCTGTGTTTTTTTGCCCGGGTGTGCCGGTGATCGTGATGATTTTTGTACTAATAATCGCGGCGGTCAGGGCCTTGTCTGCGGCGGCATCGCGCGACCAGGCGGTGTCTTTGGCCGTGAACATGTTAAAGCTTTGCTTGCCGATCTGTACCAAAACATCCGTGGCGGGTTTGTAAGTGTATCCGGCGGTATAGCTGACGACGTCCTTGCTTTTTTCTTCCGGGCGCTGGGTGATCAGAAGGTGGGACTCGCTGCGTTTGAATTTCTTGCTTTTGGCAAAGCCAGTCGTCAGGGCCATGTAACAAACAGGTTGTCCTGCGTCGTCAACCTTATAGGTCCGCCATTTGCCATAGGTTTTACCGATGGGGGTTGGTTGACCTGCGGTACCGGCTTGTTTCTGGGTTGCGGTTTTGGCAAAGGTGGGGGCGGGGGCAAGAGTGACGCAGATAAGCGCGGCCACCATCACAAGATTAAGGTTCGATTTTGTCCGTTCCGTCATTGGTGCCCTCATCCGGTTCATCAGCATCATCGCCGGTCATATCATCATTATCATCGTCTTCGTCGGTCGCTTCTTCTTTGCCCTTATCCTTAACGACAGCGGGCGATTTATCCTTGTTGTCCACGTTCGCGGGCGGCGTATCTGTGGTGCTGGCGGCCTCGGGCGGTTCGCTGCGGTGGATCAGCGGCCCCAGAACGGGCTCCAGCGCGCGCAGCATTTGTGCCGACAAGGCGCTCGTGAATTTGTATTTAGCGGCTTCTTCACCCGCAACATGTGCGGTAATTGTGCCAAAAAAATGGTCGCCAATGTAAAAGGCAAAAGTGCCTGTGCGGTTGACGACGCGTGACGATATTAAATGCCCACCGGTGCCGAATTCATCAAAGCGATGGTCACCTGTGCCAGTTTTGCCGCCAATGGTCAGAACAGTTCCTTTGGTGTCTTTATAGGCACCCTTGACGCGGCGGGCCGTGCCGTTGTCGACGACTTCGGCCATCACGCCCTTCATGACATGGGCGATGGCGGGATCCAGCAACTGTTCTTTGTGTTGGTCGCCGTAATGTTCAACCAATGTCTGATAGGGCGTTCCTTCGCCGAACATCAGCGATTCAAACCGGATGGTCGGCAGGCGCGTGCCATCATTCAGAATAATGCCAACCAGTTCAGCCAACGCGCCGGGGCGGTCAGCAGAGCTGCCGATAGCTGTTGCAAGGCTGGGCACCAGACGACCGAAGGGGTAGCCGAGGCGGGCCCAGCGGTCATGCAACTGGGCAAAGGCATCGGCCTCCAGAATAATACGAATGCGTGTATCCTGCGCGCGCTTTAAATGCGGATTCATCAGCCACGCATAGCTGGCGATGCGTATGGGCTGGCTGACTTGCATCAACGTGTGGCGCGAAGCATGGGGATTGCTTTGCAGATAGCTGACCAGCCACAATTCCATGGGGTTGAGCCCGGCGATATAGCCGCGGTCCGAGAGGTTATATTTGTCAGCGGTATAGGTGTGATAGAGCTGCGCCAGACGTTGATTGGACAGGGACTCCTTCAGCGGGTGACGCTGCATAAAATCAGCGAATTCTGTCATGCTGGCCTGCGGGCGAACCGAACGGAAAATGATAGTGTGCGCCGATGCACCTTTGTGCGCGTGACTGAGCAGTTTCTCCAGCGCGGCATCGCCATCCAGATTGAAATATTCGCTGATATACCTGTTAAGGAACTGCGCACCCTCCTGATCGGCAAAACGGTCCAGATAACTTTTCCGTGCGGGTTCATCCGGGTCATCCAGTAATTGTTCTTTGGTTTGCGGCCCCTGTGCAATTGTGTAATTCACGATGTCGCGCATCAGGCGCACGAACACCAGATTGACCGAGTTTCTAAAGGCTTCGTGCAGGTCCATAACTTCGAAATCTTCGGATCTTTCAAAGTTTACAAATGTATGTTGCCCACCACCTGTAAAGAATATTTCGTGCGGGTTGCCTGAATAGTGCCGATCCATAGCGGCATTCAGCATGGTTTCAAGGTCAGCGGTCGGGTGTTCAATCAACCAGCCAATCGCCCATTCCGTCAACACGTCGGGTGCGTCTTCGGCCATGTCCTGTAAATCTTCAACCGAAAGGCCGGCATAGCGGCGATACAATTCGCTGATAATTTCCAGATAACTGACCAGCGTGCGCAATTTGGCGGTCGAGCCGAGGTCGAGCTTCATCCCCTCGTTCATATCGAACGGCTCGTCGATATTGTCGGCCTGCACGCGCAATTTGTTGCTGTCGTTCGTGCGTTCATACAGCACGACGCTCCATTTGATCTTTTTCGGATCGTTGTCAGGATTCAAAAGGCGGAAGCCATACAGGCCGTTCGCTTTCAAAAAATCCGGATCGCTCAGATGCCGCAGAAAATCCACAAGCTTGCTTTGCGTGTCCTGATCCAGCGTGCTGCGTGCCGTCAGGTCTAACCGGTCAATTTCATATAGTTTCTTCAGGCCCAACATGCTCATCAAATGGCTACGCAGGGCGTTCACTGCTTTTTGTTCCATAAACGGCGGTTGCGGGGGCAGGGGGGCCTCTGCAACAAAATGGAAATTCGCTGCTTTAGTCGTATCGCGCAGACGCACGGATATAACGCCGGCTTCGGCAAGGCGGTCGAGCGTCGCATCCGTCAGCGCGTCCAGGGCAGTGTGATTGCTGGCCAGATAATAGCTGGGGCGCCGTTGTGCCAGGATGAGCCCCAAAGCTTCGCGATAAATCTGTGCCTTGGTGCGGAGAGAGTCCGCATCATGTTCCGGCAAGTTCAGGGCATTAGCGGCGTCATTTAAGTCAATGCCGAACCACGCCCACAAACCATCGCCGATACTGTTGATTTCACCAAAGCCGGGGCGTGCGCTGAGCGGTGTGCTGTTCAAATAATCGAGCGCGATTTTCTCGCGCGCCGCGCGTGTGTCGGGGCCGTCCAGATAAACGCGTAATGAGGCCGACGCAATTTGCCGCAATTTTTCCATGCCGCTGGTCGTCTGGCCGCCGGGTGAGTAACGGAACTTTTCAATCTGTGTGGCGAGCGTGCTGCCGCCGCCGGGGTTAAAGCCGGGCGCAAAGCTGTGAATCGCGTGTCCGACCAGCGCATACAGGAAACGGTCCCATTCAATGACGGGGTTGCGCGTTTCGGCGCCGTCTCTCAGCAGTTCACGGTTTTCGATATAGAGCAGAGTGTTGACGAGCACGGGCGGGATGCTGGCGAAGTCGGCGAACACATGCGCGGGATAGCTGGCGCTGTACAGCTTGTGTTCGTCGCGGTCATACAGGGTAACACCTGCCACTGTTTTGGCATGATAAATGGGGTAAAGGCCGCGATCAAAAAAATAGTCATAGGTCGGCGTTGCGCGCATTTGCTGCGTAATGTGATAATCGTCCGCTTGCAATGATTTTGCAAAGAACGGGATATAGCTGTAGCCCAGACGTTGGTTATACGGGCCGCTGACCGGGAAACGTGCTGCGGGGTTGGGGCCGTCACCCGGCGTAAACTGAATATGCGCACCGTACCACGACAACCACTCAGCCTGCGTTTCGGAGGTACGCATTTCCGTGCGTATGGCCGAGACGACGATGGTCACAATGGCAAAAAACAGGGTTATGGGCAACAGCCACACAATCCGTGGCAGCCGCATGCGGTAATGCTCCTTGGGGCTTATCAGGCGAGTTTCGTCTTGGGGCGCCTTATGCTTTTTTTTGCCTTTACGCGTCATGGGGCGGTTTTATCACTGTCAGTTGTTATTAGCGCATCATGGTAGTCGTGTTTGTTGCCGTGGCGGTCTGTCAGTTCCCAGCCGTCACCCTTTGGCGTGGCCGATGCCGGAGTCAGCAGGATTTTGCCGTAACCACCCGGTATGTCCATCAGATAGGTGGGTTGGCAAAGACCGGAGATGACGCCGCGCAAACTGCCGATCAAATCACGGCCTTTTTGCAGGGCGACGCGGAAATGGCTTGTGCCTCGCGCCAGATCGCCATGATAAATCTGATAGGGCTTGATGCGTGTTTCAACCAGCGCGCGCAGCAGGGCGGTCAGGCTGGCTGTCGTATCATTGACGCCGCGCAGCAGAACGCTCTGTGCCAGCATCGGCATGCCCGCATCAATCAATCGCGCGCAGGCAGCGCGTGCATCGTCTGTCAATTCGCGGGCGCTGTTGCAATGCAGAACCACATAAACAGGCTTTGCGCCGCGTAAAGCCGCCACCAGTTCGCGCGTAATCCGTGTCGGATTGGCGACGGGCAGGCGCGTATGAATGCGAATGATTTTGACATGGTCGATGTCGTTCAGCGTATCGATGATGAACTTTAACTGGCGGTCAGACAGAACCAGCGGGTCGCCGCCCGTCAGAATGACTTCCCATACTTCTTCGTGTGTGCGGATGTAATCAAACGCCTTCTGCAATGCCTCTGGCGACAAAGGCGGTTTGGGCGTTGTAAGTTCGTCACGGCGGAAGCAGTAACGGCAATTAACGGCGCAACTGCTGGCGATCTTCAACAAGACGCGGTCGGGATAGCGGTGCACCAACCCCTCGGTCGGGTTGTGGGCAAAGTCACCGATGGGGTCGCTCAGCTCATCATCGTGAATAAATGCCTCATGAACTGAAGGCATAAATTGCTTGGCAATGGGGTCGTGCGGATCGTTGATGTCCATCGCGGCACGGAGCGCAGGGGTAATGGCGACACCAAAACTGGCGGCCGTAGTTTCCAGCGTGTGGAAATGTTCGGGACTGCTCGTCATCGGTTTCAGACTGCCTTCGCGAAAAACGTGTTCAAATGTGTTACCAGATTCGCCTGCATGATTTCGGTTTGTGTTTTGGCGGCCAGATCCTTGACAATCACGCTCCCCTTCGCGAACTCATCCGTTCCCATCAACAGCATCAGCGGCACACCGGCCCTGTCGGCATATTTCAACTGCTTGTCCAATTTGGCGGGTTCCAGATAGTTTTCGACATTGTATCCGGCTGTACGTAGCATGCTGGCCAGTGTCAGATAGGTGGGGCGCAGGGCAACATCCATCTGCGCAATCAGTACTTGTACGCTGCTCTTCTGCAAATGCTGCGGCATCAGATTGTAGGTGGTCAGCAGGTCAAACAGCCGGGTCAAGCCGATGGAGATACCCACGCCCGGCAATTTGGATTTGGTGTAATAGCTGGCCAGATTCTCATAGCGACCGCCTGAGCAAACGCTGCCGAATTCAGGGTGCGCATCGACGGTGGTTTCGTAAACAGTGCCCGTGTAGTAATCCAGACCACGTGCGATGGCGAGGTTCAGGCGCGTGCGCTTTTCCGGCACACCCAGGGCGGCCAGTGCTTCGACCATTTGTGAAACTTCGTTCAAACCTTCGACAAAAACCGGGTCATTGCATTGAACGTTCTTAAGGGCGGCCAGAACTTCTGCTTTGCTGCCTGTGTGCGCGATCAGTTTTAAAACTTCACCCGCCTGTTGTGCTGTCAGGCCCAGTGCCGCAATCGCATCGCGCACCTTGTCAGTGCCGATTTTATCCAGCTTGTCGACCTCGCGCAAAATCAGCTTGCGCTTCTCTTCTTCGGTAACGCCCCATCCCGACAGCAGTCCCAGCAGGATTTTTCTATTGCTGAAATGAATGGTGAAGTCGCCGATGCGCAGCGATTCAAAAATTTGCGCGATGATGGCGGGTAATTCCGCATCGAAAATGGGATCGAGCTTATCTTTGCCGATTACGTCGATGTCGCATTGATAAAATTCACGGAACCGGCCGCGTTGTGCGCGTTCGCCACGATAGACGCGCTGCATCTGGTAGCGGCGGAAGGGGAAGTTCAACTCACGTTCATGTTCTGCGACATAACGCGCCAATGGCACGGTCAGGTCGAAGCGCAGCGCCATGTCGGCCTCGTAGCCTTGTTGCAGGCTGCCTGTCGATTGGACGAAATAAACCTGCTTTTCGGTTTCGCCGCCAGATTTGGTCAAAAGGATGTCCTTCTCCTCAAACACCGGCGTTTCGATAGGGATAAAGCCGAACCGTTCATAGCTATGGCGTATGGTGTCGAAAATATGCTGGAAAATCATCTGCTCGCGCGGCAGGAGTTCCATGGTTCCGGCGATGGTGCGTGGCTTAATCAGGGACATAAGCAGGTGCTCTTGAGGTAATTTCTGAGAAAGTACGCGTTATACCTGATATGCCTTTGCTTGGCGAGGAAACTTGTACGCAGAATCGGCTAAAATTTATCGTCTTGTATAACGTTGAGGTTAAAAAATGACTGTGGGCTTCTGCAGAAATTAAGCCGCTATTAACCAAAAACAGGCGAAAAAGGATAGTTGTAAAAGACTCGGGTTTCGTGACGCCTGACGCGCGAGGGGAGCGGTTTTTATGCAGTTGAGCGATTTGCCTTTCATCGACCTTTACGTGCGGCTGGACCAGATCGATCAAGCCCTCTATCGCTCCAAGGAGCGAGGCAAAAGCACCGCGAACCAATTCGTGCCTCATGAATTCCAACCCGCTATCGATCGCTTTATGATTGCGGTCAATCAGACTTTGCATGATCGCAATGACGGCTCGATTGACTTCGAAGGCGTGCGCTGCCGTTTGTCGCGACAGGAAATGTCGGATGGCACTATGTGGGTTTGCGCGCGGCGCATCAACACCGTCATCCCGGATTTGGACAAGCTTGGCATTGTCAGTCATATCAGCGACCACATGAAGGATTTGGGCAAGCGTGATGGCTTGATCCTGGTATCGGGTGCAACGGGACAGGGTAAGACCACGACGGCTGTCGCTTTGCTGGCGCATTTCCTGCGGTCCTATGGTGGCACGGCGGTGACCATCGAAGACCCCGTTGAATATATGCTGAAGGGTCGCCATGGCGACAGCGGTCACTGCTTCCAGGTAGAAGTGCGGTCTGATGAAGATTGGGCTGTATGCCTGAAGCGTTCGCTGCGTTGGGCGCCGCGTTATATCTATGTCGGTGAAATTCGTACGCCAAAGGCTGCAGAGCAATTGCTGCGCGCTGCGACCACGGGCCACTTGGTTATCACGACGGTTCATGCCGGTTCGCCCGAAGAAGCGTTGATGGGTATCATCTTTCTGGCGGAACAGGCGATGGGCCCGGGCGTGCAGAATATGTTGGCTTCCGGCCTGACGGGGCTCGTTTACCAGACCATGCGTGAAACGGGGCCGTGGGTGAAGTATCTGTTTACCGAACCCGACCAACCGGGTGATGCGGTTCGCTCGCTCATCCGTGAAAACAAGATCGGCATGCTGTCGACCTATATCGACCGCACGGCTTCGCGTCTGGCAGGTGCGACGGGTGCGCCGGCCTTTGGCGGCACGCCGACCTTTATGACGCCGCAGAATGTTAAAAAATAAGAGGCGATATGAGCATCAATGACCTGATAACGACCGATGACGGTGCCCTTGGCGGCGCTGCTTCGTCGCGGTTGCGCGATCTGCCTTTTATGGATTTGTATATCCGTATAGACGCCAATGGCCGTGGCATGGCGCGTTATCGTTCGCCAGCGCGTGACTATTCGAATAATTGGAGCCGCGTTTTGCCTGACTGCTATCGCGGGGAATGCCGCAAGATAGCCGAGGATTTATTTGGTAGCATCGATAACCCCGATACGTCTTATCAATATGACGGCGTGCGTTTCCGCCTGTCATATCAAAAATCCGCCAACGGTCAGGAATGGGTTATTCTGCGCCGCATCGCGGCCCGTGTGCCATCGCTGGAAGAACTGACCTTTGCACCCAACATCATTAACTATCTGCGCAAACTGGGGCAGCGCGACGGGTTGATCCTGATCTCCGGTCCGACAGGGCACGGTAAAACGACGACATCGTTTTCACTGTTCGCCGATTATATGCGCCGTTACGGCGGCGTCGGCATATCGGTTGAAGACCCGGTTGAATATCAATTGGACGGGCCGGTAGGTGATTACGGCTATTGCTATCAGATACAAGTGGATAAGGAAGAAGACTGGGCAACGCCTCTCAAGCGTGCGTTGCGTTGGACGCCGCGCTATCTGCTGGTCGGTGAAGTCAGAACGCCGCGCGCAGCGGAACAGATACTGCGTGCCGCGACAACGGGCCATTTGGTGATTACGACCATTCACGCAGGCTCGGTGGAAGAAAGCTTTATGGGGCTTCTGCATCTGGCGGAACAGGCCATTGGCCACTCGGCCAACTTTATGCTGGCGCAGGGTATAACGGCCGCGTGGCATCAGACGCTTAGCTCATCCGGTCCTTTCCTGCGTTATGTGTTTACGGAAGAAAACAACAATGGCGACCCGATCCGCTCATTGATCCGTGAAAACAAGATCGGCATGGTCAACAGCTATATCGACAAACAGGCCGCGCGCCTTGATGTTATGCGCGGCGTTGATCCTGTGCGGGGTCAGCGCCTTTAAACGCTTCGCCGCGCAGGCGGGCAACGGTGCTGAGCACTTCGCCGAAGAAGGCGGCGTGGTCGTCGCGCAAATTCCACGGATCTTGCTGGAAGAAGGTGCAGAGCCGGTCCAGCGATTTTTTATCCAGGCTCTGAATGCCGAACAAATTGACGTCCTGCATCAGATATCGCGCGGCCCATGCGCGCCCCGACATAAGGTAGGTAGCGATTTCTTCCACCACCTCCTGACGGATCAGGCCGCTATCGGCTGATTTCTGGAAAAAGGCCAGATCGATATGGTTCAGGGCGGCCACTTTGTATCCGGCTGTTTCCAGACGGTTCAGGCCGTTTTCGCCGCGTGTATTGATGCAGGCCGTGCCGATGCAGGTGACATGCATGGCTTCCAAAATGGGCAGCCACAGATCAAAATAGCTGGCGGCGTTATTGATCAGGTCCGAAATATGCAGGACATGATGGCCTTCCCCGACCGGTGTCGCGCAATAGGCCATCTTGTTCTTGAACAGGTACAAATGCGGTTTGTCCAGTGCCCATGCGACGGGTAACGAAAACAACCAGTCGCGGCGCTCACCGCCTGAAATGGCATCAACCTTGGACAGGTCGAAGGAGGAGCGAATTTTGTCAACAAGCGGCGTTATGACCGCCTGAAAATTCGGGTCGGCGTCATAGGCG
This sequence comes from Alphaproteobacteria bacterium, assembly GCA_019233975.1. Lineage (GTDB taxonomy): Bacteria > Pseudomonadota > Alphaproteobacteria > UBA9219 > UBA9219 > JAFALY01. Next base: position 111,706 of record JAFALY010000038.1, on the reverse strand, counting down.
TTGCGGATCAATTGATAAAGTTCAGCTGATCGTTCAGGCACGCCTGCAATCGTTTCAATGATTGTCGTGATTTGCTTGAGCAGCTTATCGGCCAATGCCGGGCCCAGAACCTGTTCCGTATTCACATAAAACGGGCCGGGTACGCTTGCGGCATACCAGAAAACAGGTCCGTTGCTGTGGTCCCAAATAGACACGGCCTTTGTTTCATGGATGCGCTTGAGCAGGGATGCAGTTGCCGATGTCATGTAAATCAACTATTTTAAGGGTACGGTATTTTTAGAATTGAAGGCTGCAGCGGGCAAGCCCAAAATGGGCACGTCTGCGGTGACAACGTGGCAAAGGGGGATTGTTATGGATAAACAGCGCCTTCTGTCGGGTGTGATGATCTTGGGGCTGCTTGGCTGGGTTGTGCCAGCCAGTGCCCAATATGCGGAATCTGGTGTCATGATGTCTGCGGATCCCGTGCAGCCTGCGCCCCCCGCCGATGCCCCCAACGCACCACCTATCACTGCACCGGAAGCTGCTCCGGCGCCTGCACCGATAACCGTCACATTGCCTTCGGGTCACTATGTTCTGGATCCGAAACATACCAGCGTGATCTTTAAAATCAGCCATCTGGGTTTTTCAAACTTCACCGGACGTTTTGACAGGGTAGAGGGTACGCTGGATTTTGTTGCTGATGCGCCCCAACAATCAAAGCTCGATATTACCATTTATCCCAATAGCATAGACACCAATGTGCCTGAACTAGATGAAGATCTGCGTGGTGGTAACTGGTTCGACACGGTGCATTATCAAATGGCCAATCTGCGCTCGACGATGATACAGCCGATTGATAACAAGTCCGTGCGCGTAACGGGTGCCTTTAACCTGCGTGGTACCACGCGTCCTGTGGTTATGGATGTAACGTTGGTCGGGCAGGGGAAAAACCCTGTGACGGGCGATTACAGCGCCGGGTTTACAGGCACAATCCTGCTCAAGCGCGGCGAATACGGCATTGCCAACTTGGAACCCATGGTTGGCGATGATGTGACGATACAGGTGGACACAGAATTTGATCTGAAAACGGATCAGTGATCTTTTTCAGCTTGTGCAGGCGCCTGTGGCGGATCGTCGCGCAGAATGCGGTTCGCGGCCCCCTCGGGATCATCAAACTGGCCGGACTTCATGGCCCAGAAAAAGCCGCCCAACGCCAGCAGCCCGAGTCCAAGGGCCAACGGTATCATGTAAATCAGGACATCCATTGCCTATCCCCGGTTCAGGCGTTGCGCATTCAAGATAACCACAACCGATGACGCGGCCATAGACAGGGCGGCGATAAAAGGTGTAACGAGCCCGGCCATCGCCATCGGGATAGCGATAAGGTTATAGCCGACAGATAAAACAAAATTTTCCAGAACCAGACGGTTTGCGCGCTTTGATACATTCAGCGCTTCCAGAACCGGCGCCAGTTTCCGCCCCTGAAATACAATATCGGCGGCGTTTTGTGTGATATCGAGTGCGGTTGACGGCGACATGGATATATCGGCGGCGGCCAGAGCGGCGGCGTCATTCAGCCCATCCCCTACCATCAGGACATGCTTGCCTTGATTGCGTAAATCTTCAATCACCGCGTGTTTCTCGATCGGCGTTACCTGGGCGCGGTAATCTTTTATTTCCAGCTGTGCCGCAACCTTGGCCACGGCGGCACTACGGTCGCCGGACAAAAGCTTGATATCGTAGCCTTTACTTTTCAAAGTGTGCAGTATCAGACTCGCATCCTGTCGCAGACTGTCGGCGAACACAAAGCGAACGGGATCTTCTTCTCCGACGCGCAGCCATATCTCAGGTGCGCCATCATTGTCGGCATTGACATCACCACACCAGTCACGACTGCCCAGACGGATGGTCTGGCCGTTATAATCGCCTTCCATACCACGTGCGGGATGCTCTGCGGCCTGTAGGGGTAGTATCTTGCCGCCATACATGTTGAACAGGGCGCGCGCCAGCGGATGATGGCTTTGTGATGCCAGTGACGCCGCCAATTGCATATTGCGGCCACCGATTTGTTGGGGGTTGGCTAAAGCAGGTTCGTTTTCCGTCAGTGTGCCGGTCTTGTCGAAGATGATCGTGTCGACCTTGGCCATACGTTCGACGGCATCCGCTGATTTGAGCAACATGCCGTGGCGGAACAAACGGCCAGAGGTCAAAACCTGAACGGCGGGGACGGCCAGTCCCAACGCGCAGGGGCAGGTGATGATAAGAACCGTCATGGCGATTAATAACGAAGGTTGCCATGATTGGTGCGCCAGCAGGTTCCAATACAGAAACGTGATCAGTGCCAGCAGATGCACCACAGGTGTGTAATAGCGTGCGACACGGTCGGCCAACCTGACGTAATTTGCGTGACCTTGTTCCGCCTTATCCATGAGCTTGACGATTTCACCCAGAAGGCTTTCGCCGCTGGTAGCCGTTATGCGTATGGTCAGCGGGGCCGTCAGGTTGATCATGCCACCAAAAACGCGGGTACCGGTGTTAACCGGCTGCGTGATCGTTTCCCCGCTGATAAAGCTGGGGTCTATATCTGACTGACCGTTTTCTATCACGCCATCGGCTGCGATTTTCTCGCCCACCGCGACCTGTAACAACATGCCGGCGCACAAATCCCGAATAGGCATCAGGATCGGCTGTCCGTCCTGTAAGACTGTGGCGGAGCCTGACAGCATGGTCAGTAAATCCTGTGCGGCGGCACGGGCGCGGCCTCTGGCGCGCCGGTCCATCCAGCGACCGATCAGCAGCAGGAACAGCAGCATGACAACCGAGTCAAAATACGCGTATTCACCGTGATGCACGGTTTCCCACAGGCTCATCAATGCCGTCAGGATAAGGGCGACGCTGATCGGTACATCCATATTTGTGCGTCCGTGGGCCAACACATTGCGGGCGCTTTTAAAAAACGGCAATCCGGCATAGATGACAGTTGGAATGGCGATCAGCGCTGAAATCCAGTGCATGAAATCGCGCGTCGCCATACCCATGCTGGCCGCAGTGGAGGACCACAATGTAACGGACAACAGCATGATGTTACCGGACGCAAAACCGGAAACCGCGACGCGGCGGAGCAGCGCTTGCTCTTCGCGCTTATCACTGTTTTCTGACTCTGCTGTGTCAAACGGAGTCAGTTTGTACCCCATATCCGTGACGCTTTGCGTCAGGGACGCAGCGCGGGTGGCATCGCCTTGCCACCGCAATGTCAGGCGTCGTGTGGTTAGATTGACCCGTGCCTGAACCTTGTCTTGTTTATTCAATGTCTCTTCGATGCGAAAGGCGCAGTTGGCGCAATGTATGCCGTCAACCAGCATATGCAATACATGCCCACCGTCTTTCTCATCGGCGACAAAGCGGCCAAAATCGACAGCGTTTGTTGTTGTCACTGTATTTGTACCCGCTTGCTGGCCTGAAAATTATGACCATCTTTGGTCGCGGATATATCAACGTCCCACACGCCGGCATCGGCGGACAGGGTTGCAGTATACAGCCCGGGGCTGGTTTCTTTTAAATCGGCCTTTTGATCCATTTTGGCTTGTGTCGGGCGTGACAGCACCAGTTGTGCCGTGGCATCGGTGACTGGCCTACCGTCACGGTCGGTCAAGGTAAACGAGATGCTTGTTGTTTTTTGCGGCGTGCTGTTCACGCTAATCTGTGTTTGCCAGCCGAGCGCGGCCTGTTCACCTGCGGCCTTGATGTCCTGATTATACGAAACACCTTTCTCATAGGCGTGATCCGTCACCACACCCGTTCCGGTGCGTACCGCGATCACGCACATAGGCACCAGTGTCAGAACCATAATGCCGAAGAAGATAAAGAAATAGTAGGGGATCCACTTGTCGGACGGACGTGGGCCGCTTGAGGGGGTGGGGTCAGTCATCATTCACCTGTTACAAACATGGTTTCTACTGCCTCTGTCTTGCCTGTTGTGTTGTCAGTCACTTGAAAGCGGATATTTTCCCGTTTCATGGTCAGGGCATCTGCGGGCAATGACAGTAAAACGCGGAATTGTCCCACACTGTCGGCCAGAACTCGCAAATGTGCGGCATCGGGTTGTCCGGCGGCTTCGATCTTCATTTCCGCGCGGGGTAGGCCATTCACTTGCAGGCTGTAATCATGGTCGTCATGGTCGCGGTTCAAGATTTTGAATGTGTAGCTGTTCCTAATAGCGCCGGATGATAGTTTGACAAACAACGGATTTCTGTCGTGTAACACATGCGCCTGGAAGGGTTGGCGCGTCAAAAGACCGTACAACATCAGGCAACCAACAACCGCTATAATGCCCGTGTAATACACAGTACGTGGGCGAATGATGCGCAAACGTTCGGTAACGCTTTTTCCTTCTTTACGGGCCGCATTGCGCGCCAATTGATTGTTTTCGGTGTCATAGCGCACCAATCCATGCGGTAGTCCGACTTTATCCATCACCTGATTGCAAGCATCGACGCACAGACCGCAGGCGATGCATTCCATTTGCAACCCGTCACGGATATCAATGCCCATCGGGCAAACGGAAACGCACATGTTGCAGTCAACGCAATGGCCACGCCCTTCCCAACTATCGCCATGTTTGTGCGACATGCGCGGCTCGCCGCGCGTGGCGTCATAACCGATAATCAACGTATCGCGGTCGAACATGGCGGACTGGAACCGTGCGTAGGGGCACATATAGGTACACACCTGCTCACGCGCATATCCCGCCATGATGTAGGTAGAGGCCGTCAGGCCAAAAATCCATGACGCCGTGCTCCATGGAATATTGAAATGCATAATCTGGTCGGCAAGTGTCGGTGCATCGCTGAAGTAAAACACCCACGCACCGCCGGTGCATAGCGCGATCAGCAGCCATGTTATATGTGTCGCCAGTTTGCGCCACAGCTTGTTCAGGCCCCATGGTGCGGCATCCAGTTTTTGTCGCGCGTTCTTATCACCCTGAAAGAAGTACTCGACCTTAATAAACAAATCGGTCCATACGGTTTGTGGGCAGGCGTACCCACACCAAACGCGGCCCAACAGGCTCGTGGCGAAAAACAGCCCGACGGCGGCGAGGATAAGAAGGCCAGTGATATAGAACACTTCCTGCGGCCATATCTCGATCGAGAAGAAATAGGCGCGACGTGCAGGCATGTCGATCAGGATGGCCTGATCCGGCGCATGCGGGCCACGGTCCCAGCGCAGCCATGGCACAAAGTAATAAATGGCCAGCAAAACACCCATGGCCAGCCATTTCAGTTGGCGGTAACGCCCCCAGATGTCGCGCGGATAGATGCGCTTCTGTGCCTCAAAAAAGGTAATCTGTTCAGGGTTCGACATGCGCCACCAATGGCTGTGACATCACTTTGTTTTTGTCCTTAACCCGGCACGAGTCAAGCTTGCAAAGACTAGCCAGAACCGGGTCCGGAACGCCTTATGCCTGCTTATTTGCCGCCACCCAGTGAATGGACATAGATGGCCAGTTGCTTGATCGTGCTGTCGCTCAGGCGGCCCTCCCATGTCGGCATCACGCCCGCATGCGGATTGGCGATGGAGTTGATGATTGACGCGCGGTCACCGCCATACAGCCATATATCGTCGTTCAAGCGTGGCGCACCGACATCCTGATTGCCATCACCGGTCTCACCGTGGCATGAGGCGCAGTTGTTGGCGTAAACTTCCTTACCTTTTTCATAGGTGGCGGTTTTTTCGGCCTTGTCGCCCAGATGCATTTTCTGCACATATTCGGCTACTGCTTCGATTTCCTCGCGGCTCAGCAGGTCATCGCGTCCAAAAGCAGGCATCTGGCTGATGCGTGTCTGGTCACTGGTGGAACGAACGCCATAGCGGATCGTGGTGTAAATCTGGTCCAACGTGCCACCCCACAACCAATCGTCATCATTCAGGTTGGGATAGCCATAACCGCCCTGTGCTCCCGCACCGTGACAGGCCGCGCAGTTGTTCTTAAAGGCAATTGCGCCGCCTGCGCGCGCATATTCGTATAATTCAGGGTCATTCTGGATGGTCTTCAGGTCTGCCGCAGTAAAACGCGCCTCGTATTTGGCACGCATGGCGGTGATTTCGCCTTGATGCTCCTTCAGCTGGCTATATTCCGACCAATTTTTTGACCCGCCGGTGAAGCCCGTCAATGTTGGCCATGCGGGGTAGACAGCCCAATAACCGATCGCGAAGACGATGGTCGCGTAGAAAACCCACAACCACCAACGCGGCGCGGGATTATTCAATTCCTTCAAGCCGTCCCATTCGTGACCGGTAGTTTCAATGCCTGTTACCTGGTCTATCTCATGTTTGTTGTTATCATTCGCCATGGCGGCTCTCCTCCAGCGGAATTTTTCCGTATTGCTCCATTTTCTTTCGGTTGCCGGGGCTGTAAGCCCACACGCCAAAACAGAGGAACAGGGCAAAGAAAAGCACCAACCCCACCATGCCTGCGTTTTGTGTCAGCCAGTCCATCATGGCTTTGCCTCTCCCTTCGCCTTCACGGCACCATCCGGCAGGTTGCGCGGGTCAAGGTCCGGGTTGTACTTGGTAAAATCAACCATGTTGCCGAGGCGTTGCAGGTAGGCGATTAACGCGTTCATCTCTGACACCATGTTGGGCTGGCCGTCAAAAGAACGTGCGAAAACCTTGTTGCCATAACGTGCAGTCAAGCCACTGGTATCACCATCGTTGCGCCCCTGATTGATGGCGTCATCATAGGCGTGGGCGATCATGTCATCGGTATAGGGAACGCCTAGCGTTTTCAGCGTGCGTAGGTGGTCGCTGATGTCATGCAGGTCAACTGCGCGGTCTTTCATAAAGGCATAGGACGGCATAATGGATTCCGGCACAACGCTGCGCGGATCGGTCAGATGCGCTGTGTGCCATTCGTCTGAATATTTGCCGCCAACGCGTGACAAGTCGGGCCCTTGACGTTCCGAGCCCCACTGGAACGGATGGTCATACATGCTTTCGGCAGCCAGCGAGTAATGGCCGTAACGTTCCACTTCGTCGCGCAGAGCGCGTATCTGTTGGCTGTGGCACAGATAGCAGCCTTCGCGGATGTAGATATTTTGCCCCGCAAGTTCCAGAGGCGTATAGGGCCGCATACCCTCCACCTTTTCGATAGTCGTTTCGATGCGGAACAGGGGCAGGATTTCGACAATGCCGCCGATTGACACGACGATGGCCGTCGCAATAACCAGAATGATCGAGTTTCTTTCAAGCTTATCGTGATGTTTAAGCATGGTCGGTTCCCTCAGGCCTTCTGGCAATTGCAGTTGCTGCAACCCTTAATGGTTTTCCACATGTTGTAGATCATGATCAGCGCGCCCGCGAGATACAGGGCACCGCCCAACGCACGAATGATATAGAAGGGGTGCATGGCCTGAACGGATTCACTGAATGAATATTGCAGGAAGCCGAGCTTGTCATACGAACGCCACATCAGGCCTTGGGTAATGCCTGCCGCCCACATGGAGGTGATGTATAGTACAATGCCGATGGTCGACACCCACAGATGCAGGCTAATCAACTTAACGGAATACATGCCGTCGCGTTTCCACAATTTCGGCACCATGTGATAAAGGGCGCCAAAGCTGATAAAGGCAACCCAGCCCAGCGCGCCGGAATGCACATGGCCGATGGTCCAGTTGGTGTAGTGGCTAAGTGCGTTTACTTCCTTGATGGACATCAGGGGGCCTTCGAACGTGCTCATACCGTAGAAGGCGAGGGCGACAATCATGAATTGCAGGATCGGGTCATCGCGCAGTTTGTGCCAGGCGCCCGACAAGGTCATGATGCCGTTGATCATGCCGCCCCAGCTTGGCATCCACAACATAATCGAGAACGTCATGCCGAGCGTCTGTGCCCAATCAGGCAGGGCGGTGTAATGCAGATGGTGCGGACCGGCCCAGATATAGATGAAGATCAGTGACCAGAAATGCAGGATCGACAGGCGGTAAGAATAAACCGGACGGTTCGCCTGCTTCGGGATAAAATAATACATGATCCCCAGAAAGCCGGCGGTCAGGAAAAAGCCGACCGCGTTATGACCGTACCACCATTGGATCATGGCGCTTTGCACGCCAGCGAACAGCGAGTAGCTCTTGGTCCCGAACAATGAGACCGGCAGCGACAATCCGTTCGTGATGTGCAGAACCGCAATGGTGATGATGAAGGACAGGAAAAACCAGTTGGCCACGTAAATGTGTGGCTCGCGGCGGATGATGACGGTGCCAAGGAACGTCGCCAGATAGGCAACCCAAACGATGGTCAGCCACAATTTGGAGTACCATTCAGGTTCCGCGTATTCCTTGCCTTCGGTAATGCCCATTAGATAACCGCTCGCGGCCAGAACGATGAAAAGCTGATAACCCCAGAAGGTGAATTTGGCCAATGCATCATTCCACAGACGCACCTGACAGGTGCGCTGCACGACGTAATAAGAGGTCGCGAACAAAACATTGCCGCCGAACGCGAAAATGACGCCGGATGTATGTACGGGGCGCAGGCGGCCGAAATTCAGATACTCGCCCAGGTTCAAAGCAGGCCATGTCAGTTCCAGCGCTAGCCACAGGCCAGCCAGCATGCCGACCACACCCCAGAACAGTGAGGCCACTGTGAAAAGCTTTACGACCTCGTCGTTATAGCCGTTCGTGTTTGCAGGCGTTGTTGTCATCAGGTCAATACTCCCGGGATAGTGGTCATTGTGAGTGAGGTAAGGCAGAAGAAGGCGGGTACAGCATGGCGGGTCAATGTGCCCATCATGCCGGTGGCGGCGCGATGGAGGCCGCAACATCCGGACAAGAAGGTTACACCCATCATGGCGCAATGGATAACACAACCGGCAGTACTGCCGATGGCAAACCATACGCTGATGGCGTTATGGTGGTTGCTGCATATCGGGAGGCTGGACAGATCCATTTACCGCTCCGGATAAGCCAGTTCGGCGCGGTTGCGCCACTCCGGCGAAACATAGTTGATAATGATGGATTTACGCAGACCGTGAATTGTTCTTTTACTAAACCCGTGCCATGTATTCTGTCCAGGGATAAATATCAGGCCGGTATTGTATTCATACGGGGCTGTTGCAACCAGATTATGTTCAGGTGTCGTGTCATAGATATCCGTGCCCGCGTCATACAATTTGGGGTCGTTGGACAGGTAAACCAGCATGGTGAAAAGCTTGACGCCCAGGTCCAGGTGCGGTTCCAGCCAGAAACCGTCTACATCCTGACAATATTCAATGCGTAGCTGCCCTTGGGACAGATCTGCGCCTGTATGCATCTCAAGATCGCGTATGGTGGCGGGGCTACTGAACAGACTCACCAGTTCCCGACAGATCGCATATTGACGTTGATTGTCAGGTGAGAAGTAAATGCGGCTGGAATTGTTGCTTTCGCGGCGGCCATTGAAAATGGGGTTGGCTGGTTTCGGAAAGGGTAGGGCCAGCAGGGCGTCGATAACCTTGTGCGGGAAAACATCACGCAACAGCCAATAGTCATATGGCTCGGCGTGATGCTGGGCGTTCATCATGCAGTTAAAAAATGTATCGCGTGCATCGCTCTCGTGGCCATGGCCAGTCCCGGGGTGATGAATGGGGCTAGTAGCCGGCATAGAAACCCATCCTTTTAAAGAAGGCAGAAATTCTGTGGCGCAGTACGTTCTTCGATAACACTGTCTGCGAACATACCCAGTTGAACATGATGCAGCGGCGTTGCCCCTCAAAGGGTTCATGGCCATGCCACGAGACATCCGTCCGTTTAAAGGCAATGAAATTGCCACCATTTGGCGGCACTTCGGCAATCACATTGTCCATGTCATGATTGTTGCGCAGTAACCGCAGGCGTCCACCTTCATTGGGCCATACAGGGTCGTTCAAATACAAAAGGCAGGTGACGATTTTGTCTTTGGAGTCGTTATGAATGCGCCCGTCTTTTCTTTGGCAACGGCCGCGCACGGTAATCATCAGGGGTTTGTCGGACAGATCAACGCCGAAATGCTTTTCCATAATATGGCGCATGGTGTCGCTACGTATTTCTTCAATTAATTCGCCAAACGCACCGTTATAGGTAAGGTCCGATAGGGAAAAAATGCCCGGCAGCTCGATAGAAGGGAAGTCGCGGTTAATCAGCCCCAGATCGGCGACCGACAAAGTCCCTGTCGCCGTTAAATAGGGAAACGGGTCTGCCTGCACTTTTGCATTATTGATAGCGTTAAAGTTAAGCACGGTTGAGCCCTGATTTCGTTGACATACTCAGGGAACATCCAAATGCGGCCTGCTGCCTTGATCTGGATCAAGGTCTATAAAAACTTGTGGCTTTGCGATTGAAATGAAAGGCTTTTATGCCGGATAGGCGGGGTTAGGGCAGTCGGCTTCGTTCGCGTGGCTGCATTTCTGCGCGACGGTTGAATCGCAGAAATCGCACAGGGACTGCTGGTTGGGCAGCTTGATGTGCGCCTGATCTATCTTAATGCCCTGCGCCTTGAACATCTGCAATGTGCGGGACAGTGTCTCAGGTTTAATGCCCAGATAGGCGGCGATAATGTTTTTGCTGAAGGGCAGGTCGAATTCTTCGCCATGGTCGGAGACTTCGTGTCGTATCTGCAGCAGAAAGCGCCCGACCCGCTCTTCGGCGGTACGCAGTGTCAGTTGTTCCACATGGTCGCGCGTGTCTTGCACGCGACGTCCCATGGCCATCAGCATATTGCGCGCAAAGACGGGTGATTGTTGCAAAGCGTTGTTGATGATAGTGGGCGGTGTCATCAGCAAGCGGACGGGGGACAACGCCTGAATATTAAACGGGCTGTTTTCACGCTGGATCATATCGGGTTCGGGCAGAAAATCGCCGCGAGTCAGCAGTTGAATAATGGATTCTTGCCCATTCTGGTTCGTTTTGCTGATGCCGCACCACCCCGACAGGATGACATAGCAGCGGGATATATGCTGGCTTTGCTCGATGATCACTTCACCCTTGTTATGTTCCACCACGCGCGAGGATGCCAGCAATCCGTTTAGAAGCTGCGGTTCCATGCCTGCGAATAAGGGTAAATCGGCGATATCGTTGGCCATACGGGTACCAGAAACATGTCTACTTTATAGAATATGGGTACGAATAAAGGGTAAAATCAAGATGAAAGCGCCGGACCAATAAAAACGGGCGGTACATGGCGTACCGCCCGCAGTTATCATTCTATAACCGGTCTTAGAACTTATAGCCGATGCCCACACCGACAATAGTCGGGTTCAGATCAACATCAGCAATCGCGGTCGAGTTTGACACGTTCGCCGTTGTGTTCAGGAACAGTTGCTTGACGTCCACATTGGCGAACCAGTTGCCGTGCAGATGAATGTCGGCACCGATTTGCAGGGCTTCACCAAAGTTGTTGTCATAATGAACGTTCAACCCGCCAGAGCCGGATTTCACGCCATAGAACAGGGTATAGTTCAAACCCGCGCCGACATAGGGGTTTATGGTGCCGGTCGGGCAGAAATGGTACTGAACCGTCACGGTCGGGGGCAAGATTTGCAGATGTCCCAGATCGCCATTGCTGAGGGATGAGCCTTCCAGCTTCACATGGTGGCGGGCAGTTGCGGCAATGGCTTCGACGGCGACATTTGGCGTGAAGAAATAGCTGGCATCGAACTCAGGCGCCATGGAATTGGACGCTTCGACATGGCCGCCGATGCTGGTCGGCACCACATTGTTCGAAGAAACTTCAGGCACAACGGCAATGCCACGCAGGCGCAACAGAACGTCGCCTGCCTGGAAACCTTTGTAATCATCTGCCTGCGCCGGTGCTACAGCGGCCAGAACAGCCAAAACGCCGCCGCAAACGGCTGCATAACGAAACTTCATGACTTCCTCCGGGGAGTTGGTGAAAACGAATATGCCCGGATCATAGGCCGCGACGGCCTAATCGCTTTGATCTACATCAAGGAAAATATTCTTAATCGCGATGTGGTGGATTGTGCCACTTACTGCTTCGCGCTGCTTTTGTAGGTCTGGATAAATTCTTCCAGTTTGGCGGCGCTGACATCCGATATGGCTGAAAAAGCCACGTACGAATCCCGTTCTTGTCTTGGCTTTACAGTATTCACGATGGTTTAACAGACCGCTGTAACAGACCGATTATATGATCTGTAGCAGGAGCTTTGAAGTGTCTGACTTGGTCACCATAGGAGGCGGGAACTTCCCATAGTGCATGCTGGTAAAGCTCACATGTCCCCCATTTAGATTGGAGGCGGTCATCGGCAACAATGATGGCGGCGTGCTGTATCTTTCCCTGTGCGAAGTAGAGAACGATATCACCAGCTTCTGGCTTTTGCGTGGAATCAATTTCTTGCAATTCGTTCTGCGATAGAAGTGTCTCAACAAAAGCGCTGTTGGCCAGCGCCGACGCGTTTTCAGAAGGTGTACTATGTTGTTTGACCAACCTTTTATATAGTTCGTGGTCGGCAAGCTTAAGCGCAAAAGCATAACAGTTATAAGTATCAAACGGCACGTTATCGGCTTCTGGTATGGTCACTGTATGATTATATTCCCGCTGTATACGATCAAATTCCCGTTTAAATTTTGATGGACAACTAATGCGTATTAGCGCGTCAAGCTCTTCTCTCAGGGGCATGGGCATTTCACTTTATCCGGCGACAATGGCATAGAATCGGTCGGGCGCCATGCTGCGCTCCTAAAAACTGGCGGAGACGGAGGGATTCGAACCCTCGATACAAGTTTACCCTGTATAGCGGTTTAGCAAACCGCCGCCTTCAGCCGCTCGGCCACGTCTCCGCAGAAGGGATGAGTGTATACCCCACTTCTGCCGCAGGGGAAACGGAAAATTGGTGCCTGCGGGTAAAAAATATCGAGCCCTATCAAGATGCTACGCCTCTTTGAGGCGAGGTGCGGCCATCGGCACCATTTCCGTGCCATGGCAGGCGGTCTAGTCCTTGAGGTCCTTTTCAAGATCGGACTGATGCCGGTATAGCGTCGATTTGCCGATGCCCAGATGCCGTGCCGCCGCACCGTAGTCATAGTTGCAGTAGACGAGCGCGGCCCGTTCGATCTCCAACCGTATTTCATGCAAGGGGCGGAAGGCGCCATTTGCATCACGCAAGGGAATGTCATAGGTGGCATCTTCACCGCGGATCAGGATGGCCTCTTCATTTTCATCCATCACAATATCATTGTCAGTCGCTATCTGCAGCGAATGGTCCAGATGCGCGGTATCCAGATATTCACTGTCGCACATTAAAACCGCGCGGTGGATCAGGTTCTCCAGCTCACGCACATTGCCCGGCCACATTTGACGCAGTAACCAGTCGTGCGCCGCCTCGGTCAGGCTTTGCACATTTTTTTCTTCCGCCAACGCGTATTGTTCAATGAAATGCCGCGCGAGCAGGGAGATGTCGCGCGGTCTTGCGCGCAATGGCGATATGATGATCGGGAAACCATTCAGTTTGTAAAACAAATCTTGCCGGATGATGTTGTCGGCAACGTCCTGCGCCATATCGCGGTTGGTCGCAGCAATAATCCGAACATCCATCGGCTGGCCTGTGTCGGCGCCCAGTGGTGCGACGATCTTATCTTGCAAAACGCGCAGTAGCTTGACTTGTACATCATGTGACAAGCTGCCGATTTCATCAAGGAACAGCGTGCCACCCTCGGCTTCGGCAAATTTGCCGATTGTGTTGCCGATGGTACCTGTAAACGCGCCATGACGGTGGCCGAACAAAGTGCTTTCGACCAGTTCAGGGGTGATGGCGCCGCAATGGACGGGGATAAAGGGACCAAGGTGCCGCATGCTGGCGGCATGTAGGGCGCGCGCGACGATCTCTTTGCCCACGCCACTTTCACCTGTAATCAGTACCGTAATGTCGGACAGAGCAGCGCGCCGCGCCAGGTCGATAACCGGCTTCAAATCCGGCGTGGTCTCCAACAAGCGTCCCAGATTCTGCAGACGCGCCTGTTTCTCCGCGCGCTTGCGATATTCAATGGTCATGCGATGAACGGAAACGGCTTTTGATAAAACCTGACACAGGGCGTCGGGGTCCAGTGGCTTCGTCAGAAAATCACTGGCGCCGGCGTGCAGTATGTCCATGATGCTCAGGTCGCGCAGCATGCCGGTGATAACGATGATCTGGATGTCCTGTCTGTTTTTCAGAATGTGCGCCATGGTTTCCATGCCGTTCATTCCCGGCATATTCAGGTCCAGAAGTACGGTCGATATCTCGCGGTTGTCATCGTCGGCGATGATGTCTAATGCGGCCTCGCCGCAATCCGCCTGCATAGCGGTCACGCCGATCTTCTTTTTTACGATAGCGGCGATCAACAGCCTGTCGACGTCGCTATCGTCTACTATTAGAACGCGTGACATGAACCCATTCCGGATAATTATGTTAGGCAATAATACAGTCCATGTTTAATGATTGTCTAAATTTGGCTGCAATTCTTGATAAAAAAGGCGTTGTTTTGGAAAGGGTGTTGGCTGCATATATCAGCCATAAATACATTATATATCAATATGATAATATGCATTAAGCGTTTGCGTGGTTAAAATTCCATGAAGACATATTTTGCGCTGAGCCATGCCACATACAGGCCCATGCAGCGACATCGTTTAGTCAATTTTGATGCGCATAGTCCCGTCTTAGTTATATTGGGGAACTTCGTGAGATTCGAAGTCCCTGCCATTACAACCTTCAACAACAGGTGTCCCATGCTGAATAAAAAAACTATCCCTCTCTGCGCCATTGGCCTGATGCTTTCGGCCCCGGCTTTTGCGCAGACCAGCCAGATTTCGCAGGATCAACAACAGATCCAGCAAAATCAGCAGCAGATCCAACAAAACCAGCAGCAGATCCAGCAGGATCGTAGCCAGATCCAGCAGAACCGTCAGCAGATGCAGCAGAACTATCAGCAGATGCAGCAAAACGATCAGCAGATCCGCTCAGATGAGCAGCAGATCCGACAGCAGCGGATGATCGAACATCAAGACAATGCCAGCGGTAACACCGCAGGTGCAGCGGCAGCGCAGCAGCAAATCCAGCAGGACCGCGGCCAGATCCATACGGATAAACAACAGAACCGTTCTGACCGTGTGCAGAACGCCGAAGATCGCAGGCAAAACCATGAGGATCGCGAGCAGATCCATCAAGACCATCGTCAGGACAGAACGGACCGTCGTGAAGACCGTCACGATCGTCACCAGATCAACCGCGATGAACAACAGAGTCAGCAGTAAGTCGGTTTCATTATTCGTGCAAACAGCCCCTCCGTACCCCAAAGGTGAGGAGGGGTTTTTTGTTGGCGGATTGTTGATTGTGATGGCTGCCCTTTGTGGAGCAGTATCGAACAATCTTTATTCAGCCCGACAATCAAATTCAGGCCCTCATATCATCAGTCGCTGCCGCAAAGAATGGGGCAGGATATGCGTATTTGTTTAAAATGTAATACCAAAGCGCTTTAGTACAACGACCATCCCAAAATAAAGACCAATGGTCATTACTATTGAGATAGCCATAGCCAATATAAATGGCACACCCAAACGCAACATAAATGGCAATAACAGAAACATAGGAAGCGAGGGCAATACATACCAAAACGTTGCCTGAGAATGAGCCGCAAGACGTGCCACGTCATGGGTATCTCGCCACAACCAAAGCATTCCCATAATTGATATCAGAGGCAATGACGCCACTAACGCCCCAAAAGCCGGATTGCGTTTGGCGATATCCGATACTGTTGCAATAATAAGTGCTGATAGCCCAACCTTGATGAGAAAATAGATATTCAACGTCTCCTCCTCAAAAGTGAGCCTTCAGATTACAAGCAAAATGAAAAGTTCGACATCCCTTTGGCGTCAGATTTTTTATCCATTGATTTTACTTAGAAAAAAAAGTGGCTGTGGAGGCAGTCTAGCTGAACTGCTCTCCGTGCGCCAATTCGCTGTTTAACAGCGAAAAAACAGGGAATTTCTTTGTTTTTGGGCCTTCCGTCGATCATTAGATCAAAAATATCGTTGAATCACGCGAGATTACATACCCATTGCCTGATAATTTCCGTGAATTGAAACAGGGAATTTTTACCGCTGATCAGGGAATTGATCTTTTGTAACAATGAACTGACAGAAGAATATATCAGATGTTGAGTGGTATGAATGATCAGTGCGGGCGTTCTGTTAAAATCAGCCGTACGGTTTCTAGGGTCATGAAAAGGGTTATGGGATTGAGTGGCGAGGCCACAAAGCCCCGCGACAGGTAAAACCGCTTGGCCTGTTCTGATAAGGCGTGAACAAGAATAGCAAAAACACCTGCTTCCGTCGCCACGGTTACAGATCGCATCATGGCATCGCGCAACAAGGCCTTGCCGATACCCATGTTATGGTATTTCTGATCGATGGCCAGCCGGCCCAGCAACATGACAGGCAGAGGGTCTGGCATGTTGCGCTGCAGGTGTTTTGGTGCGGCTTCACGCGCAATGCCGGCGGCTGATAACGTATAATAGCCGACGATATTTTTGCCGGTGCATACGACACAGCAGCGTGAAGCTCCTGCTTGCTGGTTTTTTAAGGCACGGCGCTTCAACCACTCATCCAATGACGCTTCCCCGCTGACGAAGCCGGTGAGGTTGTGCGCGTCGGTGATGGGGGTAGGGGCCGAGAGTTTAGGAAGAGTCATTTGTCCCAAGGGGCTTTTGTGAGCAGCAGTCGGCGCAAGGCATCAGTCGTTGGCAATGGATTCGCCATCATGTCCTGAAACCACTTGAATGTCTTGGCATTGACCGTGAAAAACGTCTGATCGATCAATACGTCTTGCGCTTCACGGCAAGAGGCTTCCAGCATAAAGTCAGACCGGCTGCGGCCAAGACGTTCCGCCGCCTGGTCAATCAGGTCGCGTTGCCGTTTTCTAGCGCGGATGCTGATGGTGACGGGTTCTTGTATCTGTGCATGTGCCATGGCAGCACCTCCTTGTATGTCTTTTATAGTACATAAATGTAACTAAAAAAGCAATAAAAAGCGTTCTTTCTCACTGACAAAACGCCTAATATCGTGCAAAATCCTTGTTCATGTGCCCAATCTTGCCCGCAAACCTTAAAATGCAGCCATCCCGCTAGATGGGATGTTCCATCGGGTTCGTATCCTGCCCGGTGGTATCACTATTATTAATCATCACGAAAACAGCCTCGCGAACCGACGGCGAGATACGTGCCAGCAGAATGAGGTTGGAACCGGAAGGAATATTGGTGCCGTTGTACCATTTCTTCAGTGTCTCGATATTGATTT
Source organism: Alphaproteobacteria bacterium (assembly GCA_019233975.1). Classification (GTDB taxonomy): domain Bacteria; phylum Pseudomonadota; class Alphaproteobacteria; order UBA9219; family UBA9219; genus JAFALY01. The sequence goes on along the minus strand of JAFALY010000038.1, from coordinate 94,423 downwards.
CCACTTGCGGTGCCATTGCCGTTGCAGCGATTTTGATGTTCTGAAAGTCCTTTCTCATCGCCGACGAGATTATTGCTGCAACATGCCGTTCATGTGCGGCAAGAAAAATCTTGGGTAAAACTTTACCCTCTTTTTTGAAAGACATCGGAATTCTCCATGGTTAAGTAACGGGATGGAGATTCCTGAGGTCTATGGCTCCTAACACCATGGCAGAATTGAGAAAACCGGATGCATCTGACTCAGAACCAAAATCAGGATATAGCGACGATACGGGCGGCGATGTATGTGCGCATGTCGACAGAGCATCAGCAATATTCAACCGCCAATCAGGAAGATGCGATCCGCGCCTACGCAGCCCAGCATCATATGGAAATCGTTAAAGTCTATGCCGATGATGGTAAGAGCGGGTTGAAGATCAGATGGCGCAAAGGGTTGCAGCAGCTGATCGACGATGTCGAAAACAGACGGACAAATTATGATGCTGTTCTGGTTTATGACATTAGTCGCTGGGGGCGGTTTCAGGACGCAGATACCGCTGCGCATTACGAATTTCTGTGCCGTGACGCAGGTGTTGCCAAAGAGCAATCAGGGAACATCCAAGAGACAGAAGCAGGCGCGCCTCAGCGTTTTTCTGCAGGGCTATATCTGGCGTCAAAAGATCCTCGAAGGTAAGGCCACCGATGTTGTCTCTATCGCGCGCGCCGAAGGCAAAGATGAGCGGTATGTGTCGAGATTGATAAACTTCAGCCTGATTGCGCCGGAGATGGCAGGACAGATTCTGAGGGGAGAATTTATATCTAAGCGTCCCATAGAGGACATCATTAGTGATGTACCCGTCTTGGGGTAATTACAAACCGGACTGTTCTCTGGACGGCAGACTACGTGTTGCATGGAGGGGCAATCTAGCCAAGCCGCTCAGTACTGCTGAGGTTCGAAATCGATATATGATACGTTTACATAGAGAGGACATCATTCCTAATATGATCAATGATCAGCCTGGAAATTAAATCATACCCATCGTCCGTTAAATGCGTGTGGTCTACAAATAGCCATTGGTCATTTTTTACACTCGTACGAATCATTGGGCTAATATTTATGAATGAAATTTTTTTACTTTTGGCGCCTGCTTCGAGCATTGATGAGTATTGCTCGCATACTTCTTGTTGTAGGATTTCTTTAGATATTGTCGTGAAGCGCGCCAAGCTGGCCAGTTCTGCAAACAATTTTTTTTCCTCCTTGCATAATTTATCTCGCGCCCATCCGGACATTGGTTGAAGCACATATGTCAGCTTTGCTCCTAAGTCCTTTGCTACAACATTCCAACCGTCCAGATGACGCAATGTTAAATCAACCGCTAGTCTAATTCTCTTATCAATCGTGTAATCATTACATGGATGTGTGGAACGCTTATGCCTCGCCAAATGCTTGAGTTTACTGAAAATGTCCACAGCCCCATTTTTTTTCATGTTGAGAAGGTCATAAAATCGTCCAATGTTATAGAAAGCCCCATGGTCTTGGATATATCTTACCGGAAGGCATGAAAGTAATAGGTTGTTTGCGCCAGAAAGAAGAACGATTTCATCTATTTTTGGAAGTAAGTGCCTGTAAAGAGTTATTAATATAAGTTCTTGTGCTGAATTGAACGCCCGACCACCAAAGTTTAACCATGGCTCCAGTTTCGTGTCATATGCCATCATTCTTGATGCAATGGTAGCGCTATCAGCGCTGGCCCCAATTCCAAAAGCGACAGAGTTCCCTGCTATGAGTCGCGCAGACGGTAATGTTGTACTGCTACCAACGGAATATTCATTTCCACCAAAATTTGAAAACCTAAATCCGTACGAATCCGTATTTACAACTTCAGAACGGTATCCCTTCGGATGGAAGTACATTACATATGGGGCCCAAGCCATGTCGCCATCTGTATGAAATTGCCTGCTGTAAGCAAGCATTTGCGGCGCGAGTGCTTCGACTAAAGACATTATCGCCTCTTATCTTGTGTTGACAATACCTTAACAGGTTAATACAAAAAACAAAAACCTGATTTTCTGTCAAGCCGCGTTCCAGAAAAGAGAAGATATTATACTACATCTACTGCTCAAGTTTCTCAATCATCTCCACTCGTTTGGAGTGTCGCCCCCCTTGAAATTGGGCCGTCAGAAATGTGTCGACGATTTCTAGAGCTAATCCTTCTCCTACTACGCGCGCACCAATTGCAAGCATGTTGGCATCATTATGTTCACGGATCATGCGCGCTGAATATGTGTCGGCACAAGTACCGCAACGTATACCCTTCACTTTGTTTGCTGCCATCATAATTCCTTGACCGGTACCGCATAGAATAATACCAAGCCGGCAATCGCCGGAAACAATCCGCTGCGCTGCCTCCCATGCATGCCGGGGGTAGTCTGTACTTTCTTCGGTGGTCGGCCCGATATCAACGACCACCCAGCCTTGCTTGGATAAGTGGTTGACAATTGCCCGTCTCATCTGAATGGCGGTATGATCACTTGATATGACTATCCTGTTGTTTGTGGTCATAAAGTTATTCCGTTTAAGGGTATTTTGACGATTTAAACCTATAAGAATTAGTTGCGCAACGAAAAACAATCCTATCACCTTTTGCAGTGCCCGAGTCGGGATTTGTCATTCGGTGCGAGGAAAATCTCCTAGTTTTTGCTGAGAGCCGTGTAGCGATATTTTAACACTTAGCGCCCAAGCGTATCTCGAACTAATGCCATCAATAAGCCTGCTACAAAAGAGAAACACCATCAAATATTCTCATTGGCCTTCATTCGTGTAAACATTTTCCTTAGAGAATTTGCTGTCTATGAAAAAGGGTGATCCCAGGCACTGGATCGGGCATGGAACTTGCGACCGAACCTAGTAAGACCCGTGACACGTACAAATGCCCAGATTGGAACAAAGGCGATTGTGTAAAAAGAAATGAGCATAATTCTATAGAAGATCATTTTTGATTTATTGTTGTCATGTTCAATCAAGTGGGATCTCCTCGCGCCAATTGTGATCTATTTCATGGTGAAGCTGGTCCGTTTTTTTAAGCAAACATGTGCCAAGGATGAGAGCATCCATGTCAGTTCTCATAAAGCAGCGAAGAGCGTCTTGGGGGGTGCAGACGATTGGTTCTCCACGAACATTAAAGGAAGTATTGACCACAATCGGACAGCCCGTTAGTTCGTAAAAAGACTTTATTAGACTCGCAAACCTGGGATTAGAGTCTGCCCCTACAGTTTGGATACGGGCAGAATAGTCAAGGTGTGTAATTGCAGGTAGATCAGAACGAATTTGATTTATTGAGCCAATACCGCTCTGCAGTATTGGGTGACGAAGATCTAGGCGCACGTGAGAAACAATCAGCATGTATGGGCTTATTTCATGCATATCGAAATACGCTCCTGCCATGTTTTCGAGGACAGATGGGGCAAATGGACGGAACGATTCTCTATATTTAATACGAAGATTCATCGTCTTCTGCATTTCAGGCCTTCGTGGATCGCCAATAATCGAACGTGCCCCCAGTGCGCGTGGACCAAATTCCATACGCCCCTGGAACCAACCAACCACTTTACCTTCGTTGAGTAAGTGAGAGACGGTTTCGTAAAGTACGGGCTCTGTGAGGTCTGTGAATACATAGCCATTCTGTATTAGACAATCGCGAATCTTGGCGTCGCTGAATTCGGGGCCAAGAAGTGAGCCCTTCATCGCATCGCTATTAATCGAGGCCGAGGCAGGGCGCTTTGATGTAATCTGCGCTTGTGCATCTAGGGCCGCACCAAGCGCGCTCCCTGCATCGCCGGCAGCTGGTTGGATCCATATGCGGTTGAAGATATTTGCTTCAGAGAGTTTGCCGTTTGTTACACAATTAAGCCCTACCCCTCCTGCAATACAGAGATTGTGTTCACCAGTCAGATGCCTTGCTGTATTGGCAAGGCCAATAACTGCTTCATTTGTTACCTGCTGGATAGATGCGGCAATATCACAATGGAACTGTGACAACTCGGTTTCGGGTTGGCGGGCTGGGTGTCCAAAGAGCTCTTCGAATGCCTTCCCCACCATTTTCTTACCCTCCAGAAAAGTAAAAAAATTGAGATTAAGCGAGAAAGATCCATCGCTTTTGAGGGAGACGACGTTTTCTTTAATTACTGAGGCGTAGCGCGGAAGACCATATGGAGCAAGCCCCATGAGCTTGTACTCTCCAGAGTCGACTTTGAATCCGCAGTAGTAAGTAAAAGCTGAATATAGGAGACCCAACGAATGTGGATAAGAGATCGAGTTGACGAGGTGGAGTGTTGTTCCCTGTCCGTGCCAAATAGTGGTGGTATGCCACTCACCCACCCCATCAATACAAAGAACTGCGGCACTCGAAAAGGGAGAAGGCAGGAAGGCTGAAGCTGCGTGGGACCGATGATGATCTGTGAGGCGGATGACTGGCGGTGTGCCGCGACCAAGTGCTCTAAGTTCCCGCGCGACAACTTGATGCATGCGGCGTTTTTCACCCAACCAACCAGGAAGAACGTCAGCAAAAGCATTGGCCCCATTCGGGCCGGCACATGCGAAGCTCGTTATCGTGCGCCAGAATTTGATATTGGGTTTTTCATAATAGCTAACGCTGCTAAGATCATTGAGTTCAATGCCGGAGGTATCGAGACAATAAGCAATCGCGTCCCGAGGAAAAGTTTTGTCATGTCGTCGTCGGCTGAAGCGTTCTTGTTGAGCAGCTGCTAGGATGCCATCCTCATTTACTATTGCCGCTGCTGCATCATGAAAGTAACACGAAATTCCCAGGTGGTATTGTGGCATTGTTAGGCATTACCCCAGGTGGTGTGGTGGAGCGCATCGGCCGCAGAGATTTCGCGATCCCCTTTCTGGGGTCTTGCACGGAAATAGTCCAGACTGCCACATATCGATCTCATGGGCTCCAAGGCTTCAAAGCCTTTGCGTATATGCTTCCAGGCTATAGTGGCATTGTCAGGACTCTCAATGTTAGAAATATACAGATCAATTGCATCGGCCGCCCACGCTGCATGGCCGTCAGATACGTTGTCAATAGTATTGTGTAGATCAACGAACGCTGTAGGAAGGTTGTAATGTTGCAGGAACCGGTGTGTAGTCCTATATGTTCCACCAACACCAGAAAGCTCCATCGCAAGGTTAAGGCCAAGTATCTCTGCGCGGTAACGCATTGGAAATTTTCCGATTGCAAGCCAGAACACCGGCAGCCTGAAGTCTTCATCATCAAAGTCCTTGTGAAATGCGAAATCTAAGGTAGCTGTTGGTGGTAATTCCTTGTTCATCGCAGCAAGTAGATCGCGGTAGACCTTGGGGTGATTCCTTAGCCAGTTGCCATTCCCGAGTTCATCCCAATAAGTTCTAAAAAGGCGCGCACCTGAGTTGGTTGTAGCGAGCATGATGTCCGTAAAACCTTGCAGCCACGCTCCATCGATGAGCGTGAGTGGTGCTAGCTGAAGAGCCTGCTTGATGATTGCCTCACGATTTGGAGGCTTGCTGTCGAAGCTTGCCTCAAAGCATTCTGCATGTCGATCATGGCGGTCTAGCAACCATTCGCGTAGCAGTCCTGGCTGCCAGAGTGGTGGCAGAGAACGATCAGTTTTGTCGACGCATGCCTCTGCTTTGCCAAGCCAGAAATCACAGTAGTCTATCGCAAAATTTTTTGTGGTTGGAGCCAGCGCTCGCCCTTGTAGAGTAAAGTAGGCCTGCCGAATGGAAGTTGGAGTTATGCCTTCCGTGGCGGCCCCTTGCGCAATCCTTGACCGTGGTGTTGCGAACGCAGCGGAAAGGCGATTAAGGACATCAGCCCGACTTTCTGGCAGATCCCATCTATCCTCTCGACCAAGACTGTCTATCCAGTTGCACAGAACTCCCATCTCACTTTCTGTAAAGATCCGAAACATTGGCCCGCCATATTGAAGTAACTGCGCGATAAAGGGGCTGTTGCGAGAAGACCCCTTGTGTATCAGATTACTTTCAGCGAGAGCATCCACGAGTGGCAAAGGATCCGTTCGGGCTTGGTTAAACCATTCCCGAACTGTACGTCCATCTAACTTAAAATTGTCATGATAAACGCTAGCTTCTCGCGCTTTTGATTGTAAGAGAAGTGCGACCGACAGCCTAGAATCTAACCGACTAACGGTTAAATCATAAAGCATTTGATCCCATTGATTGTACAGGTCAAGAAAGAGGCCAATGCCATTATTAATCTTATTTCTTTGGTTTGGAACATCTACCAGTGCCTTTACAATTCCATAAGAGATGGCGATTGGTGTCTCGTTTTGAGTCAGTTCTTCTGGAATTTGTGGGCTGGCCATGTCGAGGCGGGACCATTCGGGTGAAGGAAATACCCTTGCGGCGAAAGTCCATGGTAATGGACGCCCGATCTTGCGTAGGGCAAAGTCGGCACCAATCAATTCCGCGCCGAACCAATCACTTCGCCGCGACAAAGCAAGGAGCGTAGCAGGCAGTCTGAACATTTGATCGTTAACCCCACGGTCTTGACTAAGCTCACGGGGGGGGTGGGTAGCAATAGGAATGTCGTAGATGCGGGCAATCGTACGAAATGCATTTGCGCGTGATCGGTGTGCGGTGCCTGCTCCGACGTCATCAGCCAGTAGTGCCATGGCGCGTAATTGCAAAGGTGATTCGAATACACCAGGGGCACTTAAGTTGTGAACCGTAGCTCCGAGTGCCGCAGCCATTGGTGCGGACTGCTCCATGAGGAAGGCGCATGCGATAGCCTGCTGATGTTCTGTCAATTGAGCCGTAAACGCCAGCCAGCGCTTTTCCGCTAACAGTCGAATTTGTGCGCTTTTGTCAAATGACAGTAAATCATCTCCATACAATTCGGTGGCACTTACTGTTTTCCAAAGGTTGTAAGCATCAAAATAAACCTCCGGATTAAGTGAATAAGAAAACAATTCACGCCACATAAGAACCGCCTCTACCTTTAACCGGGATCTTTTTATGTAAGTGAGAGTTGCAGTCAGAACATGGGGTATATTGATGAGTCGTTGTGTTTGCTAGGTTTCTTTTTCCAGCACACACAAAACCCATGAAGTAGATTTAGTATCTTGCTAAAAAAGGACATGCTCACCCCCTCTACCTGCTGACCGATTTATTATTACGCTAGAAAGCGCTTTTTGCAAGCCGAACATGCTCACGGTTGCGGCGTGGTCGCCTTCGTTATTCTCGACTATGATCATCCCGATAAATGCAGAAAAATTACTGCAGTTACTTTAATTTTGATATGTTACTTTACCCCTATCCGTCCCTACCGCTTGTGCTGACTTTTTATGCTGAATGTGCAATAACATCTTGTCGGCTATGTCATAAATTATAATTTGCATAATTGGTTGTAGATCGAGTATTTTTAGTGAGGGTATCAGAAGTGGGCTTGAAGCGTTCAAGGCGAAACTTACAATTTGCGGCGCGAGGTAGATTTCTATGGTACATGCAATAAGACTAGCAGTGGCTGGTATCGGTAATAATATCTCTGCCCTGTTACAGGGGATTTACTTCTACCGCGATCTTTTGAGTCGGCGTATAGAATCAGGCGAACTACCCGGAATAAAGCATGCTTATATCGGTGGTATAAGTGTAGGGGACATTACTTTGGTCTCGGCTTTCGACGTTGACTCGTTTAAGATTGGTAAAGATCTTGGTGAGGCGATCTTCCAGACCCCCAACAATTATCCCCGTCTTGGGATCGAGATTCCGAAGCAAGATGCCAAGGTTAGTCCCGGGCTTCGCCTAGGTGAGGACAATATGGTCATAGGAAAGGAGGGGGTGGTTGAAGAGCTTAAGCAATCTCGTGCAGATATACTCCTTTACTCTCTACCCACTGGAATGCAGTGGGCCGCAGACGCGTACTCTCAGTGCTGTCTTGATGCGGGGGTTGGATTTGTAAACTGCACACCAGAGATTGTTGCCAGAAACCCAGAAATCCTCTCTGCTTTTGAAACCGCTGGTCTTTCGCTTATTGGGGATGACTTAGCAAGCCATCTTGGGACATCCATAGTTCACCAAAGCCTCTTGCGGTTGCTTTCTGAAAGGGGGCTTACTCTTCTCAGCTCGTACCAGTTAAATATCGGAGGAAACGAGGATTTCAAAAATTTATTGCAAAACGGTGCTGGCAAGCTGAAGTCAAAAAAGAATGCTTTAGCTCAAAATGAGGCAGAGCTGGATTTGATTGAGGTCGTGCCGTCTGCGGGATACATCCGACACCTTCGAGATAATAAAGTAGCCATATTGAATATAGAGGCTGTAGGTTGGGGCGGTACACCTGTGAGTCTAGATCTTAAGCTAAAAGTACAAGACTCGAGCAATGCTGCTGGCGTCATTATCGATCTAATCCGTATCGCAGGGGTTGCTCAAAGGAATGGTTCAGGGGGCTTTCACCCGGCAGCTTCTCGCTTGTTAAAGTCGCCACCTTTTGGGCATGCTGATGATGAAGTTTTAACTGTTGAGAATGCCATCATGTCACTTGATGCTCGTGCCATGAGTGGCTAGCATGCAGCGAGTCAAGCGAATTGCTATAGTCGCTTACGATGGAGTAGACGAGCTTGATCTAGCAGGAACACTGGCTCCTTTACGCAAGGCTTCCGAGATCGATGAGGGTGGTGTTACGCTAGCTGCAGAAGTGATAGGGTCTGGCCCATTTCGCCTGAGCTCTGGGCTGACTGTGCTTCCAGATGTAAAATTTACTATGTTATATGACTTCTCCTGTCTCGACGCTGTTGTATTACCAGGAGGTAGAGGTGCGTCAGCTGCGGTACAAGATACCAACCTTTCAAACTTTTTGTTAAGCGCCAAAAACGCCAGTGTCCCATTCTATACCGTATGCTCTGGCGTGCTTATTTTGAGAGATCTTCATCTGCTAGATGGCCTCCTTGTCGCATGCCACGGTCAGAAAGCGCACCTCCTCGCAGCATCAGGCTGCAGACTTGGGGCGGGAGTGATCCGTGACAAGTGGCTGGTTTCCTCCGGGGGGTTTGCTCCTGGGGATGGCTTAAAGGGCGTAGAAATAGCTTTCCATCTTCTTAGGGATATTGCTCCTGATCTTGTGGCCCCTGTCGCTGCTAAGATGGAACTCTGGCCACAGACAAGCTTGCATTGTGCAGAGGAGATCTTGTGATTACAGTGGAGCGATGTTCGGCACGAAATTGCCCTCAAGTCCAGGCAATTTTTTGCAGTGCAGACAACGTTAACCTATGGACGTGTATGCACACAAAACATCGTACCTTGAATACAAAATCTGCAATCATTGAGGGATAAGCATCGATGGAATGGGTTCTCATCACCGGCGCGAGCCGTGGCATCGGATCTGGTATTGCTAGAAAATTAGCACGCAAAGGATTTGGTCTGATTTTATGGTCCAGAACGGAATCGGATTTGAATGAGCTTGCGGATGACTATCGTTCCCTGGGAGCTCAAATCAGAGTAGCTACAGTTGATGTATCTAATTCAAATTCAGTTACTACTGCCGGAACAGCCACACTTGATGGAATTGAGAGCTTACGTGGCTGTATTCTTAATGCCGGTGCCGCTACGTTCGGCAATATTCTGAATTTCTCTGATGATGATTGGCGAACCACGATAGCAACCAATCTGGATGGAGCATTTTTTACTTTGAAGGTGGCTCTACCATTATTGGAAAAATGTCCATTCAGTCAGATTATCGGTATGGGCTCCCAGTCTGCTATTTTTGCGTTTGAGAACCAGAGTGGTTATTGCGCTTCAAAATGGGGGTTGAGCGGACTAATTGAAACTGTAAGACGGGAAAAGAGGGCCAACGGCATCAGAATTACAAATCTGGTGATGGGTGGCGTTGATACATTTTTTCGTGGAAAGAAACCTGGTGACAGACCAGGCAGCCTGACAATAGATGAAGTATCAAGTGTTGTTGAGACTTTATTTGCGATGCCTTTGAATGTCGAAGTGCGCGAGATTCATCTCTCGTCTATGCTTAATACCTTTGGCCCATTTCCTGAATTTTACAAGGGCAAATAAAAGTACGAATATTACCAAAAAACATACAGGGCGGTGTTGCGTAGATATTTTTACGACATACGTGTTTTAGTACGCGGACGCATCCAAAAAATTCTCATCGAGAATTACTAATCCGGTCATTCTATGCCAAAATTTGGTTCTGATTTTGTTCGATGGAAACATATGGTCTGCCAGCCAAAGGAGATGACGTAGGTGATTTGCCAAGTTTTTCAGATACCATGAGCGGCACAGTTGTTGTTCTCGATATTGGTAAGACCAATATCAAGCTAGTCGCTTTTGATGCAATGGACGGCGCAGAGGTGTGGAGTCGATCATGCCCTAATGCAACGCGCTTGGACGGCGCTTACCCTCATGCTGATGTTGAAGCAATAGAAAAATTTCTACTTGATGGTCTGGCAGATGTGGGGCGATCGAGAAACGGTTTCGTCGACGGTATTGCCGTCACCACTCATAGCAATTCTGGTGCCTTGCTGGCGGGTGAAGCTCTGGCACTGCCGGTGCTCGATTACGAATTTGATGGCATTAATGAAACTGCTGAGGCTTACGCAAAACTGCGTCCACCCTTCTACGAAACCATGTCGCCTCGACTTCCTGAAGGGCAAAATTTGGGTGCGCAGCTATTCTGGCAACAATGTCGATTTCCGGAGCAATTTAATACGGCAAGCACTTTTGTGACATATCCGCAATACTGGGCATTTAAACTTTGTGGGACGGTCGCAACGGAATTCACTTCTTTAGGCTGTCACACTGATTTGTGGATGCCAGCGCATCGAAGATTTTCAGGGCTTGTAGCTCGGGCTGGTTGGAGCCATCTTATGGCACCGATCCGAAAGGCAGACGATGTACTCGGCCTAATGTATCCCGATCTTGCACGGTATCTAGGATTAAAGGTGCCACCATCGATTTTTTGCGGCATTCATGATTCTAATGCATCTTTGTTGCCTTACCTCTCATCTCAATTGCCGAAAAGCATCGTTTCGAGTGGCACTTGGGCGATTTTGTTCTCCATTGGTGGTTCGCTCGTCAACCTAGACGAAGAGCTCGGCACATTCGCCAACGTTAATGTTTTTGGGCTACCAATTCCCTCATCTCGTTTTATGGGTGGGCGCGAGTTTGACGTCCTTACGAATGGAACAATGATCACGGCCTCACCGGATGAAATCTTGGCAGTGATGGATCGGCGCTTGATGGTGTTTCCTAGTTTCGCGCCAGGGAGTGGTCCCTTTCCAAGCATGTTGGGATCTTGGAATGTGTTGCCGGAAACATTGACACCACGCGAAAAATGTGTTGCCGCTAGCCTTTATCTAGCACTCATGTCAAACGTTTGCCTCGGTCTTCTCGATGCATCTGGCGAGACGGTCATTGATGGCCCATTCTCCAAAAACGCACTATTCTGTGACGCACTTGCAACCCTGACGGGGCGATCCCTATACACTACTTGTGAAGCAACTGCAGCCGGTGCTTCGCGACTAATGTTGCCGAACCTCCCTGTCCCGCTGGGTACTCCTTGGCAAGGTTTACCAGACGCGATGCATTCCGCGTTGTTTGCCTATGCAGTGGAATGGTATTCTCAGGTGAACATAGGCAGATCGCATTCAATTTTGACCAAAATTCTAGAGGAAATGTGTTCCCTTTATAGACATCGTGAAAGGGGCAAGATTCCAAGCTTGTCGCTCAACAACACAGGAGAGAGTGAATGATTAGATCCAGAAACAGAGCGGGCTTTTCAAAGTAAGAACAAGTGTTCCATCGATAACAACGACAACACGCAAGGCCATTGCCTCAAATGATCGTTCACCGCTCCGGACTGGAAAATTAGGGCCGGAGAATTTGTGGCAATACGTGGTCATTATGGGGCCCCAGATGGGTAACCAGAGAACGGGCATCTCTTGAAAACACGCAAAAATGCGGGCGAAATAGGGGGTGAAGCCGGACTGTTCTCTGGCAGGTAAACTGTTTGGCTGGGGGACGTGGACTCGAACCACGATAAACAGAGTCAGAATCTGTTGTCCTACCGTTAGACGATCCCCCAAACGGCCAAAGCAGGGCCAAGCTTGTAACATAGGCGCAGCGGCTTGTGTAGCCCTGATTTGCGCTATCAACCCGTTGTAGACACTATATATTGTAGGAAGCTACCGCTTGGTGCTATAGAAAGTGGTGTGTTGAGGAGATTGTGACATGCGCTGCCCCTTTTGCGGACATGAAGATACACAGGTCAAAGACAGCCGCCCGGCCGAAGATAACGCCGCCATTCGCCGCCGCAGGGTGTGCGGGCATTGCGGCGCGCGCTTCACAACCTTCGAGCGTGCGCAGTTGCGCGAACTGGTGGTTGCCAAAACCAACGGCCTGCGTGAACCGTTCGAGCGGGAAAAGCTGGTACGTTCGATGAAGATCGCGTTAAATAAGCGGCCCGTCGACGATGAAAGGCTGGAGCAGATGGTCAGCAGCATCGTACGTCAGTTGGAAGCCTTGGGCGAAAACGAAATTACCACCAGCATCATCGGCGAACATGTCATGCAGGCGCTGCGCGCCGCAGACCATGTGGCGTATGTGCGCTATGCTTCGGTTTATCGCGACTTCCGGTCGCCGGGCGATTTTGAAGAATTCGTCGACACCCTGAAAAAAGAAACAAACTAGGGCGCCTTTATGTTCACCGGTATTATTCAGGATGTGGGCGAGGTTACCTCGCTCGACAAGCAAGGCGACTGGGTGATGACCGTCCGTGTAAACGGTTTTTCGCTGGCCGCGACGCCTATTGGCGCCTCGATTGCCTGTAACGGCGTCTGCCTGACCGTCATCCGTAAAACAGTGGATAGCTTTACGGTGCAGATGTCCGCCGAGACTGTGGGCCTGACGACGGCGCAGTTCTGGCAAGTGGGCGCACGCATTAATCTGGAACCTGCCCTGCGGGCGGGGGATGAGCTGGGTGGTCACTACGTCTCAGGGCATGTGGACGGGCTGGCGACGGTTGTGTCACGTAAAGCGGACGGCGACAGCCAGCGCTTTGTTTTCGAGGTGCCGGACCGGTTTGCCTCCTTTATCGCTTCCAAGGGGTCCGTGGCGCTTGAAGGGGTTTCCCTGACGGTCAACGAAGTCGATGGGTTGCGTTTCGGTGTGTGTCTTATCCCGCATACCCTAACCCATACAACGCTTAATGCCTTGCGGGTGGGGGATAAAGTTAATTTGGAGGTTGATATGGTCGCCCGTTATGTGCGCCGTATGATGACCGTAGAAAAAGCGTTTCAGGGCCAATAATCATTATTGTACGTAGGCATCAATCTTGCCATTATCGGCGCGTAAATCAGGGATCAAAAAGGGGTTAAGGGATGCAGAGCGAACGCCAACAGCCGGCCAGTTTCAACTTTGAAGTCAAGCCGCATATTCTGATCGTTGAAGCGCGGTATTACGATGATCTCGCTAATCTTCAACTGGATGGCGCCAAGACGGTACTGGACCGGGCAGGGGCGTCCTATGAGGTTTTGACTGTGCCCGGGGCATTGGAGATTCCGGCCGCGATTGTATACGCGCTGAAGGCTTTGGATTATGACGCTGTGCGTCGCCGTTATGACGGTTATGTTGCGCTTGGCGCCGTCATCAAGGGTGGCACGATGCATGACCAGATTGTCGCCACGGAAAGTGCGCGCGGCTTGCAGGAATTGTCCATGCGCTATGCCTTGGCCATTGGTAACGGCATTTTAACCTGTGACAATAAAGATCAGGCGTTGGAGCGTGCGGACAAGACAAAACTGAACCGTTCGGGCGAGGCGGCGGAAGCCTGCCTGCGCATGATTGAGATCAAACAGCAATTCAGGTTGCTTCCTAAAAAGCGCTGGATTGCCAGATAAGGGATAAGATGGCTAAGTCAGGACAAGATTATAATGCGAAGCGTCTAGCGCGGTTGGCGGCCGTGCAGGCGCTCTATCAAACTGAATTAACGCAACGCCCCATTCAATTGATTATCAAAGATTTTTTGGCTGACCCTAAAGTGTTGCTGCAAGATCAGGACGAGGGTGGTTTGGCTGTGTCCGTGGATCGTGACCTGTTTGTACAGGTAGCGCAGGGTACCCATGACAACCTTGCTGACATCGACGGGATGATCGCCGGGGCCGTTGACGCCAAAGTAACCGCTGAACGCGTCGAAACGCTTCTGAAAGCCATCTTGCGGGCCGGTATTTTTGAACTGCGCGACCATTCCTTTGTGCCGACCGGGGTTGTCATCAACGACTATGTCGATGTGGCGCATGCCTATTTTAATGCGCGTGAACCCGGCCTTGTGAATGCGGTCTTGGACCGTGTCGGCAAGACACTGCGCGCTTAGATCTTAACAAGTTGTCAAACCATTGGTTCTAGGCTCAGAGGATAGCCAAGGGTTTTCGCATGTCCTGTCGCCGCTTTTATCTGTTACTCGCCATTATTATCGGCAGCCTATGCCTGCCTGCGCTTGTGCTCGCGGCAGAAGAAGAGGGTGGCGGGAAAAAACAGGCGACAAGCGGTGAAGGTGGCGGCGAGTCAGGGGCCAAGAAAAAAGGCGGCGACGAAGATGTCTCGGGCGGTCGTTTTAAGGGCGACCCCGTCTACGTCCACTTGGCGCCGATCGTATTGCCTGTTATTGCCGACAGTGGTGTTGAGCAATTGGTCACAGTTCAGATCGACGTGGAAGTTAAAGACTTTGACGTGGCGGATAACATCCACACCAACATGCCAAAAGTCAGAGACTCCCTGATGCGTGCGCTCTATGGTGGTTTGGGCAACGGTTCGCTCCGAAACGGCAAGTTGGTTGATGTAACACGCATTAAAAGCAAAGCCCTGACTGCCTTGAATGATGCGATAGGCTCCGGCGTCTTGGATGTCTTGATTCAAAACGTGGCTCAGCGCATGTTGTGACGGTTTGATCCGTCTAGGGAGCCTTTATGTCCAGTTCCAACACTGATAACGTGCAAACCCCGACAGCCGCTGTCCTTATTATCGGTAACGAGATTTTGTCAGGACGCACACAGGACGTGAACCTGAACGCTATTGCCATCAAACTGGCGGAAATCGGTGTACGGTTGAGTGAAGCGCGCGTCGTGCCCGATATTCAGGAAGAGATTGTGAATGCCGTCAACACGCTGAGGCAGCGTTATACCTATGTGCTGACAACGGGTGGTATTGGTCCCACCCATGATGATATCACCGCCGACAGCATTGGCGCAGCTTTCGGGCTTGCCGTTGCTGAAAACCCAGCCGCACGTGACAGGTTATTGCGCAGCTATGGCGCTGAGAATTTGACGCCTGCACGGCTGCGCATGGCACGCACCCCCGTTGGAGCGGAGCTGATTGATAATCCTGTTAGTGCCGCACCGGGGTTCTGTGTTGAAAATGTTTATGTCATGGCAGGTGTGCCAAACATTATGCGTGCCATGCTGGATAACGTTGTGGCGGGTCTGAAACATGGGCCGAAGATACATAGCGTCAGCGTATCCGGCTTTGTCGCTGAAAGTCTGGTGGCGGCGGCTCTGGAAGACATCGCGCGGCGTTATGGTATGCTTGATATCGGGTCCTATCCTTGGGTGCGTAGCGCCCGGCATGGAACAGCTTTGGTTTCACGTGGGACAGATCAGGACGCTCTGCGCAAGGCGAGTGCAGAAATCTTGGCGCTCATGCAACAATTCGATGCGCAGGCATCGATCAACGAAGCGAGCTTCCCGTTATAGAGACTTGCCTTCTGGTGCCGGTGCTGGTGCAGGCGTGGTTGGCTCAGGTGTCGGCGCTTGCGGGGTGGGTGCCGGCGCGTTGTGCCGTAAGCCCGTCATGGCTTCGGGAATTTTGAAAAGCGGGTGCGGGCTTTCGGGGCCAAAATTGTGGTAGAACAAACCCAGTGCCAGAAAGATGGCCAACCACAGGGCTATGTTGTGCAGTATATGCCCGCGATTGACCGCGAAAACGCCTGGTGCAATCAGGAAGACCATCGTGACCATCATAATCGCCGATAGGATCAGGGTAACATTATCAGTCATGACATAACCTCCATGGCTCAGGACATACCACGGCGTTCAACTTCTTCGCCGCTGACACGGTGGCCGCTCATGTCACCGCCAGCTTGTGGTGATAGTTTAGTAAAGAACAGCAGAGAAACAATCGAGAACAGGCCAATAGTCGTAAATGTTGGGGCAAAGGCCGGTTCGCTCAGGGCCGTTTCGTGCCTGAAATACAGCGTCAAGTTCAGGAACGATGCGCCAACGGCAACCCCCATGCTGAGCATCAGTTGTTGTAACATGTTGTAAAGCGTGTTGGCGCGGCTCAAATATTTCTCGGGCATGTCGGCATACGCAATTGTGTTCAGGGCCGTGAATTCCAAAGACCGGAAGATGCCACCGATGAGCAGGAATATAAAAATAACGCTTTGTGGCGTCATGTGGGTGAACAGGGCGCAGCCGCCCATGAAAATGGCGTTGATGACAGCGGTCACCAACAATACGCGTTTAAACCCGAACTGGCGTAAAACGGCAGTTGCAATAATGCGTAGCAGCACCATGCCCGCCGCGCTGGCCAATGTGATGAAGCCAGAGGCGGCCGGTGTCATGCCAAAGCCGTATTGCAGCATCAGTGGCATCAGAAAGGGCAATGCACCAATAGCGATGCGGAACAACGAACCGCCAAAGATTGAAATGCGATAGGTCTTATAGCGTAATAATTTAAAGTCGATGATGGGCAATTCGATGCGTGTGGCGTGCCGCAAATAGCCGATCATGCACACGATGCCCAGACCGAGCATGCTGGCAACCAGCCAGTCAGGGACCAAGTGGCGTCCCACGGTTTCAAAAGCAAAAACCATCCCCGCCATGGATGCGCCGACCAGTAAAAATCCGGGGATATCCAGCTTTTCACGCGTACGGCCGCGAATATTGTCGATGTACAAAGCGGATAAGATGTAACCGGCAATGCCGATAGGCACATTGATAAAGAAGATCCATCGCCATGAAAAGGCTGACACGATCAATCCGCCAATCGGTGGGCCCAGCACGGGGCCGAGGAGGGCAGGTGCACTGACCCATGCCATAGCATCGACAAGGCCGGATTTGGGAACCGTGCGTAGCAGGATAAGTCGCCCGACCGGTACCATCATGGCGCCGCCTATACCCTGCAAAATGCGAGATATGACAAGGCTAAATAGGTCAAATGACAGGCCGCACAGGATGGAGCCTAGCGTAAAGACAATAATCGCGGACTTAAAGACTGTGCGCGCGCCCAACCTGTCGGCCACCCATCCGCTCAGCGGAATAAAGACGGCCAGACTGAACATATAGGACGTGATGGCGAGATTAAGGTGCAACGGTTCCGTTTGCAGGGATTGGGCGATTTTGGGCAGGGCGGTGGCGATGATCGACCCGTCCAACTGTTCCATAAAAAGGCCGCACGCAACAATCAATGATACGCGGATCATTGCGGGCGTCATTTTATGTTTGGTTGCCGTCATTCCTTTTTGTTCTCTACCGTTCCGGTTGTCCATGTGCCACCCAAGGCTTCGATCAGGGCGACGGTGGTCTCATATCGCTGTTGTTGGGCAATTTGCCAGCTTTGCTGTGCCTTCAGGCGCGTGATGCGGGCGGTCAGAACGTCGCTGACCGCTGATGTGCCGACTTTCTGCTGCGCTTCGACAATATCCTGCGCGGCGCGCGCATGTTCCAGATTGGATTGTTGCTGCTGAACTTGGTCTGTCAAATGGTGCAGGGATGAAAGGTCATCTTCCACTTCCTGAAACGCTGTCAGTGCCGTCTGGCGATACGTCGCAACTGTCTGGTCATAACCGGCGCGTGCGGCTTCTATCGTCGCTTCGCGGTTACCGGCATCAAACAATGTTTCAGCAACAGTCGGCCCGAATGACCACAGACTGTAGGGGGACTGTAACAAGCGGGGCAAAATGGCTGCGCTGTAACCATACGAGGCGTCAAAGCTGAATGTCGGAAACCATGCCGCCGTTGCGACGCCGATATCTGCATTGGCTGCCGCTACAGCACGCTCGGCTGAGGCAATGTCGGGTCGTTGTTGCAACAGGTTTGAGGGTATCTGTGCCGGAATATGGGGCACATGCGACGGTACGCCGGATTTCGGCACGGCAATCTGCGATGCGGGTGTGCCGATAAGGGTGGCGATGGCATGTTCCAGTTGTTCGCGCGTGATTTGCGCATTCGACAGAGTCGCTTCGGCGGCATCCAGATTTTGTTGTGCCGCCAGCCACGCCTGCTTGCCATCCGTGCCGGCGTCGTACCGGCTTTTTTCAATCTCGGCCAGCTTGCGGTTCGCCTCCGCGATCAGGCGCAGCGTGGTAATCTGCTCATCCTGCCAGCGCAGATCCAGATAGTCGGTGGCCAATGTCGTTTGTGCTGAAAGCTGGACGCCTGCCAGATCTGCGGCGCTTGCTTCGGCTTTCGCTTCGTTGCTTTCCACCGTGCGGCCAATACGACCCCACACATCCGCTGTCCAACTTGCGTTAAGCGATGACGCATAGGCCGACGCCGATTTTGTGCCGGACTTTCCGGTGGCCGAGCGTGTGTCTGATCCGTTTAGGGAAACGGTTGGGAACCAACCCGCGCGTGCTTCGTCGGTCAGCGCTTGCGCCTGACGATAAGCCGCTTCGTATGATTTGACGTTCTGGTTAGACAGGGCAATCTGTTCTTCAAGCTTATCCAATGTTGCGTCGTGAAAAACTTTCCACCACGCGCCGCGCTCAACAGTATCGGCGGGCTCTGCCTGCTGCCATGTGCCTGCTTCCTTAAAGGCTGTTGGTGTCTGTACGGCAGGTTTTTCATAATCGGGGCCCACGTCGCAAGCAGCGGCGAGTAAAACAGGGTATAACCAGAATAAGCGGTCCAAACGCATGCGAGATTCCCATTACCTAGGGCGGGAGCATACCCTCTCACGTCAAAAAGACAAAATTGGGGCAGGAGGAGCCTAAATGTCTATTTCTGCCTGCTCTGGCATAGATGGGCCTGCGCCTGCGCGGGTTACGCTAATGCTTGCTGCGCGATTGGCTCGCTCCGCTGCACTGCAATAGGTTCTACCGTCATTGAGGCTCGCGGCAAACACACCCGCGAAACAATCCCCCGCACCGGTCGTATCAATGGCCTTACAGGGCACGCCTTTGATGTATTCAACGGAGTTATTTGTTTTCACCACGCAACCGTCACGACCAAGGGTTACAATCAAGCAAGATATGTCGCACTCCATATTGCCCAGAATGTGCGCTGCATTTGTGGCATCAATATTCCCACTTAGTCCGGCAAACTTGGAAAACTCAACTTCGTTCAGTATCAAAATATCCGTAACCTGCAACAGGCTTTTCTCGATGGGCTGGTAGGGTGACGGGTTTAGAATGGTGACCCCATTTGCGCCTTTGATGAGGCTGAAGAAATGAGCAACTTCCTTTATCGGAGTCTCTAGCTGTGCTAATCCCACGGGGTGTTCTAGGGCTTGAATAATGGATGGACTTGCTTTGGTTTCACCATTTGCCCCGGCGACGACAACAATGGTGTTCGATGCGTCATCTGCTACGTTGATGGCGGCGATACCTGTTGGCAGTTCTATTTGCAGGATATTGTCAACAAGCACGCCGTTGTTGCGCAGGTAATCCAGTAATTGTGTGCCAAAGGCGTCCTTGCCAACAACACCCAGTAAATGCGTTTCAGCGCCTGCTTTTGCACTGGCAATCGCCTGATTAGCTCCTTTGCCGCCGGGATAAAAGGTGACGCTATCGCCATGTATGGTTTCACCAATATGGGGATGGTGACGGCAGCGTGTCACGATATCCATGTTGATGCTTCCAAAGACGACAACCGTCATTATTTTTCTTTCTTCGCCTCGATTTTCCGCAGCATTTCCGCGAGTATTTCCGGTACGCCTGTGCGCGCGACGGCGGAAATGGCATATACGTTCTTGCGGCTGGCCTTCTTAAGGGCGGCAACTTTGCGCTTAATTTCAGCCGGGGTCAGGGCATCGCATTTATTCAAGGCGATCAGTTCAGGTTTACGTGTCAGACCACCGCCATAGGCCTTTAATTCAGAGCGAATGGTTTTGTAGTTTGCTACGACATCTTCGTCCGTCGCGTCGATCAGGTGCAGCAGGACGCGTGTGCGTTCGACATGGCCCAGAAAGCGGTCGCCTAGTCCCTGACCTTCATGCGCGCCTTCGATCAGACCCGGAATATCCGCCAACACAAAGGTCGTGCCTTCCTGACGCCCGCCAATTTGTACAACACCCAAATTCGGAGACAGGGTTGTAAACGGATAATCGGCAATCTTCGGCTTGGCAGCGGTACAGGAGGCAAGGAACGTTGACTTCCCCGCATTCGGCAGACCGACAAGCCCTGCGTCGGCGATCAATTTCAGGCGCAGCCAGACAATGCGTTCTTCGCCGGGGTAGCCGGGTGTGTTATGGCGCGGCGCGCGGTTGGTCGATGATTTGTAATGGTCGTTGCCAAAGCCGCCATCGCCGCCCTTCAAAAACAGGACGCGTTGGCCTTTTTCGCTGAGGTCGAACAGAACGGTTTCCTTGTCTTCATCGAGCACTTGCGTGCCGACCGGAACGCGCAGGGTCAGATCTTTTCCATTCGCGCCCGTGCGCAGGCGCCCGGCACCGCCGCGACCGTTGCCTGCGTCATGGTGTTGCTGATAGCGGTAGTCGATCAGGGTGTTCAAATCATCGCTGGCTTCGAAAATGACGTCGCCGCCTTTGCCGCCATTGCCGCCGTCGGGGCCGCCATATTCAATGAATTTCTCGCGGCGGAAGCTGATGCAACCGGGGCCGCCATTGCCGCTGCGGACGTGGATTTTGGCTTGATCAAGGAATTTCATGACGCGATCCTATACCATTTTTCGGCAATAAAAAAGCAGGGCCAGAACGGGCTGGCCCTGCTTGAATACTTCTGCGAGAGGCTTACTTTGCCGCCGTAGTGACAGAGACGTAGGTGCGGCCGCCCTTGGTTTCGCGGAACGAGACAACGCCGTCGTTCTTGGCAAACAGGGTGTGGTCCGTGCCCATGCCGACATTTTCACCGGCGTAATACTTGGTGCCGCGCTGACGGACGATGATCGCGCCGCCCTTGGCCTGTTCGCCGCCATACAGCTTGACGCCTAAACGGCGGCCAGCACTGTCGCGACCGTTGCGGGATGAACCGCCTGCTTTTTTATGTGCCATTTCCTGACTCCTTTAAGTACCCGCTGACCTTAGCCCTTAATGGCCGTGATCTTCAGCGTTGTGTATTCCTGACGATGATGATTCTTGCGGCGATAGTTCTGGCGACGCTTCTTCTTGAAGACGATCAGCTTTTCGCTGCGGTCCTGCGAAACGACTTCGGCCGTTACCTTGGCGCCAGAAACAACCGGCGTGCCCACAGTTACCTTGCCGTTATCGCACAGCATCAGAACGTCGGACAGGTCAACCGACTTACCGGCTTCAACGGCCAGCTTTTCAACCTGAATGATGTCACCCTGGGCAACTTTGTATTGTTTGCCGCCGGTTTTAACCACTGCGAACATGACTTTAATCCTTACGTCGTTACGTCAATCTCTCGGACGGCCAACTGCCGTAAGCAGCGCCGCGAAGGGGCGTTATTGGCGAAAACCGGGGTGAAAGTCAAGGGTAAAGCCCGATTTTTAACCCTTTAATCGTTAAAAAGCCGCTTTGCGCCCGTTTTCCTGCCCGTGCTGCAAGATTTCTTCACTGCCACGCAGTGGAGCGGGGGTTCGGTGGATCAGCCACATCACGCCCAGCAGGTCAAACAGGCCTTTGATCGCACGGCCTGTGAAGTCTGATTTAGACAGGCCAACCTCACGCGGGCGGTCATTGACCGGGATAAAGCTGGTTTCATGGCCGTAATGCTTAAGTAGCGCTGCCATAAAGCGGTGCAAACCATTGAAAAACGGCAACTCTAGATAAGAATCACGCGGGAACACTTTGAGGCTGCATCCGGTATCGGGGCAGTTATCCTTGAGCGCCGCACGGCGAATCTTGTTGGCGTATTTGCTGGCGAAGCGTTTGCCCCATGTATCGCGGCGGTTGACGCGGATGCCACCGACCAGAATCTTGCGGTCGGTCTTGCCGCCCGCCCAGGCGATGTCCAGAAGCTTGGCGGCGTCGTTCGGGTCGTTCTGTCTGTCGCCGTCGATGGTCAGTATCCAGACGCTGTTGGCGCGGCGGATGCCGTTGCGCAACGCGGCGCTCATGCCCAGCGAACGCGGATGGCGTACCAGACGAACAAAGCTGTGTTTTTCCTGCGCCTGACGTACTTCGGTGGCGGTTGTGTCGGTGCTGCCGTCATCAACGCAGATAATTTCAAACTGGCCTGCTGTGGGCGCATAGGCGTTCAGGGCGGCGGATATTTCATCGATCAACGGCATGACGTTGCCGGATTCGTTCAAAAGCGGAATTACAACGGAAAGTGCGGTCATTTTCTAAAATCAAACCTGTGTGTTGCCAATCAGTCAGGCTGCCGCGATAGCATATGTTGCAGGCGTCTGCCAGCGCTAATGCCGCAAGTGTTAACGGCCTGTATCAGGTGTATTTTTGCCGCGCAGGTCGCGCGTACGCGCCACATGTTGGGGCGTGCGATAGCGGGGATTGCCGGATGTAATGCGCTTGGCTGTGATTTTCGGCTGTTTGTTCAGATAGCTGGCCTTTGTCGTCGCCACTTTCTTGGCGCGGCGTTGTGATGGCTGAACCTCAACGTCAAAGATCAGGCGCAGGCCCTGCAATCCGACACGCCACGCGGCCAGCAGCAGCCGTTCGGTCTGTTCGGGTGGTGTCGATGCCGCGAGCGACAGCGTCACGCCCGTTGTGCCAGAGAAGAAGCCTTGTACCGCGCCCGCCATATGAATGACGGCTTCGGGGCGCAGGTCTGATGTTGTCGCAAAAACGGCTTTCTGTTGTTGCGTCAGGTGTGGCGCTTCTTTCAGGCTTGCATAGCCAAAGCAATATTGGTTGCCGCGCATGACATCAACCGCATCAAATCCCAGATGCTCCAGCAGATTAAACGCGGGGTTATCGATCTGTGCGGGATTCAGGTTCAATTGGTCGGCGCAAAATGTTGTGCCCAGGTGAACGGGTGTGAAGACCTGACGCAGATGCGTCGCGCTTTGCAGGGCGCTTTCTACGCGCGTAATGGCGTCGGCATCAAAACCCTTTGCACGCAGTGCTGCATGGTTGATGGCAGGCGCGTGGGCCAGTGAACGATGTCCCGCAATATGGGCGCGAACTTCGCGTGTCGCTGTCGTTGACAGAGAGAGGCGCGTCAAAGCCTCCAGTGCGGTCGGGTGCAGGTCTCCCTGTTCCAGCAGGGTAGGACTGGCTTCAACGCCATAGGCTTGCAGGGCGGCAAATGCGACGACGGAAGACGAAAGGCTTACGCTTGTAAAGGCGATGTGCCGTAAGCCATGCGCGCTGACCAATTGTTCGGCGCGGTCCCATGCGGTGCGCGCTGTTGCCGCCAATGAAAGGTCTACGCCGCTTGCGACCGAGAGCGGGCGCGGCAGGACAGACAGTTTTTCATAGTCATTCTGTTCGTCATAGGCGGCCCGGTGATGATTGCGAAGCGCGCGTAACACGCTTTCACGTTGGTACTGGAAGGCTGAACTGACACCGCGCAGTGCCGCGAGCCGTGCGGAGGCTGCATAAGCCTCCGCCGTTATAATGGCGGCAATGGCTGCCGCCGTGGCGCGACCCGCTTCGCTGTCATAGGGCAGGCCAAGCGCCATCAGAAGTGATGACAAATTACCAAACCCGATCGCCAGTGTGCCCTGATTGTCCAGGCCAAGCAGGTCAGCCAGCGTGACCAGTAGGCGCGTCGCCTGACGCAATCCTTCGGCATTCACAGAACCGTCCATATGCCTGTGCCACAGCAGGTCGATCAGCATCGGCGTTGCCGAAGCCAGATGTTGTGGCGCGTCGGACCATTCGCCCGCCGTTGTGTCGAAACGCACATCTGCCGTGCATGTCTTATGTTTCTGCTTTGTCAACCTGTTCCACAATGTCCATGTCGAGGCGTCACGGCGACCACCCACCATGCCATCGATCATTGTGTTGCTAAGGTGGTAGGGTTCAATCGACGCGGCAGGCTTAGCGCCCTTGCTCGCCGATTTCAAGCTTGTTTGGCCGTAGGCCCAGTCGCGGCCAATATCGCGCAGGGCAACCGGATCAATGATGATTTGTTTTTGCGCGAGTGCCGCGCGGCATTCATTGAAGAAAATATGCGCGTCGTCTTCGGTGTTAAACAAACCTTCGCGCCAGGCCCTGTAGGTTGCGCTGCCTACAACACGGTCAAAAACAACAGCGGCGTCATCTTCGGGTTCAGTCGCGGTGCCGGGGGTGGCGGTGTGACGCCACAGCCATGACGGAACAGTGTTTTCTTCGACCGGTTTTGTCTGTTGGGGCGCTTCGCGGCAAAGTGCTGTTTCTGCAAACTCTGCCGCCGATAATTCTGACCAATGCGCCGGATAGATAAGCATCTGCTGCGCGTCATCAACAGGGCCGGTTGTGAAGTGGATGTCGGCATAGGCATCGTGGTCGGCGCGAGAAAAAACACGCCCGAAACGTAGCGTGGGATCCTGTGTTATCTGCGCTTTTGACATCAAAAGAGCCTGTAGGTGGTGGCGGAGGGGGTAGGCGGCAGGTAAGTTATCCACAATCCTTTGTATGCGGTGCAGAATATGCCACAAAATATGGTGGGCATAAACCAAAACTTACTCACAAACCATGCGTTTCGGATGGTTTGTTGGGGATAAGGATGGGGATGGTTCTATGCGCTGCAAACTGCAGATGTTACTTGCACACATGCATACAAGTTTTTGAATTAGAATGGCTTCGAATCCGGCAGGTAGATGACGATAGACAAGGGCGAGGAATAATTTATAACTGGCTTTCGTTAGAGCTAACCCACAGCGTGATTCCCGCATGGAAAATTTTTCATTCATCCGACGCCTGTCGCAGATCGGCACCCTGTTGCAGACGCGCTTTTACGGTGTCGAAGTCGGCACCGATTCGTTCGGTAATCGCTATTTCCGTGACAAGAAAACTCCGCCCGGCGTGCGTGAGCGCCGTTGGGTTTTGTACAAGGGCGAGCCCGAGGCCAGCAAGGTACCGCCTGAATGGCATATCTGGCTGCATCATGGCGCCGATGCGCCGATTGCAGCCAACAGTCCGTACCGTAAACCGTGGCAGAAGCCGTATCAGGAAAACATGACCGGTACCGATCAGGCTTACCTGCCGCCCGGACATTTGCTGGCCGGTGGTGCGCGCGCCAAGGCGACAGGTGATTATGAAGCCTGGACGCCGGACGCCTGATATTTTGCTTCAATCTGAAGGGGAGTGACGATGGGACGCAGTATGTTTGAAACGGTGCTCGGTGCGGTTGTTGTCGCGGTCGCTGCCTTGTTCCTGGTATTTGCCTATAAAAGCTCGGATCTGCATGTGGTGCAGGGGTACGAGATCAACGCCAACTTCCCGATGGTCGATGGCTTGAAGGAAGGCATTGACGTCAAGATCAACGGCGTGAAAGTCGGTACCGTTGTCGGCATGAACCTGATCACCGACCCGGGCCCAAACCAGTTTCTGGTCAAGGTGCGTATGACGGTTGACCCCGCCGTGCGCTTGCCGACGGACACGCTCGCGCACATAGCCAGTGAAAGCTTGCTGGGTGGTAAATATATGTCTCTGGAACCCGGCGTGGAAGACGACATGGTCAAGACGGACGGCACCGGACGCATTACGCGTACGCAGGCGCCGATGCGACTGGATGATTTAATCGGCCAGATGATCTATAGCAACAAACGTTCTGACGCCGCGCCTGCCAAACAACCGGCTGACGCGCATCCCTGATGCTGCGCCCCGCCATCCTGACGCTTCTGTTACTGACGGCAACCTTCCCCGCCTTGGCTGCCGTTCCAACACAGGACATGCCGATTGTAGTTCTGCGCGTTCTGGATAAGGCAACAGCGCGCGTCGAAGAAGTGGAAGCCGAAACCAACAAAACAATCACCTTTGGCACACTGCTGGTAACGCCACGTTCCTGTAAGGCGTCACTGCCTGAAGAAACGCCGGAGGCTGCGGCTTTTCTTGAAATCGGCGAATTGAAACCGGGTCATCCCGATGCGCCGGTGTTCCGTGGTTGGATGTTTGCGTCCAGCCCCGCATTGTCGGCAATGGAGCACCCGGTTTACGATATCTGGCTCATCGGCTGCAAAAGTAACGCGCCGACCAAGTGATCCCACCCGCTTTCCGGTAAGGTGAACGAGGTGCGGTTCTGCAGCGCGTCCTCTAACATTGCGTGGTAATCGTCGCGTGAAACCTCATAAGTGCCAAACTGCGCCAGATGTTCGGTTTGGAACTGTGTGTCCAGCAGGGTAAAGCCGCTGTGCTTCAAGAGGGCGACTAGATATATCAATGCTATTTTACTGGCGTCCGTTGCGGTGCTAAACATGCTTTCGCCGAAAAAGGCGCTGCCCAGACTGACGCCGTACAGGCCGCCGACCAAAACATCTTGTTGCCAGACTTCAACGGAATGCGCATAGCCTCGGTTATGCAAGGCGGTATAGAGATCAATAATTTCCGCATTAATCCACGTTTCAGGGTGATCGGGTCGTGGTGCGGCACAGGCGCGCATGACATCAGTAAAGGCTGTGTTAAAGCTGATACCGTACGGGCGTTGCCGCACGGTACGGCGGAGGCGTCGTGCGATGTGAAAGCGATGTTCACCGGTGATGCTGAGCGGGATCAGGGCCCGTACGGGCGGATCATACCAGTACAGTTCTTTGGCATGCGCGCTGTCTGCCATCGGAAATATTCCGGCGGCATATCCGTGCAACAAAAGGTCCGGTGTAATGGGCGGGTTTTTGTCGTTACCCTTCGACACGGCTTACTTGCGGGCCAGATATTTTTCCAGCCAGTGAATGTCATAATCACCGTTGATGAAGTCCGGCTGGGCGATCAGGGTCCGATGCAGGGGCAAAGTCGTATCAATGCCACCGATATGGAATTCTTCCAGCGCGCGCCGCAGGCGCAGCAGACATTCATTGCGGTTGGTGCCGTGCACGATCAATTTCGCGATCATGCTGTCATAATGCGGCGGCACGCGATAACCGTCATACAGGGCGCTATCGACGCGTACGTCTAACCCGCCGGGCGGGTGGTAACCCTGAATCTGGCCGGGTGACGGCGTAAAGGTTTCGGGGTTTTCGGCGTTAATGCGGCATTCGATGGAATGGCCGTTAAAAACGATGTCTTCCTGTTTATAGGTCAGGGGCAGGCCGGCCGCGACCCGGATCTGTTCACGCACGAGGTCAACGCCCGTGATCATTTCAGAAATGGTGTGTTCGATCTGCAGGCGCGTATTCATTTCAATGAAATAGAAACGGCCATTTTCATAAAGAAACTCAATGGTGCCCACACCGCGATAGCCTAGCCTGCGGATGACATCCGCAGCCAAAGCGCCGATCTGTTCGCGTTCGGTCGCGTTCAGGCCGGGCGAGGGAGCTTCTTCGATAACCTTTTGATGGCGGCGCTGTATGGAGCAATCGCGTTCGCCAAAATGGACGGCGTTACCATGCATATCGCCAAGTAACTGGACTTCGATATGGCGCGGCTTCTCCAGATATTTTTCCATATAGACTTCGTCGTTGCCGAAGGCTGCCATGGCTTCACTGCGCGCCAATTGGTAAGCTTCAGGCAGGCCAGCCGCATCGCGCGCGACCTTCATGCCCTTACCGCCGCCGCCAGCCGCCGCCTTGATCAGTACCGGATAACCGATATCTTCGGCAACCGACTTGGCTTCTTCCACTGTCGCAATGCCGCCATCCGAACCCGGAACCGTGGGCAAGCCCAGATCCTTGACGGTTTTCTTGGCGGTCACTTTGTCGCCCATAATCCGGATATGTTCCGGCGTCGGGCCGATGAAGGTGAAGCCGTGTTGTTCCACCATTTCGGCGAAATTCGCGTTTTCCGACATAAAGCCGATGCCGGGGTGGATGGCATCTGCGCCGGTGATGGACGCCGCCGTCAAAATGGCGGGGATGTTCAGATAGCTGCTTTTGGATGGCGGCGGGCCAATGCACACGCTTTCGTCCGCAAGGCGGAC
The DNA here is from genome assembly GCA_019233975.1 of Alphaproteobacteria bacterium. Classification (GTDB taxonomy): domain Bacteria; phylum Pseudomonadota; class Alphaproteobacteria; order UBA9219; family UBA9219; genus JAFALY01. Next base: position 66,279 of record JAFALY010000038.1, on the reverse strand, counting down.
ATGCATGGCGTCCGCGTCCGCCGTCGAATGTACCGCGACGGTCTGGATGCCCATTTCGTGGCAGGCGCGATGAATGCGCAGCGCAATCTCACCACGGTTTGCAATCAGAACTTTTTCAAACACGGATATCGCCCTAGGCTATTGTCAGAAGCGTTTCGCCGAACTCGACCGGCTGCGCGTCCTTGACAAGGATGGCCGTTACCGTACCGCCTTGCTGCGCTTTGATCGGGTTCATGACCTTCATGGCTTCGATAATCAGAAGGGTGTCGCCAGCCTTAACCGTGTCCCCTACCTTGACAAAGGCAGGAGAGTTCGGGGCAGGTGACAGGTAAACCGTACCGACCATCGGTGATTTAACGGGCGTGCCATTTGCGGCTGCGCCAGCGGCGGCTGCGCCACCTGCAGCGGGTGCAGTAGCAGCCGGAGCAGCGACAGCCACAGGGGTTGCAGCGGCAACAATCGTATTGCGTTGCATGGAGCAGCGAATGCGCTTGTCGCCTTCGGCATATTCAATATCGGTCAGGCCGGTTTCTTCCAGCAGCTTGGCCAGCTTGCGGATAAAATCGCTATCGATATCTAGCTTTTTCTCAGACATAGTATTCCCTTGGTAACAGTTCTATCAGCCAGTTAGTTTTTTCTGGCGTCTTCTACGGCTTTCTTCAGTTGTTCGGCCTGCAAGGCGCCGGGATAGACCTTGTCGCCGATGATGAACATCGGGGTGCCGCGGACGCCAATTTCAGTGCCCAACTCGACATTGGTCTGGGCAATTTTGGCAACGGAATCATCCGCCGCGTCCTTTTTCAGCTTTTCGACATCCAGGCCGACATCCTTGGCGACCTTATAGATGATGTCTTCGCTCAGATGCTCTTTAACGCCCATCAACCCATCATGGAACTTGATGTACTTGGCGTTGCCTTGGCGGGCGGCGGCCAGCGCAATCTTGGCAGCAGTCGTCGACATGGGCCCCAGGATCGGGAAGTCTTTATAGATGAACTTAACGTCCTTGTTATCCTTCAGCATCTGCTGAACGGCTTCTTCGCTCATTTTGCAATAGCCGCATTGGTAATCGAAAAACTCGACAACCGTGACCTTGCCCTTGGGGTTGCCGCCAACGGGAGTGTCGGCATCGTTATAGATCTTATCCTTGGCCGTCTTGATGGCGTCCTGCGTCTTGGTTTCTGCGGTCGCCTGTTCGCGGCGCTGCAGTTCTTTCATCGCTTCCATCAGAACTTCGGGGTGTTCTTTGGTCAGGTATTCCTTAACGACATTTTCAATCGCAGCCTTGTCGTCATCTGAAAAGCCACCATCGCTGTTGGTGGACAATTGCGCGGCCTGCACGGGCAGGGCAGCGGTGAGAAGAAGGCTGAGGGCGACCAGAACAATGCGCATAAACGACTCCCAAGTGTTAACGGACAGATGAAACAACCAATTTTTGACGTGCAAGTCAATGATTGGCATCAGATAGCGGTTTTCCGCCGCTAAATTGCTTTTTATCTTTGTCGGATGCGCTATCGGATGTGGTCGAAAGCTTGATATCTTGTGCGCGCAGCCAATAAACCGACCCTTTAGGCAGTCCCTTCATGGCGCGTTCAGCCAGTTGTTGCGCCGCGCGGTCTTTGCCCTGAGCCTCAGCTTCTTCAGCCAGAGCATAGGTCGCCATGGCTTCAAATTCGGTCTTCTTGGTCAATTCTGCCTTGCGTCCCCAGGCCGAGGCCAATAGGTGCCAGACAATAGGCGTGCGTTCTTCCAAACGGTTCGCTTCCTGAAGTTGCTCAACCGCAGCGTCCAGCTTGTCGTTGTCTTTCGACTCTAACAAAGCGTGACCATACGCCTCGCGCAAAAGGGCTGAGTGCGGTAGCAGGTCGTTGGCTTTTTTATAGGAGTCGATTGACTGCTCAGTGCGGCCATTTTCAAACAATATCTGCCCCTTTAATTCGTGGAAATAAGGGTTGTCTGGTTCTTCCTTAATCAGGCCGTCTGTCACGGTCAATGCATGATCCGCTTGACTGGTGCGATAGAGTGCAATTGCGCGTGCGTAGCGTGTTGATAGGCGTTTGTCGTTATCAGTGTAACGCAGCAGGACGGTTTCGGGTTGTAGGTAACCCATCAATTTTGCCTTCATGCGTTCATGCATGACATAAAATTTTTCGTCGAGTTTGGCGTCTTTGTACTTTGAGTGATCCAGATGATCCTGAACGGCGTCAATACGGTCCCGTGTCAGGGGGTGGGTGCGGACATAGGCGTCTTGTTGACTGGTGGGCATCAGTTCCTGCCCCTGTAGCTTTTTGAAGAATTCCAGCATGCCACGGCTTGTTATGCCGGCGCGATCCAGAAACGACATGCCCGCTGCGTCGGCTGAGGCTTCTACTGTACGACTGAAGCTGAGGAAGCTGCGTTCCGCAATTTGTTCTGATCCGCTCATTGCACCCGCTGCGGCGCCGCCATTGCCGCTCGCGGCACCGGCTGCGACGGCGATGATCATGCCGAAAATCGCCTCTGCCGATGCGTTGCGCATTTCTTCGCGGCTACGTATCAGATGGCCGCCTGCAATGTGGCCTGTTTCGTGGGCTATAACACCGGCCAACTGTTCGGGCGTATCGGTGAGTTGCAGTAGGCCGGTATAGAAAAACTCATTCATGCCGTCGGCGACAAACGCGTTGACGACGTTGCTCTCAACGATGTTAATGGTGATGCTGCTGGGGGTTATATCGGCGGCCCGATAAATCGGATCGGCCAACGCATGTAGATAGTTTTCGATCTCAGCATCGCGAATAAAGGAAGGTTGGTCGGATGCGCGACCGCTTTCCTGTGCCAGCACCACAGTGCCGACGCTGCCATTCATGGCGAGCGAAAGTGCAACAAAAAGACCGATGCGTTTAAGGCTTTTTGACACGCGTGAACCGGATGCGGGCATAAACCGTAACTCCTCGCTCGACGACAGGACAGGCTGGTGCCTGAACTTTCGGGTTTATTGGCCCGTCAGCTTGCGCCACCACCCACCCCGGGGCTTATCCGGCGGGGTGTTGACGATTTCGTACGGCGGCGGTGCTGCCGGGGCCGATGATGCCGACGGCGACGCAGTCACGGAACTGGCCACGGAGGCGGCTACCGGCTGGACATATTCGCGCGGTGTTGTGTCAATTTCATGGATATTGGTTGGATAGCTTGCACTGGGCGCAGGCTGGCGGTTGCCTTGGTCGCTCTGCGCAGCCTGGCCGTTATTGCCGTTTTCCTGGCGCGGACCGCGTTCCTGACCATAACCGTTATTGCGGCGGCCACGGCCACCGCGGCGGCCACGGCGGCGGCCACGGCGTTGCGGATCCTGCTGCTGCCCTTCACCGTCTTCGGCTTGGGTTTCAACATTGCCTACATTGTCATCAGGTTCGGCGGCATTGTCGACCACATTACCATTGGCTTCGGCCTGTTGCTGCTGATTGTTGTTGTCGTTGTGGCGACCACGACCGCGGCCACGGCCACGACCACCGAAACCAAAGCGGCGGCCACGGCCACCATTGCCTTGTTCCTGTTCTGATGCGGCGGTTTCGTCGCTTCCGCGTTCCTGATCGGGCGACGCGGGCGGTGTCGGCATATCACGTTCGGTGTCGGCCATAATCTGTTCGGCATTCACAGCGGGACCGCGATTGCCACGTTCACCATTGCCGCGCGTGCGTTCAAGTTTGAAGTCCGGCGCCACGAGCGTGTCATCACCGTGCAGGAAGACGGTCAGGCCATAACGGCGCTCAATGGCGCTCAGCGCTTCGCGCTTCTGGTTCAGGACGTACAGGGCGACCGTACTGGGTACATGCAGCATCAATTCGCCGCTGCCATTCTTGATGCCGTCTTCTTCGATGACGCGCAGAATGGTGATGGCGGCTGAGTCAACCGAACGCACCAGACCCATGCCGGAGCAGTGGGAACACTTTTCGAAATTAATTTCCATCAGGCTGGGGTGCAGGCGCTGGCGCGACAGCTCCATCAAGCCGAACGGAGAAATGCGGCCAATTTGCAGGCGCGCGCGGTCGGCGCGCATGGCTTCCTTCATGCGGCGTTCAACGGCGGCATTGTTACGGCCATCTTCCATATCGATGAAGTCGATAACGACCAGACCGGCCAAGTCACGCAGGCGTAACTGGCGGGCAATTTCATCCGCAGCTTCCAGATTGGTCTTCAGTGCCGTGCTTTCAATGTGGCGCTCGCGCGTGGCGCGGCCGGAATTGACATCGATCGAAACGAGCGCTTCGGTCGGGTTGATCACGATATAACCGCCCGAACGCAGTTGCACGACCGGGTTGTAAAGCTGGTCGATCTGCTTTTCGACATTATAGCGGAAAAACAGGGGGACGGCGTCAGTATACAGCTTCACCTTGTCCATCTGGTCCGGCATGATGGTGCGCATAAAGTCGCCAGCCAGTTGATAACCGCGTTCGCCGGACACCAGAATTTCACCGACGTCGCTGGAGTACAAATCCCGCATCGAGCGCTTGATCAGGTTCGCTTCTTCGTAAATCAGGCTGGGCGCTGTCGATTGCAGCGTTTCTTCGCGGATGTTGTTCCAAAGGCGCAGCAGGTATTCAAGATCGCGCTGAATTTCGGCGGGTTCCTGTTCCATACCGGCGGTACGCAGGATGACCGCCATGCCTTCCGGAATTTCGAGTTGATCCAGGATCTCCTTCATGCGGCGGCGGTCTTGATGGCTGGTGATCTTGCGTGACACGCCACCGCCATTGTCGGTGTTGGGCATCAAGACGCAATAACGGCCGGCCAGCGACAGGAAGGTTGTCAACGCAGCGCCCTTGTTGCCGCGTTCTTCCTTAACCACCTGGATCAGCATGATCTGGCGGCGTTTTACGACTTCCTGAATCTTGTAGCGCGGGCGGGCCTGACGGCGGGGGCGTTGTTCTTCTTCAACAATTTCGCCGCCAACTGTTTCAACCGGAATAGGGGCAGCCAAATCCATCGGGGCCGCGGCATTGCCGAAATCGGTAATCAGGCCCAGATCCTGTGCCGGATCCTGCGCGAATTCGCTTGCGTCCATTGGGGCGCCTTCAGTGGCCTCTTGCCCGGCTTCAGGCGCTGCGGCCAACTCGGACGGTTCGAAGGTGTGTTGATGCTCACTGTCATGGTGGGCGAGTTCAGCCGCAACAGCGTCATCTTGTGATTGATACAGGGCGGCTTCGTCGGCGCTGATTTCATCGCCTTCTTCTTCGTCTTCGTCCAGCTCGTCATGCGGGCGGTCGGCCATCGGTATGCGGAAGTAATCAGGATGAATTTCCGAGAAGGGCAGGAACCCATGGCGGTTGCCGCCATATTCGACAAAGGCCGCCTGCAGTGACGGCTCAATGCGGATCACTTTGGCTAAGTATATGTTGCCTTTGAGTTCTTTTTTGCTGGCACGCTCAAAGTCAAAGTCATTGAGCCAGTTGCCTTCAACAATTGCCACACGCGTTTCTTCGGGATGCGTGGCGTCCACAAGCATTCGCTTCGTCATATTATATATCTCCTGCCAACACGTCGCCCTGAAGGATGAATACTGTTCCCTGAGGCGCCTGCATCGGCAAATTCGTTTACAATCAACCCTGTGGCCATCATGAACCAAACAGGTACCAACCTAAGCGGCAGGCTATATAATGTTAAGATCATATAGCTGACGTCGCCCGCGTCGCTCATGCAGAGCTTGGTGCTGGCCTAACAGCCCTTCGCCTGACAGACCGCGAGGTCCTTGGGCGGCACACGTAACGCGGTGGCCATCATAAACCGAAACCGCGCGATTTGACAATGATGTTATTAACCGTTCGATTTCCGTGGAAACCCAATGGTTAACGGGCTAGAACCGTGGCGTGCCTTGAATCCGGACTGAAAAGTTAACAATACCCATGCGCTTTATCATCTCCTTGTTCTCATTCGGTCTCTTGCTGGCGGGGCTGGCGGCCGTGGCTGTCGTTGGGCTGTTCGACCATTATGGACGTGACCTGCCGGACTATACCTATCTTAAGGACTACCAGCCGCCGACCTTGACGCGCATTTATGCCGACGATGGTCGCATGATGGCCACCATTGCCGAAGAACAACGCATCTTTGTACCGATCAAAGCTATACCGTCGCGGGTGAAGGCGGCGTTTCTGTCGGCGGAAGACGAAGATTTTTATAATCACAACGGGGTTGATTATTTCGGCATTACCCGTGCCGTTCTTATCAACCTGCGCAATCTGGGGCATGAACGGCACCCGATGGGGGCGTCCACCATCACGCAGCAGGTCGCCAAAAACATGCTGCTGACCAATGAAGTGTCGATTGAGCGTAAGGTGAAAGAGGCGATCCTCGCCACGCGCCTTGAAAAAGTGCTGAGCAAGGACCGTATTCTGGAAATCTATTTGAACGAGATTTTCCTGGGTAACCATTCCTATGGCGTAGCGGCGGCGGCGCTGAATTATTTCAACAAATCGCTGGACGAACTTTCCTACGCAGAAGCGGCGTATCTGGCGGCGTTGCCCAAGGCGCCGAACAGCTACAATCCCGTGCGCGACCATGATGCAGCCGTTGCGCGCCGCAACTGGGTTCTGGAACGCATGCAGTTGAATGGTTATATCAATGATGACCAGCGTATTGCTTCGCAGGCTGAACCGCTTGAGATGCATAAGCGTGGTGAAGCGGAAACTGTATCCGCTGATTATTTCTCCGAAGAGGTGCGGCGGCAGTTGGTTGCGCAATTCGGTGAGGATGACGTGCTGGAAGGCGGGTTAGCGGTAAAAACCAGTCTTGACTCCCGACTGCAGGGCATTGCCGAAAAAGCATTGCGTGATGGTTTGGTGTCGTTTGACCGGCGCGAACGTGGTTGGCGCGGCCCTGTGGCGCGGTTGACGGGGTTCTCTGACTGGCAGCGTCAGATGAAGAAAATCGCCGTGCCACCGGGTGGCGAAGAATGGATGATGGCGGTTGTTATGGCCATCAAGGACAGCGAGGCGCAGATCGCCTTTGCTGATAATCAGCGCGGCGTTATTCCATGGAATGAATTGAAGTGGGCGCGTCGTGAAATGCCGAATGATGAATTTGGACCTGCGATACACAGACCCGCTGACGTCCTGAATGTCGGTGACATTATTCTGGTTGAGCCGGTCAAGGCAGGCGAAGACGGCAAGCCGTATCCGGAACATACCTACACGTTGCGTCAGGTGCCTGTTATTCAAGGTGCCATCGTAGCGCTTGACCCGAATACGGGGCGTGTTTTTGCGATGAATGGCGGGTTCAGCGCAAAAATCAGCCAGTTCAATCGCGTGACGCAGGCGGCGCGTCAACCCGGTTCGTCGTTCAAACCGTTTGTGTATATGGCGGCGCTGGATAAAGGATTTACGCCGTCCAGCCTTATCCTCGATGCGCCATTTGAATATTTCCAGGGGCCGGGCTTGCCGCTCTGGCATCCCGAAAACTATTCGCAGGAATTTTATGGTCCGACGCCGCTGCGCGTAGGTATCGAAAAGTCACGAAACGTCATGACTGTGCGTTTGGCCAACGCGATTGGCATGCCAACGGTGGTGGAGTACGCCAAGAAATTCGGCATCGCTGACGAAATGCCTGAACTGCTTTCATTCGCGCTGGGGGCCAAGGAAGCAACGCCACTGCGCATGGCGACCGCCTATGGGATGATCGTCAATGGTGGGCGCAAAATTACACCGAGCCTGATCGATCGCGTGCAGGACCGTGACGGTAAAACCATCTGGCGTGCCGACCATCGTGATTGCAACGATTGTCAGGTGCTCGCATGGTCGCCGGAAATGACCCCACCTGATGTGCCGGATACCCGCGAGCAGGTGGAGGATCCGCGTACCGCATATCAAATGGTTTCCATCATGCAGGGGGTCGTGCAGCGTGGCACGGCTGCCAAACTGCGGGACACTGGCATTCCTTTGGCGGGCAAAACAGGCACGACAAATGAAAGCAAGGATGCATGGTTCATTGGCTTCACGCCTGACCTTGTTTGTGCCGTTTATGTCGGCTTTGATGATCCGAAACCGCTGGGTTCGCACGAAACCGGAGCCAGCGTAGCAGTGCCGATTTTCAAGCAGTTCATCACTGAAACAATGAAGGGCAAGCCCTTGACCCCATTCCGCGTGCCGCCGGGCCTGCGCATGGTGCGCATCAATCCCGAAACGGGCGCGCTGGCCTCCATGGGTGATAAAGAGTCTATTTGGGAAGCCTATATTCCGGGCACAGAGCCACAGGAAGGGCAGCAACGTCCCATTCTGGATGGCAGCGTGACGGGCGCGGCTAGTGAGGGGGCCGCGGCAGCCATGACCAAACCGGCCACGATATCCGCAACGCCGGCGCAATCAACAACAGCACCAGCTCCTGCAGTACCGTCGCAAGCCGGTATCCCGGCACAAGCTGTAGCACCATCACCAGCTCCCGCTGCCGTCGTGCCGCCGCCTATCGTCAATAAACAGGCGGCGCCTGCCGCCAATTCAACCGTCGGAACAGGCGGATTGTATTAAGGTTGTGGCTGTCGGTTGACTTTGGCCCGTGAATATGCATTTTCATGCGCCGTTACATTTTGGTTTTAGGACACGAACATGCGCGCCGAAATCGCATCAACCTTAGCAGACATCGAGAAATCGCTGGGCCTGCTGAGGAGGCATCTTTGACCTCGAGAAAGCACTTGCCCGCCTCGATGAGCTCAATTCATTAGCCGAAGACCCCAATCTCTGGAACGACAGTAACAAGGCGCAAACCATCATGCGTGAACGTACGCAGTTGGATCAGGCCGTGCGCGGCTATCGCGAAATTGAGAACGGCGTCAAAGAAAATCTTGAATTGATCGAAATGGCCGAAGTCGAAGGCGATCAATCCATGGTGACAGAGGCGGAGAACGCCCTGTTTACGCTCCGCAAGGTCGCAGCTGAACGCGAACTGGAAAGCCTGCTGTCCGGTGAAGCCGACCACAATGATTGTTATCTGGAAGTCAACGCCGGTGCTGGCGGTACCGAGGCGCAGGACTGGGCGCAAATGCTTTTGCGCATGTATATTCGCTGGGCCGAAAAGCGCGGTTACAAGGTTGAATGGATCGAAGAATCCGCAGGTGAAGAAGCGGGCCTGAAATCAGCGACAGTGCAGATCAAAGGTGCCAACGCCTATGGTTGGCTCAAGACGGAATCCGGCGTGCATCGTCTGGTGCGCATCAGCCCGTACGACTCTAACGCGCGCCGCCACACCAGTTTTTCCAGTATCGCGGTGACGCCGGTGGTCGATGATTCAATTCCCATCGACATTAATGAAAAAGATCTGAAGATTGACACCTATCGTTCGTCCGGGGCAGGCGGTCAGCACGTCAACAAGACAGAAAGCGCCATCCGCATCACCCACATGCCGACGGGTGTCGTTGCGGCCTGCCAACAGGAACGTTCACAGCATAAGAACCGCGCCAAGGCGATGGAAATGCTGCGCGCAAAGCTGTACGAGCTTGAGCTGAAAAAGCGCGAAGCGGCTGCGGCGGCGATCGAGGCGCAGAAGACCGACATCGGCTGGGGGCATCAAATTCGTTCTTACGTGCTACAGCCGTACCAGATGGTCAAGGATGTACGCACCGAAGTTGAAACCAGTCAGACGCAGGCCGTCCTTGACGGTGATATCGATATGTTCCTGCAAGCGTCACTCGCGCAACGTATTCAGGGCCACGTCGAATAAGACCGGCCGCCTATTTCGACGACGATTTGTTGGTATCCATCTTATCGACCACATAACCGGCGGCCGTACCCACGGCACCGCCGATGGCAGCACCACAGGCAACACATCCGCCTGTCATAACGGTGCCAACAGCACCCACTGCGGCACCTGTCGCACCGCCTGAAACCATGCGCTGCTGCTGGCTGTTCATATCAGAACATCCGGCAAGCGCGATTAAGGAAACGGCAGCCATTGTTTTGATGACTTGATGACGAAGTATGGTCATGACATCCCTCCCTTTGGTAGCAGCTTCTGCTTCAAGTATGGGGGCAAATCGGGTTAATTTTGTGTTTACAAGTAGGTTTTAAAAATGAATGTCATCATATTGAGAAATATCAGCAATCAGCCTTCTGCGCGCCTCTTCATGAACGCCAGCGTCATTTTCTTCGGTTGAAACGATAGCATCCAGCAGGCCAGCCATGGCCCGTTTGATTATGGAGGCAATACCACTGCTTTTGCCGTTTGCAGTTTTCTTTGCCAGTGAGAGTAGTTGGGTATCAGAAAGGCCAGCATACGGAGATGGGCCTTCGTCATCTGCGGCATTAGTGCCCATATCCGTCCTCAATATTTTAAAATACAGGGGCAGATTAGGCGGCGGTGACGTAAGTAAAAAGACAATTCGTTGCTGCATCGCACCCGCAGCCCTTTGCGGGCCACGGGCACAGCGTAGAACGTCTTATTCGTCTTTGGCTTTCGGCTTTTTCTTCCCGAAATTGATGGCAACAAAACGCAGATCATCCTGACGGCTGACCAGCAGGAGTAACGGTTTGCCGTCCTTCTTGGCTTGCATCGTAATGTCTTTCAGCGCCTTGGCGGTTTTGACTTCTTGCTGTGACGCTTCGGTAATCACGTCACCAGGTTGTATACCCTGATCAGCGGCAACACCATCCGGCGAAACTGTCGTGACAACCAGACCGGATACGCCTTTCTTGATGTCATAGCGTTGACGGAGCGTATCATTCAGAACCGATACGCTGAGACCAAGGTCGCTGATCTTCTCCGCATTCGGTGCGGCGGGTTGCTCATCCTTCTGGTCATCATCGTCGTTCGCGCTGTCATCCTTGGCTTTCAGCTCGCCGACTTTGACCTTCAGTTGTATTTCCTGACCTTTACGGAAAACATTCAGGCCAACGGTTTTATCAACATCTGTTTCGGCGACCATCAAAGGCAGGCGGTGCATGTCCGGCACGTCTTTGCCATCAAAGCTGGTAATGACGTCGCCTTGCTGCACGCCGGCCTTGGCGGCGGGGCCGTCCGGCGTGACATCAGACACCAGAGCGCCATGGGCGTGATCCATGCCCAGACCTTTAGCGATATCGGGCGTGACAGTTTGAATGTGCACGCCCAACCAGCCACGGCGGATGTGGCCGTTGCTCTTTAGCTGCTCGATGATGTTTTTCGCCAGCGAGGACGGAATGGCAAAACCGATGCCGATGGATCCGCCTGAGGGAGAGAATATTGCGGTATTGATGCCGATAACCTCGCCCTCCATGTTGAACATCGGTCCGCCGGAATTGCCGCGGTTAATCGGCGCATCGGTTTGTAGATATTCATCATAGGGACCAGAATTAATATCACGCGACCGCGCGGAAATGATCCCGGCTGTTACGGTGCCGCCAAGGCCGTACGGATCGCCGATGGCGATGATCCAGTCGCCAACGCGCGCTTTGTCACTATCGCCCCAAGTGACGGCGGTCAGCGGTTTCTTGCTGTCGATTTTCAGAAGCGCAAGGTCGGTTTTCTTGTCACGACCAACTACCGTAGCAGGCAGATTGGTGTCGTCTTGCAGGATGACGGTGATTTCATCCGCGTCTTCGATAACGTGGTTATTTGTGACGACATAGCCGGTGGGGTCAATAATAAAGCCGGAGCCGAGCGCTGTTGCCTTGTGTTTGCGCGGGGCGTTTTTCTGCTTGTCCATAAAGTCGTGGAAGAATTGTTCGAAAGGTGAGCCCGGTGGTAATTGCAGGTCTGGCATGTCTTCCATGCTGCCATGCGTTTTCACGGTTTGGGTGGTCGAGATGTTGACAACGGCGGGTAAAAGCTTCTCTGCCAAATCTGCAAAGCCTGCGGGGCCGCTATGCGCGCTGGCCTGTGGCGGTACCGCAAAAACTGGCAGCAACATGATAAGGGAGAGGGCGATTCGTTTGAGTGCTTTCTGCATCATCATAACCTTTAGCCTGACAGGGTTGGCGCATTAACGGACGTAGGAATTGCAGATTGGCCTTTCAAGGGGCAGGGTGCAGACCCTGTACCTTGTGGCTTTGATTGTGAAGGGCATTTTGGCTGTTTTATGGCGGGTTTTCCACAAAATAGAAGCAGGGCAGATTATCACTGGTCTTTTATGGCTTTGTCATCTATAAAGTCATTCCAGCCCGAAATTAAATCTGTCAACAGCGCCGCGCTTTGTGATCGTCGGCGTCGCAGGCAGTTTTTTTGATAACCGGAGAGGTTAAAGGAGTTTTTATGTCAAATGTTCTACTGATCCTGCAATTGCTGATCGCCGTAGCCCTGATTGTCGTTATCCTTCTGCAAAAAAGTGCGCAGGACGGCGGTGGTTTGATGGGCGGCGGGGCCACCATGGGCGGCCTGTTTACGGCGCGCGGTTCGGCGAACATTCTGACACGCATTACGGCCATTCTGGCGACCGTGTTTATTCTGAACAGTCTGGTTCTGGGTTATATCGCCAGCGCGCAGCATAAGCAGAAAAGTATTCTGGATCAGGTAGCACCCGTTACCAACACGTCAACAACAAACGAACCGGCCAAAACGGATGCGCCGCCCGCAGCGCCTACCGTGCCGATGGCCAAGTAAGGGGCCGGGCGTAGTCGTTAGGGTTTAATTTTAAGAGGTTGTCATGACGCGTTTCATCTTTATTACCGGCGGCGTCGTTTCTTCGCTTGGCAAGGGGATCGCATCATCGGCGTTGGGGGCCCTGTTACAGGCCCGTGGATACAAGGTGCGCCTGCGCAAACTCGACCCCTATCTGAATGTTGACCCCGGCACCATGAGTCCGACGCAACACGGTGAGGTTTATGTTACCGATGATGGCGCTGAAACCGACCTGGATCTGGGGCATTACGAACGCTTCACCGGCGTCGCGTCGCGTCAAAGCGACAATGTGACAACGGGGCGCATTTATTCCAATGTCATCGCGCGTGAACGCCGTGGTGATTATCTGGGAGCCACGGTGCAGGTCATTCCGCACGTGACCGATGCCATCAAGGAATTTATTCGTGCCGATCTGACGGACGAAGATTTCTGCCTCTGTGAAATTGGCGGCACGGTCGGCGACATTGAAAGCTTGCCGTTCTTGGAAGCCATTCGTCAGCTCAGCAACGAATTGGGCGACGAACATAGCCTGTTCGTCCATGTGACGTTGTTGCCCTATATCCGCTCAGCCGGTGAATTGAAAACGAAGCCGACACAGCATTCCGTGAAAGAACTGCTAAGCGTCGGTATTCAGCCCGAAATTTTACTATGCCGCGCCGAGCAACCCATTCCGGATGGTGAACGCCGCAAGATCGCGTTGTTCTGTAACATCAAGCCGGAATGCGTCATCGCCGCGCTGGATGTCGATACGATTTATCAGGTCCCCATCAGCTATCACGAACAGGGGTTTGATGAACAGGTGCTGCGCTATTTCGGTCTGCCGACAGAACGTGCGCCGGACCTTTCGCCGTGGCGCGGGATTGTGGGACGCATGCGTGCCCCCGAACACGAAGTCAACATCGCGGTCGTCGGTAAATACACGACCTTGCTGGACAGCTATAAGTCGCTGAGCGAAGCGCTCATCCACGGCGGTATCGCCAACAATGCGCGCGTAAAGCTGAACTGGCTGGACTCGCAGGTATTTGAACAGCCGGATACAATCGAGAAGCTCGCGGGTGTACATGGCATTCTTGTGCCGGGCGGCTTTGGCGAGCGCGGCACAGAAGGCAAAATCCGCGCGGCGCAATTCGCGCGCGAACATAAAGTGCCCTATTTCGGTATCTGCTTTGGCATGCAAATGGCGGTTATCGAAACAGCGCGTCATCTGGGTACAATGCCGCGTGCGACCTCCAGCGAATTTGGCACCAGCGATCAGGCCATTGTCGGCCTGATGACCGAATGGGTGCGCGGCAACCAACTGGAAACACGTCAGGCAGAAGGCGACCTGGGCGGCACCATGCGCCTTGGCGCCTATGCCTGCGACCTGGCGAAAGACAGCAAGGTGCGCGCCATCTACGGCAGTGAACGTATTTATGAGCGCCACCGCCACCGCTATGAAGTCAACATGGCGCAACGTGACATGCTGGAAAAGGCGGGCCTTTATATGTGCGGTATTTCGCCGGACGGCCAACTGCCGGAAATCGTTGAACGTCGCGACCATCCGTGGTTCATCGGCGTGCAGTTCCATCCGGAGCTGAAATCAAAGCCGCTTGCGCCGCATCCGCTGTTTGCATCGTTTATCGAAGCGGCCCTGCATCAAAGCCGGTTGGTTTGATCAGCAGGCGTAGTGCTCGCCGGCCAACAGTTTGACGAACGCGTTTATTGTTCCCTGATACCCGGTTTTGGCGGCATAAGCCTGCGCAAGTTTCCGCAGGCCTTCGGCCAGTTCCTGAGCGGTGTCTTGACGCAGGGTGCCCTCACCGGGAAGAGCCTCAACTTCGATTTCTATCATCGGTGCGTTTAGCGCATTCGGTGGGTAGGGCGCCCAGACAGCGCATGTATCTTCGGCGGTCAGTTCCCATGTTGCTGCGATAAGGGCAGCGCAATCCTGCGACAACTTGTCGTCAGGTTTTACAAAATTGGCGTGCCTAATATAGACGTTTGGCATCTGTGTCCCATGCATCTGCGTTCTAAGTGTTTAAGCGCACGATAGCCGCGCACGCAATAGTTGCATGGGTTGACCTATCCCACATGTCCCATGCGGTCGCGTTTGGTTGATATATATTTGCGGTTATGCGGATTTGTGGCGGTCCACAGGGGGACTTGCGCCACAACTTCTATACCTGTTTCCTGCAACGCTTTGACCTTGTCCTTATTGTTAGTCATCAGGCGCACAGATTTCAGGTCGAAATGGCGTAAAATGGCCAATGCGGTTGAATACTCGCGTTGGTCGGAGGTAAAGCCGAGCTCCAGATTGGCGTCAACCGTATCGACGCCCTCGTCCTGCAACATATAGGCCTTTATTTTGTTGGCGAGGCCTATGCCTCGGCCTTCGTGATTGCGGATATAGATCACGACGCCTTCGCCCGCTTCCTCGATCATCGTCAACGACTGTTCCAACTGGTCACGGCAATCGCAGCGCAGCGACCCCATAATATCACCGGTCGCGCATTCGGAATGAAGCCTGACCAGACAGCCGTCGCTCGGCGCACCTGCGACCATGGCCATATGTTCGGCACCAGCGTCATCATGGAAAACCAGAATCCAGAACGCGCCATAACGTGTCGGCAATTGGGCGGCAGCTTTCATGATCACGCTCATGCGGCGGTCTCCTGCGGCAGGACATAGTCCCAGCAAAAATCTTCCCCGTTAAAGGACGGATTGGCATTGCGATTGAAGCTGACCTTGATGTTATCCGCAAGGGGTTCGTTATGTGCCGTAATTTGTACCCATTCCATCCATAGATTGGACGCACGTACGGCCTCTGTCAGGGTGGGGCCTGCTTCAATCAAAATCTCGGTAATGCCTTGATGGGACAGAAAACCAACGGCTTCGTGTAAATCATTTGCTGTCGTGACAACAAGGTTGCGCGTGCGTGCTTCGTCAATATAAGCGGGCGGTACCCGTCCACGCCTGTCCATAATCACAAGATGACGTTGCTTGCCCGGATAGTCCGTAACGTGCCGCACGGTGAACAGGGGGTAATCGCTTAGCACGGTGCCGCTGCCAGTGATGAGCGCGTCAGCGCGTTTGCGCAACAGATGCGCAAGCCTCAGACTCTCAGGGGATGTAAAAGTTTTCTGCCCGCTGGGCGGTAGCATTGTGCCGTCTCTGTTGATAGCCTGCTTGACCGTTATCCATGGCCTGCCCGTGATGGCTTTGTGCCGAAAAGCGCGAATGAGCTGTTGGCATTCTTCCGCGACAATATTTTCGATAATTTCCACCCCGGCAGCGCGCAGACGTTCAATGCCGCCGCCCTGTACATGCGGGTTCGGGTCGCGGCACCCGACGGCTACGCGGCGAATGCCGTTTGCGATAATCGCATCACAGCAGGGCGGTGTGCGGCCATGATGGTTGCAGGGCTCCAGCGTTACACACAGCGTATGAATGTTTTCGATCATGCCACGCTCACGACACTGCTGTAGAAGCAGGGCTTCGGCATGAGCTTCCCCGGCACGGTGATGGGCGGCGACGGCGATGATGTTGCCGCCGGCATCCAGTGCGGCCGCGCCAACGGGCGGGTTGGGTGCAACGGAACCCAGCCACAACCGGGCTTCGGCGGCGGCTTTTCGCATGGCAGTTTCTAAAGGCGCGGGCTTTTCCACGGTTAGCTTATCCTTTGGCAAGCAGCGAGTTTGTGCTATATCACCTCCACAATAAAACATCACGTCCTGTCTTTTCATCATTTAGCCTAAACCAAAGGTGTCCCATGTCGTTCATTGCTCAAATCCGTGGCCGCGAAATTCTGGACAGCCGTGGTAACCCGACGGTTGAAGTGGATGTTCTGTTGGAAAGCGGCGCGTTTGGCCGCGCGGCGGTGCCGTCTGGCGCGTCAACGGGTGCGCACGAAGCAGTTGAGCTGCGCGATGGTGATGTGAAGCGTTACAACGGTAAGGGTGTCCTGCGCGCGGTCGAAGCGGTGAATGAAGAAATCGCCGAAGCCGTTGTTGGCATGGACGCGGACTCGCAACTGGAAGTCGATGGCGCGATGATCGAGTTGGACGGCACGGCGAATAAGTCCCGCCTGGGTGCCAATGCCATTTTGGGTGTCAGTCTCGCGGTCGCGAAGGCGGCGGCGGAAGAAGCGGGTCTGCCGCTCTATCGTTACGTCGGTGGGGCATCGGCTAGCCTGCTGCCCGTGCCGATGATGAACATCATCAATGGCGGCGCACATGCCGATAACCCCATCGATATTCAGGAATTCATGGTCATGCCTGTCGGTGCCGAAAGCATCGTTGACGCTGTGCGCATGGGCTCGGAAATTTTCCACGCGTTGAAGAAGCTTCTGAAAGACGTCAATCACAACACGTCGGTGGGTGACGAAGGCGGTTTCGCGCCTAACCTCGCTTCGACGGACGAAGCCATCGGCTTTATCCTGCGTGCCTGTGAAAAGGCCGGTTACCTGCCGGGCGAAGACGTCATGCTGGCACTTGACTGCGCCTCAACCGAATTCTTTAAGGACGGGCGTTATAACCTTGCCGGTGAACGCAAGATACTGAACGCCGAACAGATGGTCCGCTACTACGCTGACCTTTGTACACGTTATCCGATTGTGTCGATCGAAGACGGTATGGCCGAAGATGATTTCGAAGGCTGGGAAATGTTGACCGAAGCGCTGGGCGACCGCGTGCAGTTGGTGGGTGATGATCTGTTCGTGACGAACACGGCGCGTCTGTCGTCGGGTATTGATCGCGGTCTGGCCAATGCCTTGCTTGTGAAGGTGAACCAGATCGGCACGCTCAGCGAAACGCTGGAAGCCGTCGAAATGGCGCACAAGGCCGGGTATCGCGCCGTGATGTCGCATCGCTCGGGCGAAACCGAAGATTCAACGATTGCCGACCTGGCCGTCGCGACCAATTGCGGCCAGATTAAAACCGGTTCGCTCGCCCGCTCTGACCGGTTGGCCAAATACAACCAGTTGATCCGTATCGAAGAACAATTGGGACGCGCGGCGCGCTTTGCCGGTAATTCTGTGATATACAGATAGGCATGAAAAAGCTTCGTGGCATTCTGCAGATTCTCGTGTCGATTGTCGGCACGGCCATTGTCGGTTCATTCCTCTATCACACCATAGAAGGGGAACGCGGCTGGGTCGCCATGGTTCGCCTCAAGAACAAGGTGGTGGAGGCTGAACAAAAGCTTGAGGGACTCAAGAAGGAACACAAGGACCTCGACCACCGTGTTAACCTTTTGCGGTCGAACAATCTTGATCCTGATCTACTGGATGAAGAAGCTCGCAAAACCCTTAACTATTCTAAACAAAATGAGACGGTTATCCTGACCCCGCAGCAGGATAAACATTAGAAACCCACCCTAACATATTGCAGTGCAAAAACTATTTTTATTGCCAAAAGTAAATTGGCAATGAAGAGTGCGCCCGGATGTGTTAACATGGGTTAAACCATGAAGCGCAGTACGCGCGTTTTTGATCAACGTGCCTGCTAATGGACACGCCCAAACTAGATGAATAACAACCGGCAGGCAGTCTTGTTAACGCTTGACGTTATAGAGGGTCATTATGAAGCAATCACAAAAGTCTGGGGCCGCCACAGTCGCGGGTGGTGTCAATGAACCTGCGGAAGGGTCTCACGCAATGTTAATGCGTTATTTTAGGGATATGCTTTTGATCCGCCGCTTCGAAGAAAAGGCCGGTCAGCTTTACGGCATGGGCCTGATCGGTGGTTTTTGCCATCTGTATATTGGTCAGGAAGCCGTGGTCGTCGGTATTCAGGCTGCACAAAAAGCGAGCGATAGCGTCATCACCTCTTACCGCGATCATGGCCATATGCTGGCCGCCGGTATGGAAGCCCGTGGCGTCATGGCCGAATTGACCGGTCGCATCGGCGGCTATTCCAAGGGTAAGGGCGGCTCGATGCATATGTTCAGCCGCGAAAAGAAATTTTACGGCGGTCACGGTATTGTCGGCGCGCAGGTGCCGATTGGCGCCGGTCTGGCGTTTGCCCATCAATATCTGAATGACGGCGGTGTATGTCTGACCTATTTCGGCGATGGCGCCGTTAATCAGGGGCAAGTGTACGAAAGCTTTAACATGGCGGCGTTGTGGAAACTGCCTGTCGTGTTCGTTATCGAAAACAATAAATACAGCATGGGCACATCGCAGGCACGCCACGCGGCTGGTGAGTTGTACAGGCGCGGCGAACCCTACGGGATTACCGGCAAGAAGGTTGACGGCATGGACGTACAGAAAGTGTACGAAGCGGCCATGGAAGCCATCGAGCATGCGCGTTCCGGCAAAGGACCCGTTGTGCTGGAAATGGAAACCTACCGTTATCGCGGTCATTCCATGTCTGATCCCGCAAAGTACCGCACGAAGGATGAAGTCGAGGAATGGCGCAGCAAGCACGATCCGATCGAAACGCTGCGTTTGCGCATCCTGAAAGATGGCATCGCGACCGAAGAAGGTCTGAAGGTTGTGGAGCGTGAGATTAAGGATATCGTCAATGATGCGGCCGAATTTGCGCGCACCAGCCCCGAGCCGGATGCGTCCGAACTTTGGACGGATGTTCTCGTAGAAGCCTGAGACTCAAGCCATGATGCAAATCATTAAGGCCCCGCTGGTCGAGGCTGCGCCCGTTTTGACTGGAAAAAGGTGGGAAATCGCGTATGGCGATGCCGCCGAAGGTCTGGGGCAGGTTATCGAGTACGGTCAGAACCATCTGACGGAATCCCGTGACCAGGACGTTGCCTGCCTGCACAGCTGTTTGGTTGAAGAGGGGGATAATGTCGGCCCCGGCCAGACGGTTGTCGAACTATGGACGCAGAGTGGCGTTTATCCCGTTCAGTCAGTCAGTTACGGCACGGTGTCCGGTCTGGTACCGATGGATGAAAACGAAGTTATTCATGCCGGTGATTATCTGGCTTTTGTTATGACGCGTGAAGATCGCTCTTCGCGCAAAACCGGGTTGAATCCCAAACCATCTCTGGCTATGCGTATGAAGCGCTTTGGCTAACGATATTGATCAGGAGAAAGCGATGACCATCGAAATTCTTATGCCGGCCCTGTCGCCCACAATGACAGAAGGCAAGCTGGCCCGTTGGCTGAAGAAAGAAGGCGACACGGTAAAGTCCGGTCAGGTTCTGGCCGAAATTGAAACCGACAAGGCGACGATGGAAGTCGAAGCGGTGGATGAAGGCACCCTTGGTAAAATTCTGGTCGCAGCCGGCACCGAAAATGTTCAGGTGAACGCGCCGATCGCCATCCTTCTGGAAGAAGGTGAAGGGGCCGATGCCTTGAATGCCGTTAAAACGACAGCGGTTGCAGCGCCTGCGCCTGCCGCCGCGTCTGATGCAGCGCGTCCGGCTTTGTCTGTTGTGGCACCTGTCGCCGCCAGCGTGGAAGAAAAGCAGTACAGCAGCTTTAAGACGCTGACAGTACGCGAGGCGTTGCGCGAAGCCATGGCGGAAGAAATGCGGAACGATCCGAACGTGTTCCTGCTGGGCGAAGAAGTCGCGCAGTATCAGGGCGCTTACAAAGTCAGCCAGGGCTTGCTGGATGAATTCGGCGCGAAGCGCGTGATCGACAGTCCCATCACGGAAATGGGTTTTGCGGGTCTGGGCGTTGGTGCGGCGTTCGGGGGTTTGCGTCCGATCATCGAATTCATGACCATGAACTTCGCGATGCAGGCGATTGACCAGATCATCAACTCTGCCGCCAAGACATTGTACATGTCCGGCGGTCAGATGGGTTGCCCCATTGTATTCCGTGGCCCGAACGGCGCCGCGGCCCGTGTTGGCGCGCAGCATTCGCAATGCTACGCCAGCTGGTATGCACATGTGCCGGGCCTCAAGGTCATCGCGCCTTATGACTCGGCCGATGCCAAGGGCTTGATGAAGGCCGCCATTCGTGACCAGAATCCGGTCATCTGCCTTGAAAACGAAATGATGTACGGCCAAAGCTTTGACGTGCCGGACGATGCCGATTTTGTGCTGCCGATCGGCAAGGCAAAGGTTATGCGCGCCGGTACGGATGTGACCATCACCGCGTTTTCGCGCATGGTCGGCTTTGCGATGGAAGCAGCGGAAAAGCTGGCTGCCGAAGGCATCAGCGCCGAAGTCATCAACCTGCGCTCCATTCGCCCGCTGGATACGGCCACGATCGTCGAAAGCGTCAAGAAGACGAACCGTCTGGTATCGGCCGAAGAAAGCTGGCCTTTCGCTGGCATCGGCTCCGAACTTGCCGCGCAAATGATGGAACACGCTTTCGACTATCTGGATGCGCCGGTTGTGCGTGTATGCGGCGCGGATGTTCCGCTGCCCTATGCCGCCAATCTGGAAAAGCTGGCGCTTCCCAATGTCGATGATATTGTGAAGGCCGTTCGCCAAGTCTGCTTCCGCCAAGCTGCATAAGGATAAAGTCATGCCGATTGAAATTTTGATGCCGGCCCTTTCGCCAACCATGACCGAGGGCAACCTGGCGCGTTGGTTGAAAAAGGAAGGCGACGTTGTGAAATCCGGTCAGGTTCTGGCCGAGATTGAAACCGACAAGGCGACGATGGAAGTCGAAGCGGTCGATGAAGGCAAGATTGTCAAAATCCTGATCCCCGGCGGGGCGCAGGGTGTCAAAGTGAATACGCCCATCGCCATTTTGGCCGAAGAAGGCGAAGAGGTTTCCGCCGATGCTATCAGCGCGCTGACCAAGGGAGCTGCGAATGCTCCGGCTGCCGCGCCTACTGCCGCTACATCGGCACCTGTTGCCGTCGCGCCGCAAGCTCTGACACAGGCTCCTGCTTCGGCTCCGGTACATGCAGGTAACCGTGTGTTTGCCAGCCCGCTGGCGCGTCGCGTTGCTGAACAATCAGGCGTTGATCTAAAACTGGTACGCGGCACAGGCCCGAATGGCCGTATCGTAAAGGCGGACGTGGAAACGGCTGCCAAGAATCCGGCCGCCGCCAGGAGTGCCGCGCCGCAACGCGCAGCCGCTCCGCAATCGCAGGGTCTCGATGTGCGCGACTATGCCGATAAGCTGGGTATGGCCTATGATGCTCTGTCGAACAGCAGCGTGCGCAAGGTCATTGCGCGTCGTTTGCTGGAATCCAAACAACAGGTTCCGCATTTCTACCTGTCGGTCGATTGTGAACTGGATGAATTGCTGACGCTGCGTAAGCAGTTGAACGAAGTCTCGGCCACCAAAATCTCGGTCAACGACTTTATCGTTCGCGCCGTTGGCGTTGCATTGAAGAAAATACCGGCGGCCAATGCGTCATGGACGGACGAAGCCATTTTGCAATACAAGGATGCGGATGTCTCCGTCGCGGTCGCGACACCCAACGGATTGATTACGCCGATTGTGAAAAAGGCGGACACCAAGTCGCTGGCGCAAATCTCGTCCGAAATGAAGGATCTGGCCGCGCGTGCGCGTGATGGCAAGCTGAAGCCGGAAGAATTCCAGGGCGGCGGTTTCTCCATCTCCAACCTCGGCATGTACGGTGTGCGCGAATTCGCGGCCATCATCAACCCGCCGCAGTCATGCATACTGGCGGTCGGTGCAGGCGAACAGCGCGCCGTTGTCAAAAACGGTCAGTTGGCCGTCGCGACGGTAATGACGGTGACCCTGTCGGTTGACCATCGCTCGGTTGACGGCGCTGTCGGTGCGGAATTCCTGCAAGCTTTCAAGCCTCTGATTGAAAAGCCGTACAGCCTGGTCGTCTAATGTCTGACATCGACAACAGATTATCCGCTATCGAGCTGCGCAACGCGCGGGTCGAAGGGGATAAGGCTTGGGAAACAAGCTGGGTGCGTCGGGGCAGTATCGCCTTGACCACCTATATCTGCGCTGTCGTGTTGTTATCGGCGCTTGGCGGCAACGGTGCATGGCTCAACGCCTTAGTACCGGTTGTCGGCTATGTGTTGTCGACGCTGTCCCTGCCGGTGTTGAAATCTGTCTGGCTACAAAACTGCTGGAAGGGTCGAGGGCAATCATGATGGCTTGTATTGTACGCGCCCTCAGTGACGGCGATCTTGTTCAGGCCTCACAGATCAGGCTGGAGGCGTTGCGCGACCATCCTTCGGTCTTTCTATCCAAGTACGAAAACGAAGTGAAACGTGGGCCGGATGAATGGCGTAGTGTGCTTTTCGGCGAAGACCGCTGTTTCTTTGGGTTAATGGATAACGGCGTAATTGTCGGACTGATTGGCATAATTACCTGGAAAGATGATCCCTCTGGCGAATACCCCGGTGCGGTTGTCGCGCATTACATTAAACCTGACTATAGGGGACGCGGCCTGTCGGTTCCGATGTATCAGGCTTGCATTCATTGGGCTCTCGGTCATCGGGCATGGAAACGCGTTATTGTAACGCACCGTGCCGGGAACGAGGGGTCACGTAAGGCCATACTTGCGGCTGGTTTTCAATTCACGCATAACGAACCGATGATTTGGCCGGACGGCAACGAAGACAACGAATGCATTTATGCTATCAATCTTGAAGAAATGAGGCAGAAACAATGACAACAGCATCTGATCTTATCGTTATCGGTGGTGGCCCGGGCGGTTATGTGGCGGCTATTCGCGCGGCGCAGCTGGGGTTAAAGGTTACACTGGTTGAGCGCGAACATCTGGGCGGTATTTGTTTGAACTGGGGTTGTATCCCGACCAAGGCGTTGCTGCGCTCGGCTGAAATATTGAGCCATATCAAGCACGCCGAAGCCTTTGGGTTGTCGGTGCAGGGTGTTTCGTTCGATCTGAAGAAAATTACCGAACGCTCACGCAAAGTGGCGGCGCAATTGTCGGGCGGCGTGAAACATCTTTTGAAAAAGAACAAGGTCGAAGTGGTGGATGGCCAGGCCAAGCTGCTGGGCAAAGGTCAGGTTGAAGTCACGGCCAAGGACGGCAAAAAAACAACATTGTCGGCCAAGAATATCATCATCGCGACGGGTGCGCGTGCGCGCGCTTTGCCGGGACTGGAACCGGACGGCAAGCTCGTCTGGACCTATAAGGAAGCTATGGTGCCGGATACCTTGCCGAAGTCGCTTCTGGTTGTCGGTTCTGGCGCCATTGGTATTGAGTTCGCGAGCTTCTACCGCAACCTTGGCGTTGATGTGACGGTTGTCGAAGTGATGGACCGCATTTTGCCGGTGGAAGACGAAGAAATTTCTGCCTTTGCGCGTAAAGCGTTTGAAAAGCAGGGCATGAAGATTATTACCGGCGGCGTTGTCAAGAAACTGGACCGCAGCGCCACGACTGTGACTGCAACTATTGAACAGGGCGGCAAGGCAACACAGGCGACCTTTGAACGCGTTATCATGGCCGTCGGCATTGTTGCTAATACTGAAAATCTCGGGATTGAAAACACCAAGGTCAAACTAGAAAAGGGCCATATCAAAATTAACGAATGGTGCGCGACGGACGAACCCGGCGTATACGCCATCGGTGACGTTGCCGGTGCGCCGTGGCTGGCGCATAAGGCGAGCCACGAAGGTGTCATCTGCGTTGAAAAGATCGTCGGCGTGAAGGATGTGCATCCGCTGAATACGGCTAACATTCCGGGCTGCACTTATTGCACGCCGCAGGTGGCGAGTGTCGGCATGACCGAAGCCAAAGCCAAGGCGGCAGGCCGTGAAGTGCGTGTGGGCCGCTTCCCCTTCATCGGCAATGGCAAGGCGATTGCGTTGGGCGAACCCGAAGGTTTGGTGAAAACGGTGTTTGACGCCAAAACGGGTGAGCTGCTGGGCGCGCACATGATCGGCGCCGAAGTCACTGAAATGATACAGGGTTATGTCATTGCGCGGACGTTGGAAAGCACGGAAAAAGAGCTGATGCACACCGTATTCCCGCATCCCACCATTTCGGAAACCATGCATGAAGCAGTGCTGGACGCCTATGGCCATGCGGTGCATATTTAAGACATGAGCACTGAAACCCAAAGCAAGCTACGCCATCCAGAAAAGGCGCATCGTGCGGATAATCCCGCGCCGCCAAAACCGGGCTGGATTCGTGTCAAGGCGCCCATCAGCCGCGAATATAACCAGACGCGCGAATTGATGCGTACCTTGTCTCTGAATACGGTGTGTGAAGAAGCGGCTTGCCCCAATATCGGCGAATGTTGGAAACACAAACACGCGACCTTTATGATCTTGGGTTCTGTTTGCACGCGTGCTTGTGCGTTCTGCAATGTTGCGACCGGCAAGCCGGATTTGCTCGACCCGCACGAACCCGACAATGTTGCCAAGGCCGTGGGCCAGTTGGGGTTGCAGCATGTCGTCATCACGTCCGTTGACCGTGATGACCTGCCGGATGGGGGCGCTGAACATTTCGCGCAGACCATTCGCGCCTTGCGCAGCACATCTACCGCGACGATTGAAATTCTGACGCCCGATTTTATGAAGAAGGATGGCGCTGTTGAGGTTGTCGCCAAGGCGAAGCCGGATGTGTTCAACCACAATCTGGAAACGGTGCCGCGCCTGTACCCAACCATTCGCCCGGGCGCGCGATATTTTACGTCACTCAGTCTGCTAAAGCGCGTCAAGGAAGTCGACCCCACCATTTTCACCAAGTCCGGCATCATGGTCGGCCTTGGCGAAACGCGTGAAGAAGTGGGGCAGGTGATGGATGACCTGCGTGCAGCCGATGTTGATTTTTTGACCATCGGCCAATATCTGCAGCCGACGCCCAAACATGCGGCGATCGACCGTTACGTGACGCCTGAAGAATTTGACAGCTACGCAACCTTGGCCCGCGCTAAGGGATTTTTGATGGTATCGAGTTCACCACTCACGCGTTCTTCCTACCATGCCGACGCTGATTTCGCGGAGCTGCAGAAACGCCGTAATAGCCAATAAAGCCCGGTTTCCTGTTATTTCTGGCGGGTGGCATTGGCACTCCGTCGATGCTATACAATTCCCGACTCTTTTACTGACACGCGGCGCAAGGCCGCCTTTATCCAGACCGGTGGGGTACAATGGACAAAATTCTTATTCTGGATTTCGGTTCTCAAGTTACGCAATTGATCGCCCGCCGTGTACGCGAAGCCGGCGTTTACTGTGAAATACAGCCCTTTAACCGCACGAATGAACAAATCAAAGATTTTAACCCTAAGGGCATCATTCTGTCCGGCGGCCCGTGCTCGACCCTGGATGAGGGTAGTCCCCGCGCGCCGCAGATTGTGTTCGAACTGGGCGTGCCGGTTTTGGGTATCTGTTACGGTCAGCAGACCATGTGCATGCAGTTGGGCGGCAAGGTCGAAGGCGGTCACGCGCGTGAATTCGGCAAGGCGATGATTGATGTGCGCGAGCCGTGCGATTTTTACAGCGACATCTGGCCCGCCGGCTCCAAGCAACAAGTGTGGATGAGCCATGGAGACCGCGTCACGCAATTGCCGCAGGGGTTCCGCGTGACGGCGACCAGTGAAGGCGCGCCCTTTGCCTGTATCGTCGATGAAAAGCGCCATTTCTACGGCACCATGTTCCACCCCGAGGTTGTGCATACGCTGGACGGGGCCAAATTATTCTCGCACTTTGTGCACAAAATCTGCGGATGCGGCAGCGACTGGAGCATGGCCGCTTTCCGTGAAAATGAGATTGCCAAAATCCGCGCTCAGGTCGGCAAAGGCAAGGTTATCTGCGGCCTGTCCGGCGGAGTAGACAGCGCCGTCGCAGCCGTTCTGATCCACGAAGCGATCGGCGAGCAACTGACTTGTATCTTTGTGGATACGGGCCTGATGCGTCAGGGCGAGGCGCAACAGGTGGTCGACCTGTTCCGTTCGCATTACAATATCCCGCTGGTCGCCGTTGATGCGGGTGAAACATTTCTGTCAGCGCTGGATGGCGTGACCGACCCGGAAGTGAAACGCAAGACAATCGGCAGGTTATTTATCGAAGTGTTCGATGCCGAAGCGCATAAAATCAGGGATGTGCAATTTCTGGCGCAGGGCACGCTGTATCCGGACGTAATCGAGAGCGTTTCCTTTACCGGCGGGCCGAGTGTCACGATAAAATCCCACCACAATGTCGGCGGTTTGCCTGAGCGCATGAACCTTAAACTGGTTGAGCCGTTGCGCGAATTGTTCAAGGATGAAGTGCGCGCGCTGGGCCGTGAATTGGGGCTGCCGGAAAGCTTTGTTGGCCGCCACCCTTTCCCGGGACCGGGGCTTGCCATACGCGTTCTTGGCGATATTACCGAAGAGAAGCTTGCCATCCTGCGTAAGGCGGATGTGGTCTATCTCGATGAAATCCGCAAGGCGGGTCTTTACGACGAGATATGGCAGGCTTTCGCGGTATTGTTGCCTGTGCGCTCGGTCGGCGTTATGGGGGATGGCCGTTCTTACGACCATGTGCTGGCGCTGCGCGCCGTGACTTCGGTTGACGGCATGACGGCTGAATCCTATCCGTTCGAACATGCGTTTTTGGCGCAAGTCGCGACGCGTATCATCAACGAAGTCCCCGGCATCAATCGTGTGACCTATGACGTCACCAGTAAACCGCCCGGCACGATTGAGTGGGAATAAGGTCGTGTCCGTATTGATGGAGGTCATATGAATATTGCTCAATTGTTGCTGCTGGCGGCTATTTGGGGCGGGTCGTTCCTGTTTATGCGCATGGCGACACATGTATTTGGTCCTGTCTATCTAGTTGAGGGGCGGTTGTTGTTGGGATCCCTATGCATGCTTGGTGTTGGCTTGTGGCTGAAGCGGGATATCAAGGGCATGGGCAGGCACTGGAAGCAGTTTTTTATTTTTGGCCTTCTTAATTGCGTGCTGCCCTTTGTTTTGTTTGCTATCTGCGCCCTTAAACTTTCTGCCGCCCAATCCGCCATTTTGAACTCTACGGCGCCCATATGGGGATTCCTGATCGGCGCGGTGTTGGGGGTGGAGAAATTCACTTATCGCAGGCTTGCGGGGCTTGTGCTTGGCGTGGCCGGCGTTGTGACTTTATTTTTTGGCGATGATCTGTTTTTACAGTCTGACTCGCTATGGGCGGCGGCCTGCGGCCTGACGGCGGCCTTGTGCTATGGCATTGCGACCAATTATGCGCGCGGCATGACCGCGGTGGACCCCGTCCTGAATTCCGGCGGCAGCCTGCTGGCCGGTGCCATTGTTTTGGTGCCAGCTTTGTTTTTCGTGCCCGTGCGTGAAGTTCCTGACCCGACGGCATGGGGCGCGCTGGCAGGCTTGGGGCTATTGTGCAGTGGTTTTGCCTTCCTGATTTACTTCAATCTGGTGAAAGCCTTGGGCCCTGCGTCTACGTTGACAGTCACATTCCTGATCCCGGTTTTTGCAACACTGTGGGGCGCACTTTTTCTGCATGAACAGATCGGGCTTCATGTGATTATCAGCATTGCCCTGATTATTACCGGAACCACTTTTGTGGTGCGCAAACCAAAACCTGTACAGGCAGCGGGACAGAGGGCTACATGATGCTGCGCTTGTTTCTTCTTATTTTTCTGCTGTTGCCAGTGCCCGCTTGGGCGGGGCAAAAACAATGCTACACGCCCGCTGAACAGGATGCTGAGCAACTATTGCGCCTGCATACCGAACTGATGGTCGTGGCCATTACCTGCAAACAAGATGAAGACGGGCAGGACCTTATTGCCGGTTATACGGCCTTTACCAACGCGCATGTCGACGCCCTGCATGATGCCGAAGGAACCATGACTGCTTTTTATAACAGTCATTTCAGTGGCAACGGTACGGCGCGTCTGGATAAGTTGCACACGCAATTGGCTAACGAATATGGCCAGAAAATCGCCAATTTATCGGCACCGGGATTTTGCGGACAGTACCGGCAGGAAGTTGCGCGTTTGTATAAAGCCACGGCGGCAGAGCTGGGCGCCCAGGTCAAAACAATGAACGACGCGGGCATGTCACGTCTACCCTTATGCGGGGCCAAGGGCGCAACCCTTGCCAAGAATCCTTGATCGGGTAGAGTGAACTATCCGATTCATTGCATAACATAGTGGCGGGCGTGGATTATTTTCTGCAGCAACTGATCAATGGTTTGACCCTGGGGGCCGTTTATGGGCTGATCGCCATCGGGTACACCATGGTCTACGGCATCATCGGCATGATCAATTTCGCGCATGGCGAGATTTACATGATCGGCGCCTTTATCACAGTCATCAGCTATGTGGTCCTGACCGCCATCGGTGTGACGTCCTTGCCGTTTGTGTTGGCGATTGTGCTGCTGACTACGGCAGTGATTACGGGCCTTTATGGATGGTCGATTGAGCGTATTGCCTATAAGCCGCTGCGCAAGGCGGGGCGCATGGCGCCGTTGATATCGGCGATTGGCATGTCCGTCTTTCTGCAAAACTATGTGCAGTTGTTGCAGGGTGCGCGTGTGAAGACGCTTGCACCTGTCTTGCAGGGAACAATCGAACTGTCACACCGCGCGGATGGTTTTGTGGTTTCTGTTTCCTATCTGCAAATCACCATCTTTGTCCTGACGCTGGTTTTAATGTCTGCGGTGACGGCCTTGGTGCACGCCACGCCATTTGGTCGCGCGCAACGAGCGTGTGAACAAGACCAAACCATGGCTGCCCTGTGCGGCATACGCGTGAACCGTGCCATCTCTCTGACCTTTGTTCTGGGCGCCGTGTTGGCCGCCATCGCTGGTTTTATGGTCACGTTGTATTACGGTGTGGTCGATTTCTATATGGGCTTTCTGGCGGGCATGAAGGCCTTTACCGCTGCGGTTCTGGGTGGCATCGGCTCGCTGCCCGGCGCCATGTTGGGCGGTCTGATTATCGGTGTGGTGGAAAGCCTGTGGGCCACCTATGTGAATGCGCAATATAAGGATGTCGCCGTTTTTGTGTTGCTTATGCTTGTGTTGTTGGTTCGACCTAATGGTCTGCTGGGCCGCCCGTCGGTGGAGAAAGTCTGATGCTGCGCGGGTTGAAAGAATCCTTCCTTGTGGCGTTGCTGGCTTTTGTTCTGCTTCTGCCGCTCGCCGGTGTACATACGGGCGAAGTGGTGGGCAGCATGGCATTGGAATGGCGCTGGGCGGATACCGCTATTGCTGCTGCGCTTATTCTGCTTGGTCGGGCAGGCCTTGCGGCTTTGGCTGCTGGTGCCTTACCGGTAGTTTTTGCGGCGGGACTGATGGCCGGAACCGGTGCCTTATTCATAACATGGCCAACGGCGTTTTTGCGCTGCGCGGCTGTTGCCGGTGGCTATGCTTTGGCGCTGCGCGCGTTACTGATATGGTTAGAAAAACATCCCGTTCATCTAGCAGGTTTGCTGCCGCCCCTTATAACGACGGCTAAACGGCGCCTGACAAACTTCAACACGCTCGGCGCGTTTCTGTTTGCCTTTGTCATTGTCATGCCGTTCCTGCCATTTTCCAGCCGCTATCTGCTCGACGTTGGTATTATGGTCATGACCTATATCGTGCTGGCCTGGGGGTTGAATATCACGGTTGGTTTTGCCGGATTGCTCGACCTCGGCTATGCGGGCTTTTACGCTATAGGCGCCTATGGCTACGCCCTTCTGGCACAATATGCTGGATTAGGGTTCTGGAGCGCGCTGCCGCTTGTCGCCGTCATCGCCGTTGTTACGGCATTGCTGCTTGGCATTCCGGTTCTGCGTTTGCGTGGCGATTATTTTGCCGTGGTGACATTGGGGTTTGGCGAAATTACGCGCCTGGTCCTTATTAACTGGACATCACTGACCCATGGGCCGAACGGTATTTCTGGCATACCGCGTCCGGCCTTGTTCAACCTTGAATTTGCACGTCAGGCAACTGAAGGCATGCGGCCCTTTCACGAATGGCTGGGGGTGGAGTTCAGCCCCGTGCAACGCGTCATGTTTCTTTATTACGTCATCCTTCTGATCGCGGTTATTGTTGGTTATGTTGTCGTGCGGTTGCGCCACTTGCCAATCGGTTGTGCCTGGGAAGCGTTTCGCGAAGATGAAATTGCGTGTGCCTCACTGGGTATCGACCGGCCGCGTATCAAGCTTGCTGCCTATATGCTCAGCGCCATGATCGCGGCGATTGCAGGTGCATTTTTTGCCACGCGTCAGGGCTTCGTTAGCCCCGAAAGCTTCACCTTCAATGAGTCTGCGACCATTCTGGCGATTGTCATTCTGGGCGGCATTGGTCACCCGGTTGGCATTGCACTGGCGGCTTTATTCATCGTCGGCATGCCGGAACTTTTCCGCGGGTTGGATCAATACCGCATGCTGGCCTTCGGCGCAGGCATGGTGATCATCATGGTCTGGCGTCCGGGCGGTTTAGCTTCGACGCGCCAACCAATTGCCAAACTGGGGGCCGGGGCTCAGGAAACGCCATGACTACCATCCGTTTACATGTCACGGACCGGGAGGGGCGGGAAAGCGTGCTGGACGTGGAAACAGGGCAATCCCTGATGCTTGCCGCCCGCAATGCGGGTGTTGAGATAGAAGGGGCGTGTGATGGGGCCATGGCCTGCAGCACCTGCCACGTTATCATTGATTCTTTATGGTCTGCCCAATTGCCACCCATACGGGTTGAAGAAAGCGATACGCTTGCGCTGGCCTCACACCCCACCCGCCTTTCCAGGCTGGCCTGCCAGATTATGCTGACCCCGCAAATGGATGGGCTGCGCTTTAAACTGCCCAAAAATCCGTAATTTCTAACCCTCTGATTTAGGCCGAAAAAAAGAGGGGGCGCGCAACATTTAGTCCTTGACCCAAGGGCCTGTTTCGGCGACAAAAGCCTCGCAATTTTAACCCTTTGACATGTAGGCCCATGCCAAGTCTCAAGGACCTCAAAAACCGTATTACCAGCGTGAAATCCACGCGGAAAATCACGTCGGCTATGAAGATGGTCGCGGCCAGCAAGCTGCGCCGTGCCCAGGAAAATGCCGAGGCTGCGCGTCCCTATGCCGAGCGTATGGGGCAGATGCTTTGTTCGCTGGCCGCTAACTTGTCGATTTCATCTGACACGTCGCCGCTGATCGCCGGAACCGGCAAGGAAGACACGGTATTGCTCGTCATCGTAACGTCCGACCGTGGCCTGTGCGGTGGGTTCAATGGCTATATCGTCCGCGAAGCGCGCCGTACGGCGCTCCGTCTTATGGCGGAAGGCAAGCAGGTTAAGTTCCTGTGCGTAGGCCGCAAGGGGCGTGATCTGCTGCGTCGTGAATTTGCAAGCCAGATCGCCGCGTCATTCGAAGATGTCGGTCGCAAGCGTCTGGGCTTTGCCGATGCCGACAAAATAGCGACGCGGATCACCGACATGTTCGCTGCGGGTGAGTTTGACCTGTGCCACATCATCTACAACCGCTTCAAATCGGCCATTGCGCAGATCGTGACCACCAGTCAGTTGATCCCGGTCGCGTTGGAAAAGAAGGCGGCGGATACTGCAGAAACCGAAGTGCGCCCGGTTTATGAATTTGAGCCGGATGAAGAAGCCATTTTGGCTGATCTGCTGCCCCGTAACATCGCCATTCAGGTTTACGGCGCGTTGCTGGAGAGTGCAGCGGGCGAGCAGGGCGCGCGTATGACCGCCATGGATAACGCGACACGTAACGCGGGTGATATGATCAACAAGCTGACGCTGAATTATAATCGCAGTCGTCAGGCCTATATCACCAAAGAACTGATTGAAATCATCTCCGGCGCTGAAGCCGTCTAACATCACAAGCAGGGATTGTAACATGACCAAGCAAAACGAAGGCCGCATCACACAGGTTCTGGGTGCCATTGTCGACGTGCAGTTCGACAACGAATTGCCGCCCATCTTGAATGCGCTTTACACCGAAAACGAAGGTAAGCGTCTGGTTCTGGAAGTTGCGCAGCATCTGGGTGAAAACACCGTCCGTACCATCGCTATGGATTCAACGGACGGTCTGGTGCGTGGCGCCACGGTCACGGATACGGGTTCCGCCATCACGGTGCCGGTTGGCCCGGAAACGCTTGGCCGCATTTTGAACGTCGTTGGTGAACCCATCGACGAACGCGGCGAAGTCAAAACGAAGATGAGCCTGCCGATCCACCGCGCAGCGCCGGAATTTATAGACCAATCGACCGAGCAGCAGATCCTCGTGACCGGCATCAAGGTCGTTGACCTGTTGGCGCCTTATGCGCGCGGCGGTAAAATCGGCCTGTTCGGCGGCGCCGGTGTCGGCAAGACGGTTCTGATTATGGAATTGATCAATAACGTTGCCAAGGCGCATGGTGGTTACTCCGTGTTCGCGGGTGTGGGTGAACGCACACGTGAAGGTAACGACCTTTATCACGAAATGATCGAATCCGGCGTTATCAAGACTGACGGCCCGGGCTCCAAGGCCGCGCTGGTTTACGGCCAGATGAACGAACCGCCGGGCGCGCGTTCGCGCGTCGCCCTGACCGGTTTGACGCTCGCCGAATATTTCCGCGACGAAGAAGGACAGGACGTTCTGTTCTTTGTCGACAACATTTTCCGTTTCACACAGGCGGGTTCGGAAGTGTCCGCGTTGCTGGGCCGCATTCCGTCGGCCGTCGGTTATCAGCCGACGCTGGCGACCGACATGGGCGCCCTGCAGGAACGTATTACAACGACAAACAAGGGATCCATCACCTCGGTGCAGGCGATTTACGTTCCCGCCGACGACTTGACCGATCCGGCGCCTGCCGCCTCGTTCGCTCACTTGGATGCCACCACGGTTCTGTCGCGTCAGATTGCCGAACTCGGCATCTATCCCGCCGTCGATCCGCTGGATTCAACCAGCCGTATCCTGGACCCGCGCGTTGTCGGTGAAGAACATTACCAGGTCGCGCGTTCGGTGCAGAAGGTGCTGCAGAACTATAAGGCACTGCAGGATATCATCGCCATTCTGGGCATGGATGAACTGTCGGAAGAAGACAAGTTGGTCGTCGCGCGCGCGCGTAAGATCCAGCGCTTCCTGTCGCAGCCGTTCCACGTTGCCGAAGTGTTCACCGGTTCGCCGGGTGTGCTTGTGAAGCTGGAAGACACCATTCGCGGCTTCAAGGGTATCGTGAACGGCGATTATGACCACCTGCCCGAAGCGGCGTTCTACATGGTCGGCACGATCGACGAAGCGATCGCCAAGGCCCGCAAGATGGCAGCAGAGGCGGCGTAATCAACATGACCGCCTTTCAGTTGGAACTTGTTTCGCCGGAAAAGCTGCTGCTCAGCAAGCCGGTCGTTATGGTCACTTTGCCGGGTGGTGAGGGGGATTATGGCGTTCTGGCTGGCCATGCACCGATGATTACGACGCTGCGCCCCGGCGTTATCAATGTTTACGAAAGCGATGAAACGACCATTTCCGAACGGTTGTTTGTCTCCAGGGGGTTTGCGGAAGTGAGCGCCACGCGTTGCGCCATTTTGGCCGAAGAAGCCGTGGCGGTTTCATCCATCGATCGCGCGGCGGTTGTACAGGCGCTTGCCCAGCTGCATGACGATATCGCCTTGGCGAAGTCGGATGCCGAGCGTATGCGTCTTGAAAAGGCGATTGAGGCCGCACAGGTCAAGCTGGCCTGTGTTGAGGTTGCCGCGGCGGCATAATCTTTCCACTTCTGATTTTCCGCAGGTTACTTCACAACTTCAAACAGTAAATAGGGCGAAGCCATTTGCATTCGCACTGGCTTCAGCCATGACGGTATTTCGCCTGTCGTCAGTTGTTGTTCAAATGTCTTGTTGTGTAGCAGGCTGTTTGCAAAGGCCGTATCAGCGCCCAGTTTGACGTCATCCTGACAGACCGCGACCAAATCTACATGGCCTTCGGTCGCAATCGTGTGCGCTATATCGGCGTCTTTTGTCATGTAAAACCGTCGTGCATTGATGAATTTGTTCTGGGATGGAAAATTCGCCAGAAAATAGACTTTCAGGTCTGTCCAATACAGAAACTTATCCGACGTGTACATCTGCACCATAATCGTTTTGTCGTTGCTGTAATGGAAATGCAGATATTCGGCGATACCGGTCATGTCACAGGTTTGTTTGCCGAATTGCTTTTTGGCGGGGAACATCAGAACCTTGTCGCCAAAGCCGCTGTTGTAATTCGCGGCGGGGACAATCAACATCCACAGCGGCCCTAAAAAAACATACAGTAAAAACTTCTTCAGGCTCGCATTCTGGTCGTCTTTCATCTTGGCCGCAGTATGCAGCCAGAGATGCATCAGAACGACGCTGTCGCTTAGCGCCATATAGAAAACCAGGCGTGAGAAAATGGACGCGTAGATGAATGTGATAATCACCAACCCGTAAAAGTATATGTAGATAGGGCGTTCTTCGGCGCCTTTCCTGTTGCGGACCAGATGCCGCATCCAGATAAAGGCAATAACCGACGGCATGATCAGGCGCACATAATCAACCGTGTTGATGGCAACGGCATAGAGGCCGACCGCTTCTGTGTGCTCGCGGTGGGCCAGCATGCGTTCCTCTGGTGTCAATCCTGCCGCCGCACCGTTTAACAGTTCAGGGAACAGGGCGATCAGGGCACCGCCCATGGCCGCCGCAAGAAGGGTCATCATAACGAAGCATTGGCGGCTGCCGGGTTTCCGCTTGACGATCTGTTCCGTCAGCAGAAAAAATACGGCAGCACAGGCGGTGATGATCGCACCAAAAATGGACGGTTCAGAGAACGAGACATTCAGCCATTCTGCGGGTGGGTGGTTGATGGGCTGGTCGATGGCCGTAATAATGGCAACAAGCCCGAACGCCACGGCTGACGCGCGCGCCAGCATCGCATCCTGTCTTTGCCACGTAATGACCGCCAGAAGGAACGCAGCCAGTGCCAGAAGCGGAAATGCTTCAATTCCCACAAGCAGAAGCGTTACGTTACTCGCAACAAAAATGGCTGTTGTCTTGCGGCCGGGTTCAGTCAGCAACCGTATGGCGCTGCCCAGCAGCGTTAGCCCTAAGAGGATATACCAGGTGTGGTGGCTGACCGCGCCCATTTCAAATCCCGACAAAGTGAAATAATCGGGGTTCAGGCATTGCGTAAAGAGAACGAACAGATTGACCAGTTGCGCTTTATCGCGCCCGATGAGCGGTGCGGCGAAATAGGGAGCTGCGAAAAACAGCATCAGCGTTTGCAGCATGGGTATCAATGTGACGGCGACCACAATCGCTTGCCGCTGACCGACAAGCCCCTGAAAGGCGATAATCACGGCGGCAATCGGGGCATCGACAACACGCGACCAAATGGTGTGGAAACCCTCGGGCGCATTGACGCGCATCAGGACGTGGTCGTACCAGCCATGAACGCCGTTAATCCATTCCAGTATCTGGACCATGCGCACATTGTCATCAAACCATGCCAACTGTCCATGAAACGGCGCACCACCGGCATACAGGCCGCAAAACAGGACATAAAGCCAGCACATCCACGGCACGCCTTCATAGGGGGGCGCACAAAGCCATGTTCTGAATTGATCAATACAATTGACGGTGTTGTGTTTTATCGCGGTAAGATCAAGTTTCATTGTCCACGTGCGTGTTGGGCGTCAAGTTTGGCGGCCTTGGCGGTATCAACCCACCAGGTGTCGTCAACGGCCAAGCCATAGGGCGGGTGCGTGGCGGGTTGGCCAAATCGGTTCCAATAGGCAATACGAAATGAATCGATATGCCAGTGCGGGATCACGTAATATTGCCATAGCAAAACGCGGTCGAGCGCGTGACAGGCGGTCACCAGATCTTCGCGTGATGTCGCATGTACCAGTTTCTCCAGCAATGCATCTACAACGGGATCGTGTACGCCAATCAGGTTGCGGCTGCCATGCACATCGGCTTTGGTAGAGGACCAGTAATCAAACTGCTCGTTCCCCGGCGACAGGGATTGCGAGAAAACCGAAACCGTGACGTCAAAATCAAAATTGTCCATGCGGTTCTGGAACTGTGCGGCATCAACAATGCGGAATGTCGCCTTAATGCCCAGACGTTCAAGATTGCGGAGCAGGGGCTGTGTCCAGCGTTCAAACATGGGCTCCGCGTCTATAATTTCAAACGTCAACGGTTTGCCGTTCGCATCAACCAAAACACCGTTCTTAAGCGTCCATCCGGCCTCGCGCAGCAGCTCAGCGGCTTTGCGCATATTATCGCGGTTGTCGCCGCTGCCATCCGTCGTGGGCAGCTTGAAGGGCTCGGTAAACAATTCAGGCGGGAGCTGGTTGCGATAGGGTTCCAGCAGTTTTAGCTCATCCGCGCTGGGCATTCCGCGTGCCGCAAGTTCAGAGTTTTCAAAATAGCTTTGTGTGCGTGTATAGGCGTTATAGGCGAAGTTCTTGTTAGACCATTCGAAGTCAAACGCGTAATTCAGCGCCTCACGCACGCGGCGGTCTTTGAAAAGATCGCGCCGCATATTGAAAACAAACCCCTGCATGCCGGCAGGCAGTTGGTTGGTTATTGTGTCTTTGACGATGTTGCCGTTGCGTACGGCATCCGTGTCGTAACCGAGCGCCCAGTTCTTGGCGACATTTTCTAGGCGGAAGTCGTAGCTGCCGCGCAAAAACGCTTCAAGCGATACTGTTGTGTCGCGGTAATAATCAAAGCGCATGACATCGAAATTGTAGCGCCCACGGTTGATGGGCAGGTCTTTCGCCCACCAATCCTTGACGCGTTTATAGGAAATGGTGCGTCCCGGCGTCATGCTGTCTACTTCATATGGGCCGCTGCCCATGACGGGATCCAAAGTCGTTGCGGCGAAATCCTTGCCCTGCCAGAATTTTTTGCACAGAACAGGCAACTGGCCCATGATGAGCGGCAATTCGGTGTTCGTTGTGTCGCGGAATGTAAATTTTACTTCGCGTTCACCCAGCTTTTCCGCTTTCACGACGTCTTTGTAATAACTGCGATAGAAGGGGTGCCCCTTATCACGCAGTGTTTCAAAGGAAAAGATCACATCATCGGCGGTAATTGGGCTGCCGTCATGAAAACGCGCAGTTGGGCGGATTTTGTAAGAAACCCAACTGTGATCCGGCGCGACCGTCACACTTTCGGCGATCCAGCCATACTGGCTCATCGGTTCATCCATCGACGCTGCCATCAGCGTTTCGAATTGCAACGCTGCCCCATCCGCCGCCAACCCCTTTAAGGTAAAGGGGTTCAATGTGTCATAGGTGCCAAGGGCAGACAGGTGGATATCACCGCCCTTTGGAGCATTCGGATTGACATAATCAAAATGCTGAAAGTCAGCGGGATATCTCGGTGTGCCATGCAGGGCCAATCCATGTTGCGCTGTTTGCGCGAATACCGGCGTTGCCGTCAGCGCGATGATCAAGCCCAGAGCGCGTACAATGTTTTTCATCATGTGGGGCTATGTAGCAGGTTCACAAGGCCTTGCCAGCGATGGGACGAGATGAAGTGCGCGTAGATAAGTCCTAACCAGCCGCGACGGCGCCAGTCCAGCACGACATCATCAGGCAGGGCATCAAATTTTTGCGGATTGATGACGAGAAAGCCAGAAAGCTGGATCTTGTTGCCGTTACCCAGATCGACTTGCGCATCGTTTTGCATCAGCAGATCATGCTGCTGCAGGGCTTTGATGAACTGGTCCGTGTTTTCACCTTGCGCACGCAGGGTGGAGCAAAACTCCACCGCGTTTTTGGTGAAAGCCGAAGGTTCACCATTTTCAAACAGGGGAAATTCACCCTGCTTGCCGAACAGGCCGCTGCCTTCGTCGATGCACAAAACAAATTGCTGCTGCACCGGGTCATCCATCAGAATGAAGGGATAGCGGCGCACATAGGCCGGTAGATAGGTACCGTTCAGCCATTCACCCTTGCTGTTCACCAACAGGTTCTCGTTGTTCTTCAGGCCAACGACGGCGGTCGGAATGGGGGCCGGTCCTGCGGCAAAGACGATGGGATAATGGACGCAGGCGGCGGGAAATTCGTCAATCAGCAGGGGGATGGCATTCGTGTTGCGCGCAAAGCCGAAACCGTTGGGGCGTGACAGCTTGGTGTCCAAATCACGCACACGATCGAGTGGGCGTGGCGCTGTGTAAAACATGGGAAGGCTGTTATCTTGAGTGGCGGCGGTGCTCTGCTGCGATGCCATGATACGATTCCATTAATAAATGAGGATCATCAATGGCTAACAGGGATAGACGGTCAGGGCAAGCGTGAACGGGGCGTGAACAGGAACGGGCTTGCGCCTGAAGCTGTTCAGGCGTAATCAAAATTCATCCAATCTTTTCGGGATTCGCCCGTACTTTCTTACTTTAGGAGGCTCTTATGGCTCGCAGGAAAATCGCGCTGGTCGGCGCAGGTCAAATTGGTGGCACTTTGGCTCTGTTGGCCGGGCAGAAGGAACTGGGCGATGTCGTTCTGATCGACGTGGCCGAAGGCATTCCCGAAGGTAAGGCGCTTGACCTGTATCAGGCAAGCCCCGTCGAAGGCTTCAACAGCAAAATGTCCGGCGGCACGGATTACAGCCTCATTCAGGGTGCCGATGTCGTTATCGTTACCGCTGGCGTGCCGCGTAAGCCGGGCATGAGCCGTGATGATCTGATCGGCATCAACACCGGCATCGTCAAGGCGGCGGGTGAAAACATCAAGAAGTACGCGCCAAACGCATTCGTCATTGTTATCACCAACCCGCTCGACGTCATGGTGTGGGTCATGCAGCAGGTCACAGGCTTCCCGCCCAGCCGCGTGGTCGGCATGGCAGGCGTTCTGGACAGCGCGCGTTTCCGCACCTTCCTGTCGATGGAATTCAACGTCGCGGTGGAAGATGTTTACGCCTATGTCATGGGCGGCCATGGCGACACCATGGTGCCGCTGACCCGTTATTCATCCGTTGGTGGTATTCCGCTGCCGGATTTGGTGAAGATGGGCTGGACCACGCAGGCGCGCTTGGATGAAATCGTTCAGCGCACACGTGATGGCGGCGCTGAAATTGTCAAGCTGCTGAAAACGGGTTCTGCTTTCTATGCGCCTGCGGCATCCGCCATTGAAATGGCAGAATGCTTCCTGAAGGATAAAAAGCGCATTCTGCCCTGTGCCGCTTACCTGAACGGCGAATACGGTATTAAGGACCTGTATGTTGGCGTGCCGGTTGTCATTGGCGCTGGCGGTGTTGAAAAGATCATCGAACTGCAATTAAACGCTGATGAAAAAGCGATGTTCGATGCGTCGGTCAACGCTGTGCGCGGGCTGATGGATGTCACCAAGCCCATGTTGGCCAAGGCTGCTTGAATTAAGTGAGGCAATAACCACAAACTGAAAAGGGGTATGACATGACGTTTTCTGAACAGTTAAAGGCAACTATCGCTGATCTGCATCTTCTGTCTCACCCCTTTTACCAGGCATGGACACGCGGCGAATTATCGCAGCAGGAATTGCAGCATTATGCCGCACAGTACCAGCCGTTTGTGGAAGCTTTCCCACGTTATGTGAGCGGCCTGCATAGTCGTTGCGATAACGCTGAAGCGCGCACGATGATCCTTGAAAATCTGATGGATGAAGAAGGCACGACAGGACGTTCGGCCCCGCATCCGCAGTTGTGGCAGGATTTCATGGATGGGCTGGGCTCGCACAAGGCACAGCAGTTTGGTCAGGCGGCACTGGCGGCACGTGACACCTATCTGGATGTCTGCCGTTCGTCTTACGAAGGCGGCCTGTGCGCCCTTTACGCCTACGAGTATCAGACGCCCGAAATCTCCAAAACCAAGATCGAAGGCCTGAAGTCCTTTTACGGTATTGAAACGCCGGAGGCTTTGGCTTTCTTCAAGGTTCATGAAACGGCGGATGTGTATCATTCGGCGACTTGTGAAAAACTGATCGACGCCATTCCCGCCGACCGACAGGTAGAAGCCCTTATGGCCGCCCGTAAGGCGGCGCAGACCCTATGGGATTTCCTAAGCGAGGTTCATGGCGACAAAGGCTGCGCAATGGCGGAATCGACGGCGGCGTAAAGGAAGTCTAAGCCTTTTATTTTTAAGGCAAAAATATGCTTGCTGCGATTGCGAAATCGCAGTAATCCATGCCTGACATGAGTGCCTGCAGTTTGCCGTCTTGGCGCTGCTTCTTTCCTAACCGGCATAAGAGAGGTTCGTTCTCGATGAATATCCATGAGTATCAGGCCAAAAGCCTTCTGAAGAAATACGGCGTGACCGTTCCGCGCGGTGGCGTGGCCTTTACTCCGGCCGAAGCCATTGATGTCGCCAAAGCATTGGCGCTCGATCTCAAGGAGCCGGTTTGGGTCGTCAAGGCTCAGATCCATGCTGGCGGTCGCGGCAAGGGTGGTGGCGTCAAGGTCGTGAAAACCATGGACACCGTGGAATCCGAAGCCAAGCGCATGCTGGGCATGCAACTGGTAACGCACCAGACGGGCCCCGCCGGTCAGAAGGTTCAACGTATTTATGTCGAAGAAGGTTGCGACATCAAGCGCGAACTGTATCTTGGTTTGTTGATCGACCGCGCGACCAGCCGCGTGACCATCATGGCCTCAACCGAAGGCGGCATGGAAATCGAAGAAGTGGCTGCCAAGACGCCTGAAAAAATCATCAAGGTTGCCATTGACCCGGTCACGGGCCTGCAACCCTATCATGCGCGCCAGATTGCCTTCGGCCTTGGCCTGAAGGATAAGCAGATCGGCAAGTGCGTCAGTTTCCTGCAGGCGATGTACAGTGCTTTCATCGACCTCGACTGCGCGATTGTTGAAATCAATCCGCTGGTCGTCACAGGCGGCGATGATATTATCGCGCTGGATTGCAAAATGTCGTTTGACGACAACGCACTCTATCGCCACAAGGATGTCGAAGCTATGCGCGACGAAGCGGAAGAAGATCCCGCCGAAATCGAAGCTGGCAAGTACAGCCTGAACTACGTTAAGCTGGATGGCAACATTGGTTGCATGGTGAATGGCGCTGGTCTCGCTATGGCCACCATGGACATCGTCAAGCTGTATGGTGGATCGCCCGCGAACTTCCTCGACGTTGGCGGTGGTGCCACCAAGGAACGTGTGACGGCGGCTTTCAAGATCATCCTGTCGGACCGCAATGTGCAGGGCATTTTCGTCAATATCTTCGGCGGCATTATGCGTTGCGACATTATCGCCGAAGGCATTATCGCGGCGGCGAAGGAAGTGCAATTGCACGTGCCGCTGGTTGTCCGTCTGGAAGGCACGAATGTTGATCTGGGCAAAAAGATTTTGGCCGAAAGCGGCCTGCCCATCCTGTCGGGCGATAACCTCGCCGATGGGGCTGAAAAGATTGTTGCTGCTGTGAAAAGGAAGGCTGCCTAATGTCCGTACTCGTTAACAAGAACACCCGCGTTATATGCCAGGGTTTCACAGGTTCGCAGGGCACGTTCCACTCCGAACAGGCCATTGCCTACGGCACCAAAATGGTTGGCGGTGTCACGCCGGGTAAGGGCGGTTCTGAACATCTGGATCTGCCCGTGTTCAACACGGTTGCGGAAGCCGTGGAAAAGACGCAGGCAAATGCCTCTGTCATCTATGTGCCGCCGCCGTTCGCGGCCGACTCCATTCTGGAAGCGATCGCTTGCGAAATCCCGCTGGTTGTCTGCATCACGGAAGGCATTCCGGTTTTGGATATGGTGAAGGTGAAGCGTGCGCTGCAGGGTTCCAAGACGCGCTTGATTGGGCCGAATTGCCCCGGCGTTATCACGCCCGGCGAATGCAAAATTGGCATCATGCCCGGCCATATTCACAAGCGCGGCAAGATCGCGATTGTTTCGCGCTCCGGCACGTTGACATACGAGGCTGTCGCGCAAACGACTGCTACAGGCCTTGGTCAGACAACATGCATTGGTATTGGCGGCGACCCCGTCAACGGCACGAACTTTGTCGATTGCCTTGAAATGTTCCTGGCCGATGACGAAACGCAGGGCATCATCATGATTGGTGAAATCGGTGGTTCGGCTGAAGAAGAAGCCGCTGAGTTCATCAAGCACAGCAAGCGCAAGAAGCCGATGGTCGGCTTTATCGCCGGCGTTACGGCTCCTCCGGGTCGCCGTATGGGCCATGCGGGCGCGATCATCTCTGGTGGTAAGGGTTCCGCCAACGACAAGATCGAAGCCATGCGCTCAGCTGGCATTCTGGTTGCAGACAGCCCCGCCGCGCTGGGCACCACCATGCAAAAGGCGATGGCTGCCTAAGCCGCCTCTGTTGCAGTGCACGACAACGAATGAAGGGGAAGGCTGTGGCTTTCCCCTTTTTCTTTGGGGATGCTGGTGCGCCATGTTAGGGATAACCCATGTCTGTTTATGAACATAAACCTGCGGTTGCTGTATTTCATGAAGCGCATGAG
Source organism: Alphaproteobacteria bacterium (assembly GCA_019233975.1). Lineage (GTDB taxonomy): Bacteria > Pseudomonadota > Alphaproteobacteria > UBA9219 > UBA9219 > JAFALY01. Next base: position 23,545 of record JAFALY010000038.1, on the reverse strand, counting down.
GCGGGCATAGCCGCCGCGAAGCTTATTGCCGAACTACTGCGAGCCAAGCCGAATGCCGTACTGGGGCTGGCGACTGGATCGACGCCAATCGGCCTGTATGCCGAGTTGGTGCGCATGCACCGCGAAGATGGGCTCGATTTCTCACGCGCGACCTTTTTCAATCTTGATGAATATGTCGGCCTGCCGCGTGAACATGTGGCGTCGTTTCATCGTTTTATGCGCGAGCATCTGTTTGACCATATCAACGCGATGCCAGATCGCACGTTTATACCCAATGGCATGGCCGCAGATTTACAGGCTGAATGCCGGCGTTACGAAGCGTTGTTGCGGGAATATGGTCCGGTTGACCTGCAGATACTGGGGATTGGCGTCAACGGGCATATCGGATTCAACGAACCCGGCGCTGATCTGAATGGCGACACGAACATCGTGACGTTGGCGGACAAAACGCGCAAAGACAACGCGCGTTTCTTTGATAATCTTGATGCCGTGCCGACATCCGCCCTCACCATGGGTATCGCGTCCATTTTACGGGCGCGACGGATTTTGCTGCTGGCTTTTGGCGAAGCGAAGCGTGAGGCGATCTGTAAGCTAATGTCCGCGTCCGTATCTCCTGCATGCCCTGCCACGGCCTTGCGCGGGCACGACAATGTGGCGCTACTGCTGGACGCACAGGCAGCATCAGCACTTGATGCGCCCGCTTGTCCTTGAGTTTCAGATTTTAGGCGGCCTGTTCGTCGGGTTCGGTTTCCGTCAGGAAGCGATAGATGCTTTCGGCATCCTTGGCCGTACGCAAATTCTGGCACAGAGCCTTATTGCGTAACAGACGCGAAACGGCGGACAGCGCCTGCAAATGGTCGGCGCCCGCATTTTCGGGAGCCATTAGCAGGAAAACCAGATCAACCGGTTTCTCATCCAGCGATTCATAGGCCAGCGGCGACTTCAGGCGCGCAAACAGGCCGACAACCTTTTCAACGCCAGGCACGCGGCCATGCGGAATGGCAATGCCGTAACCGACGCCGGTGCTGCCTAGTTTTTCGCGTTCCCAAAGGACGTCGAAAATGACGTGGGAGTCGAGGCCGGATTGTCCCGATGCCACTTGGGCGACGGATTGCAGAAGGTCTTTCTTGCTCTCGGCTTCAACATCAATGAGAACGGATTGCGCAGGCAGCAGGGCGTGCATAATGGCTTTTGTATCAGTCATGTTACTAATCCCGCCTCAGGCCTTTTTACCCTGGTCGGGGTCGACCCAACCAATATGGCCGTCATTGCGGCGATAGATCATGTTCAACCCACCGTGTGCACGGTTGCGGAACATCAAGGCCGTTAGGTCACCCAGATCCAGACGCATCACGGCTTCACTGACCGTCAGGGTTTCAATCGGGGTCGTCATTTCGGCAACGACAACGGGGTTGTCATTGGCTTCTTCTTCCTGTGTTGCCTCGGCGCCCTGCAGGATAAAGCTGCTGGCAATTTGTGCGGCTTCGCTGCGTTGCTGCTCGTGGTGATGGTCGACAATCTTCTTCTTGTAACGGCGCAGGCGACTGGCGATGCGGTTGGCCGCGTTGTCAAAGGCGGGATAGGGTTCCGTTGCACTGGCGTTCGCCTGCAGAGTTATGCCGCGGCCCGCATGCACGGTGATGTCGGAGCGGAACAGGTGCGCTTCGCGCGAAAAAGTAACCTGCGCGTCCAGCGAACCGCTGAAGTACTTGCCGATCACTTCCTGCAATTGGTTTTCTACATGCTGGCGTAAGGCGTCACCGACGTCGATTTGCTTGCCTTTAACGGAAAGTTGCATTGGGATATTCCCGACTGTTGTTGTTTCTTCTTTGTCGTGTATCGATCTTTATGCCTATGGCATTTTCTGGGCAAATTATTCGGGCTACCCAGCCTTGGAAGTCCGCAGTCGCTGGAGCTTCCACCCGACGCCTTGCATTGTATCTGAAAAACGTGGTGATAGATAGAAACATATAGGCTTCCAAGTCAAGCCTCTGGCTAAGCCATTGAATCTTATATGCCTAAATTCTCTTATGGCGACGACGTAGGGCGGATGTGGGAATTCCCATGGCCTCACGATATTTGGCAACCGTCCGGCGGGCGATATCGATGCCTTCGGTTTTCAGCATATCGGCGAGCCGGTCGTCGGACAGAATGGCTTTCTGGTCCTCGCTTTCAATCAGCTGCCGGATGCGTTCGCGGGCGGCCTCGGATGATACTGTTTCTCCGCCGTCGGTGCGCGTCAACGCGGTTGTGAAGAAGTATTTCAGCTCAAACATGCCGCGCGGGGTCGCGATATACTTATTTTGCGTGACACGGCTGATGGTCGATTCATGCATTTCTACGGCCTGCGCAATATCGCGTAAAATCAACGGGCGCAGATGTTGCACGCCATGGACAAAGAACTGGTCTTGTTGGCGCACAATTTCACTGGCGACCTTCAGGATGGTGGTCGCACGCTGTTGCAGGGCCTTGACCAGCCAGTTCGCCTGTTGCCAGCGGTTACTGATATATTCCTTATCGCTTTTGCTGTGCGCAGAGCCTTGTATGCGGGTGTAATACCGTTCGTTGGCCAGAACGCGGGGCAGGGTGTCCGTATTCAGCTCAATGTGCCAGCCACCGCCCGCTTGTGGGCGAATAAACACATCAGGAACGATGGGGGCCGCAACGTCTGAGACGAATATCATCGCCGGCTTGGGGTTCAGGTTGCGGATTTCGTCAATCATGTCGGCCAGATCTTCGGCATCGACCAGACAAAGGCGCATCAGGGCTTGTTTTTCGCGTCTGGCGACAAGATCTAGGTGGTTCAGCAGGATCTGCATGGCCGGGTCCAGACGGTTGCGTTCGCGCAACTGGATGGACAGGCATTCCTTGAGCGAACGCGCAAAAATGCCGGGTGGGTCAAAATGCTGCAATTTGCCGATAACAGCTTCGAACTGGTCGCCCGTGGCGCCCAACTGCGTGCGCATCAGCTCCAGATCAATTGGCAGATAGCCCGCGTCATCCAGCATCTCAATCAGCGCGACGGCAATCATACGTTCGCCGGGTTGGGTGATGTCGACCTGGATTTGCTCCATCAAATGCTCACGCAGGCTGGGTTTTTCCGCGACGGCGTTGATGGCTTCAAAATCATCGTGGTCGTGAAAGCTGTTATTGTGGCTTTCATGAAAATGGTCGCCGCCAAAGGCCTTGTCGTCTTCTGGCCAATCGCTGTCGCCGCCGGTCTGGGGCAAGGCTTCGAGATCGCCGTTTAGGGCTTCAGCGGCGCTATCCGTTTTTTCCGCCGGGGCGGCAGAATCTTCCTGCTCAAAAGCCTCGCCATCGTTATTGCCGCGCTCCAGCAGGGGATTTTGTTCAATTTCGCTGTCGACATAGTCGCTAAGTTCCTGTCCCGACATCTGCAACAGCTTAATGGCTTGTTGCAGCTGGGGCGTCATGACCAGCGTTTGTGTTTGTCTAAGGTCGAGGCGTTGGGATATGCTCATGTCGCTAAGATAAGGTTGAATCGTTAATTTTGTATTGCGATCTTAGATTCTGGCATCATTTTTGCATAAAACTAAGAAAAGGGCAATTCATTCCATTCTTAATCTGTTAGTGCTAGGGTCAGTTGGTTCCCACAGGGAGGCTGAATATGGCCAATATGCGCGACGATAACGACCTTGCCATACTGGGCGCGATAGCTCTTGAAAATCAACAGGAACAGCAGAAAAAAACGCGAGATGAAGCGGCAGCGGATGAAGAGTTTGACCGCGGTGTTGTGATTTGCGCGCAACAGGATGCGCTGCGCAATGAAGTCTATCGTGTAGAAAATGAAATTACCCGTGTTTCGCAACAGGCGCTAGCGCTAGGTTGGACGCGCAGGTTACGCCAACAAATGGGTGACCGCATGGGAATGATTGCCCGCCTGCAGAACAGAATTCGTGATTTAGGTATGCAGTACATCGTCAACGCAAATAACGCGCCACAGCCGCGTTTCCGGCATCATGATCTGGATATTGACGAAGAACACTAAAGCTTAGGCGCTTTCGACTTCCGGCGCACTTTCGCTCCAGGTGGACGCGTTCTCGATGCTGGAGCGGAAATTGAGGCGCAGGCTCAAGCTCGTCGTGTCGATCTGGCCGATCAAGGCCTCGAAGTTCGTCAGGCGCATAATCGAGGCAAACCCTGTTATCGGGTCTACGCTTTCAGCACCCGCGGCGTGATGAATGGCAAAGCCCAATGACGGGCGTTGCAGGACAAAGCGCGGTTTGCCGTCGGTAGGGTCAAGACCCGCCGCGACAATACCAAAGCCCATTTGCAGGAACATTTCCCAGCTGCGGATATTCTCGGCCGATACCTGGGCAAAAACGTGATCGCAGGCGCGCGCTTCGGGTTGCTCCAGCGCGGTGCTCAGCAGGTTTTGTGCGATGTCGTTGCCGCGCCAGTCCGGATGAACCGCGACGCTTTTCGCGACCATGACTTCGTCAAGAATATGCGCATGATGAAACACCACGCTGTTATAGGTAATGGTGTTGTTTTCGATCGCCTTTTCCAGAAGCGATGGGCCCAGCATGGCCAGTTGGCCGATCAGGCGGCCTTTATACAGCATGCCGACCATATAGCCGCTTTGGCGGGTCAGGAAGCTGCGAAAATATTCGGGTGTGCGCGGTAGAATAAACCGTTTTTGGCTTTCAGGCAGGGCAGCACAGGTCTCTTCTTGCAGGGATAGAACCTGTGCAAGGTAAGACATGTCCAAAATACGAGCCGTCGCCATATCGCCGACCTTAGGTAATGAAAACTCACGCGTCATTTCGCGTCTAAACCCTCAACCACAAAAACTGCGCAAGCATATCACAGGCTGATGCGAAAATAATAAAAAAATACAGAAGCCTTTGAAAAGCCTACATTTTAAATTCTTCACCCAGATAGACGCGGCGGACATCGGCGTGTTCAATAATTTCCTGCGGTTTACCTTCCATTAAAACGCGCCCGTCATGGATGATATAGGCGCGGTCAACAAGTCCCAGCGTGGCGCTGACGTTATGGTCGGTAATCAGGACGCCAATGCCGCGTTCGCGCAAGTGAACGACCAGATCACGGATATCACCAAGCGCGATGGGGTCGATACCTGCAAAGGGCTCGTCAAGCAGAACAAAATGTGGTTGTGAGGCAAGCGCGCGGGCAATTTCCAGACGGCGCCGTTCACCCCCCGACAGTGCCAGAGACGGCGCGCGACGCAAATGCGTGATGCCGAATTCAGCCAGCAATTCATTCAACATCTGCTCGCGCGTGTCGTAATCTTCTTCGATCACTTCCAGAACGGACCGTATGTTGTCTTCGACCGACAAACCGCGGAAGATAGAAGCTTCCTGTGGCAGATAGCCCAACCCCAAACGTGCACGGCGATACATGGGGAAGTCCGTCACATTCATGCCGTCCAACATGATGGTGCCCGTGTCCGGCGTTACCAGCCCGGTTACCAGATAAAAGCACGTGGTTTTGCCTGCGCCGTTTGGTCCCAGAAGGCCGACTACCTCACCGCGCTGAACAGAGAAGCTGACATCATGCACAACGGGGCGTCGTTTGTAACGTTTGCCCAAATGCTCGGCAAACAACCCCTGTGCGCGCGGGTCCAATGGCCGGTCTTCATTGTCGCCATCGGTGCCGAAAGGAATAATTTTACCTGTCTTGCTCATGGATGATTATCCGCTACTGAACCATTACTATTATCTACTTCTTCGCCACCCTTGCCGGGCTTTTGGTTTGGCGGCAACAAAGCACTGACACGCGTCCTTTCATCGCGCAGAAGCTTGCTTTGGTTGGTTGTGAAATCCACCATGCCTCTACGGCCTGTTAATTGGGTGCCGTTGGCGCGCGTGATGCGCACGTGGCCGTCAACGGTTGCTGCATTCTGCGCGGCTTCGTAAACCGCCTTGTCGCCGCGTGTGACATCGGATGTCGTCACAATCGTAACATTGCCAATGGCCGAAAGTCTGGAAAGTTGATCTGCGCCGGTTTCATCCGCTTTAAACAGGGCCGTCAGAATGTCGGCTTCGACATGACGTTCGGGCCTGTCTGCAACGGCGTTGCCGCGCGCGACGGCCAGCTTTGTATCTTCGTAATATTCCAGAGAGTCTCTTGCCGTTACGGTATCTTTGTCGGTTTCGTAACGCAAATTTTTGCCGGTCACGACCATCATATGTTTATCCAGATCATAAACGGCGTAATCGCCCGTGACGCGCTTGTTCTGGTCTGTGATGATGACATGGCCCTTGGCGGTTAGTTTGTCGATGCTGCCGGTGTCGTCGCCCGCCTGTTTCTTCTTTTTACTGTCGGCGCGTTCATGTGCGGTCAACAAATCTGCATGCACGACCAGATCGCCGCGCACCGCTTTGGCCTTATCACGCGCGACATACAGATGCTGGTCTTGATACCACTCAACGCTCTTTTCCGCCGTGACATCAATCTGCCTGGGGGCAGGGGTTTGATCCTGCGCTTCTTTGGCTGTTGACGCTGTGTCGGTTGATGTGTCTTGCGCGGGTGAGGTAGCAGCAGGTTGCTCGGCTGTCGCGTCTTCAGCACTGGCAGGCAAGACAGGTGACAAAAGCATGCCCAGCAGCATAGCCGCCGCCATCCAATATGTTTTTGCCAGGAATCGCATGAATTTTCCTACTTTTCAGCCTGATCGGGTTTATCAGACCCCCCGCCGCTATGCAAATTCAGCACGGCATGGGCGGGGCCTTTGACAATCATGACATTCCCCGCGTCCAAAAGCCGGAAGCCCTGTCCGGTGATGGTGCCGAAACCGCCTTGAAGTAAAACGGGTTTTTCGCCCCAGGCGTAGCGATCGTCGATGGCGACCTGCGCCTCGTCGGTCGTAAATTGCATGCCCTTGTCGTGGAAAAGCTCGACATTACCACCCAGCCACAACTGCCTTTTGGTCTGGTCAAAGCGCCCATATTCAGCCTGACCTGAAACCCAGGCCCCGTTTTGTAACGTCAGCTCACCGCGCGGTTTATCAAGATCGTAGATATTGGAAACCCCACTGGGGCGTGTCGCTTTCTCAGCCGTCAGCGAGTAGGGCTGATTTTTAGAGTCGCGGCCGCTGTAATTCAAGTTATCGATAACCAGGTCGGGGATGTTCTTCATCACCGCCGTTTCAACCGTGTTGGGGTGCAGACGGGCCCAACCCGCCAGATAAACAACAATGACAATCGCAACGATTGGCAGCATCAGGCGAACGACGCGCATCATCGTGCGCGGACCGCGTGCTTTGCGGATACGGTCGGTTTGTTGCGGCCTGAGGAAGCTCAGGCTGCCTTTCGGTGTTTCGTTATGCGTTGTTTCAGGCGCCACGGCGGAACGGGCTGTGCGCAAAGATGTCGATGTTTTCCCAGCCGCCGATATCCAGTGCGGCGCGGGCAGGCAGGCAGGCCATGGTGTTAAGCGCCAACTCTCTGCGGCCTTCGCGGGTCAGCATATCATCCAGCTTGTCCTTCAGGCGATGCAGATAGAGGACGTCTGACGCGGCATAGTTCAACTGATCCTGCGTCAAGGTACCGGACCCCCAATCAGAGGTTTGTTGTTCCTTGGATAGGTCAACCGCGATCAGGTCACGCGCGATGTCCTTCAGCCCATGGCGGTCTGTAAAGGTGCGTGCGATGAGCGAAGCAATCTTGGTGCAATAAACGGGTTGCGGAATAACGCCCAGATAACGGCCAATGGCGGCCAGGTCTGCGCGCGCAAAGTGGAACAGCTTGACGACCTTGGGGTCAGCGAACAGTTTCTTCAGGTTCGGTGCGTCGTACTTGCCTCGTTGTAGTTGCACCAGATGGGCATTACCATCACCCGACGATAATTGAATAACACAAATGCGGTCGCGGTCCCAGTTCAGGCCCATCGACTCCGTGTCTACAGCAACCACCGATCCAAAGCTCAGGCCATCGGGGATGTCATTCTGGTAAAGGGTAACGGTCATGGGCGCTCACTGATTCTCAAACATCATATTTTTGAGTGTATTGTACCTCCATGGTATAGCGCCTGCCGATAACCATGATCAAGTGGATAACTGTGCCGCTCAGGCAGAGCATAACCTTATTATTAGCTATAAAACGGTTGAAAACACGACTGTGGCAAAGCGTTATTCAGGCGCGGCCTCGAACATCTGCCGCGCATCCAGTCACAACTAGGAATGGACCCGGTTCAAAAAGTTGGCGGAGGATCGAGTAGACTCTTAAAATTTAGGATTATTACCGCTTAAAAAATCAGCCAATCGCTTCATAACGCCTGTCCCTTCGTTTGCGTTACTTATGGGTTTTAAAGGGCCTGTACCAAAAAGCGCTGCTACTACGTTTTGTAAAGGGTTATCATTGGCTGCGGGGGGTTTCTTAATCATCGTTGTGATCCTTATGTACAAAAAATTTTGTTGGCAGGTTATAGTGACAGATCTCCCGGTGCTTCATCTCAGTTTATTATTATCTATAACCCAGTTGAAAACACGACTTTAGCAAAGCGTTGTTCAGGCGAAGCTCCGACTTTCTGTTCAGGGTCTACCATGCGCTTAAGATCGACTCTAAGCTTGACCCCTTTTTCCTTAGCGACTTCTTCCACAACTTGTTCAATAGCATCGGCGCGCGCGGCGCTCACCCGCTCATTCGCTGCATTGCTGCCGGTCGAGTCATGCCCCCCGTCAATTTCTTTTATTTCCAGAGTTTCACCTTTGTGCTTTTCAAAAAGCTTGCCGTAATAGCTCCGCAGGCTTTGCATTTGTCTGGGGTCTATAGCGGCTGAGCTTGTGTCAAAATGAAGTACGCCATCAGTGGCTGCTTCATCGGCAAATCTTTGTGCGACCGCCCCCGCGTCGCCCGGATTGGGAGTGCCGCTGTATTGCGGGGAGGGTACATACGTTGTGTTCGCTGTGGCGCAGATCATATCGGCCCATGATCTGTTGCCGTTCATGTGGCCGTACCATTCACCGCCAACATTCCATTCAGGGCCGCGAATTTCGGTTTTCTCGCCCTGATCGGTGGCAAGGTTGATCGTGTTCGATCCGGCAATGACGGTGTCCAAAGCCATATCGTAATCGGCTATTTGGCTGCTGGTTAAACCAGCCATGGCGCCGGGCAGTCTGCCGTGATTAATTGGGCCATAAAAACCATCGTGTAGAGCTTGCCGAAGTGTTTTGCCCTGCATATCGGCGCGGTTCAGTATGCTTTCTAAAAAGGCAACTTTGTCTTCTGTCTCCATGCTGCCTGCAGCATAGATTTCTTTTCTGAGTTCTGGATCTTTCAGTTCTTCTGCAAACTTTTGCTTTCTGCGTTCCGCCAAAACTTGCTGAATACGCTTCGCCGCTTCCGGTTCCTGTTGCGGCGCTGTCTGCGTTGTTTGCCCGGCCTTTGATGGGTCCAGGCTGCCATCCGACTGCAGGCCAATTGCATGCATGACTGCTTTGGCAAAGCCAGCCGGGTCTGCCATATGTACGGCATCCCCGCGTAGGAAGTTGTCATTTAAACTGTAGATGTTCAGGTGGTGCCTATGTGCGGCGTCTATCTGAATGGGGGTAGATAGCTTGGCGTTTTCAAGATATTTGCCCCTCGCGCCACCCAATGGGGGCGTAACAATGGCAATATGCACACCTTCTTTCTGGAGCTGCTCCAGCTCCGACATCATCTTTTCAACTTGTGCGGCGTGATTGGCGTTGCTCCCGTCATTATAGCCAACCATAACAATCAGTGTGTCGCCGGGTTTCGGGCGATGTTTCGGGTCGTGGAGCTGTTCCATCAAACCACGAATATTATACTGATTATCGACGTGACCGATCGAAGCGCCTACAGAGCCCATGTTGTTGTTTGCGATACCGTTGCGCCTGAGCCCATCACCCAGATTGCGCGATACAGAGTCACCCACAACCAAGACGTTATAGTCTGGCTTTTGTTCTTCGCTGACATAGTCATTGGCGTTTTCAGCCGCCATTGCCATCGGCGTAACCCTTTAAAATGAATAGCAACTATTACAAACGGGCCTATAGTTTCATAGTAAAAACTTGTGATTAATGCCCCATTAAATTCACGGCATAAGATGGCCGGAATCTAGCATGGGTCTGCTGCATCTAATAAGGAATAGAAAGGGGGCTTATTGGTAAGATAAGCATTATATTTCAGCCAGTTAGGTGCATAACCAAATTAATGGTGCCCAGAAGAAGACTCGAACTTCCACGACATCGCTGCCACAGGTACCTGAAACCTGCGCGTCTACCAATTCCGCCATCTGGGCACGGCTTAGGGCGCACAACCTAGGCGGAACCGGATGAATATGCAAGCACGAATTCAAAAGAAAAAGGCAGGGAAAACAAAGTTTTCCCTGCCTTGATCCAAAAGCCTTCGGCCTAATGGTTAGTCTGGCGACGCAGAAAGGCCGGGATGTCCAGCAGGTCAGTCGGCTGATCCGATGACAGTGCGGGCCTGTCCGATGGGTCGATGCCAAGCTTGGGTTGAGCAGCCTCGGCAGTCTGTTCGGTGTACTGACCGGTGGTTTCTTCTTCGCCATGTTGCTCAGACGGACGCACCAGACCAAAGCCCGTAATACGCGTGAACAGGGACTCCGTACGGCGCGCGCGGCGCTGGTCAGAGGCGGCACTGGCAGGCGTCGCAGTTTCCACGTGTGACGGTGTCATCAATTGTGTCACGCGCATATCGGTTGGCGCATAACTGGGTGGCGTAGCCGGTGTCGGCTGATAAGCCTGCTGCTGTGGCGCGGCGCGTACGGGTGCCGGCGGCGGTTCGTAGCTGCGTGGTTGCGCAACCGAGGCGGCAGAAGGTTGCTGCGTATATGCGGCGGGCTGCTGCTGGGCCGGGGCATAGCTTTGCGGCTCCTGCTTTTGGATGGCAGAGGCAGAGGCTATCCAGCCATTCGTATGGGCCGGTTGTTGTGGCGCGTAGCTTTGCGGTGCGGCTTGGGGCGCCGTTGCTTGCGGGGCATAAGCGGCAGCTTCCGGTGCCGGTTGTTCCCAGCTGGTTTGCTGTGTTGGGGCCTTGGACTGTTCTGCCAAAGCTTCAGGTGTAACGGCCTGTGGCATGGCAAAGTATGAGCCTTGCGGAGCAACGGGTTGCTGCGTCTGAACGCTGACGGGAGCTTCCTGTTTGCGGGTTTCGCTGACCATGCGCAGTTGAGAGGCAACCGTCGGCGGTGCTGCCTGACGTTGGCCACTGCTCGCGCTTTGCGTCAGGGAGGCGTCGATGCCCGTCGCAATGACTGACACGCGGATGCGACCATCGAGGTCTTCGCCCAGCGTGGAGCCGACCTTGATCTGCGCGTCGGGGTCAACTTCGTCGCGGATGCGGTTCGCTGCCTGGTCAACTTCGAACAGGGTCATGTCCATGCCGCCTGTGATGTTGATCAGTACACCGCGCGCGCCCTTCATGGACACGTCATCGAGCAGCGGGTTGGAAATGGCGGCTTCGGCAGCGCGAATGGCACGGTTGTCGCCATCGGCTTCGCCTGTGCCCATCATTGCCTTGCCCATTTCGCCCATGACGGTCTTCACGTCGGCGAAGTCCAGATTCATAAAGCCGGGCATGACCATCAGGTCCGTGATGCCGCGCACGCCGCAGTGCAGAACTTCGTCCGCCATGCGGAAGGCTTCGGCAAAAGTCGTACGTTCGTTCGCTATACGGAAAAGGTTCTGGTTCGGGATGACGATCAGCGTATCGACATATTGCTGCAATTCCGCAATGCCCTTTTCGGCCATGCGCATGCGGTTGTTGCCTTCGAAATGGAACGGCTTGGTGACAACGCCGACCGTGAGGATGCCGGCTTCACGCGCGGCGCGGGCAATAACGGGGGCTGCACCAGTGCCAGTGCCGCCGCCCATACCGGCGGTGATGAACAGCATGTCCGAACCTTCGAGGCAGGCAAGGACGTCAGCAATCTGTTCTTCGGCGGCGGCGCGACCCGTGTCGGGTTTGGAACCGGCGCCAAGACCGCGCGACATGTTGATGCCGAGCTGGATTTTGCGGTGCGCGAGCGATGAAGCAAGCGCCTGAGAGTCGGTGTTGGCGGCGATGAAGTCGCATCCTTCCAACTGGCAGCGGATCATGTTGTTGATGGCGTTGCCACCCGCACCGCCGACACCCATAACGGTCAGGCGTGGACGTAAATTATGTTCCGGGTCGGCCATCGACAAATTGATCATCACTAACCTCCAACTTCTTTAAACAGTGGGTCACGACACCGTGCCGCGATTCATATAAGGAGGCATTTGAATCCTTTCCTTTGATTCGTGCAAGCGAAAGGCGCATTTTCTGCCTGATATTTTTGGCTTGCGCTGTCGATAACTGGAATTTTTAGATTCGACGCAAAGGCTTAGCGTGCAGTCTGAATCCAGTTTGTGAGACGCGGCTCAGGATCCAAAACTTTTGAGTCGTTGCGCGCGCGCATTTGTCAGATAGGACTCGATGGTCGCTGCGTCGCCGCTGTCGATGATGTTTGCCAGATGATCCATTTCATCGCGGAACTGTTTGTACATGGCAACGAGCGGCGCGCGGTTGGACAGGAAAACGTCACGCCACATGGCGACGCTGGATGCGGCGACGCGCGTCATATCCTGCAAACTGCCGCCGGCGAATTTCCATACATTCAGGCCGAGTTCCTGCGAAATTTTTCCGGCCGTGTTCGTTGTCGCAAAGGCGCACAGATGCGGCATGTGCGATGTGAAGGCCAACATGCTGTCATGCAATGCAGCAGGCATCAGGGTGATGTTTGCGCCGATTGCGGCTAGCAACGCGCTGACCGTTTGCGCGGCATTCGACGGTGCCTGCGCGTCATCACAAAGAATGTAGGTCTTGTCAGCGAACATGTCGGGCTTGCCCGCAAGCGGCCCATGGAATTCCGCGCCTGCGATGGGGTGACCCGGTACAAAATGCGCGTGGGCTGGCAGGTGCGGCTTGACGTCGTTCAGCACCTGCAACTTGGTGGAGCCGACATCCGTGATGATCGCGCCATGTTTCAGATGCGGGGCCATGGCGGCGGCAATGGGGCCGATGCTGTTGACCGGCGTGCAAAGGAAGATCAGGTCCGCGGCGGCAGCCACTTCGGTTAAATCAGTGTGGTAGCTGTCGCCCAGCCCGATTTCCTCGGCCATCGCCAGATGTTCGCGATTGTTGTCGCAGATCAGGAGAGAGGGAACGGAGGGCAGGTGTTCTTCGTACTTCTTGAACGCGCGCGCCAGTGAAGATCCGATTTGCCCAATGCCGATGATCCCGATTTTCATGCTGTGCCTCGCTCAATGTAGAAAATAAAAAAGCACCGCCCTAACGGATACGGTGCTTTTAATAAGGTATAACCCAAAAACGCGCTGGCACAACCCACCAATTGCCTACGTCGTAAACGCAGGCGGGTGCGCCGGTTCAGCCGATTTCAGAGATTATGCAGCCTTGTGCAAATTGACCGCAGCTTCGCGACCGTTCTTGCCCATTGCCATTTCGAATTCAATCACATCACCTTCGTTCAAGCCGTTGAGGCCGGCCTTTTGAACTTCAGTCACGTGCACGAAGACGTCCTTTGAACCACCTTCGGGAGCGATGAAACCATAACCCTTCGTCGCATTAAACCACTTCACTGTTCCGCGCATGTTTATAAAACCCTTTGCACAATGCGACCCATTAAGCCCGGACGGGACGCTATTTCCGGCAAGCCGCCAGGCGACTTGCATAACTCGTTGCTGAAACTTGGACTTGGCCTCGAGGAGGGGCAGGCTTCGGCTTCTTCAACGCCCAAGACACATGACGGAATTTTATTGAAAGCGCAAGAAAAATTAAGAGGAGGGGGCCCGAAAAAGCCCCTTCCCCTCAATGTGTTAACGTTTTTTAACCTAACTTACGGTCAGTGATAGGTGATGCCTTAGTCGCGGCGCATCGTGCCTGTCAGTTCCAAGAGGAATTGAAAAGCATTGATGAAGTTCATGTAGAGTTGAAGCGCACCGATGACGGCGAGTTTGTCGTTTGTTTCGGCACCCCAACCTTCGGCGTAGGTTTGCTTGATGCGTTGCACGTCAAAGGCAGTCAGGCCGGTGAAGATGGCCACACCCAGTATGGAGACCATCCATTGCAGTTGTGATGACATCAAAAACAGGTTCACCAGACAGGCGATCATAATACCGAATACACCCATCATCAAAAATGAACCAAATGCGGACAGATCGCGCTTGGTTGTGTAACCCCACAGGCTCATGGCGCCAAAGGTTGCCGCCGTGATGAAAAAGGCGCGCGCGATACTATCACCCGTAAAAATCAGGAACAGCATGCCCATCGACAGGCCCATGGATCCACAGAAAGCCAAAAACAGGCTTCTTGCTGCCGACGATGAAAGGCTCATCAGTCGGAAATTGAGGATCATCATGAACACTAGCGGTGACAGCATGGCAATCCAGCGCAGCGGCGTGCCATAGATAATCGGGGCCAGGGCGGTACTGGACACCAGATAAGCAATGAGGCCCGTAAAGGCCAGTCCGGCACCCATATACGAAAACACGCGTTGCATATGCGCGCGCAAACCGGCATCGAAACTGACACGGTCGATGCTGGAGATGCCGGAAGTGTAGTAATTGTTGTCCATGGTTTTCCTCCCTGATGGATACCACCCATAATATGGCATTCGGCCAGCAAGTTTCAATACACCCCTGAATGATAAATGATGCCAAGGGGTTGAATGACGCATTGCGACGCAAAAAATGACATCTGCGCCTCAGTTTTGCCATAGCGGGATTCTATGAAACAGGTAGTATCAACAGAAATTCATTGTCATTGAGCCGCATGAAGAAAAATATCCTGTCAGTCCTTTTGTTTCTGGTGTTGAGCCTGATCGTCGCCGTGCCCGCTTCGGCATCGCCGATTGTTGGCATAATCCCGCCGCCGGCTAAGCCCAGTCAGGCCTTGCCGGTCGTCGAACAATTAGGGCAACAGCTGCAGAATCTGGTCGATCAGGCAGCGACCAAAAATAACAGTGACGACGATATCAATAGCGAACCCGAACCCACATTCGGTACGCGCGCCCTCACCTTCATGATCGCGGCGGCTGGAATTATAGAAAAGCACGCGCAGCTGTTCGTCAGCAATTTTGCCGCATGGCCGCAATTTACGGCTTGGCTTGGTCAGCAGGCCAGCGATCCCCGGTTATTGCTGCGCTGGCAACAGATCGGCAGCGACGCCGCCCGGTCCGTGCTGCCTGCCATTTTACTTGCGCTTGCCTGCGACTTTTTGTTTTATCCGCTGCGCCGTAAATTGCGCAGCCACGTGCCGACCACAACATCCGGGGCAATTGCAACACTTGTGGCGCTATTTCTGATACGTGCGATCCCTATTTGCCTGTTCATAGGCGTGGCGTTGGCGCAGCTGGATCAGATCGAGGCGCAGCGGTTCCAGCGCTTTGTCATTATGAACGTGGTTTACGCGCTTTCGTTGTCGCGCATCGTGTTTGCGCTGTTACGCGGTATGTTTGCGCCCCGGTCACAAGCGCTACGCCTTCTGCCTATGTCGGATGAACAGGCGTTTTACGCTTATGGCTGGCTGAATGCTTTTGGCGTGCCCATTATCGTCGGCTATTTCTGCCTGACGATTGCGCATGCCATGCATGTGCCACAGGAAGTAGTCACCGCATTCCTGAACATACTGGGCCTTATTCTGGTTGCGATGGCGATTGTTGTCATTGCGCAGAAACGTGGCTTTATCGCCGACCTGCTGCGCGGCCAGGCGCGTCATGACGACGATATGGCATGGCTCCGCCCCTTGCGGGGATGGTTTGCCGCGACATGGCATGTTCTGGCAACGGCATATTTGGTGATCGGATACCTGATCGCCGCGCTTGGGGTCGAGGACGGCTTTGCGCTGATGCTGCGCGGAACGCTCTGCACACTGGCCGCCCTTGTGGTAATGCGTATCCTGTTCGACAGAACCCGCAATATCGGCGGCGAAGAACCGGGGCTGTATCAGCACACGCTGCGTTTTGTCATCGGGTTGGTCATCTGGGCGTTTGGTTTGCTGACGATAGCGGCGGCATGGGGAACTGATCTGCAAGTTTTTTTTACGACGCCTGTGGGGCAGCGGATTTTGGGTTCCACCCTGAGCGTTGGCATAACGGTTATCGTTCTTGTTTTGCTGTATGGCGCGTTCAGCCGTGCCGTTGATCGGTACGTTAACAGACGGGACGCGGAAGCGGGTACGTTACAGACCAGCGCACGCGTGCGTACATTATTGCCCATGCTTCGGCATACTGTTCTGATCCTATGCATTATCATTGTGGCGCTGATTATTTTGTCGGAGGCAGGGGTCAATATTGCGCCCTTGCTGGCCGGTGCCGGTGTTCTGGGCGTGGCTGTGGGCTTTGGTTCACAGACCCTTGTTAAGGACTTTCTGACCGGTTTGTTTATTGTTATCGAAAACACGATTGCGATAGGCGACGTCGTCAAAATTGCCGACCATAGTGGCACGATTGAAGCCATCAGCATGCGTACCGTACGGCTGCGTGATAGTGATGGGGCCCTGCATGTGTTGCCGTTCAGCGAAGTCTCCAAAATCGTCAACATGACCAAGGATTTCGGTTATGCGCTGATAACGTTGGGTATAGCCTGTGACGCGGATGTTGACCTTGCGCTGCGCCTTATGAACGAAGTTGCCGAAGAAATGCGTGCCGATCCGGCCTTTGCGCGGAGCATCACATCCCCAATGGATGTTTGGGGCGTCACTGAACTGGGGGACTTCTCGGTCAAAATCACCGGACGGCTGCGCACGCTTCCGGGTGAACATTGGGCCGTTAAGCGCGAGTATCTGTATCGTATCAAGAAGCGATTTGATGCTGCAGGTGTTGTGATGCCCTATCCGACCAGCGTCATGGTCAGCAAACCAAACTAGCCCTTGGTCACCCATCCATTCATATCCAGCGTCTGCTGGGGGTGAAATTGTGCCTTGTAGGACATTTTGCGCGATCCTTCGATCCAGTAGCCCATATACACAAACTCTTTCTGTTGCTGTCTGACATGGTCGATTAAGGACAGGATCAGATGGGTGCCGAGGCTGCGCCTAGGCTGCGTGGGGTCAAAGAAACTGTACACGGCCGAAGCGCCGTCACTAACTTCATCCATCATCATGACGCCCAGCAGTGTGTTATCTTTGTCATGCAACTGCAAAAGACGGGTTTGTACCAGATGGTTCGCGATCATCGCTTCAAATTCATCAAACCCCATCAGAACCATATCGCCATCGCCATCGCCGTGACGCGCTTTCTGATAGTCGATAAAAAGTGTGTACAACGCGCCGTTGGCTTGTGGTTCGGTGACTGTTACGTGCAGGTCGTTGTTGCGTCGCGCCGTCCGTTTTTGTGTGTGGGAGGGTTGAAACAGGTTTACCGGAATACGCACGGGCGTACAGGCATTACAGGCTTCGCAGGCAGGGCGATAAATGATGTCATGGCTACGTCGAAAGCCTGCGCGGGTCAAAATGTCGTTTGTTTCCTGATCTTCTGCCGCACTGCCATTCAGGCGTGTCAGGAGTTTCCGTTCCACAAGACCGGACAGGTAAGGACAGGGGGCAGGCCCCGAAAGGTAAAAGCGTCGCGCGAGGCTGGAGCCTGACATAATAATCGACATAGGCCGATTATAGCACAAATCGATGGCGATGTTTAGGGTTTGCCGTCTGTTTGTTGTTCGATAGGGGGCAAGGCCTTGCGTAACAAGACGATGCTGATGCGGCGGTTGCGCGGATCTTTGGTGTCATTCGGTACAAAAGGCTCGCGGTCGGCGAGGCCAGAGACGCGTGCGATTCGTCCTTCATCCACCCCGGCGGTGACCAGATATTCACGGCTGATATTCGCGCGCTCGGTCGACAGGGTCCAGTTGTCGCGGTGCGACCCGACTGAAAAGGGCGTTCCGTCTGTGTGTCCAGTTACGGATATATTGTTGGGCAGGCGTGCGATTACCTTGCCGACCAGCAACAGAAGGTCGCGCGCTTTTTCATAGGGGATGGAACTCCCCGACGGAAACATCGAGAATTTGTCGCGGTCGATGATCTGAATGCGTAACCCTTCGGATGTGCGGTCGATGACGATCTGGTTGGCGAAGTCCTTTAATTCAGGGCTGCCTTCAATCGCTTTGCGTAAAATGTCTTCGGCCTCTTTGAAGTTGGCTTCTTCGCGCTTCATGGCGTCGGCAAAGGCCATCTCATCCTTGGTCAGAGTACGACCATCCTTGCTGGCGGCGGCACCACCGCCATTTTCCGTTTTTGTGTCCTTGCCATCTTTGGCGGCTGATCCGCCTTGATCCTTGCCTTGTGTTTCTTCCTCCCCCTCATCGCCTTTGCCCACGGTTGGGATGGTTTCACTCTGGGTGGTTGGCGGCGTGGCGTATGAAATTTGCGCGCCGTTTGTCGTGATAGTCTGACCGCCGAAAATACCGCCTGCACCGGATTCAGATTTTGAAATACTGGCGGGCGCGAAATAATCGGCGATACCCTTGCGTTCGATATCCGTTGTGACGTTCAACAACCATAGCAGAAGAAAGAACGACATCATGGCCGTCACAAAGTCGGCATAGGCCACTTTCCAGGCACCACCATGGTGGCCGCCATGGCCGCCGCCTTTTTTCTTCTTGATGATGATGATCGGTGGTTGTTGGTCGGCCACGGCGCACCCCGATTAGGCTGTTGGCGCGGTGAGGGCGGATGTCGCTTCTTCAACCTCGCCGAAGGTAGGGCGAACGTCACTGGGTATGGTTTTACGTGCATATTCAATGGAAACAGACGGCGCACTGCCTTGCAGATGGGCCAGCAGGCCTATCTTGATGCATTGCATATACTTGCTTTCGTTTTCCAAAATAGCTTTCAGCGAATTCGCCATGGGGCCTACATAGCCATAGGCAATCCACACACCCATGAACGTACCGACGAGCGCCCCGGCGATCAAGCGACCCAGAACTTCCGGGGGTTCGCTGATCGAACCCATGGTGTGAATAACACCCAACACGGCGGCGACGATACCGATGGCCGGCAAACCGTCCGCGACATTCTGAACGGCGGTGACAATGGCGTTGTCTTCGTCGTGATGCACCTGTAATTCTTCATCCATCAGGGCGTCGATTTCAAACGGCTTGTCGGCGCCAAGTGTGATGAGGCGCAGATAGTCGCAGAAAAATTCCAGCGGATGATGCTCGGCTTTAAAACCGGGGAACTGTTCGAAAAGGCTGCTTTCTTCCGGGTTTTCGATATGTTTTTCGAGCGCCAGCGCGCCTTTGGTGCGTGCCAGTTTAAAGAATTGGTACAACACACATAAAAGTTCGATGTACGAGCCTTTGTCGTACCTCGGTTTTTTCATCAGCAGGCCGAGCGATTTGAGCGTGCGTTTGATAACGATAGGCGGGTTGGCGATGACGAAACCGCCGACCATCGTGCCGCCCATGATGACAATTTCCAAGGGTGCGGCCTTAGCCAAAACCTGAATGTGGCCGCCTTCAAGAACATAGCCGCCCATAGTACAAAGGATGACGGTCACAATGCCGATAATCAGGTTCATGGAGCAGCCGGGGTTATTAACTCAGGGACGGGACAGAGGAATTCAACCCGTTAACTAGTTTTATCATTGCCTCAATCATCGTTAAAATCATTTTAACAAATAAAGAAATTAACGATTAAGAGTGTTTTTTCTCTGGTGGATCAAGGCCGGATGTATCAAATTACGGCCCTTCTGGCCATGACGGCCTGTGTCTTGTGGATATCTTATGATCGACTCGCGTTCTTTTCGACAATTAATGAGCTGCTTTGCAACCGGTATAACGGTGGTCACGGGGCGTGATGATGCGGGCAACCCGATTGGCGTGACAATTAATTCCCTGACTTCCGTTTCTCTTGATCCGCCGCTTGTTTTGTTCTGTCTGGGCAAATGGGCCTATATGCACCCGGCCTTTCAAAAGGTCTCGCGCTTCGCCGTGAATATTTTGAGCGCGGGGCAGGAAGACGTCTCCCGCTATTTCGCCAATACCCGAACAAACCCGAAGCCAAAGCGTCTGTGGGGCCGTCCGCAAATGGATGTACCCTTGCTAAACGGCACGTTGGGATGGATGGTTTGTGAAAAGCACAAAACCTATAAGGGCGGCGACCACGACATTATTTTGGGCGAGGTCAAAAAGCTGATGAAGCGTGGGGAAACTGCCGATCCGCTTTTGTACTTCCATAGCCGTTACCGTCACCTGCACGGTGAATGACCGGTTTTGTGTAAGCAACTTTCGATCTTTTTTCCCAGTGCCGCTTGACAAAAATTATGATGTCTGTGATGCCGCTTGCATTGTAGATGTTGATAATAAACAGGCAAGTTGCGAGGTGCTATGAGTATTGCAGCAGCCACATTGGCGAACTTTGAATTGACGGGCGGCTTTCTGACCACACTCCCTCTGTGGCCGGTCGTTTTTGTTGTAGCCTGCCTTTTTGTATTCAGTGGCTATTCTTTTGCGAACTCGACAGCTCGCTACGCCTCTGCGGGTGGGCGTACCCGATCGTTCATTGGTGGTGTAGTATTGCTTGCTGCAGCGGCTGCAGGGGTCTTTGTGCTCCGCGCACTCTGACCCATCCCTAGGGCGCCAACACCAGCTTGGCATCATGCGCGGCGGATAAATCTTCCTCCGAGCCGGTGATGTTGATGTACTGAACCTTGTTCCACAGCGGTACAAAGTCGCCATAGTGCGGTGACAGAATATGACCGGACTCGCCTGTCGTAATCATAAAGCGCGACTGTGTGGGGTCAGACAAATCGTAGATAGCTCGATAGCCTCCACCATGTGTGCGTGCAAACGGATGATCGGGGTTGTCCTTGAAACTGCCGCCCCGGTCGAGCGTGTAGAAATCGCCACTCGATCCGACGCTCAGATCCGTTGTGCGTTTGAAATAGGGCACATGGCTGAACACCTTGTTCGGCAGCAGGGTGATATGCTCGTTGCCCCAGCGCCAGTTGCGGCGATCCGTACCATCCCGCGCCGTCAGCATGACAAGCGCATCATCCAGTGATTTCTGAATGACATCGGCGCAACCAGGCGTATCGCACCAACCTTTGCCGTTGTTGCGCAATATGTAAGACAGTGCGGTTGCCGCAAACAGGCCCTTTTCCTTCAGGGCATTGTCTGATTTAGCGACCAGCAAATTCTGGTGCAGTTTCAACATCCACGCCTCAAAAATCAACGGCTCGGGCCGGTCGGCCTCCATGGTGCCATCCCACGCGGCGAGTTGTTTCAGTACCTCGGCGCTGGTGCCGTTCCACGGCTTTTGTTTCAGGAGGTAAGGCAGCAATTGCTTTGCCGCCAGCGACAGATGGTCCGCCTGCATGGCTGCAGATGTGTCCAGAGAATGGACAACGGTCGTGTTAAAAAACTGCTGTAACCGTTCCGCGCGATAGGCTTCTTCCCAATCCACGCCAAGGAAGTGCTTGGCCTTGTCGCTCACAATCGCGTTATTGGCGTTAAAGATGAAGCCGACCGATGGGTTCAGAACCTTGGGCCACTCATCAAACGGTACCCATCCGGCCCAGTCATAGGCACCGGAAGCGCCGTCGGACGGCGTTAGCCCATCACCCTTTTTGCGGATAGGGAAAAGGCCGGGATTGATAAAGGCGATGTCACCCTTATTATCGGCAAAAACAACATTCTGTGGCGGGCCTTGATACAGACGCAGGGCTTCAAGAAAGTCAGGCCAGCTTTGTGCATGGTTGATTTTCAGCAGGGACTCTGACGTCGTGTCCTCGGCGCCCAAGCCTGTGAAAGCCAACGCCATAACTTTGTCTGGACCAGCCAGCGCGGCCATCTCGTCATCTACATCGGATAAAACTGGTCCGTGACGCGTCAGGCGGACTTTCAGAACGATATCCCTGCCGCCTTTGACGTGAATGGTTTCCGTGCGTGTTTCAAACGGCTTTGGTCCTTTGGGCGTCAGATAGGCGTCATGATTGTCGGGGGAGAGTTTCTCAACGAACAGATCCTGCACATCGCTGCCTGTTGTGGTGAAGCCCCAGGCAATGGCATCGTTCTGTCCCAGAAGGACGATGGGTAGTCCGGGAACCGTCGCGCCCTTGACCATGTGGTCAGGGGTCACGATGCGTGCCAGATACCACAAGATAGGCGCTTCTAGCGTCAGGTGCGGATCATTGGCCAGAATGGGTTTGCCGGTGCTGGTGTGGTCACCAGAGACCACCCATTCGTTGGAAGCGGCGTGGTCCAGTCCCGTCACGCGGCCCAATGCGTCTTCGCCAATCCATCGATCCGTAACACCACCCTGAATGGCAGGTGAGGCATCGGCGGATTTTTTGCCGGTCAGCTTTGGCTCCGTGGTCACGGGTGTATCGCCAAGCGGCGGGAACAAGCTGAGCCGTTGCACGGTGGTCAGTTTCAGCGCCAGTTGCGCGCGCAGAATCTCAAGTTTGTAGTTGTGGCTGAGCTGTAACGCCATCAGCTTGCCCCACACAACGGAGTCCGCCGGTTGCCAAGGTTCAGGATGGAATCCGAGAAGGACAAATTCCGGCGGCAGGGAGAAATGATGTGAGGCGATCCATGCGTTGACACCATCGGCATAAGCCTGAAAGTCAGCCTGCGCGTCCGGTGACATGGCCTTGAAACTGCTTTGCGCCAGCGGATAGAGGCCGAGCGTGCGAATGAACTTATCAACCCCAACCATGTCTTCGCCGATGACTTCGGACAAACGGCCTTGTCCGGCGCGGCGTTGCATTTCCATCTGGAACAGGCGCTCGCTGGCGTGGATGTAACCCAGCGCACGATAGGCGTCACGGTCGTTGTTGGCAAAGATATGCGGGACACCATGGGTGTCACGCCACACATGGACCTTGGCGCTCAAACCTTTTAAGTGCAGACGTCCGTCATATTGCGGCAGGCTGCCTTTGAAAACCCAAACGCCTATTAGAACCAGTGCCAGCACAAGCGGCAGCACGACAACCGCTGTGCGTTTGGTATAGAGACAAAGTTGATGGCCATTTGGTAACTTCATGCGTAGCCTGTGCTTCGAACAGAATCATTAATTGCCGATACTCTACATCTAATGAGGCGTGCCATGAAGCTATCATCCATCCGGGGCTGCAGTCCGTTGGGTTTTCATACGATGGCCTTTGCCGAATGGGGGCAGGGCAGCGATGTGCCCGTTCTTTGCATTCATGGGCTGGCCCGTAACGGGCGCGATTTCGACTATCTGGCCACCGCACTGCAAAAAAATAGGCATGTGCTGTGCCCTGATATCGTGGGGCGTGGGCGCAGCGATTTTCTTGCGGACCCGTCGCACTATAACTATGCCCAGTATATAGCGGACCTGACAGCCCTGATTGCCTATAGCGGCGCTGAGCAGGTGGATTGGGTCGGCACATCCATGGGCGGCATTCTGGGTATGATGGTCGCCGCCATGCCAAATACCCCCATCAGGCGGCTGGTCATCAATGATGTGGGGCCTGTTATTCCCCTTGCCGCCCTCAAGCGCATTGCGGATTATGTTGGCTTTGTCGCTGAATTTGCAGACAGGGCACAAGCAGAACGCCACTTGCGCCAGAT
>JAFALY010000008.1 GCA_019233975.1 Alphaproteobacteria bacterium | reverse complement strand
CATGCTCACTGACCTTAAGGGGGCAGAGCGAGACCTGCGCGCTCAAAAACAACAGAAACACGGCCCAAAATCTTCTGCTTTGGACATCCTTGCTGAACAGCTGGATCAACTTGTAAAGCAGCATCTCGGTCACACGCTTGACCGTGGATCTAAATCAACACAGTTTCTGGCGCGCATCATCCATGTTGTTGATCCGGATATTACCGATGGAACGCTTGATGCCGCGCTCAAGCGTATTACCTCAACCAAAAGCAAAAATATCGCGGATAGATAGAGACTTATTTTCTCCTCAACTGTCCGGGAAACAAGATTCCATCACAAGCCAACACAGAACATTATAACCGCCAAGAGCGGGTTGCTTTATTCTTAGAGAAAACCGCTTGATACCAGATCCGGCGGTTTTCAATGAATAGAGCGCTTTTCATATCCTATCTTCCTCTACACAACGCTTAAACCCGATCCGCGTAACCCGCGCCGGCATAGCGACCGGAGAATTTGGGATGAGTATGCGCGAATAGATAAGCTGGAGAAAAATTGAGAGAATTATACGTACGAAATAAGGCCGGAAATCGCGGCATAAATCGAAATTATCCGTGTACTTCAGCCATTCGTAGACTCAATGGCGGTTCACTTGTACCCGTAACAAAAACTTCCTGTTTGATTCTGCGCGGACTGAATATACCGAAGTGTAGTTATGCGTCGATTTGTCCTGATTTAAATCAAATTCGATTTTTCACTCGTCGCCTTCACCCAGCTAGATCGCGTTAACTTTGGGGGGTGGGACCCTAACTTTATGGCGGTGTGCGTGTGCAGCGGGCATCTTAACTTTTCTCTCGCTTGCAATAGTCTAAAACAAGCATTATGCGAGAGAGCAAAGTTCAGCGTGTAATTCGCGTGCGCTTTTATCGAAAGCATTCTGAAGTGTCCGAATAGTCTCTAAATCGACTTTTCCACCCACACCCTCGCTATGGACAATATCAATAATCTTGGAAAGTTCAGCGAACAAAGCGCCCTCCTGTTTAAGGAATTGTTCTCGGGTTTTGTGGGCTGGCAGAGAATGTCTTTTTATCTCCCATTGAAGCAATTGCAATTGATGAATCAGATTGCCAACCCCATCTCCTACTTGGATGTTTTTATTTTGCGTCTGCTGAGTAGATGTATAGAAAATAAAGAGGTTCGTAACAATTTTGCTGATTGCTTCACTGTATGCTTTCGAGCATGTAAAAAAGTCACTCGCCTGCGCTTGCCGCCAATCCAGTTTTTTTGTCCCGCGCGTCACATAAAACCCTAGAACGACAGCGAAGATTACTGCGATAGATTGAATTATGGCTGCGATGATTTCATTCGACATGCTGTTTTGCTTTCAAACCTTTTTCCGAACACAGCTACACACTCATCCATCTCACGAGTGCACAGCCCCATTTTACCAGAACTTTTGTATAGGGTGCGCGAAAAGCAGGATGGATTCTTAATTCAGGATTAGTACCAAGGGCTACGAAACGCAAGAAAGACACCGAGCACTAGCCGTAGTAACGGAAACAACCCGATAGATCTGGTTGTGCATTCGTGTTTCGATGGGTTCATGGCCGATCATAAAGGCTACCCCTCTTTACGCAGCAACGAGCCATAACGCCTAGGAAACGCGTAGAAACAAGTTTTTTGCCGCCAACTGGTAGGCAGTTGATTTTCCAAATACAAAAAAACAAAATTGAGAAAATTCATGCGGTTAAGGCTATGCACATAATGCTCAAATGTGCATAGCCTTTTCAGGAAATATGGCGCTTCAGGAGAAAAATGAGAAAAACCGTGAGGCTCATGTGCATAGCCCCATTCAAAACACATTTTAAAACAACGGACTATTTCGAGGGGACAGAATCACTCAGGAAAAGTTTAGAAAATCGATGGCGGAGGGGATGAGATTCGAACTCACGAAACGGTTTTATCCGTTTACCCGCTTTCCAGGCGAGCGCCTTCAACCACTCGGCCACCCCTCCTCCGCACTATATTCAACCCGATGTCTCGTGGTTGAGACCGCTTTGCCGACCTTCGTCGGCGGGCACTCGGCCACCCCTCCTCCGCACTATGTTCAACCCGATGCCTCGTGGTTGAAGCCGTTTTGCCGACCTTCGTCGGCGGGCACTCGGTCCCCGTTATCCGCCCCGTCGCGTCAAGGGCGGAAGGGCTGGTTCATAGCGCAAAACCAGTCGCAGGCAAAGCATGAATTCACTCACCTGAATTATCGTTTTTTGCCCTTTAAATAGGCCATTTTTTGCGCGGCCAGCTTGTCTATTTCCTGACGGCTGGTGTGCGCGGGGGCTTGAAACACAATTTCTTCACCGGTTTCCGCGTCAACGGCGGCCACGCGCAAAATGCCATGAACAATGCGGGTTTCGATGATAAGGGACATCAGGCAGCCCCACGTGCAGGCTTAGTCCTGCGCACGGCGGGCAATGCGTTCGATTTCCTTTTGCACCAGACGGTCAACAATCGCAGGCAGGTTCTGGTCGAGCCATTCCTTGAGCAACGGGCGCATCAGCTCAATCACCATATCTTCGAGCGTGCGCGCGCCATTCCCCAGAAACATCCCGCCATGGCTGCCGGTCGCCAGACGACCAATTTCGATTGTGCTGGCCAACGATGACAGGGCCGATGTGGCCGCAGTTGCCGCTGTGTCCGACACCAAGGCATCCGCTGGCAAGACAATGGGTTCCGGGTCGGGCATGGGCGGTGGGGGGGGCGGTGGTGGCGGAGGGGGTGCTACGGCTTCCACCTCTTCCACATGAATTACGGAACCATCATCCTGAACCATTTGCGTTAACTCAACAACCTCGTTCGACTCTGTTGCCGGCACGTTCTCATCAGAAATGATCTTGCGAATAGAGGCAAGGATCTCTTCCATAGAAGGTTCTGCATTAGGGTCTTGTGTATCAGCCATGATAAATCGCAGGGGATGAAGGGCGACCTGTTAACTTTATCGACTTTTCAGGCAGTTGCAAGCCAGAAGAGAGACATTACGTCAAAAAGTAAAGCTGTGTGGCTTTGCAAACCCTGGCAAAATGGGGGCCGTCGCGTCAAAAAGTGACAGGCCAGACAGGCCCGCGCCCGTTTTGGTGTAAAGGACCGCTTCGGCCTGATGGGCGGCATGGCCTGCGCCATAATGACGCAGAATGCACAGCAAATAGCCACCTTCTTTTACCTGATGGATCAGCGAATCGGGAATCTGTTCGACGGCGCCATTGATAACGATGCCGTCATAGGGCGCCCGCGCAGCATAGCCTTCGGCCATGGTGGCGGAAATAATCTCGGCATTCGTCACACCGCTGTCTGCCAGATTCTTGGCCGCCTGACGGGCCAGATCGGCGTCACTTTCAACCGACACGACCTGCGTCACAAAGCGCGCCAGAACGGCGGTCAGATAGCCGGTGCCGGTGCCGATTTCCAGAACGATGTCGGATTTGCTGACGGGTGAAGCCTGCACGATGCGTGCCAGCACCATGGGTTGCAAAAGCACGCGTCCCGCGGCGATGGTCAGATTATCATCGGCATAGGCAACACCGGCAAGCGCGGTCGGCACAAAACGCTCACGCGGCAGGGTTTCAAAAACTTCCAGAACCGGTTCAACCTTGACCTTATTGGGCCGCAGCTGGCTTTCGACCATGTTTTTACGGGCGGCGTTATAGTCGGGTGATTTCAGGGAAAGTGCAGTCATGGGGCCGTTATCCGTTACAAGAATGACGTGCCGTTATAGCAGAAAGCCCCCTGTTGGCAAATAGGCCAAAGGAGGCTTCCGGATTCCATACAACGCGGATTAAACGCCCAGCAACAGACGTTCCGGGTTTTCAATGCATTCCTTGACGCGCACCAGGAAGGTCACGGCTTCGCGCCCGTCAATGACGCGATGGTCATAGCTGAGTGCCAGATACATCATCGGGCGAACTTCGACCTTGCCATTCACGGCAACGGCGCGTTCCTTGATGGCATGCATACCCAGAATGCCCGATTGCGGCGGGTTCAAAATGGGCGTGGACATCAATGAACCGTAAATACCGCCGTTTGTGATGGTAAAGGTGCCGCCGGTCAGTTCATCCATCGACAATTTGCCATCGCGGGCGCGCTTGCCCAGATCACCGATCTTCTTTTCAATATCGGCGAAATTCAACACATCCGTATCACGCACGACCGGTACAACCAGACCCTGCGGCGTACCGACGGCAACGCCGATATCGTAATAGTTTTTGTAAACCAGGTCTTCGCCGTCGATTTCAGCGTTAACGGCGGGCAGTTCTTTCAGCGCCTGCACACAAGCCTTAACGAAGAACGACATAAAGCCAAGCTTCACGCCGTATTTCTTTTCAAAGCTGTCTTTATGCTGGTTACGCAGGGCCATAATGTTGGTCATGTCGACTTCGTTAAAAGTCGTCAGCATGGCCGCCGTGTTTTGCGCTTCCTTCAAACGTTCGGCGATGCGCTGACGCAGGCGTGTCATGCGCACGCGTTCTTCACGGTCCGCACGCAAACGGGGACCGGAGGCCTGCGCCACCGGACGGGGCGCTGCAGCCGGAGCCGTGGCGGGGGCGGTGTAGCCCAGAACATCTTCCTTGGTCACACGACCGCCCTTACCGGTGCCGGGAATTTCATAGGGGTTCAGGCCGCGATCTTCCGCCTGCTTGCGCGCGGCGGGCATCACGGTGACTTCGGCCGTTGCGGCGGGCGCGTTGGCGGCTACCTTTGGCGCTTCGACAGGGGCCGCCGTAGTCGCGGATGCCGTCGGCGCAGAAACCGCTGCACCACCTTCGGCAATAACGCCCAAGACAGCACCGACACCGACATTGGAGCCCTGCTGCGCCTTGATTTCGCTAATCACGCCGGCGGCGGATGCATTGACTTCCAGGGTCACCTTATCGGTTTCCAGTTCAACCAACGGCTCATCCAGCTTGACGGCATCGCCGACTTTCTTCAGCCATTTGGCAACAGTGGCTTCGGAAACGGACTCGCCCATGGGCGGAACAACGATTTGCGTGCTCATCGGAACCTCTTGGTCATAAAAAACAGATCAGGAGGTTTTTAGCGCACCGTCAAGGCCTTGTCCACCAGCTCGGCTTGTTCCTTGTTATGGCGCTTTAAGGAACCACAGGCAGTCGCGGCGCTTTCGGGACGGCCGACATAGGCCGGACGACCGGCACGATGATTAATGCTGGCCAAAGCCGCTTCGATACGGCGGTCAAGGAAGGTCCACGCCCCCATATTTTCGGGTTCTTCCTGGCACCAAACGACGTCTGCCTTGGCATAACGCGCCAATTCCGTCGCCAGTTCCTTTTGCGGGAACGGATAGAATTGTTCCAAACGGACAAGAGCAACATCATTGATCTTGCGCTCAGTGCGCGTGGCCAACAAATCGTAATACAGCTTGCCGCTGCAGATCACGACGCGGCGGACCTTTTTGTCTTCGACCATCGCCTGGGTTTCACCGATCACGCGGTGGAAACTGGTGCCCCCGGCCATATCCTGCAACGACGAAACGCACAGTTTGTGACGCAGCAGCGATTTTGGCGTCATGAGCACCAGCGGCTTGCGGAAGTTACGGCGCACCTGGCGACGCAGAATGTGGAAGTAATTGGCAGGCGTCGAGCAGTTCGCCACCTGAATATTGTCTTCGGCGCACATCTGCAGATAGCGTTCAAGACGGGCGGATGAATGTTCCGGCCCCTGCCCTTCGTACCCATGCGGCAGCAACAGCGTGATGCCCGACATGCGCAGCCATTTAGATTCAGACGAGGTAATGAACTGGTCGATGATGACCTGTGCCGTATTGGCGAAGTCGCCAAACTGGCCTTCCCAGCAGACCAGCGCGTTCGGTTCCGCCAGAGAGAACCCATAGTCAAAGCCCATCACGGCGGCTTCGGACAACGGGCTGTCATGCACGTCATAATAGGTTTTGGTGTCGGGGATGTTATTCAACGGCACGTACCGTGCGTCCGTCTGTTGATCATGCAGGACGGAGTGGCGTTGCGAGAACGTGCCACGACCGCAGTCTTGCCCCGACAAACGCACCGGGTGTCCTTCGGTCAACAAGCTGCCGAACGCCAGCGCTTCCGCCGTCGCCCAGTCGATGCCCTGACCACTGGTCATCATATCCCGCTTGGCTTCCATCTGCTTGGCGATCTTCGGGTTGACGTTAAAGCTTTCCGGCACGCGCGACAGCGCCTCGCCGATGCCACGCAGCTTGGCAAGGTCAACGCCCGTATCGACATCCTGCAGTTCATGCGGCGCGACTTCGAGCCCTTGCCATTTACCTTCCAGCCAATCAGCTTTTTGCGGCTTGTAATCCGTCGCGGCTTTGAAATTGCCTTCAAGGCCAGCCCAGTAATCAGCTGCAATCTTATCGACTTCCGCCTGCGGCAGGGAACCCTCGGCCACCAGCTTGCGCGCATAGATATCGCGCGTGGTCGGATGATCCTTGATAACGCGGTACATAATGGGTTGCGTGAAGGCAGGTTCGTCGCCTTCGTTGTGCCCATGGCGGCGATAGCACACCATGTCGATAAACGCGTCCTTCTGGAAAGCCTGACGGAATTCGATCGCCATCTGTGTGACGAAAACGACCGCTTCCACATCATCGCCGTTTACGTGGAAAATAGGGGCCTGCAAAACCTTGGCCGAATCGCAGCTGTAAACACCGGAGCGCGAGAATTGCGGACTGGTCGTAAAGCCGACCTGATTGTTGATGATGTAGTGCAACGTGCCCGCCGTGCGGTAACCTTTCAGTTCGGACAGCAGCATGGTTTCACCCACAATGCCCTGACCGGCAAAAGCCGCGTCGCCATGGATCAACAACGCCATGACCTGCGCACCGGCTTCGTTGGTCAGCTTGTTATGGCCTGAACGCTGTTGCTGCTTCGCGCGCACACGCCCGGTGACCACCGGGTTGACCCACTCCAGATGCGAGGGGTTCGGGTTCATGGTCAAATGGACATTCTGACCGTCAAAATCGCGGTCGATCGAAGTGCCAAGATGATATTTCACGTCGCCAGAACCCTGCACACTATCCGGATAGGCGGCCATGCCCTGAAATTCAGAAAACAGCGCCGTAAAGGATTTACCCAGAACGTTGGTCAGCATATTCAAACGACCGCGATGCGCCATGCCAACGACCACTTCGCGCAGGCCACGTTTGGCACCGGTTGTTATGGCCATTTCCAGCGCGGGGATCATGGCTTCGCCGCCTTCCAGACCGAAACGCTTCACGCCGACAAACTTGGTTGCCAGAAAACGTTCGAAGGAATCCGCCGCGGTCAGGCGTTGCAGAATCTCGCGCTTCATGGCGGTGCTGTAATTCGTGCGGCCGCCCCATTGTTCCATCCGGTCGCGGATCCAGGCATGCTGATCCATATCCAGAATGTGCATGTACTCGATGCCGATTGAGCCGCAGTAGGTTGCGCGCAGACGGTCGACAATTTCGCGCAGCGTGGCAGTTTGCAGACCGAAGGCTCCGTCAACGAAAATCGGGCGGTCGAGATCGGCCTCGGCAAAGCCGAAATCCTCAATGCCCAACTTGGCGGCAGGCGCGTAGGAAGCCAGCCCCAGCGGATCAAGTTTCGCATGATAATGACCGCGACGACGATAAGCGGTAATCATCATCTGAATGCGATAGCTGTCGACCGCCGCGCGGTCAGTCGGCAGAACTTCGAGCTTACCCTTGGCTTCGGCCTTCGCCGGTTCATTCTGGTTAGAGATAACGCGGTCCTGCCGTTCTGGCGCCCAGCTGGCGCCGCCCATTTCGGCCAGCATGTCACGCACATCATCCCCCAAACTCTGGAAGAAATTGCGCCAGCTGACATCGACCGCTGCAGGGCTTTCAGTGTAACGCTTGTAAAGTTCGGCGATAAAATCGGCGTTGGCGCTGTAAAGGAATGATGATTGTTCGCTACCCATGTTCATTGCAGACGCACCTGCATCCGCCCCTCAAGTTATCTTTATTGTGCTACTCAGACAGCCTGATACGCACCGGTTGGCGATCATAGGCTTTACGTCCAATTTGTTAAGCAAATCTTATATTGCTTTGCAAAACCGTGACAACCCCTTAATTCCCAAAGGTAAAGGTGTAAATCTGCAACCCCGGCGTTGCCGCGTCTATCGTCACCACACCATCGGTTGATGACGGGGAATTAACCAGTTCATACAAAGCGTGGCTGTCGACCGTTACCTTGTCATCTTTCACATCTTTGCCGGCCAGACTGCTGAGCGGCCAATCATTCAGGCTGATCTGCGCCTCGACGGGCTTGTTGCCCAGATTGCCCATGACGGCGAAAACCTTCTTGGCATGGAAATGCAGCTTGAGCAGCGCATGGGGTGCTGCTGAGGTCAGGTTCTGCGCCTCCACCTTCCATTTGCCGCCTAATGTCCAGTGATGCACCGGCAGGTCGGTAGCAGGCTTGAAGCGCATGATACTGCCCTGCTCAAGCTGTCGCGTGCTGACAAACCGTTCGGCGCGGGCACTGCCAAAATAAGTCTCAGGCGTCTGGTTCTCGCCACGCGGCGAGTCTTCGGTCATCACAAGACTGGTTGGTTCGCTTTGGCCTACATTCAGCAGATAGCGTATATTCCGTTCCGTTACATCATAATGGCCTTCGCCAAAATGCGTGTAAACGACCTGACCGTTGCGGTCGATCAGATAATGTGCGGGCCAGAAGCGGTTATTATAAGCGCCCCATGTCGCCAGATTGTTATCCAGTGCCACCGGATAGCGAATGCCGTACTTTGTCAACGCCTCCTTGATGTTGTCGACGTTCTTTTCAAATTCAAATTCCGGCGCATGCACGCCGATGATGACCAGCCCTTTGCCACGGTACAGCCTGTCCCACGCGGTGATATAGGGCAGTGTGCGGATGCAGTTGATGCAGGAGTAAGTCCAAAAATCAACCAGCACGACCTTGCCGCGCAAATCCTGCATGGTCAGCGCATCGCTGTTCAGCCAGCCATCCAACCCCTTAAAGTCAGGGGCGGGATAGGGTTTGTCCAATGCGTTCTGCAAACTTGTGGGGGCCTGCGCTGTGCTGATTGGCGCGCCCGCATCCTCGGCAGGTTTGCCCTGTTCAACCGAAACAGGCACGGCGTTGCGCAGCAGGATACCGACCACCTGTTCGCCAAACGCCAGATAACCGACCGACAGCAAGATCAACACGCCAAATAGTTTGCGCACTGTTTCTGCGTGTGTGGTGAAGAAAGACAGCTTGCCCATCACCCGGCGCCCCATCAGCGTAATGACCAGCATCGGTATGCTGGCACCGAGCGCGAAGGCAACAGTGACCAACACGCCCTGCAAGTCGGTTTGCTGGCGGATGACCTGCACCAGAACGGCGGCCAATATCGGACCCGCGCAGGGCGTCCAGACAAAGCCGATCAACGCGCCGATGCCGAGCCCGCCGATAAAGCCTTGTTGCCCGCCGCCAGTGCCAACTTGATTGGCAAGATTAGCCGCCCCCTGCGTAACGGTGCTGAACCAGTTCGATAGTTTGTGAGAGAGCAGCACAAACCCCATAAAGCCCAGCAACACCATCGAGGCGTAGCGGATCACATCCGGACTGATATGCAGGGCGGTAACCAGTTGCCGTGACAAAAGGACAAAAGCGCTAAAGGCAAAAATGAACCCGACCATGATGCCGAAGGGACGGCTTTTACCGCCATCGACCGTGGCCGACAGCACCAGTGGCAGCACTGGCAGAATGCAGGGAGAGAGAATGAGCGCCAGCCCTTCGAGCATGGACTGGGCAATATCGAGCCAATTCATAAGACCCCCGTGCGAACCTGATCAGGATTTAGGGTTGAGTATATAGATCCGGATAGGTTGAGGCAAAGGCCCTTACCTTTGGCGCATCATTTACAATGATATAGGGACTATCCGGGTGCAGACGCGCGTAATCCTGATGATAATCCTCGGCGGGATAAAAGGTCTGGAGCGGCTCCAGCGTCGTCACAATCGGCACGCTGAAATGCTTACCTTCATCCAGTTGCGCGATATAGTCGGCGGCGATCTTCTTTTGCTCCGGCGACGCATAAAATATCGTCGAACGATACTGCGTACCATGGTCGGGGCCCTGACGGTTCAATTCCGTCGGGTCATGTGCAACGGCAAAATAAACCATCAGTATTTTACCCAACGATGTCTGGCTGGGGTCATAGGTAACCTGTACGGATTCCGCATGCCCGGTTGCGCCGCTGCCAACAATATTATAATGCGCCTCATCGGCCTTACCGCCCGCATAACCAGAGATGGCTTTGGTTACGCCTTTCATATGCTGGAATACCGCCTGAATGCCCCAGAAACATCCACCGGCCACCACGATGGTTTGCGGCGCGACGGGCTGCCCCGCCTTGGCGGGCGTTTCGTCATAAGCCGGTGGCGGTAATGTTACGGCATGAGCGGAGGATGAACAAACCACACTGCCAAACAGCGCTGCCATCAGTGTTTTTTTGATATCGTTCATTTTAGCCCTCCTGCGGCACGAATTTCAGGGCAACGCCGTTGTTGCAATAACGCAAACCGGTTGGCGCGGGGCCATCATTAAACACATGCCCCTGATGCCCGCCGCAGCGCGCGCAGTGATATTCCGTACGCGGCAAACCAATTTTGTAATCCACCTTGGTTTCCAGATGGCCCGCGATGGCATCAAAGAAACTGGGCCAGCCGGTCCCGCTTTCAAACTTCTTGTCTGACTGGAACAGCGGCAGGTCACACCCGGCGCAGATGAATGTTCCCTTGCGGTGTTCGCCCAATAGCGGGCTGGTAAAGGGATGTTCGGTTGCCTCGTGGCGCAACACTTCGAAAGCCGGTTTGTCGAGCATTTTCTCCCATTCCTCTTCCGTATGTGTGATTTTTGTGATCGCCTCAACGGCCCATGCCACTGCGCTCTGCAACGTCATGGCAGTTGCAACACCAAACAGGAAAGTCTGTCTTAGAAAACTGCGTCTGTTCATCCTGCGTCCTTTCCTGATCAGGCCGCATCATCCTGCCCGCCAATGTCGGCAATATTAAGGCTGCGCGGCTGTGTGTCGAGGACGTCCAGACCGTTCGGTAATTCTTTACCATCTTTGGCCGCGCCAAATTCCTTGAGTTTCCGCGCTTTGGATAAAACGTTACGTTCATAGCTGCCGATAAGCTTGTTGTAACTATCGAGCGCACCACCCAATTTGTTGCCCAGCCCGCCGATATGGTCCGTAAGGGTCACAAGCGCGGCGTACAGCTCCCCACCCAATGCGCCGACGCGCCGCGCATTGTCACGCAATGCTTCCTGACGCCAGCCATAGGCAACGGTACGTAGCAAGGCGACCAACGTCATCGGTGTCGCCAGAATAATTTTCTGCGTCACGGAAAAATCCATCAGGTCGGCATCCTGATCCAGCGCCGCCGCCAGAAAATGGTCACCCGGCAAAAACAGGACGACGAATTCGGGTGTGCCTTCGATCTGTGACCAGTACGCTTTGGATGACAAATCCTTTACATGCTCACGGACATGGCGCGCATGTTGACGCAAGAAGGTTTGACGCGCCGTGTCCTCGGTCGCCTGCGTCGCATTCAGATAATCCGCCAGCGGCACCTTGCTGTCGATCACGATGCAACGCTCACCCGGCAGGTTGACGATGGCGTCGGGGCGAAGCGTGCCGTCATTAGCGGCGATACTCTGTTGCAGGGAAAAGTCGCGCGTATGCGCCGACATGCCCGTCATTTCCAGAATGCGGCGCAACTGGATTTCACCCCACCGCCCGCGCGTGGTCGGCGTACGCAAAGCCTGCAACAGCTGACTGGTTTCCCCGCGCAATTGCTGTTGTGCTTCATTCGACAAGCGCACCATTTCCGCCAGCTCGCGGTAAGCGCCTTCGCGTTTGACTTCTAATGCCTGAATTTGCGTGTCGAGTTTCTGCAGGCTTTCGCGGACCGGCTTGACCATCTCATCAAACCCTGTGCTTTTTTTATCGAGCGTCGCGGCGGCCTGCTGCTCACTTTGCTTCAGGCGCGTTTCAGCGAGGTCGAGGAAGGCCTGATTGTTGGCGCGCAGCGTATCGGCAGCCAAGGCCTTGAACCGGTCAGCCCAATCTGCCTCGCCTTTCAGGCGTGCGCGGAGCGTTACCCATACGGCGGCCCCGCCCGCAGCAAAGCCGCAGATAAAAAAGAACAGAAGTGCCAATGATGACGCCATGAATCGTTTATACCACGCCTTCCGCGCCGACGCCAACGAGGCATTGCATCCGGCGCGCGAAATCGGTACTCTGCCCCGCGATGTCGAATTCCCTGACTTACGAACTCATTGTTGTCGTTCTTCTTATTCTGTTGAACGGCTTTTTTGCCATGTCGGAGCTGGCCATCGTCTCGGCGCGCCGAACCCGCCTGCGCCAACTGGCCGATGACGGGCACGAAGGGGCCAAACTGGCCCTGGAACTGGCTGAAGATCCCGCATCCTTTCTGTCCATTGTGCAAATTGGCATGACACTGAACAGCGTGTTCGCCGGCGCGTATTCGGGCGCCACATTGGCGGGACATTTGACCGACTATCTGAATAGCTATAGCTGGATAGCGCCGCATGGCGAGGCGGCGGCGTTGGCGCTGACCATTATGGCTGTCACTTATGTCAATCTGGTAGTGGGCGAGCTGCTGCCCAAACGCATCGGCCTTTCCTATGCGGAACCCATCGCCATCCGCGTTTCCTACATTATGCGCCTGTTCGCCACCATCGCGGCACCGATCGTCTGGATGCTCAAGCAATCAACCGAGATTGTGCTGAACCTGTTTGGCCTCGCCAAGGTGCCCGACAATGTGATTACCGAAGAAGAAGTCAAGGATTTGATCGCCGAAGGCGCCGAAAGCGGTGTGTTCAAACAAGCGGAAAAAGTCATGCTGGAAAGTGTCATGCGTCTGGCGGACCGCACCGTTCGGTCGATTATGACACCGCGCGTGGATATGGTCTGGCTGGATATCGATGACGCGTCCGACAAACATGTGCGCGTCATACGCCACCATCCCTATAGCTGCTTCCCTGTTGCGCGCGGGGATTTGGAAGAAATTCTGGGCATTATTTACGCCAAGGATATTCTGGACCGCGCCTTTGACGGGCAGCCCGTCACTGTTAAGGGTATTATGCGGCAAGCGTTGATTGTACCCGACACCACGCATGTGCTGCGCCTCGTGGAACAGTTCAAACAATCCGGCCAGTATATCGCCATCATCGCCGACGAATATGGCAGCGTGGAAGGCATCGTCACCCTGACCGATATCGCGCAGGCCATCACCGGCGAACTGCCGGCGCATGGTCAGGATACGACCGATGCGCCGCATCTACGCGAGGATGGCAGCTGGCTTCTGGACGGCATGACCCCCATCGACGAAGTTGAAAGTTTGCTGTCCGTCAAAGGCATGCAGGGCAGCGGCGATTTCCACACGCTGGCCGGTTTTGTGATTGAACAATTGGGCCGCCTGCCGACCACAGGCGACAAGGCGACATGGCAGGATTTCAGGTTTGAAGTCGTCGATATGGATGCCCGCCGCGTGGACAAAGTCCTGATTATCCCGCCCGCCCGGCAGGGTGAGGATGAAATTAACTAAGCCCCGTTAACCTCCGCCCAAAACAGTCGTTTTTTTAAACCTAATTTCCCGTTTTAGTTTCAGATGCGGTTTGCTATCTAACCCACACACCTGTGTATTTCGACAGTGTTAGGGCGATGGTTTTGTTAGGGCATTTTTATTGTTGGGTTGGTTGTTTCTGGGTTGATCCGTTCGCAGGCTCCATGACACCCGGTTTGCCCCTTTCCGCCGTTTGCGGAAAGGAGCGTTGCGATGTCTAGGCGCGGCAACAAGACCCCCAAGATAGGCGCACGCGGTGATAACACGACCGCAATTGGCGATTACAAACGCCTGAAACGCATGTTGAACGCCCTTATCCGGGCTGGTCAGGTAACATTTCACGCCTTGCATGTCGCCGAACATGTCGCAACCGGCACGGCAGGTTTTCTTGCAGGCGGTTTTCTTGTGCCCATCGTCAAGGAACTGCTGACCGACGATCATATAAAACCCAAAAAGTTTGGCGGCTCGAAAAAAGATCCGCAAAACAGGCAGTTATTGTTCCACAGCATCAACCAGGAAAAAGGTCACCAGCACCCATGGGATCCTGACGACCATGGTTACGCCGCCTGGGGCAAGATTGTGATCACAGGGTCATCCGGCCCCTATGTCATCCAGTTATGGAACAACCCCTATTTTTGGGAAGAACTCCCGGAGCATTTAGAGCAGGTTGAGTCCGCACTGGCTCGCATCGGTCATATCGGCACATCCATCGACGCGCCGTTCGACTACATCCCATCCTTTATCGACGACCATCTTACACAGATGCTGCATCTGGATGCCGTGGCACATGTGCCGGAGCTTGTTGAAGAGGGTATCCTTGGCCGCTTTGAAGCCTGCGGTGACTGGCTTGTGCGCGATGTCCCGAACGGCATCAGCCATATCTGCAGCGATATGCTGTCGGCCTTTGGCCACGCGGCGGGGTCAATGCTGGACGGCGTCCAGCCGGTGATCGAGGCCGTGGCGCCCGCTGCCGAGTTTTGCCTGAATATTCTGGAACACACGCTGCTGTAAGGCCCAAGCGACACGCCTAAGTCCTACACACCGTTATAAACCGTCAGGATTAAATCAGCGCCACACGCCGGGCACAAAGGCCCAGCCGTAGCCGCGTTGTTCCCAATGGTCGGCGATCCATATGGCCGTTTCTGAAGGGCGCGGGATCACCTCGCCCGGCACCCAATAGAAATCAGCGCCGGTATAGGCCCAATAGCCGGGGCGCCATGTTTCGGTAGGCGGGTTGTTCAGCTCAGGCACATCTTCGATCTGTGCAGGCGGTGGTGCGTCCATAGACAGGCGAACAAAGCTGACCTGATTGGTGTCGGCACAGCCGGTCAGGGCCATACCCGCGCCGGTCATCACGGCCAGAAAACCCAAAACGGAAAAAATGCTGCGCAAACGTGCCATAATAAACCCCATGGGAGAAAGGGAGTAGAAAGGAAGGAAATTAGAGAATAGTAACGCGGAAATCTTCGATGACTTGGTTGGCGAGCATTTTCTCGGCCATCTGACGGGCCACCTCGGTCGCACGCGACGCATCGGCTTCGGCCAGATCAAGCTCGATCACCTTACCCACACGCACATCCTTCACACCGGCAAAGCCAAGATTTTGCAACGCGTGGCCTATCGCCTTGCCCTGCGGATCCAAAACGCCTTCTTTCAAGGTCACATCAATGCGTGCTTTCATCACAAGCTCCAATCAAGCTTTACCAATTGTTTCGATCGAACCGTCGAGCGGCACATCCGCGCCCGTCACCATTTCCGGCATGATGCCGAGACGACGCGCGACTTCCTGATACGCTTCTTCAACCTTGCCCAGGTCCTGACGGAAACGATCCTTGTCCATCTTTTCGTTGGAACGCACGTCCCACAGGCGGCAATTGTCGGGACTGATTTCGTCGGCCAAGATGATACGCATCATGCCGTCTTCTTCCCACACGCGGCCGAATTCCAGTTTGAAATCCACCAGCTTCAGCCCGATGCCAAGGAACAGGCCGGATAGATAGTCGTTCACACGCAGCGCGAGGCTCATAATCTCTTCCAGTTCCGGCGCGCAGGCCCAGCCAAAGGCCGTGATATGTTCGTCCGACACCATGGGGTCGCCCAACTGGTCAT
The DNA here is from genome assembly GCA_019233975.1 of Alphaproteobacteria bacterium. Taxonomy (GTDB): domain Bacteria; phylum Pseudomonadota; class Alphaproteobacteria; order UBA9219; family UBA9219; genus JAFALY01. The sequence continues at coordinate 61,418 of JAFALY010000008.1, read as the reverse complement.
TCTTGTAATAAAATTCAACGATCGAACGCGGCAGTACGGTGCCCTCGGGAATACCCAAGCGCTTGGCCAACGAACCGGCGACGACATTGCGCACGACGACTTCAATTGGAATAATTTCGACCTTACGGATCAACTGCTCACGCATATTCAGGCGACGCATGAAATGGGTCGGCACGCCAATCTCGTTCAGCTTGGTCATCAGATATTCCGAAATACGGTTATTCAGAACACCCTTGCCGGTGATGGTGCCTTTTTTCTGGTTATTAAAGGCGGTCGCGTCATCCTTGAAGTATTGTACCAGGGTGCCTGGCTCCGGCCCCTCGAACAAGACTTTGGCTTTTCCTTCGTACAGGCGGCGACGGCGGTTCATGCGTATGTTCATGGAATGGTTGTTTATCCTTGCAGCGCAGCAAAAGCGCGGGTTTCAAAGGGTATAGCAAGCAGGCTGATTCATTGCAATGCAGGAATGGCTGGCCATCAAAGCCTAAACCAATGATTCATATAATGTTATGGATAAAATCTGCATGATCGTCCGGTTTTTTGCAGGTAGGAAATTCCGTCAGGCCGCCCTATAATCCGCTTCGTTACATCGTTTTTCTCCATGGCAAAACTTAGCGTCAATCTTAACAAAGTCGCCCTGCTTCGCAATTCACGCTACACTGGCGTACCGGATTTGCTGACCTTTGCCGCGTTGGCATTAGAGGGCGGCGCGCATGGCCTGACCGTCCACCCGCGTCCGGATGAACGCCACATACGCCGCACAGACGTTGATGCCATTGCCGCTTTCCTGCGTCCCCTGCGACCCGCAATGGAATATAATGTCGAAGGGTATCCCGATGCGCGTTATCTGGAGATTGTCGATCGTGTACGCCCCGAACAATGCACTTTGGTGCCTGATGCGCGCGATGCCTTCACATCAGACAAGGGGTGGGATCTGACACCTGCGCAAATGCAGATGCTAGCGCCAGTGATGGAACATTTGAAAAAAATCAAGACGCGCGCCATCTTTTTTGTCGATCCCGATGCCAAGCCGGATGTTCTGGATCGCATCGCGCACATTGGCGTACAGGGCGTTGAAATTTATACCGGCGCTTATGCCGAAGCCTTTCGTAAGGGTGATCATCGGGCCGCACTGGCTGACTGCATACGTACGGCCAAAGCGGCACGCGCACGCGGCCTGATTGTCAATGCCGGGCATGATTTGAACCTGCAGAATCTGCCGCCGTTGGTAGCCGGCATTCCCTTTCTGGCCGAAGCTTCTATCGGGCATGAGCTGACAGTGGATGCCCTAAGGATTGGCTTTGCTGAAACAGTCAAAGCCTATGCGCGGGCAGTGGCGCATGATACGCTTGCATAAACGATAAGGGGCATGGACGATGTTGCAGGACTGGCGATTATTTGTTCCCAAGACAGTAACGGTTCTGCGACAGGGTTATGACCTGAGGGCCTTTCGCGGCGACATGATCGCCGGGTTGACCGTTGCCATTGTGGCCCTGCCGCTGGCCATGGCGTTGGCGATTGCCTCCGGCACCACACCGGAACGCGGCCTGATTACCGCAATCGTCGCGGGTTTCTTCATTTCATTCCTTGGCGGCAGCCGGTTCCAGATTGGCGGACCAACGGGCGCGTTTGTTGTCATCGTTTACGGCGTCATTGCGCGCCACGGTTATGACGGGTTGCTGATGGCGACGATGATCGCGGGCGTCATGCTGGTGGCTGCCGGATTGTTGCGCGTCGGCACATGGATCAAATATATCCCGGATCCTGTCACCACAGGCTTCACCACGGGCATCGCCACCGTGATTACCGTCAGTCAGATCAAGGATTTCTTTGGCCTGACAGCGGCGCATGTGCCTGCGGATTTTTTGCCGAAGATACAGGCCCTTTGGGATGTGCATGACACATTGAACCCGACGGCATCGGCGGTGGCGATTATCTCGCTGCTGACCATTTTACTGCTACGGCGTGTGGCGCCCAAAATCCCGGGATTTCTTATTGTCACTGTCGTCGCGTCGCTGGCAACATATCTGCTGCATCTGCCAATTGAAACCATCGGCTCCAAATTCGGTGGCGTGCCGTCGACCCTGCCTGCGCCCAGTCTCACGTTCTGGTCATGGGACAAGGTGCACGATATTTTACCAAGCGCCTTTACCATCGCGCTGCTGGCGGGTGTGGAGTCATTGCTATCCGCCGTGGTGGCAGACCAGATGACAGGCCGTCGTCACCGTTCGAACATGGAACTGGTGGCGCAGGGCATCGCGAATATTGCATCCGCAGCCATGGCGGGCATGCCGGCGACGGGCGCTATCGCGCGAACCGCCACCAATATTCGTTCCGGCGCGCACTCGCCAGTGGCAGGTATGATGCATGCAGCGTTTTTACTAGCCTTTATGCTGGCACTGGCACCGTTGGCGTACTATGTGCCGCTATCGGCGCTTGCTGCCATTCTCATGGTCGTTGCTCTTAATATGGCGGAACTACATCGATTCAGGCTTTTGCTGAAAACATCCGGCGGCGACAGGGCCGTCCTTCTCCTCACCTTTGGCCTGACGGTTGTTGTTGATCTGACAGTCGCGATTGAGGTCGGCATGGTACTGGCGGCCTTTATCTTCATGCATCGCATGGCGCAGCTTTCAACCATCGAAGGCAACGGCACAGGTACAGCAGGTGCGCGATTGATTGAAGAAGATCACGATGACTTTGCGGATAACAGGCCGCCCTATGTCCCCCTGCCCGACCTGCCCAAAGACACAACCGTGCTGACATTCCGCGGCCCCCTGTTTTTCGGCAGCACGAGCGCGCTGAAAGACGCGCTCGACCAGATCGGGCCGCAAAGCCAGCATTATATTTTACGATTTGAAGAAGTGCCGTTGATCGACACCAGCGGCGCACTTGCTTTTGGCGATTTTCTGCGTCGCGCGGTTGCCGACGACGCAACGGTAACGGTCTGCGGTGCCCGCGACAGGGTTCGCAACAACCTGCAGCAGATCATCGACCATGGCCTGCTGGACAAAATACGCTTCGCGCCAAGCTTTGAGGCCGCAGAGGAAGCATTAAGGAAGAATTGCGCCGTGAACGGTTCAGGGACGAACGGTTAATGGTGCCCAGGGACGGAATTGAACCGCCGACACGGGGATTTTCAATCCCCTGCTCTACCAACTGAGCTACCTGGGCGCCGGAAATACGGAAGGGTGCTTATAGGCAAGAAGGGCGTGAATGTCCAGCCCCCAGTCGCGATGCTGTACCGATGCATTTAACCTTATTCAAAAACCTCGGCCGGGTAGGCACCCCATAGCTGGTTTTTGCGTAAATACCCCTTAACGCCATCAAACTTCAGCTTGCACCAGTCTCGCTGGCAACTGGATATCTGGCCGATGGCGCCAGCCTCCAGATGCGCCTTGATGGCGGCTGTATCCTGCGGTTCTTCGCGTAATTCACGCGGGCCGCCAGTGACAATGGCCATACGTTTGCCGGTAATTTCTGTTTTGTGAACCCAGCCTTCGGTTCCTTCCGGGTCGCGCACACGACGCCAGATGTCAAACTCAGCCACAATTTCGACCGGCAAACCCTTGCGGTTATAAACCCATTCGATCGGGTAACGCGTGCCCGGCCCCGCGCGCATATTGACCTCTTCACTACGCAACGAGGCAAAGCGCGGCACCGGCAGGCCGGTCGGTTTTTCTTCGTCCCTGTCCGCTGCGAAAACGGGCGCCACAAGCAAGGCGATCAATCCCGCCAGAAGAATAGGCCGCAGGGTTACGGTCATGATAACGGCTCCACATCGCCCAGGGCTTGATCAGCATGAAACGCGGCGGCGTAGTCCTGCAGACTGCCGGCCTCGATCGCTTGCCGCATGTCGCGCATCAACCCCTGATAGTAATACAAATTGTGCGTCGTCAACAAAATGGGACCCAGCATTTCTTCGGCCCGGAACAGGTGATGCAGATAGGCGCGCGAATAGCCCGTGCAGGTCGTGCAGGCGCAGGTGGCATCAAGTGGCCTGTTATCATCGAGATGGCGCGCATTGCGCATATTGACCGTGCCACGGCGCGTAAAGGCCTGCCCCGTGCGGCCCGAACGTGTGGGCATCACACAATCGAACATATCAACGCCACGCATGACGGCCCCGACCAGATCATCCGGACGGCCAACGCCCATCAGGTAGCGCGGTTTGTCATCCGGCAAAGCAGGGACATTGATATCCAGAATGCGGAACATTTCCGCCTGCCCTTCGCCAACCGCCAGGCCGCCGATGCCATAGCCGTCAAAGTCGATATCGCGCAGATGGCGCGCGGATTCTTCGCGCAGATCACCATAGGTGCTGCCCTGATTAATGCCGAACAGGGCATAACCCGGACGCTGCACAAACGCTTTCTTGCAACGTTCGGCCCAGCGCATGGACATCCGCATAGAACGTGCGGCTTCGTCATGCGTGGCCGGATGCGGCGTGCATTCGTCAAGGCACATGGTGATGTTAGAGTCGAGCAGGTGCTGAATCTCCATCGACCGCTCAGGCGACAACTCGTGCTTGCTGCCGTCTATGTGCGAGCGGAACACGACGCCCTTTTCCGTCATATCGCGCAGTTTGGACAATGACATCACCTGAAACCCGCCAGAGTCGGTCAGGATGGGCCCGCTCCAGTTCATGAACTTATGCAAGCCACCCAGCGCCGCCACGCGTTCAGCCGAGGGGCGCAGCATCAAATGATAGGTGTTGCAGATGGCAAGTTCGGCACCAACCGCACGCACAGTGTCAACCGTCAATCCCTTGACCGTGGCGCCTGTCGCCGTCGCCATAAAGCAGGGCGTTTCAAACGTGCCATGCGCGGTGGTTACACGGCCACGACGCGCCGCGCCATCGGTTGCCAAACGGGTGAATGAAAAAACGGGATTACTGCCTGTCATGCCTTTTCCAATAAACTTGCGTCACCATAAGAATAAAAACGGTATTCACTGCTAATCGCGTGCGCATAAGCCTGACGCATCCGGTCCATACCGGCAAAAGCGGACACCAGCATAAACAGGGTCGATTGCGGCAAGTGGAAATTCGTCATCAGCGCGTCCACGATCTTAAAGCGATAGCCGGGATAAATGAAGATCGAAGTTTCTGCCGCAAAAGGCCGTAAATCGCCGTTATCACCCGCAGCGGACTCCAGAAGGCGTAGCGCCGTCGTTCCCACCGCCACAATGCGCCGACCGGCCTTGCGCGCAGCGTTGACCTGATCCGCAACGTCCGGTGTCACCACGCCGTATTCCGCGTGCATTTTGTGCTCGGACAAACGTTCAGCCTTTACAGGCAAAAATGTTCCCGCCCCGACATGCAACGTGACGCGCGCAATCTCGATACCCTTGCCCCGCAAACGTTCCAGCAACTCCGGTGTGAAATGCAAACCCGCCGTCGGCGCGGCAACCGACCCTTCATGCCGGGCATAGACCGTCTGATACCGGTCACGGTCAGCCAACGCAGCCCCTTGTTCACGATGTATATAGGGCGGCAGGGGCGGTTCACCATATTTCTCCAACGCCTGCATCAGCGCAACATCGTCATAGGCGAGGTGTAGTAAAATCTCCCCACCCTCCAGTTTCTCGACAATCGTGGCTGTAAAATCATCGGCAAAACAAATGGTGTCGCCCGCCTTCAGCCTTTTACCCGGACGTGCAAAAGCGCGCCAGATCTGGCCATCGGCATTGGCAACATGCTTTTTGTGCAGCAAAACCTCAACGGCCACATCGCCGCGCCGTCCATAGATACGGGCGGGAATAACTTTGGTGTCGTTGACGACCAGAACATCGCCCGCCTGTAGCAGATCCGGCAGGTCATACACATGGTGGTCGTACAGCCCATCGGCCCGCACATGCAAAAGGCGTGCATGGTCGCGCGGTTCCACGGCTGCTTGCGCAATACGCTCGGGCGGCAGGTCAAAGTCAAAATCGGCGGTCAAAAGCTCGGTCATGCGGGCTTCATAACATATGGCTTTTCATCACGAATAGGATTTTCTAAAAAGACAGAGAGATGTGGAATATCGGCGCTTACTAAATTACTCGATAATGCGCCATGTGCCGTCGGGCTGCATGCAGGCCGTGCCATAGCTTTCGCGCAACTGTCCGCCGATTTGCACGCGCTCGGAATATTCCCTGCAATAACGGCCCGACTCCTGATCCACATAAGTGGTGGGTTGCGGTTCAGGCACGGCATAGACAGGCTGCGTATAAACCGGCTGAGCGTAAACGGGTTGGGTATAAACCGGCGTGACAACAACCGGTGTGGGCGCAGGTGGCGCCACATAATTCGGCACATAAACGGGTGCTGCATAATAGGCAGGCGTATAAACAGTTGTGTAAGCCGGGTAGGCCGTTGTGTAATGCGGGCGGTCGATGTTGTTGCCGACTTCGCTGCCGATCAGACCGCCAACCATCACGCCGGTTGCCGTCGCTGCAACATTGCCCGGCCCCTTGCCGAACTGACTACCGACTAGGCCGCCGAACCCGGCACCCATCAAGGTCGACAGCACGCCAACATCACTGGCCTGCGCCAAAGCGGGCGAAAGCAAAAACGCGCCAAGCGCGATGATGAGCAGAGAACCATGTTTCATGAGGTTCATTATACCCTGTTTCCAGCCTTTTTTATAGTTTCAAGCTGTGGCGGGATTGGGGCAAAGGGGTGACGGGATTAGGGTTTCGAAAGCCCTAGGCGGACGCCAATGTCACCAATGTTTTGACCATATCGTCGATATCTTCTTGATCCAGAAAGGGATGGAACGGAAGGCCCAGCAGATTTTGCGCCATCCATTCACTGTTGGGCATATGGGCGCTACGGCTGATTTCGTCCGCCTCGTCTTTCAGAACAACGCCTTCGGCGTTAACGATTGCCGTTCTGGCGAAATGCGGGTGCCTGTAAAGCGGTGGCAGATACATTTGATGCGCAAAAATGCCTGCCGCCTGTAGCCCGTCAATCAGGCGCGCGGCCTGTCCATCCGGCGTCCGCAGCATAATGATACTGGGTACGGCCTGTTCCAGATTTGGCTGGAACGAAAAACCAAGACCCGTCCTGTTCATGGCCGTCTTCAACCGCTGAAGAATATCGGTGCGGCGTTTTTTCACCTGCGGCCAACGCGCCATTTGTGCGAGGCCAACGGCAGCGTGATATTCGCTCATCTTCGAATTGGTGCCGCTAGCGAGCGTAATGCGTTGTTCCGTTCCGAAATTGGTCAGGCGACGCGCTTCATGCACGACGGCGGGATCACGCGCGACCAGAACGCCGCCTTCGCCGATACCAAAAGGCTTAGTCGCATGCAGGCTGTGCGCCACCAGACAACGCGTCGGTATTTTTTGTACCTCCAGCGCGGCGGCGGCGTCGATAATAACCGGCACACCTGTATCGGCGACAAAGGCATCCCATTCCTGCCACGGCACCGGTACGCCATAAACGGCCACAGGCATCACGGCACGCACAGGGTTACGCGCGACAATCTGACGGGCTATGTGCGGCGTCAGTTGCCACTGTGTGACATCCACATCCGCCAGCACAGGCGTCAGTCCCGCATGCTGTACGGCGAGCGCACAGGCCGGAAAAGTCACCGCAGGCACTAGAACCTGCGCGTCCCTTGGCAAATGAAACGTCTGCAGCCCGACCCGTAACGCGTCATAGCAGGTGGACAGGGTCACAAGGTGCAATGGCTTATCTGCGACCGGGTTCGCGGTCGATTGCAGGAACTGCGTCATCTGTTTTTCGAACTCACGCACCAACGGGCCAAAATTCGAATACCACCTGTTGCTTTCTATCTGCCGCAGAAACGGCAGGATGTCGCTTGTCGATGGCATGTCTGGCACGACATAACGATCCAGCATGGGGCGGAAGGAAGTCATGAAAAATCCTGGAACAGGAAAAGCAACGAACCCGGGTAGGTATATCCCTAAAACCTTATCGACGCACTATGCTTAAGAAATATTAAAATTGGCTTGAATTTTGCTGCATGTCGGGCAAACTCCCTCCACATCCGATTGATAAGGTGGAGGATTCAATGTCTTCAGTATCCACTGTTACCGCCTATAACGTTGTCGCAAAAACGCTTCACTGGCTGATCGGCCTCGCCATCCTCGGCATGCTGGCGCTGGGCTGGATCATGACGGACATGCCCAACACAGACCCCGCAAAATTCAGTCTGTTCCAGTTACACAAATCCATCGGCGTATCGATTCTGTTGCTGGCGCTTGTCCGCATCGGCTGGCGCCTGACTCACGCCGCGCCCGCCTTGCCCGCCACCGCCAAACCGTGGGAGATCAAACTGGCCCACGGCACACACTACCTTCTGTACGCCCTGATGATTATTATGCCGATCACAGGGTGGGTGGTGATTTCGACATCCACTTTCAAATTACGCACCTTGTTGTTCAACATCGTGCCATGGCCGGCCATTCCCTACCTGGGAGACCTGGAGAACAAAAAAGAAATTCATGACCTGTTTGGTGATGCGCATGGCATAATCGCCTATGTGATCGCAGCATTTGTAGCGCTGCACGCCGCAGCAGCTCTGAAACACCACTTCATCAACCGCGATGATATCCTGCTGCGTATGGCGCCACGTTTCCTGCACGGTTTGCTGAAGCGTTTGAACGGCACGGCCATAGCCCTGCTGCTGAGCATCGGCTTGCTATTACCCGGCCCGGCACACGCAGCCAGCCATCCCTGGGCTGTTGATTACAAACATAGCGGCATCACCTTCACCGGCACACAAAGCGGTGAGAAGTTCGACGGCGATTTCAAAAAATTTACGGCGAATATCGACTTTGACCCGAACCATCCCGAAAACGGGTACATCACCACCCTGGTGGACATCACCAGCGCCACTGCGGGCAGTAAGGAACGCGATACCTACCTGCCGCAATTTGAATGGTTCAATGCAGCCGAATTCCCGCAAGCCAAATTTACAGCGGCCAACATCAAGTCAACAGGCAATGACTGTTTTCTGGCGCCGGGTACGCTGTCCATCAAAGGAATCAGCCATGCGGTTGATCTGCCGTTCTGCCTGCGGGTTGTGGATGGTATAACCTATGCCAAGGGGCAGGTTGACCTGAGCCGTAGCGACTATAACATTGGTATAAATCAATGGGATGACGACGAAATGGTTAAAAAGGCTGTGAAAGTCACGATTAATATCGCCGCCACCCCGCGTTAGCCTGACGCCCTGCCGCACGTTATAAGGCTAATTCTACTTGCAATCCCCTGCCCGGAACGCTAAAAGCGCGATCTTTATAGCTCCTTGTCGGCCCATTTGGGGTCGGCTTGGTTGGTCCCGCCGATGCATGGGGATGATCTCCATCCGGCAGCCAACCGTTTAAACCCAGGGGGAGTGTGCGTTATGCCATTCTACGAGTCTATCTTTATTGCGCGTCAGGATATCGCCGCGTCACAAGTCGAGGCACTGACAACCAGCTGCAACGACATCATCCAAGCCAAGGGCGGCAAGGTCACCAAGACCGAACAATGGGGTCTGCGTACCCTCGCCTATCGCATCAACAAGAACCGCAAGGGTCACTATGTCCTGATGAATCTGGACTGCCCGCCGGCCGCCGTCGCGGAAATGGAACGCACGCTGCGCATCAATGAAGATGTGTTGCGCTTTTCCACCATCCGCGTCGAAGAACTGGAAACCGGTCCTTCGGCCATCATGCGCAAGGAAGAACGCGCCGAACGCAGCAGCACGGGTGGTTCATTCGACCGTCCCCGCCGTGGCCCGCGCGACAACAAGGAAACCAAGGAATCTTTTGAAGGAGACGCAGCATGAGCACCGAAATGAGCAACACAGGCGGCCAACGCCGTAGCTTTGGCGGTTTCCGCGGTCGTCCGAAGAGCTGCCCCTTCACCGGCAAGCACGCGCCGAAGATCGACTATAAGGACATCAACTTGCTGCGCCGCTATATCTCGGAACGCGGCAAGATTATGCCGAGCCGTATCACGGCCGTGTCCGCTAAAAAGCAACGCGAACTGGCCCAGGCCATCAAGCGCGCGCGCTATCTGGCTCTGTTGCCCTACGCCGACAAGCGCGGCGGGGCTAACTAAGCCAAGGCTGAGTACGAACGATCATGAACGCCGTTTCTGCAACACAAGCCAGATGGCTGACCCGGGTTAAACACCTGGTCGCCGCCATTCTGGCCGGGGCCGTCAGCGCATCGCTGCTGGTGGTTGCGTTGTCGCATGCAGAAACGGCGATCTTTTTCGTAGCCTATATCGTTTCCATCCCGCTTTATATGGCGGCCATGGGCATCGGCGCCTTGGGCGGCCTGATCGCTTCTTTCAGCGGTATGGCGAGCCTTCTGGCGACGCAACCCCTGAACATTCCATTCATTTACGCATTTTCCTATGCCGTTCCGGCAACCATCGTCGGTGCGTTGGTCATGTTTACCCGCAAACCCAGAGGTGAAACCATCCCTGTCGTCGGATTGTCCGAAGGCCATTTATTGACCGCCATTACAGTTTACCCGTGTCTGGTTTTCGTGACGGTTGTCGGCCTGACCATGTCACATCCAGGCGGCCTTCTGGCCCTGACGACCGAGGCTTTCCACGCCATCACCGACCAGCTGGGCAGCCATTTCAGCGCCGATCAGGTTACTCTTTTAAAATCCATACTCGACCGCCTGGCTCTGGTAACACCGGCGCTGGCGGCCTATGCCTGGATCATCGTCAATATTATGGCGGTTGGTCTGGCGCAGCATGCCCTGATGAACTTCAAGTGGAACAAGCGCGCACCGTTCCGTCTGCAGGAACTGCAAGTTCCCGTGCCGTTGATTTACGCGGTTGCCCTGACCGGCGTGATCGGCAGCTTTGCGCCCGCACCGTTTGATTATATCGACAGCAACCTGTCGCTGATCCTCGGCCTGCCCTTTATGTTCGTGGGCTTTGCCGTCGTTCACGCCTGGGCCGCCACCAAGCCGCGCGGCGTGTTTTTCCTGATTGCCTTTTACGCCTTGATCAGCCTGTTCGTCTGGCTTGTCCTTCTGGTCGCGCTTTTGGGCGTTATCGACCAGTGGGCGCATTTCCGCCAACGTTTCACGCCGACCAAACCGACGACACCGACGCTTTAATTGAACCAAAGGAGAAGATCATGATCGAAGTTATTTTGTTGGAGCGCATCGAGCGCCTGGGTCACATGGGCCAGGTGGTCAAAGTCCGCCCCGGCTTTGCCCGTAATTTCCTGCTGCCGCAGAACAAGGCGCTGCGCGCTACCAAGGCGAATCTGGAACTGTTCGAAAAGCAACGCGCCGAACTGGAAGCGCGTAACGCCGCCGAACGCAGCAAGGCCGAAGCGTTGGCCGGCAAGCTGGACAGCCTTAAGCTGGTCATTATCCGTCAGGCGTCCGAAAGCGGCCACCTGTTCGGTTCAGTGTCGGCCCGCGACGTGTCGGATGCCGCCGTCGCCGCCGGTCACAAGCTGGATCGCACGCAGGTTCAGATCGACGCGCCCATCAAGACGCTCGGCCTGTTCCAGGTGAAGGTTAAGCTGCACCCCGAAGTTATCATCAAGGTAACGGTCAATGTCGCCCGCACACAGGAAGAAGCCCTGGTTCAGGCGCAAAAGGGTACCGTCGTGACGGCAGAGCCGGCTGAAGAAACCGCCGCAGCCCCGACTGCCGAAGCCGCACCCGCTGCCGAAACAGCCGCAGAAGGCGAAGAAGCGCCCAAGGCCAAAAAGCCCCGCGCGAAGAAGGCTTCGTAAGCTTTATAGTTACAGAAAAGAAAAAGGCCGGTTCCGACCGGCCTTTTTTATGGCTGAACGCCAGCAGGTGCACTGCCCGCTGCGCCCCAATGCCTGACACCCGTATGATAAAGGATAGAACCTGCATCGATGCTGTCGTCATATCCGGCAGCCGCCAGATAGTCATTAATCACCGGAACAAGGGTATACAGAACATCCGCTTCTGCATGAAGGTACATGGCATTCAACGGCGGCGTGCCCTGTATGACGGTCGAAGCATGTTGAACAGGTACGACATTCCCAGTGGCGTTGCGCACATACGCAACATTGTGATGATCATCAAAGGCCGGTGTGCCATAAGCTTTGTGCAGCTTTGCGACATCGCGGCTTTTTTCATTTGTCACAAAAATATGCGTGCCGTCGACGACCCCTTCCGGTAGCCGTGTCTGCAAATAACGGATCAAACCATCGCGGTGTTTTTTGTCTAAATGACTGAAATCCAGTGAAGGCAGGATATCATCCTGCATAATACCTTGCGCAAGACGGCGAACCCATGGATCGGGGTTGGATTCGGCCGCGCGCTCGATAACACGTTCGATGACGCGATCATCCAACATCAAATAATCCCTGATGCTTGCCGTGCCATCGTTTGACAGAACGCGGTACAGGGCCATTTCCTCAAGGCTTAAATGCTCTAGCGTGGTATGTGCGGATTGCAAAAAGTCATGCAGGATGGGGGCCAGCATGCTTTCTTTGCTGTCGCTGCCCGCCACGTAATAAATTTTTTCGTATTGTTCGCGCCAGACCATCAGAAACTGCTCGGCCTTTACACGGTCATGCACAATGACGGTCACGCCATCCACTTGCGCCAATTCAATATCCGCCCATAGATCATCGGGTAATTCTGTTTCCAGATTGACGCCCTGCGCCTGTGCACGGTCAATGGGCAAAAACGACCCGCGGTCACAATCTATTTTACCGGATACCAGTGATTGATACGCCGCCAGTTCACACGGGGCCTTACCCTCGATAAGGGCGACCACCATTTCATCAAACGTCATGCCGTAATCAGCAACAAAGGTTTCGGCATAACCCGTGTGCGCAGTCACAAAACCTTGCAGGCACGACTGGATATGAACATCTTCCCTGATTAAACGGGCGCTCCAATCCTCATGATGGAATTTTCTGCCGCTGACACGTTGCGCGACCGTTTCAAATTCATGCCCCAAAGGGGGATGCCCGATATCATGCAGACAGCACGCCACCATACAGGCGAGACCCAGGCGCGGGTCATATAAACCCGGCTGCGCACGGTCCATGGCGCGGCGCAAATGTGCCGTTGCATAACGCGCCAAGGCGGCGGCATGGATCATGTGTTCACGACGCGTATGTTCAGCACCGATCAGGGTTGACTTGGCGCCCAGTTGTAAGATGCGCCCCATACGGGCCATGGCGGGTGTGTCGATGAGGGAGATAAGCAACTGTTCGTGGGGATCGGCAGTGTCAAAGGCAATACCACGCGGGTCGCCTGTCACCGCGTCCTTAAAAAAACGACTTTGGCCTGCACCCGCCATTGTTGGCTCATATACAATAAAATCACCAATATGAGTGCGGCATAGCACGCAGCTATACCACCCGCCATACCAAATTTACTTTCGGTGAGAATTAGCCCAATGGCCCCATAACCTGCAGCGCAGGCGTACCTTCGAACCGGTAGGAGCCGATATGGCCCAGCCGGGTTCGTGTATCCAGCCATATTCTGCCGCCGATCTTGCGCCACCGCTGGCAGAAGGCAAAATCTTCACTCAGATACAGACCGGTATCGGGGTCGATAATGCAGTCAAAAAGCGCGTACTGGTTCTGGCTTTGCGTCTTTGGAATCGGGAAAGTCTGCGACGCCTTAAACCTTGTTTCCGGATAGGCGGCGATCATACGTTCCAGAACGCTGCGTTTAATAAGCTTAAAACCTGTTCCGGCATAAATGCCCGTGACGAAACCATCGCGCTCTTCACGCTCGGCCCCCTGACAGGCGAAGCCGACATAATTCAGGCCGCCTTCCTTCAGATGCTGTTCCGGCATGCCGGGTTGTTGGTGCTGCTGCAAGCGAGCCCAGTCGATATTCTTGACGGGATACATGCCGGCCACGACATCTTCGTCAAATTGCAACAGACGGTGCAGGTCTTCCGGACGGAAAGAAATATCCGCATCGATAAACATCAGATGCGTCATGGCGGTCGTGTCCAAAAACGCGGACACCAGCTTGTTGCGGCTGCGGGTGATCAGTGAATCGCTGCCGTTCAGGGCCAGCGTCACGGCAAAATTATGCGCCGACGCGTAGCCCATCAATTGAACGACAGATTCCATGTACCCCTGATGCACCACCCCCCCATAACAAGGCGTGGCGATCAGGATAAACGGCTTGGTCATGCGCCCCCCTTTGTCGATGACCGTAAAATGGCAGTTTAGGCTGCCTCTAACAAGCCGAAAGCGTACCAGGTCGCGATGGATTCAGTCACAACCGTCTCAATCATACGGCGTGCCGATTCTTCGCTGGGGGTGACCAGGTCGGTGACTTGCGCCGCTTCCGCCGGATTGGCGGCCAGACGTTGCAGTTCAGGCAACAAGGCGCTGATGGAGTTGGCAAGGCCGGCGCGGTCCAGCGCCTGCATGACCAAAGCATCGCGCGGCGAGATGCTGATGACATCGCCCAAAACGGCCGAGGCCAGAACCTGACGGTCGCCGTCAACACGCACCTGGCTTAGATGCTGGTTGAACTTACCCAAGAGGCGCGGCTGCGCCACGCTACTGACGCGCAAAGCTTCGTGAACGCCACGCATCGGATGCACAATGCCACAGGCAACGAGGACGCTGAGCGCCTCAACGATCTGCGTCGGTTCAACGCCTGCACCGTCGGCATGTGCCAGGAAGTCACCGATACCCATCGGTGTTGTCTTCATCAGGTTGATGAGTTTGGTATAAAGCGGTGTCGTGAAGTCGATCTTCTTGCCGTTCGCTTCGAACGTCGTGGGCACGTCCATGTGCGGCAAAATACCATAGGCGAAACCACCGAACAGTTCAGCCGGTGACTGGCTGAAAACAGCCGGTTGCTTGCACCAGATATCTGTGCGGACATGGCGACCGATCGCCAGATCCTTGATGCATTCATACAGCTGGTTATCACGGCATTTGACAACCACTTCCTGTGCTTCGGCAGGAACCGACAGCTCGACATAATTCGACGGAATGTGGCTGTCGCCAGCATAGGCCAACGCCAGAGGACGTAGCGCCACCATCGTGTCGAGCGTTTTGGACGTCGCCGCACCGGTATCAAACAGCGCAAAGAAAGCGTCCGGCATTTTCTTGGCGATCGCTTCATCCAGCTTTGCCGCCAGCGCAGTATCCGTCTTAAACAGCGTGGTGCCGAGCTTTCTCAGCTCAACCAGCATTTCAAGCGCCTGCGCCGCATTCATTTCCGGCGCGAATTCACGCACCAGAAATTTCATGACGTCTTTCAGGGTCGGCGCGACCTGGTAACCATAGCCCAACAAGCCGCTCGGCATCAGGGCCTTGGTCGTCAAACCGAACAGAGCCTGACGTTCAGTATCGGACAGAGGCTGAACGCTTTCATCGCAACAGAGATAGTGCAGTTGAGGCAGCACAGCCTCACCAGCATTCAGGCGATTCAAAGCATTCTGCAACGTTGTTGTCAGAACATTTACGTTCTGAACGCCACGTTCAGCAACAACCTGGCGCATGGCAGTGGCGGCTTTTTCATCTGCAGTCAGAACATAGAATGTGCCTTCCGGGTTACTGGCGGCAAGGCCGATGATCGCCTCAGGCTGCTGCACATTGCAGGCAGCATAATTAAACGCCTCACCCGGACGGCGAGGCTTAACACCGCGAAGAGCGGCGGCATAGCTGAGCGAGATCGGGCTAAGGTTCATGTGGACTTGCATATCAGGACTCCTTCCTTTGTTGTTTATCCAAGGTACTGCGTTAAACTTAATTTTTCCGTACTGGCAGTCGCGGAATATGAGGCTTCAATCTGTGTCTGCATCGCGGTTAACGAAGCCGCAACGGATGCCTGATCAATGCCTGTAATGCCCGTAATCTGGTCCTGCAGGTTCGAAATATCCGTGTTTTGGGTCGATATTTCGTTGCTCAGAATGTTCTGGTTACTCGCCAACCCGGCATGGATTGCCTGAATGCCCGACAACCCTGCCGTTAGCAAATTGTTGGCAGTCGTCATGTCTGACGAATAGGTCGCTGTGTCACCTGACTGTCCTGCCGTGACCGCCGACTGAATAAAACGCAACCCGGCAACCAGCTGTTGAAAGCTGGTGTTGTTGCTGCTGATGCCATAGGTAACGGTATAGCCTTGATCAACCAAAACCTGATCCTGCGCATAGGCGGCACCGCTGGTACTGGTGCTGTTGACATACTGGGTGTCGTAATCCGGCAGGTAATAGTTAGACGTGTCTGTGGTTGTCGATGATGGAGTATCCGTCAACTTTGTCAGATCAGTGACCGGCGCGGTTGAGTAGCGCGTACCTGCGTAAATATAGCGGTCGCCGACCTTTTGGTTCAAATCGTCCGTGACCTGTTTTAGCATTGTCGTCAATTGCGACAGAATAGAGGATGCCTTAGCCCCGTCATAGTTCTGGTTCTGCGACGCCAGTGTGGATGCCTGCGCGGCAACACTTTCCATATCTGACATGGAAAGGTCATAGACGCCCAGCCTCGACTGCACATTTTTAATGGAAGAGATATAGGATTGTCTTTGCGTCACCTGACTGTTGAGGTCAAGAATCTGCCGTGCCTGCGAAGCCGTATAATCAGTCAGGTTGTCGTGTTCCTGGCCCGTGCCGAGCTGTGTATTCAACTGCTCAAGGGTCGTCTTTTCAGACGACATATTATTGATCAGCAGCATTTGTAAACCGACGGTACTAACATTTGTCATGGTTTATCCGATCGTTGACATCAGTGACTGCAGCATCTGGTTGACAGTCGTAATAATGTGGGCGCAGGCGGCATAGCTGTTTTGGTAAACGACCAGGTTTGCCAGCTCACTATCCATATTCACACCGGTGGCACTTGTCAGCGCCGTGTTGTAATAGGTCTGCTGATTGCTCGCGGTTGTGTTTTCACCACTAATGGTATTGGCGTTTTCCTGAAAGCCCGACAAAATGGACGTCACAAGGCCTGAATAAGTGACAGAAGGCGCCGTTAAGCCAATGGCTGAATTGGAATAGTTAGCCACCGTGTTAAACGAGTCGGCAACGGCGATTGTACCCGACTGGGGCAAAACTTGCGTACCATTGACCAGACTGGTGTTGACGGCAAGCGTGCCGCCGGTTGACGAGAAAAAGGTGCTGGCAACATTGCCCGCAGACTGTGTCGCGGCAGTTCCGGTGGTGGATGTGGTAACGGCATTGTTATAGGCTGTACCAAAGACGCCAGTGGTCGATGTTAAGGCTGAAACCAGCGCGCTAATCTGGTTTGACATTTTGGACAGCGTGCCAACGCCCGGCGTTGTCGAAGCGGTAGAGGTCGCATCGCTGGCCGCAAATTGCAGGCGCGCCTGAATGCTTCCCCCTGTCAGGCCGGTGCTCACATCCGCTCCGGTAGAGTCAACAACGGTCGTGCCATTATAACTGAATGTCTGCTGCTGCCCAGCATCAACCAGCAACTGCCCTGATGACGTATAAAGGGCGATCTCATTATTCGGCCTTTGCTGCACCGTCACATTGGTAAGGCTGGCAATTTTGTTAACCAGCGTGTCACGCTGATCCTGCATATCCACTGTGGGCTGACCCAGTGTTGTGGCATTACGGATATTATCATTCAGGGTTGCAACCTGCTGCAGATCATTATTCAGATCGGTGACGTCCGTTGTAATATCGGTCGTCAACTGCGCCTGCATCTTGGTCACGGATGATGACACGGTGTTAATGTCAGCAGACAATGTCTGACCGGCACTGATGACGCTTTCCATAGCCGTCACATTATCGGTCGAAGACGAATACTGGCTCCATGCCGAGGCAAACTGCGCAATATCGCCTTGCAACTGTGGTGGCTGCGCCGTTGAGTCCAGCATCGCCTGCACCTGGCTCAGATAGGTGTTCAACGTGCTGTAATACCCGCTGGACGTTGTGGCGGCATTGTAGTTGTTGCTTAGCGCCTCATTCGTCGAACGCGTATAATTCGTAAGATTTGACCCGCCGAAATTATACCCGTAATCAACCGATGTTACGACCGCCTGTTTGTCGGTATAACCGGCTGTATTCGCATTGGAAATGTTGTTCGACGTCATCGACAGCAGGCTGGTGCTGGTGCGCAGGCCCGACAGGGCAATCGACAAGGCTGACGTCAAACTGGTCATTCGTCCTAACTCCCAATGCGTAATGACGAGGTTATCGTCAGAACATCACGGCTTACTGCACCATGTTGATGGTGGTTTGCAGCAAGGTATTATCCGTTGTCACAACCTTGGCATTCGCTGAGTACACCTGCTGCGCCTGAATAAGCTGCGTAAACTCGCTGGCGATATCGACGTTCGACTGCTCCAGCGAATTACTGCTGATCGTACCTGCGCCGTTCAATCCCGCCGTGCTGTAACGCGGCGTGCCCGAGTCAATCGTCGAGGCGTAAGCACCACCTGATACACGTTGCAACTGATCCTGCGCATAGAACTGCACGATGGGTATCTGCGCGATCGTCAGGTTCGTACCGTTACTGTAGTTAATAGACACAAGACCAGCCTTACTGATGGCCAAGCTGCTAAACGAACCCTTGGGCAGACCATCCTGACTGAAGTTTGTGACGGATGCCGTGCCGTTGGTGTCAGAGAACTGCGTCACACCTGTTGAGCCATTCAAAGCACCAAAATTCAGCACCAGGTTTTGTTTACCCGCACCCAATCCCGTAAAGTCAGCCGTCAAGTCGATATCGGCTGTGCCTGATGGCACGGTGTAAGGCGCCGTCGAGGCGGTGCCAGAGTAGCTGGCGATCGACTTTAAAGTACCCGCAGCAGCCGAGCCCGTACCGTCATTGAACGTAAAGGCGACGGTCTGCGTGTAAGCCGCATCCGGAATGGTTATGTTGAGATCCCATGTATTGGTGGCCGTTTTGTTCCAAACATAATTAACGTCATGGGTGTTACCCAGAGAGTCATAGATTTGCACCGTCGATGAAGATGATGTGTAAGTGGTAGCTGCATTAGACGGCAGGTTTGCAACATAGCTGATGTTAGCCGTCGGAACCGGGTCGTTCAACAAGGACGAGATCTGGATCGGCGTGGTGGATGCCGTGTTGGCAATGCCGCTGCTGACATTATAGCCCATCAGGTAGTAACCCGACCCATTGACAAGATAGCCATCCTTATTCAGCGTAAAGTCACCCTGACGCGTATAATTGATTGTCGAGTTAAAGATTGTTGCGCCAGTTGCGTCCGTACTGGCCGATTCAACCGCGAAGTAACCTTGACCTGAAATGGCCATGTAGGTCGCCGTGTCGGCAGAGGTAATACTACCCTGAACGTCGTTCTGGTAAGCCGGGGTTGCTTTCACGCCGCCCGGGTTGTTGACGCTCGCGTTCGACGCGTTGACCAGTTCCTGAAAGTCGGTGCTCACGGCCTTGTAACCCGTCGTCTGAGCATTCGACAGATTGTCGGATATGTTGCCAATGGCACTTGACTGCGCACCGAGGCCGGCAACGGCTGTGGTCAAGGCGGAAAAGAGTGAACCCATGTGACGCTCCTTCGAAAAATGTGCCCCTCGGCACGAAAAAACTCAAAGGAGAGGAAGCAAGGGCTGTGCCAAATTCTATCTGTTTGATATATATAGATAATATATGTAATTTTGGCAGGACGTTTTTACCCATGGCCCTGTTTTAACAGGCCATTCTGGTATTTTATGCCGACCGCGCCGGATCGTTTTTGTAGAAATTTTCGCCGAGCGCGATGTTCTCGCGCCCCTGTTCACGGCGGTGTTTGTTGGTATCGCGCAGGGAATAAATGCAGCCGCAATATTCCTGCTGGTAAAATTCTTCACGCTTGGAAATTTCAATCATGCGATTGGCACCGCCACCCTTGCGCCAATTGTAATCCCAATACTGCATACCCTCATAACGACGCGCTGCACGATGGCCACAGCCATTGATCTGATCCATGTTTTTCCAGCGAGAGATGCCAAGGCACGAAGTGAACAGATTAAACCCGTTTTCGTGGCCATACAGGGCGGTGCGTTCAAACCGCATATCAAAACATTCTGTACAGCGTTTGCCGCGTTCCGGTTCCCATTCCAGGCCCCTGACACGCGCAAACCAATTATCAGTATCATAGTCGGCATCGACGAAGGGGATGCCCATTTTCTCGGCAAAACGGATATTTTCTTCCTTACGAAGTTCATATTCTTCGCGTGGATGAATATTGGGATTGTAGAAATAGACCGTGATCGCCAGCCCGCTGGCCTGCATGGCCTCTATCACCTCGCCTGAACAAGGCGCGCAGCACGAATGGAGCAGAACTTTATCCACCCCACCCGGTACCGGCAATTTCAGGCGTTCAGTCATGGATCCACCATCCAGGCTTAGTCGTCGCGGCTACCTACAGTGCCTGACGAAGTGCGGCGCGTGACCGCAGGCTTGGCCGGACCATCGCCACCACCGCTATTGCTACCGCCCTGTGACGCCATGCTTTCAAAGAATTCGGCGTTATTCTTGGTCAAACGCAGCTTTTCCAGCAGGAATTCGATCGCATCCTGAGTACCCATCGGCGCCAGAATACGGCGCAGCACGTGCGTTTTGGCAAGCTGATCCTTTGGCGTGATCAGATCATCCTTACGCGTACCGGATTTCAGAATGTCGATAGCGGGGTAAATACGTTTGTCGGCAACCTTGCGGTCCAACACGATTTCCGAGTTACCGGTACCCTTGAACTCTTCAAAAATGACTTCGTCCATACGGCTGCCGGTATCGATAAGCGCGGTCGAGATGATGGTCAGCGAACCACCTTCTTCAACATTACGTGCCGCACCAAAGAAACGCTTGGGGCGCTGCAAAGCATTGGCGTCCACACCACCCGTCAACACCTTGCCGGATGATGGCACAACAGTGTTATAGGCGCGGCCCAGACGTGTAATGTTGTCCAGAAGGATAACGACGTCGCGCTTATGTTCGACCAGACGCTTGGCTTTCTCAATCACCATTTCGGCGACCTGAACGTGGCGCGTGGCCGGTTCATCGAAGGTGGAACTGACAACTTCGCCCTTGACCGTGCGTTGCATGTCGGTGACTTCTTCGGGGCGTTCGTCAACCAGCAGGACGATGAGATGGCATTCCGGATGGTTGGTCGCAACCGCCTTGGCGATATTCTGCATCATAATGGTTTTACCGACACGGGGTGGCGCCACGATGAGGCAGCGCTGGCCCTTACCGAGCGGCGCCACAATGTCGATCACGCGGCCCGAGCGGTCCTTGACCGTCGGATCCTGAATTTCCATCGATAGGCGTTCATCGGGATAAAGTGGCGTCAGATTGTCGAAAGTGATGCGATGGCGGGCCTTTTCCGGATCTTCAAAATTGATGTTGTTGACCTTCAGAAGCGCGAAATAGCGTTCGCCTTCCTTGGGCGAGCGAATTTCACCTTCGATCGTATCGCCGGTACGCAGGTTAAATTTGCGCACCTGACTGGGCGATACATAGATGTCATCCGGACCGGGCAGATAGTTGGATTCAGGGGAGCGCAGAAAGCCGAAACCATCCGGCAGAACTTCCAGAACGCCGTCGCCGAAAATGGCGTTGTCCTGTTGTTCACCCATTTTCTTGAGGATGGCGAACATCATATCCTGTTTGCGCATAGCCCCTGCGTTTTCAATCTGCAGTTCTTCGGCCATGGTCAGAAGTTCGGCGGGTGTTTTGCGTTTTAATTCACGTAAATTCATGGATCAGACTCATTACTGTTGGGAAAATCAAACGGGGCGGTTCACAACCTGCCCATCATTTTGTCGCTTGAGGGAAACCGCAGCGCAGATGGAATGTCGTCAATTTAGCGCTTTGGGGTTAAGGAGTATTTAAAGGAACCCACCTTGCCAAGTCAACTCAAAAACACCTGACGGGCCACAAAACCCCCGTCAAATAAGGCGGGAATGCGGCATTAACCATAATTTTTATGATGGGTTTTTTAAAATGAACCACAGATTGAGGCGCTGACGGGTCGCGGGCCAGCCGAGCAAAAGCGTGTGCAGGCTGGACATCACCAACGCCATCACGAGCGCGGCGAACAAAACATCGCTCAGAAAATGCGCACCCATGATAATACGCGCGATACCGAACAGACTGCCTACGCCACAAAGGCCGTAAAAAACCTGTCGTGAGCGGTGTTGTTGTGCCGACCCCGCCACCGGCAGCAGAAAAGCAAGTGCAGGCAGCGCAAAACCAAACGCGCCATCGCCCGCGACAAAGGAATCGTTCTTATGCGTCCTGGCCTGCGGCTGCCAGGCGGGGGTGAACGGGCGGTCACCGCCGAATTCGACCACAGCCCGTGGGCGGGCACGGCCCCAATGATCTTTTAGCCCCAGATTGACCACAACCCCAAGGCCGAGTGCCAGCGTCAGCAGCAGAAACAGCCACCCCCGCACCGACACACCACAAAACGCCTTGCGCAAAATCAGACTGGCCGTCAGTCCGGCGATCAGCATCGTCGACAGAACCCAGCCGCCGCGCACCGCCGTAAAGTGAATCGCCTGCAGCAAGGGATGATCGGCCCAGACAAAACCCGCGCCCGGTTGGTAAAACCAGCCGGAGACGATCAGATCAAGCGGCGGATAAAGGCAAACCGCCATCAGGAGCGCGGCAAAAACCGTCCAGACAAGGAGGGTGAGGCAACGGGCCACTTATACCTCAAGCAGTTTGAGCGTCAGGCATTTGGCCGCCCCGCCCGCCTTCAGGAATTCGGTCAGCGGTGTCGTAATAACCTCAAACCCGGCGACAGCCAGCTTGGCACGCAGGGCATCGCCCGCATGGTTCATGATAACCGTGTTGCCGATATTGACCGTATTGCACGCGAACTGCGCCGCGTCTTCATCGCCCACGACAATGCGTTTGTCGGCGGGCAGATTGGCTTCGATCTTTTCCAAAGCTTCGGCATCAAACGCGCCCGGATAATACATGGCATAGCCGCCCTCCAACGGGCAGAAGCATGTGTCCAGATGATAGAAGCGCGGATTGATGAGATGCAGCGCAATGGTTGGGCGGTCGTAAATCTGACCCAGAATGCGCGACGCGCTCATATCCGAACGGAAACCATAGCCGCACCACAGGTTTTTGTTGCCACGGTCCAGCAGGGCATCGCCCGCGCCTTCGAAACACACTTCCTGCGGCCAATGGACCAGCTCATACCCCCAACTCATAAAACTGGCCTGATTGAATGGTTCTTCGCGTTGGCGTTCCGCCGTACGGAAATGACTGTTCACCATGCGGTTACCGATGACAAAGCCTGCATTCGCCGTAAAGACATAGTCGGGCTGGTTTGGTTGCGGATCTACCAGTTGAACGTCAACAAGTTTGGACACAATCGCGTGATAATCGCGCCATTGCTTTTGCGCGAGCTGCACATCCACATTGCCAACCTGGCCGCGCATCCAGTGATTGATGACGTAGGTCACGTCAAAATAATCCGCGGCGCACATCATAAGGGTCTGGCGTGTAAAAATCATGGTTTGTCCTGAAACACAAAGAATCCGTAGCGGCAGAAACTACTATGATTTGCGTGGATTGGCAAAAGCGGCGTGGGCAATCTTTAACGCAGTGCAACAAGCTCCGGTAAACGGCGCATGTCGTTGAACACAACGTCAGCTCCGGCGGCGCGCAGATCATCGCCATAGCCCGGCCAGCAATGAACACCCCCATCGTAACCAAGCACCCGCATCCCCGCCGCCTTGCCCGCCTTGACGCCCGCCACGGCATCCTCGATGACGATACAATCATGCGGATCAGCCCCCAGTTTCTGTGCCGCATACAAAAACAGATCAGGCGCGGGTTTACCGCGCGCCACCATGTCTGACGAATATAGATGCGGCGCAAAGAAATCCGTGATGTCTGTTAAGCGCAGGCAAAACTCAACACGACGCAGCGCCGCACCCGACGCGATACAGCGCGGCGTGTCGGCCAGTTGACTGAGCGCTTCGACCAGATGCGGCGTTGGCTGCAGCCGTCCTTGAAAATGCTCTTCTTTCTTGCGGGCAACCTGTTCGGCAAAGTCGGGCGGCAAGGTAATGCCGTTTTCAGCCTGCAATGTGGCGATCATGCCCTTTAACCCAATGCCCGCGAATTGCTGCGTCAGCATCTGCGGCGTGCGTTCGATGCCCGCCGCCGAAAACATGGCGGCTTCGATCTCGGTGTGCAGCAACATGGAGTCAACGACCACGCCATCCATGTCGAAGAGCAACGCCATTAATGCGCCTCCGCCCAGTTTTTGGCGTGACCCGCTTCTGCCGTAATAGGTACCCGCAGCGTCAGGGCTGGTAAGGGCGCTTCCTGCATCACCTGCTTCACAAGCGCGGATGTGCGTTCCAGTTCAGCGACAGGCACTTCGAAAACCAGTTCGTCATGCACCTGCAGCAACAGCCTTGCCGACAATCTGGCCTCAGCCAGCGCCGGGCCGACGCGTATCATCGCGCGTTTCATGATATCAGCCGCGGTTCCCTGTAACGGCGCATTAATAGCGGCACGTTCGGCCCCCGCGCGGCGAGCCGGCATTTTATCGCGGATAGCGTTGATATAAATGCGACGACCAAAAAGCGTCTGCACATAACCATGGTCGCGTGCAAAGCTTTTTGTCGCCTCCATCCAGTCACGCAATTCATGGAAACGATCCAGATATTGCCGGATAAACTGGTTGGCTTCGCCCTGCGTGATGCCGATCTGCTTTGCCAGACCGAAACCGCTGATGCCGTAGATGATGCCGAAATTGATGGCCTTGGCCGCGCGGCGTCTGTCGGGTGGCAGGTCGGCCAGCGGAATGCCGAACACCTGGCTGGCGGTCAGCGCGTGAATATCAACGCCGTCATGGAAGGCTTGAATAAGCGCCTTGATCCCTGCCGCCTCTGCGGCCAGTCGCAACTCGATCTGCGAATAATCGACCGACAGCAATTCATGCCCCGGCGCTGCAACGAAGGCGCGGCGGATGGCGCGGCCATCTTCGGTACGGATAGGAATATTCTGCAAATTGGGATCATTCGATGACAGACGCCCCGTCGCGGCACCAACCAGATTGAACGATGTATGCACGCGCCCCGTCTGCGGCGCGATCTGCTCGGGCAAGGCATCGGTATAGGTGGATTTCAATTTAGCCGCACCACGCCATTCCAACACGCGTGCGACAATGTCATGCCCTTGCTCGGCTAATGGCTCCAACACGTCAGAGCTGGTGGAATAAGCACCCGTCTTACCCTTCACACCGCCGGGCAGGCCCATCTCGGCAAACAGCACATCCCCCAGTTGCTTGGGTGATCCGACATTGAACGCATGCCCGGCCATGCCGTGAATTTCTTCTTCAAGTTTCTGCAACCGGACGGCAAGTGCCTGGCTTTGACGCTTCAATTCATCCGGATCAATGCAAATACCGGTTTGTTCCATCGCCGCCACAACAGGCACCAGCGGGCGTTCAATGCGTTCGTAAACGGTAACCAGATGTTCCTGCGCCAGTTTCGGCTTCAGGCGCAACCACAGACGGAAAGCATAATCGGCGTCTTCGGCGGCATAGGCGGTTGCCTGATCCAACGGTACGCGGTCGAACGTTACCTTTTGCTTGCCGGTTCCCGTGACGTCATCATAGGCGATCATCGCATGATTGAAATGCAGCTTGGCCAGTTCATCCAGCCCGTGACCATGTGCGCCCGCCGCCTGCACATAGGACAGCAGCATAGTATCATCATAATTACGGATGATCAGGTTATGTTGCGCCAGAACCTGCATATCATATTTCAGGTTGTGGCCGATTTTCAGAACCGCATCGTCCGCCAGCAAATCACGCAGCGCATCCGCGACCTGCGACAACGGGATTTGCTTGGGCGCCGCGACAGCATCAAAAACGAAACCGCCCTCTGCACCAACGCTTTTTGGATCAATATGTCCAACGGGTATATAGCAGGCGCGACCCGCCGCAACGGCGAGGGAAATGCCAACCAGTTTCGCGGTACAGGCGCGTAGTGAATCCGTTTCCGTATCGATGGCCACGCGACCGGTATCGCGCGCAGCGGCAACCCAGTCCTTCAAGCGTTGCAGATCCTGCACCAGTTCGTAATCGCTTGCGACATTTTGCAGCCCGTCATCTGCAGCGACTTCCCCTGCGCCGTCAACCCCAGCAGCAGGTGCTGTTTGAACCGCCGTCACAGGCGTTGGTGCTGGGGCCGTTTCGCCCAGTCGTGCCAGAATGGAGCGGAATCCCTGCGTACGCAAGAACTCAACCAATGTTTCGCGGTGATTATCCAGACGCTTCAGATCCGCCAAAGGCATGGGCAGCGGCGCCTGATCGTCCAACCGCACAAGTCTTTGTGAGATGCGCGCCAGCTCGGCATTTTCAATCAGGGCCTCACGACGCTTGGGCTGTTTGATTTCCGTTGCGCGTTCCAGCAATGCCTCCAGCGAACCATAAGTGTTGATGAGTTCCGCCGCCGTTTTAACGCCGATGCCCGGTACGCCCGGCACATTGTCCGTGCTGTCCCCGGCCAGCGCCTGCACATCCACAACCTTATCCGGTGTGACGCCGAATTTCTTCAGCACTTCGTCCGTCCCTATGGGGATGGATTTCAACGGGTCGTACAATGCCACGTGGTCGCGGATCAATTGCATCAAATCTTTATCCGACGACACAATACGCACGTCCCATCCGGCGGCGACCGCTTCGCGCGCATAGCTGGCGATCAAATCGTCCGCTTCGTAGTTCGGGGCGTCGATGGCGGGCAAGCCAAACGCGCGGGTTGCTTCACGGATCAGGGCGAATTGCGGGATAAGTTCGGGCGGCGGTGGTGGGCGATGCGCCTTGTATTCCGGATAAATATCATTGCGGAATGTCTGACGCGCGGCATCAAAAATAACCGCGACATGGTCGCCGCCAGCATCCGCCAAAAGTTTTTGCAGCATATTGCAAAAACCCATCACGGCGCCGACATGCGTACCGTCCGCGCGTGTCAGATCGGGCAAAGCATGAAAGGCGCGAAAGATGAAACCGGAACCGTCAACCAGATAAAGCGTGGTCATTATGCAGTCCGGTGCACGGCCAGCGGGCCTGCCGCCTGCGTCACCGGCATCAATTCAATGCTGTTGATATTGACGCGCGGCGGTAACGTGGCCGCCCAAAACACCGTCTCTGCCACATCATCGGCAACCAATGGATTAGCGCCTGCATATATCTTGGCGGCGCGTTCGGCGTCACCCTTAAAGCGGTTCAGCGAAAAGTCCGTTTCCACCATGCCGGGTTCGATGTTTGTCACGCGCACCTGTGTCGCGATCAGGTCACAACGCATCGTGCGGCTGAACTGCTCAACGAACGCCTTGGACGCGCAATATACGCTGCCGCCAGGATAGGCGTATGAGCCGGAAACGGAGCCGATATTCACAATGTGCCCGCATTTGCGTTCCACCATGCCGGCAATAGCCAGACGCGTGCAGTATAGCAGGCCCAGAATGTTCACATCGACCATTTTCTGCCAATCGTCGATCTGCGCCGCATAGCCGGGCTCCAGCCCCAGCGCGCCGCCTGCATTGTTAATCAGCAGATCAATCGCGCGAAAATCGGCAGGCAATCCGGCAAACATGGCTTCGACTGCCGCGCGGTCAGACAAGTCAACCACCACGCCATGCACCGGCACGCCCAGACCCTGCACAACCTTGTTCAGTTTGTCCTGACTGCGCGCCGTCAAAATCAGGCGGCAACCGGCAGCGGCAAAACGCTTGGCAAAGGCCACGCCAAAGCCGCTATTCGCGGCGGTGATCATGACGGTTTTGGGCAGATAGGTGGTCATTCAGTGCCCCGCGGCGCGCGCGGCGCTTTGGTTCAGTATATAGTGACGGCCACAATAGGGGCAGTCGATTGTGCCCGAAGCGGCAACCGTCAGGAAAACGCGCGGATGGCCGAGCTCCGGCGCAATGGCACCGCCCCCATCGCAATAGAAACTGGGCGTATCGACGGTAAAGGTTTCAGGTTGTGTCATGGCTGGAATCACAGGGAATGTGGCAATGCCCCCTGATACCATAGGCAAACCGGGGGGTCAAAAGCCCCTTCCACTTCCCTGAAAAATCCGCTAGAAGGCCTTGCAAGGCGTCCCTTGACCCTTGCACGTTAGATGTGATCGAGGCAGGAAGGGACCGTTTTTCATGAAAAATGTGGCTGTCGTAGGCGCCCAATGGGGCGATGAAGGCAAAGGCAAGATTGTCGACTGGCTGTCGTCACGCGCGGATGTGATCGTACGTTTTCAGGGCGGCCATAATGCTGGCCACACACTGGTCATCGACGGGGTTGAGTATAAGCTGAGCCTTCTGCCCTCCGGCATCGTTCGTCGCGGCAAATTGTCGGTCATCGGCAATGGCGTCGTGGTAGACCCGTGGGCCCTATTGAAAGAAATCGACACGGTTCGTTCCAAGGGCGTCAGCATCACGCCGGACAGGCTGATCATCGCCGAAAATTGCCCGCTTATCCTACCCGTACATGCCGCCGTCGACCGCGCGCGCGAAGAAGCCCGTGGCAGCAACAAAATCGGCACCACCGGTCGCGGCATCGGACCGGCCTATGAAGACAAGGTTGCGCGCCGAGCCATTCGTTTATGCGATCTGGGCGAGCCCGACATTCTGCGCGACAAGATTGAACAGATGCTGCTGCATCACAACGCCTTGCTGCGCGGTTTCGGCGCACCGGAAATTGACGGCAAGCAGCTTCATCAGGATCTGATGCAAATCGCGCCGCAGGTTCTGCCCTATGGCGATGTTGTCTGGCAGCGCCTAGACGAAGAAAGCAGCCAGGGCAAACTGATCCTGTTCGAAGGCGCGCAGGGGTCGATGCTGGATGTCGACCACGGCACCTATCCGTTCGTGACGTCCAGCAACACGGTTGCCGCCTGCGCCGCGTCGGGCAGCGGCATGGGCACGGGCAAGATCGGCCGCGTTCTGGGCATCTGCAAAGCCTATACGACACGCGTCGGCTCTGGTCCCTTCCCGACCGAAGATCATGGTGAAGTCGGCGAATTGCTGGGCACGCGCGGGCGTGAATTCGGCGTCGTGACGGGGCGCAAGCGCCGTTGCGGCTGGCTGGACGCCGTTCTGGTGCGGCAGGCGGTCAAGATTGGCGGTATTGACGGTCTGGCGCTGACCAAACTGGACATTCTGGACGGCATGAAAGAGCTGAAAATCTGCCGCGCCTATAAGCTGAACGGCAAGGAAATCGACTATCTGCCGGCGGGACAGGCGGCGCAGGCCGCCGTGGAACCGGTTTACGATGTATGCGAGGGCTGGAGCGAAAGCACGCGCGGCGCGCGCAGCTGGGCCGAATTGCCGTCCAATGCCATCAAATATATCCGCCGCCTGGAAGAAATGATCGGCGCGCCGGTGACATTGCTGTCCACCAGCCCCGAACGGGACGATACGATTTTGATGAAAGATCCGTTTATCGACTAAGCAGCACTTAGTTGGTCAGCAGCTCAACCTGCACATCAACCAGAAAGCGAACGACGCTTTCGTAATCATCGCGGCGCAATTCGTCGATGGTATCCACTTCAAACTGGGCGGCCAGCATGGCACGCACGGTTTCTTCGCATACATTCTGGTTATGCGCGACATAAGCCGTCAGCGCCTTCACCGATATCAGTTCACGCTTGTTCATCAGTCCTTTTGTATTCACCAGACGCGCCTTGAAACGCGTGCGGGGCAATTCAACTTTATAATCACGCAAGGAGGCGTTGGCATCCACAGGCATCGCAACATTATCATCCGACATTTTTGCCCCCTTGCGTGTTGTTTTAATCGACATAACCCTCTGCTCCCTGTACCACTGCCCCTGATAAAAAATCACTGCCCCTGAAATAAACGCACCTGATATAAATGCTGCCGTCCCTTAGAACTCCCATAACTCATGACGGGTCGCCGGGGCGGCATTCTTACCCTCAATCAAACGCATCCAACGTTCCTTTAAAGGCAATACAATCCCGCAAGTGTCGACCTTGAGAAATCGCTCAAGGTCTTCGAGCATCGCCTGCGTCATGTCTTCCCCATGACGGTCAACAAAGGTCTCGTATGACACCATTTCCGGCTCCCCTACCCCTTTATATCTTCCCTGCTATGACTTCCCTTGAATGAACCCAACATAAGGGGCGGCTGGGCATGAAAGCAATTCATATTTGTTTTCATGACTAGATTATTTGGTCTTAAAAGACAATTTTATACATAATAGAATTTTAATTGTTATTTTATGTCAAGAAAATTATAATTTTTGAAATAAATATTTATATTGAGTGCACATTATTTTCAGCATAATGACTAATACATGATCACCCCCTCGCAAATACGCGCTGCGCGCGCTTTACTCTCTTGGGACGCCGCCGAGCTCAGCAAACGCTCCGGTATTGCCCGCGCCACAATCTTTAACATTGAGAACGGCGTTACCCACGGCCGCGACGAAAGCCTGAGCAAGATTCGCAAGGCTTTTGAGGCAGAAAACCTGGAATTTATTGATGGCCAAGGCGTTCGCTTCCGCCCAGAAGGCGTTGATGTCCTAAGCGGACGGGAAGGCTTGGTGGCATTTCTTGACGATGTCTACAGCTATCTCTCAGCGAATGGCGGGGTTGTTTGTACGACAAATATTGATGAGCAACGCTGGAGTAAAGCATACGGCGAAGAAAATGCACAAAAGCACTTCACAAGAATGCAAGCGTTGATCAAGAGACGAAATGATGTAAAATTTAAAAGCCTCACAAGTGTCGGACACAATACTGAGCACACATCAAGTTACACTGAATATCGGTGGGCAGAATCTCAGCAATCATCTGCAGTTCCTTTCTATTTATATGGCGATAGATTGGGTATTATTGTTTTTGAGGCAGACCCTACACCGAAAATACTTTTTATCAGATCTAGGCAAATCGCAGACGCCTATGCCGTACAGTTTGACAGCATTTGGAAAAATGCTGGCATCATTCCTTCAATTGACAAATAATTAAACCGGTCTATGGACACTGACTTCCTCAATGACTTCATAGATTTACTGACAGGGAGTAAATCCGCTCATATGAGCCGGCACATGTACGCCGATCATAAGGGCGAGCGGAGTGGCCAATCCATGTCAGGCGCAAAGCTGTGGGCGACACTTGCTAATGATGAGCCAGATTATCCAATAGCAAGGGCTGATGTGTGGTTATTAAACGACTCTCTATCAGATATACTGCCCTACATACCTCCGCATATTCCACTCTATGACTTGGGACCGGGCAACAAAAGCGCCATTGAGTCCAAAAGTTTGAAATTATTAGAAAAGGTCGAATCATCGCGCTATGTGGCCGTTGACGCGTCGGAAGCATATGCAGAAGCAGCAGCACAGGCGGTTAAAGACGCATTTCCACAAATTGCTACCGCTCTATGTGTGGGAGATATCTATACAGACAAAGAAAAAGTAACGGAGCCGACGCTAGCTTATTTTGGTGGCAGTACTATTGGCAATATCCCAAATCCCGTCAGCCAAGACTTTCCGTTTGACCGCCTAGTTGATACATTGGGCTATCTGCTGAGTTATGCGCGTAAAGGCTGGCTGCTGCTGTCCTTTGATACGACCAGCAACAATGCCGAATTACATAAGCGCTATGACAATAAAGCCTCAGAAGATTTTGCTTGTAATGTACTCTATCGTGCAGCGTGCGAACTACCAATTGAAGGCTTTGATCCAAATCTATTTAAGCATGTTTCGAAATGGGTACCAGAAAGCCATCAGCTGGCACATTTACTGGTCGCGACCGCCGAGCAACATATTAAGATAAACGGCCAAAAGCTGGTTATCAAAAAAGGGCAAGAGCTTCACATCACCAATTCATATAAAATTACCCCTAAAATTTTTGAAGCCGCATTGGCTGAGGTTGGCTGCGCTCTTGAATACAAATCATTCGATACAACAGGGATGGCACTATATCTGGTGCGCAGCCCCTATGCTGCTCCAGTTTTGGCTCGTTCTACCCCCACAACAGACAATGTGATTGGCTAGCTGACAGCTATTCTACTTCACCTTCACTCCAGCTCCCGCTGGTGGCGTGGTGCCGGACGGCGTGCGGTAACTGTTCAGGAAGCCCTGGAACAAATCAACCTGCGACAAATTAGACTGTGCCGCCGTTATGTTTTTCAACTGGCCGTTAATTTCCGGCTGGCTCAGGACACGGAACGTATCATATTGCTGTGTTCCGGCCATGGCCGCGCCATAGTCGATCACCAGCTTATCCAGCGCGGTCTGGTTACCGGCAAGGGCATAGGCCGTGGCGGCACGTACGAGCCAGTCAGCCTGATCATGCGACAGAACCTCACCCGGCTTCGGCGGCGGACCGATAAGTTCCAGCAAAGCGGCGGCCGTCGCGGGCCAGTCACGGGCGTGCGCGCTGATATCGGCGCGCAGCAATTTTGCGGATTCGCGGTTGTTGTCACGCAGCAGGCCCAACGCTTCGTCATCGCGATGCAGGTCAGACAGCGCCTTGGCGCGCAGCAACAAGCGTTCATGCTGCATGTCGGCGGGCAGAAATTCACCATTGCCGATATCGAGCGCTTCGAGCGCCTGCTCAGGATGGTGGTCAAGCAACCGTACCGCCGCCAGACGTGAACTGGCTTTCGCCTTTTCTTTACCCGTCAGTTTATTGCGGGCCAGATCATCCAGAAGACCGGCGGCCTGATCCAGGAGGTCAATCGCAATCAGACGCTCGGCCAGATTACGCATCACGGCAATGCCGTCATCACCCGTCGGCATCAGGTCATGATATTGCTGATACAGCGTCAATGCTTCTAACGGCGACAGACTCTGTCCCAGATCCGTCAGGAAGACGTCATGGAAAGTCTGCGACATTTCCTGTTTGATTTTGCCAGCCATATAGACGTCAGGATACAAATGAATGGCCTGATTAAGGACATTCATGCCCTGCTTCACATTCTTTGCCTGAATGTAAAATTGGCCCAGACGATGCAGGATATCCAGTTCCAGCGTGTCGCCGCGCCAACCGAAGCGCAGCGCCTCCAGCCGTTCGGCGGCCTGCGCCGGGGTCAGCGAATTATCGGCCACGCCAAGGTCGATCAAGGCCAACTCAGCGCGCACCTTGTAAAGCCTGTCATTGCTTTGCATGACGTCTTTCCAGCTTTGCTCTGCCGCGCGCGCGCGGCCAGAACGGGCATGCAAAACACCGTGCAAATATTCAATCGCGGGCTGAATTTCCTGTGTGTGGTTGTCTGTTTCCAGCCGATCAAGCCAGTCCGCCGCTTCGCGGTCGCGCCCCGCTGCCAGTGCCGATTCAATCGCCAGTACAGAGAAACGCGAGTAGAAAGGTTCCGGATAACCGGACAAGATAGCTTCGTTGACCGAGAATTTTTCTTCCGCCGATTTCCAGTCACGCATTTCGGCATAACCGACGCCAAGCCACAAATCGATTTCCGGCTGGTTGGCGAAAACGTCGTTGTTAAGGTCCTTAATGCCCTCTTCGGGACGGTAGGCCAGAATTTTGGCAGCACTATACAACGCCATAAAATCGGTATGTACGGCAAGGTCTGGCAACTGTTTGATCAGGTCAGTCAGCATGGACAAGGCTTCTTCGCCATAGCCATGCGCGAAATAAAACCGCGCCAGTTCCAGACGCGCGCGGTTACGTTCGCGTTCCGGCACGTCCACGATCGTCTGCTGCAAACGCTGGCGTGTTTGCGTGAAGCTTTCATCCGGCTTGCCCGCCCATGTGGCAAAATCAAATATGGACTTGCCCACAGCGCTCGCACGCGCCTTTTCATTTGATTGCTGGCTGGCGCCCGTATCAAAGGTGCTGGACATATGCAGGCCGCCATCCGCCGTAATTTCGATTCCATCCGACAGGTTGCGCACCAGGATCTTGTCCGTCAGGGGACGTATAACCAGCCCCTGTGCCGCAGGCCAGATTTCAAAATCCGCCATGCGCCGCGGCATGGTAAAAGCCTCGCTTTTGCTGAGCGGCACAATAATCAGCGTATCGCCCACCACCGGGTCGGTCATCGGTATCGGCTTTGGCGCATCTGGCAAGGGCAACAGGAAACGTGCGCCCAACGCAAAGTCGGGTTGCGCCACCAAAGTCGTGGCAACCGGCATGTCGGTCATTTGCCGCGCCATAAAAATTTTCCATGACGTGCCGGACTGTGTCGCGCGCACATCCACATCCGGCGGTACCGGAAAACGGTAGCCGTTTGCGTCCGGCATATCGACATTTTCCAGTGCTACACGCGGCGCAGGCTGGCCCGCAATTAGAGAATCCAACGGCACCGTCAGCTTGCGATCGAACATCAGATAGCCATAGCCGCCACGTTGCCATACGGCGACACGCGCCGCGACGTGCGGGTCGAACGTCACCACCAAGGCGGGTGTCTGGGTGATGTCTTGTAGTGTAATAAGCCCGGTTTTGTTGACACTGGAGGTATCTGTTGGTGCGGCAGCCGGAGGAGCCGCAGGTGCAGGTGCCTGCACGGGTGGCTTTGGCGCGGTCTGTGTGCCTGTTTTGGCCAACAAGGGCGGCTGAATAACCGGCATGTTCGAAGACACAGTCGGCTTGATGGGCTCCGGCACCAGTGATGTCGGCAAAGGCGCTACTGTTGCAACCGGCACCGATGATGACACGACCACCGCAGGGGTTTGTGTAGCGGCAGGGGGGGGCGCGGCTGGCGCTGAAGGCGTAGCCGATGATTGGGCCGGTGTGGGGGTAGCAGCTACAGGTTTGGCCGCAGCAGGCGCAGACACGGAGGCAGGCGGTGTTGCAGGCGTCAGCGCTGGTATCTTGTCGGCAACTGTCGCTGGCGGCTTTTTGACCTCTTGGGGTGCCGCCGGAACATCCGCTGATGACGCTGCGCCGCCTTGTATGTCCACGGCGATGGAATGGCCGCTGGTGAAATCATGCAACCCGGCTTTGCCGTTGACGGTAAAACTGACTTCCAAATTGCCTTTATCGTCTTGCGTAGTGCGGAAACCCAGCGCGCGGGTCAGGTCGTTGAACCCGTTAAATTTAACTTTGGCAGCCGCATCGAAATGAATGGTGACGCGTGTGCCGTCGCGTTTGACCTTATAGGGCACATCCCGCGGCCAATCGAACACCACACGGTCAAAATCGGGGTGTTCGCCCGCGCGTGCCGCGATTGTTAAAGCAGGGACATCTTCGGCCAGCACCACGCCAGACATGGCCCCGCAAACCCCCAGGGTCGCGAACAGGACTGGCCCAAGATAGAGACTCTTTTTACCGCGCATGCAAAGCCGATAGAGCAAACGAAAGACTGTCCGACAGAATCACTTCTGCCGTTTGTTAACACTATAACAAGTTAACCAAGACTGCTAGGGCTACGACAGGCTTTATCACGCCTTCTGGCGACCGACCCTGACGGGCCTTTCGGCAAAGGAGCCGAGGCTGATCATCCGGTCATAAATCACCAACGCCCCGGCAATACCCACATTGACGCAGAATTTGGCAGGAATTTTCACGATATGGTCGCAACGCTTCACAAGATCGGGGGACAGATTGCCCTTTTCAGGGCCAAGGACATACGCGGCACGCAACGGGTGGCGGAAACTGGGCAAATCCACCGCCTCATCCAGCAATTCAACACCGACCAGCGCACAGTCTTTGGGCAGCGCCATGTCGGCCAGATTATCATAGGCATAAAACGGCAAATGAATATCGGCGTGCGACGTGTCGGTCGATTTAACATCCGCATAACTGACGGACGCGCCGACTGTGAAGAAGAAACTGGCACCGAAAGCATGCGACGTGCGCACCAGATTGCCCAGGTTAAAGCCCTTGCTGATCCCCTGAACCCCGACGCCGAAATAACCCCGTGGCGGGCGCGTGGACTGCGCCTGTTTATGGGTTTTATTAATATTAGAGCCGTCCTTGCTTTCGGTAAATTGCCTAGCCATGCCTTATCCTTGTCTTATTTGCCTTCTAGGCCTTAATAGGCAATAAACGAGGCCAAGACAATCTTCATCAGGTGCCCCATGACCGAAGACATGACTACCATAACCGACCCGTTCGACCGCAAACATTACCACCACTGGATTGAAGACCGGGTACGGTTCAGCGACCTGGACCCACTGGGCCACGTTAACAACAACGCCATCAGCCAATATTTCGAAAATGCGCGCGCCCTGTTTTATATGCGCCTGACCCCCTTGTGGCCGCGCGGTGACAAACTGTTCGTCCTGGCGCGGGTGGAAGTGAATTACCGCCATGAATTGCATATGCCCGCGCATCTGAAAATCGGTACGGGCGTACGCAAAATCGGCACCACGTCGTTGACGCTGACCAACGTGCTGTACAGCGACCGCGTCGGCATCGCTTATGGCCAGAGCGTGTCGGTGTTGATCGACAAAAAGAAACGCCGCCCCGTGCCGATTGATGATGAGTTGCGCAGCCTGATACAGGATATTCTTGATACACCAAACGATGAGTAAGGGATGATGATGCGTATTATTGCGACTGTTTTAGTGATAACGGGCCTGATGACGGTTCTGCCCGCCCGCGCCGCCGACACTGATGCGGCGCCGAAAGCCCCGCATTTCAGCGCGCAGGACAAAACCGATATCGCGCGAATTGAGGCGTATCTGAACCAGCTTAAAAACATCTCGGCCGATTTTCTGCAGGTTGACGATCAGGGCGGCATGATGCGCGGCCAGATCGCCATCCAGCGTCCGGGCAAAATGCGTGTCACCTATGACCCGCCGAGCCATGACTTCATCATCGCGGACGGCAGCAACGTGCATATCTGGAATGATGACCTGAAGTCGCAAACCAATGTGGACCAGCAGTCGAGCCTGGCGGAATTCGTCCTGCGCGACCCGGTCAAACTGGATGGCGGCGTGACCATCACATCCTTTAAACGCTTCCCGGCCAAGCTGGAGATGGCGCTTGTACAGACCGACGACCCAGCCGCAGGTGAATTGACATTGGTCTTCGAGGACAAGCCGTTATTGCTGCGCCAATGGCGCGTGCGCGACCCACAGGGTCATACAACCGGCGTCAATCTGGAAAACGAACGCACGGATGTCAGCTTTGACCAGCACATCTTTGCCTTCACCCCCCCGAGCTTTGGCAGAAGCGGTAAAGCGCAGTAGGATTAAAACGCTTCGGCGGGCATATCCATCACCGGCTTGGCGCCTGCGAGGATGGCAATGTTCAGCGCGTTCACCTGCGGCAAGATCTTGGTGAAATAATATCGCGCGGTCTTCAGCTTGGTTTCATAGAACGCGGCATTCGCCCCCGCCCCGCCCG
Source organism: Alphaproteobacteria bacterium (assembly GCA_019233975.1). GTDB lineage: Bacteria > Pseudomonadota > Alphaproteobacteria > UBA9219 > UBA9219 > JAFALY01. The sequence continues at coordinate 24,229 of JAFALY010000008.1, read as the reverse complement.
CATCCACCAGACGCGCGGCGGCGATCTTCGCCATCTTCAACCACATAAACCCGACCGCAACCAGCGCGAACAGGCGCAGGTAATCGGTGGCCGCAGCCGCCGCTTCATCCGGATTGCCAAAACCGCGCGTGGCGACGGTAACGGTTGACAGTTGTAATTTTCCAAATGCGCTCATGAACGGCATCAGCATTTCAGACAGCGCGGCATTATCTTTCTCCGCCGCCATAAAATCGGCAACCGGATGGAAGAACTGCCGCATCAGGCGACCGAAATCTTCGGGCATTTTACGCCCGACAAGGTCCAACGCCTGAATGCCGTTTGTGCCTTCGTAAATCTGCGTAATGCGCGCATCGCGCACAAACTGTTCCATGCCGTGGTCGCGGATATAGCCGTGACCGCCATAGATCTGCACGCCCAGATTAGCGACATCAAAACCCGTATCGGTCAGGAAGGCCTTGATGATGGGGATCATCAGTGCGACGAAATCAGCGGCCTCGGCCCGCATTTTCTCATCCGTATGCCTCGCCTCAATATCCAGCGCATGCCCGACCCAGAGCGCCAGCGCACGGCACCCTTCGACCAGCGCCTTCATCGTCAGCAGGTTGCGGCGAATATCCGGATGCACAATCAACGGGTCTGCGGGTTTATCGGCCGCCTTCACACCCGTCAGGGCGCGGCCCTGCAAACGTTCACGCGCGTATTGAACCGCGTTCTGATAGGCAACTTCGGCCAGTCCCAGCCCCTGCATACCGACCGCCAGACGCGCTTCGTTCATCATGGTGAACATCGCGCTCATGCCCTTGTTCGGCTTGCCGACCAGCCAGCCGACGGCGCCGTCGAAATTCATGGTGCATGTGGCCGAAGCCTTGATGCCCATTTTATGTTCGATGCTGCCGCACACGGCAGCGTTGCGTTGGCCGAGCGAGCCATCCGGATTGACGATAAACTTTGGCACCAGAAACAGGCTGATGCCGCGTATGCCCTGCGGCGCATCCGGCAAGCGCGCCAGCACCAGATGGATGATATTATCGGCCAGGTCATGTTCCCCCGCCGAGATAAAGATTTTCGTGCCCGTTATTTTGAATGCGCCGTTGCCGAGCGGCTCCGCCTTCGTGCGGACGAGCCCCAGATCGGTGCCACAGTGCGGTTCTGTCAGACACATGGTTCCCGTCCATGTGCCATCCGCCAGTTTCGGCAGATAGATGTTTTTCAGTGCGTCATCGGCATGTTTTGCAACGGCATTATAGGCGCCATGTGACAGGCCGGGATACATGCCAAACGACATGTTGGCCGAACACACCAGTTCATTGACCACAAAATTCACCAGCATCGGCAAGCCCTGCCCACCATAGGCCGGGTCGCAGGACAAGCCGGTCCATCCGCCTTCGCGGAACACCTGATAGGCATCCTTGAACCCGGAAGGCGTTTTGACGGCACCATTGTCGAAGGTACAACCTTCGGCATCGCCAGATTGATTGAGAGGAAACAAAACCTCTTCACAGATTTTGGCCGCTTCTTCCAAGATGGTATCCACAAGCTCCGGCGTCGCTTCGCCATAGCCCGGCAAACCAGCCAGATCGGCTGCACCGACAACCTCGTTCAGGACAAACTTGATATCTTCCAAAGGCGCTTTGTAAATGGGCATGGCAGACTCCTTAGTTCCTGAGCGGCTTTCCGTTCTTCAGCATATAGTCGATGCGCGCGACCGTCTCCGGCGTGCGGACCAACGCCAGAAATTCGCGGTGTTCCATCGCCAGTACTTCCTGTTCGGTCACGGGCGTGGTCAGGTCATGATCACCACCACACAGAACGGAGGCGAGAGATTTGGAAACCGTCACATCATGCGGCGTCGCCTTGCCCAAAAGACGGAAGCCTTCCAACGCCAGATTAAGCGCGGCACGCCCCGTCGGCCCCGGCAGGTTATAGGTCCATGGCTCGGGCGGTTTATAATCCTTGGCAAGTTCCAGTACGCGTTGCTTGGCGTCATACAACAACCGGTCGCGGTTCATGGTGATACCGTCCGTCGGGCGCAGATAGCCGACTTCCTGCGCATCGAACGCCGACTTTGCGACCCGCGCCATACCGACAACTTCGAACACTTTGCTGACGGGCGGAATGGGTCCGCCAAAACGTTTTTTATTGGCAAAAGCGCGCCCCAGCATCTGCGCGCAGCCACCCCAACCGGGGATGACGCCCACACCAACTTCGACCAGCCCAATATAGGTCTCGGCATAAGCCTGTACCGCAGAAGTGTGCAGCGTAATCTCACACCCGCCGCCCAGTGCCAAACCGAACGGCGCGGCAACTGTCGGGAACGGCGCAAAACGCAACGCCTGATAGGCTTCCTGACCTTTTTTAATCAGGTCATCAATCGCGCCATACATGGCGATATTCAGCGCAAACAGCGCCAGCCCCAGATTGGCCCCGGCTGAGAAATTATCCGCTTCGTTATAGACAACCAGGCCTTTGTATTTGCCGGCGCTGGCCGCCACGACATCCACCGACTTTTTGACCATCGCCAGCGTATCGGGGTCGATGGTGTTCATCTTCGTGTGGAATTCCAGGCAGGCTACGCCATCGCCGATATCCCACAGGCTGGCCGAACCATTTTTGGTGATCGGCTTTGTCGCGCGCTTTACATCTTCCAGCAGCAGCACGCCCGCCGAACGCGGCACGGTACGATACGCGCCATCGGTCGCCAGAAAATCGAGACGCCCGTTTTCAACGCGATAGAAGCCACCTTTTGCGGCGGCTTGTTCCAGCAGAACGGGGACAGGACGGCCTTCTTTTTTCAAGCGTTCCGCAAACCATGCGGCGCCCAGACGGTCAATCAACTCAAACGGGCCGTATTTCCAGTTAAAACCCAGATGCATGCCGGTATCAACACCCACAACCGTGTCGGCAATCTGCGGGACCAGCGCCGCGGCATAGCCAAGGGCCGCCGACAGAACGCGCCATGTATATTGGCCGATCTTGTCATTCGCTTCGCACAACACGCGCAAATTCTTGCCTGCATTTTCGACGGTTTGCAGGCGCGTTTTCTCCGACACCCCGTAAACGCCGGTTTTCAGATTGATGGATTCCTTGACCTTGCCGGTTTCGGTCTTGTTCATGCGGTAGAAACCGCCCTTACCCTTGCGCCCCGTATAACCGTCCGCGATCATTTTGGTGATCAGCGCGTGTTCGATATTCGCCTTACGGTAAATATCATCGGCAGGCAACGTGGCCATAAAGCTTTTGGCAATGAGGGGCATCAGGTCGATGCCGATCAGGTCCAGCAAGCCGAACACAGCCGTCTTTGGCATGCCAACGGGCTTGCTGAAAATCGCGTCCACCTCCTCGACTGTCAGGTCCATGGCGATGGCTTCGTTTACCGCCGTTTGCAGGAAAAAGACGCCCAGACGGTTGGCAATAAAACCCGGCGTGTCTTTGCAATCCACCACACCCTTGCCCAAATTGCGGTCACAAAAGTCGCGGATCAGTTCCCCCGCTTCCGGGCGCGTTTTGACGCCGGTCACAAGTTCAAGCAGGCGCATATAACGGGGTGGATTGAAAAAGTGCGTGATCAGAAAGTCGCGCGCGAATTGTTCGGACTGCCCGCTGACCAGTGCGCCAAGCGGTATAGTCGATGTGTTCGACGAGACGATAGACCCCGGTTTACGCACGCCATCAATTTTCTTGTAAAGGTCGCTTTTGACCTGCGGGTTTTCCAGAACCGCTTCGATGACCCAATCCACATCCGCCAGTTTACCCAGATCATCTTCCAGATTACCGGGCGTGATCAGCTTCGCATTCTGCGGCAACATAAAGGGTGAGGGGTCAGCCTTCTGCAATTTTTCCAGGGCTGATTTCGTCAGGAAATTTTTATCCGGGTTATCCTTTAACACGATATCCAGCAACACGACCGGCACGCCCGCATTCGTTATGTGCGCGGCGATCTGGCTGCCCATCACGCCAGAGCCGATAACAGCAACTTTTTTGATCATGGCTGTGTTCCTTCGTTAAACAGCTTCAAGAATGGTCGCGATGCCCTGCCCGCCGCCGATGCATTGTGTAGCGAGCGCGAATTTCTTGCCTTCACGTTTCAGGATAGACGCTGCCTTGCCGGTAATGCGCGCCCCGGTGGCGCCGAGCGGATGGCCGAGCGCAATGGCGCCGCCGTCCAGGTTCACGCGCGCCGGGTCGATTTCCAGATCCCGAATGCAGGCGAGCGACTGGCTGGCGAAGGCTTCGTTCAGTTCGACGACATCAATATCCTTGATGGTCAGGCCCGCGCGTTGCAACGCCTTGCGCGTCGCGGCAACGGGGCCGATGCCCATGATTTCCGGCGCGCAGCCCGCCACGGCAATGGATTTAACGCGGGCAAGAATGGGCAGGTTATGGGCGCGCGCAAACTCTTCGCTCGTCACCAATGTGGCCGCAGCACCATCTGTCAAAGGCGAAGCCGTGCCCGCCGTTACCGACCCTTTTTCTTCAAAGGCGGGCTTAAGTTCAGCCAGTTTTTCAGCCGTTGTATTGCCGCGAATACAGCCGTCCTTGGTCACGACACCCTGCGGCGCGGTGACGGGCACGATTTCATCCGCCAGACGTCCGGCAGCTTCGGCCTGCGCGGCCTTTAGCTGCGACTGAATGGCAAAGTTTTCCTGATCCTTGCGGGAAATGCCGTATTTGCGCGCGACATTTTCAGCCGTTACGCCCATGGACATATAAGCGGCGCTGTTTGCGGCCAGAGTCGGATGCGGCATGGGGTTGAACCCCGTCATGGGCACGCGCGTCATCGACTCGACGCCCGCGCACAAAAATGCATCGCCGGCATCCATTTGAATGGCGCCTGCCGCAACATGAATGGACTGCATCGAAGAACCGCAGAAACGGTTGATGGTGGCGCCCGCGATCGACTGCGGCAATCCGGCCAGCAAAACAATGATGCGGGCCAAATTCATACCCTGTTCGCCTTCGGGAAAAGCGCAACCCAACAGCAGATCTTCAATCTGCGCCGGGTCAACCTTGGTGCGGTCAATCAACCCCTTCACCACGGTCGCGGCCAGATCATCGGGCCGCACCTTGGCCAGCTCGCCTTTCATGCCAAAGCAGAAAGGGGAACGCGCGTAACCGGCGATAACGACTGATTTCATAGGCTTCTCCGTAACAAGAGATGCGGCGGAAGGAGGAAGGCGATCATTTGAAAACAGACGCGACTTTGCCTCTGTTCGTACGATCAATTATGAATTAACGTATGTGAACAAAAGGTAAAAACGCCCTCATAAAGATTTGATGCGCTGCATGAATGATCTGAAACAGAAATGGAAAAATGAATATGCCAAAGGCGGCATCCCGTCATCCGTACGGCAAAGCCCATCGGGTTCGGTTGTCTGGGCGGTGCAGGAACTGAAACGCTATGGCCTGCCCCTACATAAGAGTATCGATATCGGCTGTGGCAAGGGGCGTAACAGCCTTTATCTGTCGCAGGAAGGCATGGATGTCACCGCCATGGACTTCACCCCCGACGCGGTACAGCATTTGCAAAGGATGGTTGACAAAGACCCGCCGCCCCACCCGGTGCGCGCGCTGGTGCATGATGTCACTGAAAATTGGCCCGTACAGGCCAACAGCATCGATCTGGCCGTAGATGCGTTCTGCTTTAAACATATCGCGCCGCATGGCAGCCGCGTTACTTATAAGGAAAACCTGCTGCGCGTTCTGGGACCGCGCGGGCATTATATGATTTCATTCGCCAGCATTGGCGACGGTTATTACGGGCGCTATATCACCGTGCCTAACCCGTGCGAGGCAGACGGCGAATATGTCGTGGTAGACCCCGCCGTCGGCATTGAATCCGTCCTTTATTCCAAACAGCGGGTTGCCGAGTTTTTCGGCCCTGAATTAACGGTTTTTCGTGAATTGCATAATGACCGGCCATCCGTTATGCATGGTGTGGAATATCCACGCAGCACATATGCTCTTTTGTTCGAGCGCAACCCGCGTCGGCGTTAGGGTCAGGTCATTCAGTAAGGCATAGAAAGTAAAAGCATGAGCCAGCAGCAGACAGAAACCGCCGCCCCCGCGATTGACGAAGTTTCACGCCGCAATGGGCGTTTGGCCGCCTATACCGAGCGTTTCGGCAGCCCGTTTAACATTACGACCTTTGGCAAGACCCACGAAGCCTCCGTCGTTAAGGCGAAATACGAAGCACTGGCCCCCGGTGAAAAAACAACCGATCACATATCGGTCGCCGGGCGCGTAATGGCAATCCGCAATAATGGTATGTTCATCGTCATTCTGGATGACAGCGACCGGTTGCAGATTTTCCACGACCTGAAAACCCTGTCGCCCGAACATGCGGAAAAGCTGGACCTGATTGACCTGGGCGACATTATCGGCGTGACCGGTATTGTGCGCCGTACGCCGCGCGGCGAAATCACTGTTGATGCGGTTGAACTGTCGCTGCTTTCCAAAGCGCTGGAGCCACCGCCCGAGAAATTCCACGGTCTGAAGGATGTCGATTTCCGCTTCCGCCACCGCGAGCAGGATCTGGTCGCAAGCCAACGCACGCGCGACACACTGCGCGCCCGGTTTAAGATGATCACGCTGATCCGCCAGTTCCTGAACGACAAAGGTTTTCTGGAAGTTGAAACGCCGATGCTGCATGTGCTGGCAGGCGGCGCCACGGCCAAGCCGTTTACGACACACCACAATGCGCTGGACATGCCGCTTTATATGCGTGTGGCAACAGAACTGCATCTGAAGCGTCTGGTCATCGGCGGTATTTCGGAAAAGGTTTATGAAATCGGCCGCTGCTTTCGCAACGAGGGCACCAGCCCGCGCCATAACCCTGAATTTACGTCAATCGAGCTTTATCAGGCTTTTGTCGATTTCAGGGAAATGATCGCGATTACCGAAGCCATCGTGCATCACGTCGTGTTATCGCTGCACGGAACGTCAAAGATCAAGTTCGCCGAACATGAAATTGACTTTACGCCACCTTGGCCGCGCCGCGGCATGGTCGATTTGATCAAGGAACACACGGGCCTTGATCTTTACGCTATTCCGGATGCCGCCGCAGCGCGCGCAGCCGCACTGAAAATCGGCGTACAAACCGAATCCGGCGTCAGCTGGGGTCAGGTGGTCGAAGCTGCGTTTGGTGACAAGGTTGAACATAATCTGGTGCAGCCCACTCATGTCATCGACCTGCCCAAGGAAATCTCACCACTCGCCAAGGCATGGCCGGACCGCCCGCATGTGGCACAGCGTTTTGAGACCTATGTCAATGGCTGGGAAATCGCGAATGCGTTCAGTGAACTGAACGACCCGCGCGAGCAGCGCGCGCGCTTTGAAGAACAGGCTGAACAAAAGCGCGGGCCGGATGATCCGCCGCACCCGATTGACGAAGACTTCCTGAAAGCCATGGCTTTCGGCATGCCCCCAATGGGCGGTATGGGTATGGGTATCGACCGTCTGGCCATGCTGATGACCGACAGCCAGACCATTCGCGAAGTTATCGCCTTCCCGACCATGCGGCCGGTTGACTAAGCGGCCCCCAAATACCCAATAAAAAAGGCAGGAAACAATGTTTCCCGCCTTTATTCTTTGTGACGTCACGAGGACGTCAACTGATCTGCTGTCCCTTAGCCCTTCAGCTTGAACTGGAAGGCAACGTTGTTCAGAGCGTTGGCGCATTGACCACGCGCCGTTGCCGCGTCCAGCGGGAAGGCCGTCTGCGTACCTGTGGCGTTACCACCGGCAGCGATGACCAAAGCGCCAGCCGCACCGGCTTGAACCGCATAAAGGCCCGGGTCACGCGCCGTACCGGTAACGCTAATCAGCATCTGGATACAGGCGGCTTGTGGCACGTTGTCGAATTCAATGGCGAATGAGTCGGCAGTAGCCAGGGACTTGGCAGCAACGATATTCACCGAACCATTGGTCCACGGACCTTGAACGCTGTAATTACCGCCAGCAGCAATGACCATGTCCGCATCAAACACACCCGACTGCGGGTAGGTTGTCTGCGCACCGGCAGCAACCGTTGTAAACGGAATGGTTGTCATGTCGGCGTTCGTGCTGACCGTCGACGATGTTGCATAGAGCGAGCGAACCGCCTGTGTAATGGCCAGCAAACCACGTGTCGCAGTTGAAACGCGCATGTTGTTATAAACGGCCGCGGCGGCAACCCAGATCGATCCAAGGATAAGGCCGATAACGCCCAGGACGATCGCAATTTCTGTCAGTGTAAAGCCGCGTTTGGCTTGTTCCGACGAACGAACAAGGCGGTTCTTTGAAAAATGAATCATGTCATACTCCATGACGGCGGGAGGTGGGATCAGTAAGCGTAGATTGGCAGCCCAATCCTTAATACCACGTAAACATATTCGGGATTTTAAGTCACACTCTAGTGATTTTTAATAGGATGCCTGCGTCAGGCGAAAAACAAATGTGACGATGGCCGCGCCAGATGCAGTGGCGATACAGTTTGTGTTCGCGTCTGCTGCGGCCATCGGGTTAATGCCTTTGCCGGACTGGACAAGATTGGTACCGTTAATGTTAACCTCAACAAGGCCAGTTGCCCCCGCCGTCGTGGCGATTTTCTGCGCCACCGAAATGCAGGCGCCAGTTGTTAACCCGCGTAAGGCAACGGCAAAAAACGGCCCCGCAGTGCCACCACTGGCCGCCGTTGGGCAAGCGGTTGATGTGCCCATGACCCAGTCACAAACGCGCAAGGTTCCGCCTGCGTCAATGGCGCCATTGTGAACTTCACCCCACGGCGTATCCGCACAAAGGTTACTGGGATTTGTACAGGTGCCAGTATTGGATCGTTGTACCGATCCCGGAATGATTCCCATTTTAATAAGGTTTGATGTGGTCGTTGCGTCGCCGGAATGAGGGATGCCGATCTGCCCCGTGTAATAGCTTCGCACATTCGCGACGATATTGGCGACTTCTTCGACTGCGTGCTGGCGCTCGTAATATTCCCAGACCGAACGCACCATAACCCAGATGCCACCCATCAAAATACCACTGACGGCCAGCACAACGGCCAGCTCTGTGACGCTAAATCCCGCCCCTACCCGGCGCGCTCGCTTAGTTGTGCAGCTTAACGTCAAGATCGACCTCATTCGTACTGGTTGTGGAGGCGCACCATGATTCCGCCGTGGTCGGCAACATAGGCGTAACACCGCCCGCCGTCGCCACACCGTTTTTGATGATCGACGAATTCGTGCCCGTTGCCGTTACGCCAATCTGTACAATACCCATTTGTGCATCGGAAAGTGGCAATTGCATCAGGATTTTTGCGCAGGCCGAAGCCGCAAGACCGCGCAGGGATATGCGAAACACATTGTACACATTGCCACCCAGTAACGGGTTAGCGATAGACAACACATGGAATGAGCCCCAGTTGGGCGACACGCCGCCGCCAAAACTGCCGTTCAGAGCATGGTCAATGGCCGTGTTGCCAACATTCGTGGGCGTGCGCTCCATTTCCGTTGGGAATATGCTTTGCCCGTCCAGTGTCTGCGTCATATCCGTTGCCGCCGCCCATGAATAACGGCCGGTATTCGCATCGCGTATGTTACCGATAACGGAAACTGTTTCCTGCAGGGTACGATTGACGCGGTAGTTTTCCCACACGCGACCACCCACCACCCAGATGGCTGACAAGATGCCGCCGACCGCCAAAAGAACGATGGCGATTTCCGTCAGTGTGAACCCGCGCCGCGCCCGGCGTAACGTTAGGTGATGCAAGGCCATACGAACCACGATACGTCCACCACAAAGTTTGTTAGAAATTATGCAGGTTATTGGACCCGGTCTTTGTCAGTTCTGTCACGACATTGAAAATTGACATCATGGTCCATGTGATAACGCCAGCGACAACAGCAAGGCCTATATTGCGCGCCACCACCGCCTGCGCGTTCAGCGTGTCAATCTGTTCACGCATCCATTCTTCGGTGACCTGTTCAATCACCGAACCAACGTCCGCGCGTTCCGACAAAATCTCCAGATCGATGGCAACCGTGGGGTCCGGAAAATTATAGCGGCCCGTACGCAGCGCTTCGCCCAAATTCTTGCCGCGCAGAACTTCCTGACGCGCACTGGCGATGCGTTCGCGTATCCACGGATTGCCTTGCTCTTCTAAAATCTCAAGCGAGCGTTTCAAGGGGACTTGTGCGCCCAACAGCGCGGACAGGCCCAGCAAAAAGCCGCTGCCTTGCAGAATGCGATACCATGACCAGGGCGGGAACATATCGAATTTAGAGCGCAAAGGGCCGCGCCAGACAGGCAGGCTGGCTGAAATCACAAAAATGGACGCCAGAACGAAGACAACGACATACAGCCCGTAATTACGGATAAAATCCGACATGGTGACGACATCGCCCATGGCTGCGACGACATTCTTTGGCGCCGCTTTGCGCATGTTGTCGATCAACTGCACGCCGAACATATAAAGCACGAAGGACACGAGCACGAGCATAAAGGCAGGGTAGCCCACCGCATGCATAATCGCGTTGCGCATGGCGCGCGCCTTGTCGCCGACCGTTTGAATGGAGCGCAGCGCCTTTGCAAGTGTACCCGACTCTTCACCCGCGCGGATCATGTATAATTCGCCGGTCGGTATCCACCCCTCCATCGCCTCGGAGAGGCTGATACCCGAACGGTCTTTCAGAAACCAATCCCTAAGTGCCACCGCCTGCGGCCGGCGCGGATGCTTGCCCATTTCCGATGCGTTCTGATACAGACGGTCAAGCGCGCGCGACAACGCTTCGTTCATACGCAACATACCTTCCAGCTTACGGTACACGCGAAAACGGTGTTTGGGATTCGAACTGAACTGATACTTCGTAAATTTGCGTTCCAGTTCGTCAAGGTTAAAGCTATCGCTCACAGCATAGCCCCCAATCTTTCTTCAACTTCAATCAGTTCACGGTCACGTGCGAAAAGGCCCAATTCAAACTCGGCATCGTTGGGCGAAACATCGCCGCGACGCACTTTTTCCAACCCGTGCCACAGCATGGTAATGCCGTTCAGGCCGACCGGCGACAGCCAGTAATCTTCGGCTTCCTGCATCCGGTTGTCCTGCAGCAATCCCATCAACTGCGCGTCTGTTTCGATAACCTCGGCGCATATGGTGCGGCCTACGCGGCCCTTATAGCATTTGGGGCAACCTTGCGGATTAGCGACATAGATCGACTGCATGTTCGGTTCAGACAAATGATCATAGGGCGACATGTTTGCAAACGCCTTGTTACGTCGCGCATCCATCAAGGCCAACCCCGTGCGCACGCGTCGCGCGAGTTCGTTATAAGTCGGGCCGAGTTCGCGCACCGCGTCGGCAATGGGGATACGGCAATCCGGACAAACGCAACGCAGCAGGCGTTGACAGATCATGCCGCGAACCAGATGGTGGTCATACACCATATAAGGCTCAATACCGATGTCACGGAGACGCTTGGGTGTCGCCAATGCCGAGTAAACGTGCGCCGTCGTATAAACCTGACGCCCTGTGAGCGCAAGGCGGAAAGCGAATTTTGCCGTCTGCAAGTCGCGGATTTCACCCAGCATCACGATATCCGGGTCAAGGCGCAAGGCGCAGCGCATGATTTCAACGAATGTTTTTTCACGCTGATCATCCTTGACCGACGCGGACACACCGATCTGGCGCGCGCCGATGACGCCGCCTTCGGGCGGGTCTTCGATCAAAAGACAGTTCAACTGCATCATGGTTTCCGCCATACGGCGGTTCAGCGTCACGCGCAGCGTGGTCGTCTTACCCTGGTTAACCGGACCCGTAAAAATACGCATGCCGCCCGGCAGGGCACGGAGCGTTTGAATGACGCGCAACTGTTCCTGAGAGAAGCCGAGCGAGTCAACGTCGGCCATCACAAAATTTTCGCCGAACAGGTAGGCGGAGTCATACTGCAGGCGCATATCGAGATAACGCCCGTCATTCGACAACGGCACCCACTGACAGCGGACGCTGATGACGCCGTTCGGCAACGAGATCGTATCGCGGCCCCGCGCGTCCGATGTCAACATCGCCGCCTGCGGTTCCTGCCAGTTGGCGGTTGAACCCGATTGGCCAATGGAGTGCGAGAAGATGGAGGACAGAACCTGTTCACCCTCACGCTGGGTCCATGTTTCCCAAACGCGCAACGCGCCGTCCACGCGGAATTCTATGCGCGTCTGGTTGTTGACGGCTTCGATGTGAATATCGTTAGCCCCTGCCGCCACCGCGCTTTCCAGCAGGTGTACGATCTTGCGGCGGATGGCGTTTTCATCGAATTGCCCGGCTGCCGTGTTGCGTGAGGCGTAGATATAGGCCTGATTGATGATATTCGGCGTAACATAGCGCGGTTCATCAACCTGATACCCCTGACGCTTTGCCATCAGCGCGACAGATGTCACGAGTGGCGAGCGACGATGCGACGCGCTGACCAGCCACAGGCCATTGTCGAACAAGGCGCAAAGATTGCGCGATTCATCGGGAATTTTCAGTTTACCGCTGATGGCCGTCAGCACTTCGCCCGAGAAGTTCAGCGAAGCGCCGGCCATCGCCAGGCTGCGTTCGTCTTCGATCTTGATGATATTTTCCGGCCTCGCCTGCGCGGTCTGGCTGGCGGCAGCCTGTGTCGCCTGCGTCATAGCCTTCTTCTCTTCAACGACGGGCGGCGGAACAGGCTTGGCCTCGGCAGGCACGGCGGCGGCCGGCTGCTTTTTTACATTTTGTGGCGCAGGCTTGGCTTTATCCTTTTTCTTGTCATCAGATTTAAAAAGACCGAACACTACTTTCTCCTGCGCAAGGATCGGTCAGTCAGAATGTCTGACCATGCGGTTGGCATAATCGTCACAGCCCCGGCCCCAATGCCGGTAACAAGAATTATAAAGATGAATGTCCGTAGACGTTGCTGACACCTTGAACCTTTAAATGCTTTTGACCCGTCGACGACTTCAGGTCAACGTAATCAGCAGCAATCGCCGTCACTTCCGTACCATCACTCAGACGGTCGCCGACGCGAACCGTCTTGTTGTTATCATCAGGCGTGCGCAAAACGGCTTCGTAATGGCCTGAAGCGCCGACAATACGCACAATGTCAACATGCACGGAATGGATGACGGGGTGGACAACCGGAATATCCTGTCCGGCACCGTGCATGCTGGGCGGCGGCAGGGTCAGTGCGCTCGCGGGAATAGCGGCGGCCAAAGTTGAGTGCCGGTCCTGATCTTCCTTCAGCTTGTTCAGTTCCGCCAAACGCTTCTGAATATCAATCAACGCATCCAGTTTGGCTACAGCCTGACGTGCAGCATTCAAATCATCCAGGTTAAGCGGGGCATTCGGGTTGCTCAGCCCCTTGATGGCACCCTTCACCGAGTCCGTCACTTTTGATTCAAGCGCGGCGACTGATCTATTATCGCCCGCACCATTTTCCACCACCGGCGGCGTGAAAGTTGGCGTTGGCTCGGGCAAATTGATGTTTGTCGGCGGCGGTAATTGCGGGACATTATCCGCAGCGCGGGCAACAGACCCAGAGGCCAGACCCATGACGCACGCGGCCATGACCATAGTCCCGATTTTTTGTAGCCGCAGCTTAGTTACGATTTTCATAGATAACCCCTTGAACCGACCAGCTTCCGCTGACACCATTGTTCGACGGGGAAAAGGTCAATGTCTCAACAATAACCCCAGGCAGCCCATCGAAGTAGTAGGGAAGACTTGCGGGCAATTGTGTGATAGAAAACGTAAAGGAACGCTTAACCCATGGGGCGGGCGGCGGATTCCATGCGCCCGTAAAGCCCGGCGGTGGTTTCGGAAGCGGATCGTCTTGCGCATGCACAAGATTTGTCTGCCAATCCTGCAATAAATAACGTTTGGTCACTTCCGCCGCAGCAATGAGCTGTTCGGGGCCGCGGGGCTCTAAGGCATTGAGTGGTATAGACAAAGATGCCTGTGTGGCCCCTTCATTGACCGTTGAGCCTTCCGGCGGACGCGACGGACCTTTTTCACGTGCCCATGAAATATTGATGGAGTTACCGTCACATTTCAGCAACGTCATGCGCCAACCCGCAACAATAGCCGGGATTTGCGCCAGAGCGTCATGACAAGCATTAACAACGCTCAGCGCAGGTGGCAGCTTTTCCCACTTACGCTCAGGTGGCGGATATTCCGGCTGTTGCTGTAAAACGCCGGGCAACATGGCAGCAGCACGGCGGCGAGCCTCAGCCTGTGCCGCCAACATGGCCGCCTTCTTTTCTTCTTCGGCCTGTATGTACCAGTTCACGCCGAGGCCGCCGATAATCAACGTGGCAACAATGCCGCCGATGATATAGGTCGAACGCGGTACCGTGACATATTGCAGACGAACATCACGCCGTTCATCCAGCAGCAACGAAACCGGCATTGTATCAACACCGGGGATGCCCCATGACTCAGGTGCATAGACGCGCTGCAGTCCACCAAAGCTGATTTCTTGCAGCAAGCGGTCACGCGCTTCGTTTTCACTCGTGAAAATCTGGTCGCCATCCGGGACGATCAGCTCATCACGCACAACTGTAACGACAACGCCTTCTTTCAGGCGGAATGCGCCAGCCCATGAGCCTTGCTGTTGCTGCGCCAAACATCCGGCAAAGGCCGGCATGCCGGCCTTTTGCCCTGCGCTGGCCTGCCCCAGACCGAATTGCGGCAAGCGCCCTTCTTTATTACCGGGACGCACGGCAAAAAACTCGGCTTGTTGTCCCGGCTGGCGCGCGGCCTCTTTCGCGGCAAGACTGACACGCCCGGCCGGGCTGTTTTCCCAATACAGGCCGACGGCGTAGGCGCGGCGGCCGACGGTAACGACGCCGCTACCAGCCATTATTCCTTCTCCGAATGCGGCACATCAAGAACTTGAGGGGTCAGCGCAAAGAAAACCATCTCATGATCATCATTGGTCGACGTACCACCGCCCAGCAGGAAGTTATCCGCACTGCCGACACCCTGTGAGTTTTGCGCCAAATCTTCTTCTTCAATACCGCCGATGAACAGGGTTGACCCGCTCTTCAGCACGGACTGTTGCACAAAGATGCGGTTCGATGTCTTCGGCAACTGCACCGTGCTACTGCCCTGCGAGGATGTCGCGGTCGAGCAACTGTTGGATGATGAGCTGGAGGTCAGCGAGTCGCCGGTATTACCGCAAACACTGTTGAATGAATCCAGCTTCAGCAGATCAACGATGCTAAGTGAGTATTGCAGCAAGATACGACCATCATCCAGAAGGCGCGGCGTCAATTGCACCGAGAAACCTTCGTGCACAGTGCCCGGCGTCAGGCTGGTGCCTGAGAAGGTGCTGGTGGTGCCGGAACCCGACGTATTGCTGGTCGCGGAAGCGACATAGTTGGTGTCTGTGCCAATGCGGCGCGAGACGGGGCGGTTGTTCAGCGTAATCAGCGGGAACTTGGCAACCTTGGCCGCGTTGCCAACTGCAGAAAGCGCCGACAAGACATCCGTCACCGAACCAAAGCGACGCGGATCGATAATGGCCAGCGACAGATTGCCGCCGCCCGTAAAGCCTGTATTCGCCGTGGCCGGGGCCGATATGCCGGATATGTTGCCGTTCATCGTGATAAGGCCATGCAACGCGGTGTTAAACGCAGTGCTGAAGTTCATGCCCTTCGACAGGCTGACGGTATAAATTTCGACATTGATCGCGATCTGGCGTGAGATACGTTGGTTTTCCTGCGCCAGATAATCAGCGATCGTGTGCATGATTTCAGGCGATGTTGTCACGGCCACGGTACCGAGTGACGGCGACACGACAACCGAGCCCGTGCCACCCAGCATGGAGTTCAGGACCTGCCCCAGTTCATCCCAATATTTAATATCGATGCTGAACTTGGAGTTCTGCGTGATAGTGTTTTGCGAACCACCGCCACCGCTGCTACCGGAAGAAGAAGAGCCGCCGCTACCACTGCTATCATCCTGCATGCCTTCCTGCACAGCCTGCGTGCCCGGCAGGGCCTCGACCGTAAAGACGCGCGTTTCAAATTTGTTGATCGTAATAGTCGATCCGTCGAAATGCCAGTTGACACCAAAATGCCCCGCCACGCGTTCCAGCAATCCGGAAAGCGAGCCCTCATAAGCAACCGACATGGGGATCTGCCCACCATTGGGCTGGTTGTTGTTGGGCTTGACGCCTGCATCTGTTACATGGATAGGAATGCCAGTCTGGCGCGACAGAGCGCCGACAATATCAGCCAATGCCATGGGTTCGGATGACACCAGCGCGACACCATGCGCTGTTTCAAAACGCGCAGGCAGCGGCATGCCGCGATGCATGCGCAAGGCCGTGCTGCCGGTCCAAACCTTGTCGGAAACAGTCAATGGGTTGTAATGCTTGGACGGAACATCAGGATGCGTGACTGCATCCAGACCAGCCTCCGCCTGGGTGGCATGCTGGTCGATTTTCTTTTCCATCGCCTCGCCGACACAACCCGAAAGGGCGAGCACAGAAACGAATGACAGGGCGGCAAAGCGGCGAAGCGCCTTCTGCACCTTACCCTGACCGCATTCAACAATCATCATCGACGCTTCCTTCCAGACCATTATTTCTTAATCGCTATCGGTATTGCCGCGCGTTTGTACGATCATCACCATCTGCCCGATCGCCGGATTGGTGTGCAGCTCCGCAACCGGTTGCGGATGCGCTGCTTCAAACCCGGTCAACAGGTCGCGTACCGCTTCTTCGAACGTGCCGTTAAAGCCAAACGATGCTTCGAGCGGATAGTCATATTCCGCCATCCAGTTAAATTCGACATGCACGCGGCCGCACCATTCCGACAGGACTTTGCGCAGGCTGTCGCCACGTTCAGCCGCCCAGTTATAACGACCAGCGACATCCGAGCGCACAGCAGCCGATGCCATATGCGCACCGGATGCGGCAGTCACAGAAACATCACGCGCGGCCAGTGGCGCAGGAGCAGCGGATTGCGGCTGCATCGGGCCGTCGTCATTCGGCAGAATCGATTGCGGCGCCAGCGCCATTTCGCCAGACGGCAAATCAGTACCCGCTGAGGCAACCTTATCGGCCATGTTGCGTTCGGTGGCATAGCTGATGGTAACCATCTGCCCCTGCTCGTGCATGACAAGGCCAACCGGCACCAGGCTGTCACGCAGCGTGTCGCGCCAACTACGTCCGCCCTTAAATGATACCAGCGTGCCCATATCGACGTTTTGATCGATGGTGAAGGAATATCCGCCGGGCAAAATCTGGCGGAGTGCGACAGCCAGCGGCACCGATTTCGCAAAACCACGCACAACATCGCCGTTGCCGGTCGCGACTTCTGAAGCAACCGGGGTTGCAGGCGCGGCGCTGGCTGGTGCATCCATGTCACCACCGTTCAGCGTACCAAGGCTGCGCGGCGCGCTGCCCATAACTGATTTAGCAGGGGCGGACGCAGGCATGGCGGGCTGCAGTGGCGCAGTCACGGGAATCGCGGGTTCAGAAACGGCTTGCTGGCCATCATTGCTGATGCCGTCAAAAGACAGACGCGAGCTGGGCACCGTCACCGTCTCAGGTTTCACAGTCGGTGAACCGACGATAATAACGGGAGAAATGACATCATCGGCAGCAGAGCCCCTGCCAACATTGCGTGCGGTCGAGCCGCCCGATGCGCCACCGATAACAACCGGTGGAGCGACATAGGCAGGCGGGGGGGCCAGCGTATCGGCACCGGCTGATTCGCCCGGATTGACCCACTGAAATCCGGCATGGGCGGGAACCGCTGTGAGGCAAAGCACAGAGGCAACACAGAATGTGCCCCAATATTTAGAAATAAGCCTTTCAGGCATGGTATAGGCCCTTTTCGTAAGCAGTTCCTGAAGTCAATGCGGCAAACAGAACGGTACCGGCGGATTCTATGCATGTCGGGATAGGTGGACAACCCCAACTTGGCGAAGCTATACGATATCAGGGATTTTGCAACCCGTATGTGACGGAACTGCAACGGATTTCATCAGTTTTCCGGCAAGTGTCCGTTATTCGCCGAAATCGGTCCAGCGACGGACGGCAAGGCGGCTGTTGGCCGGGCGGTTGCGGCCCAAAAGCCAGCAGCGAATCGCCCGCAACGACGACTCAAAAGTCAGGCCGCGCTGCTCCATCACCCAAAAGACGAGCATGACAATAAGCGCCAGCACCAACGTCCACAAACGGGCATGGAACAGGAACAGGACAACAGACAAAAAGCTGCGCGCATCCAGCATGAAAAAGCGAATTGGTTTTTGCGAATTACGCCAGTGGATGTCCATAGTGTGACTACAAAACCTTTGAGCAGACCCTATGACTACACCAGTGTATCATAAAAAAAGGCTTAACCTAAATTTTTGCCAGTCAAAGAGGCAATCTGATCTTCTATCTGTGCGTCACGATAAGCCTCTAATTCTTCTGTGGTTGCCTGCGCAGCCTGCGCAAATGGCAAACGCCCATCCAAGGCATCAGCGGCCTCTGCAATTCTTTCCCTATCTTTTGGCGGCAATGATTTGAAACCCATAACACAACCCTCATTGTAAAATTGATTGACTGGAATATGGGCGCGCCTCCATGAAACTATCAAGAGAAATAGTTTTCGCAATGCAACATCAATGGGTTAGCTAATCTACAGATCTTCCGCGCTGTCGAGATTATCGAGCAGCGACAGGTTGCCGAGCGTGCCGAAATCCTCCTCTTCAGCATCGCGGGCATGGGCGTCATCGCCTGAAAAGCCTTTGGTGACCAGCAGATAAGAACGGCGGTCAATCAAACCGTCCTCGAACGCCTTGGTGGCGGATTGCTCCATTGTCTGCCCATGGCGCAGCAACAGAGTCTGCGTTTCCGTGGTCCAACGTTCAATGGGCGCGTCCAGCAATTGTTCGCGCACCTGCTCGTCGAACACCAGATATTCGCGCAAGCCAATGCGCCCGCCGCCGACCTTGGGCAGCAAAGCCTGCGTCACAATCATGCGCATGGTTTCCATCATGGCAAAGGCGCGTTCTGTACGTTCGGCGGGATCAAAGACACTGATCATACGGCGCACGGTTGCCGCGACGCCGATGGTATGCACCGTCGAGAAAACCAGATGCCCCGTCTGCCCCGCTTCGATGGCGGCACTGACGGTTTCCTTATCGCGCGCTTCGCCAACCAGAATGATGTTCGGCTTGCGGCGCAGCGCGTTGCGAACGCCTGCAGCAAAGCTGGGCAGATGGCGCGGGATTTCCGATTGCGCCACCAGTGAGCGCGGGCCCGTAATACCGTCATAGACATATTCAATCGGCGCTTCGTAGGTCAGCATCTTGCCGCACCCCTGTTCGCGCTCAATCAACATGCGGCAGCCCGACGCCAGCAGGGTTGTTTTACCGCTGCCGGTCGGCCCGGTCACGAGGATAAGCCCCTGACGCGGCGCCCAGTTGTCGATGATTTTGGATTCGATACCCAGATCCTTCATGGTCGGCGGCAGGGCGGGCAGCGTACGCATGGTAATCTGCACAGAGTCGCGGCCGCGGCTCATGATCGCCGTGATATTCACGCGGAAACGGTGGCGCACATTACGTTCAGGGCGCACTTCGTAGGACAGGTCAAGGTCATAACCCGCCGCCAGTTTGGCCAACGCATCCGTGCCGTAAAGACGGTTTAGAATATTGGCCATGTCGGCGGAGTCGAGCGAGCGACGCGTGACCGGGAACAGCGTTCCATCGACTTCGATATAAACAGGGCGGTCGCTTTGCAGGGTCGTGTCCGACGCTTTATTCTGCACACACCACAACAACAGCG
Organism: Alphaproteobacteria bacterium; assembly: GCA_019233975.1. GTDB lineage: Bacteria > Pseudomonadota > Alphaproteobacteria > UBA9219 > UBA9219 > JAFALY01. The sequence goes on along the minus strand of JAFALY010000008.1, from coordinate 4,457 downwards.
CGTCGACATGTTCGTCAAAGAAACGCATCGGTTCATCGGGCCACGTGCCGATATTGACCGACAGCGCGTCAACGCGCTGGGTCACCTTGTTTTTGTTTACTGCCTCGGGGCCGGTGTCCATGTCGTGCTCTTGGGTATCAGCTGCGACGGGCCCGTGATGGTCACACCGCGGTCGCCCACGCGCATTTCTGCGCCGCCGCCGGTTATGCCGCGGTCGTCGGCGTTTGTGAATGGTGCCGAGATCATGCCCTGCGCCAGCAATTCGCGGTAACGGATCATACCGATATAGTCATTGGTCATACGGTCCAGATCGGCTTCGTATGTTTCTTCGGCCTGCTTCACGCCTTCATCCCACCCTTGTTTGACATAGGCGCGCCAGGCTTCGCGTTCGGCATCATCCTTGGGCAACAAAATGCCAGGCGGTGGATCAACACGGCCCCAGTCACGTTCCAGATAAAGACGCCAGTTGCGCGCGGCCGTCACAATGCGCGCCACGCGGTTGATTTTGTAAATACGGTCGGCGACAGCAGCGGCCTGACCACCGGCATTCACGATCACCGCGCGCTGCGCCTCTGAAACAATCGGTGGTTCCACCAAAAGACCGGACGGCGCCGGGATCAGCAGGCGACCAAAGTCAAACGCCTTGGACATGCTGGTGTCGTATTCGGCCAAGCGGCGCTGGATCTCAAACGTGCGATACGCAAGGCCACCGCGCGCGCCATAGGACAACGCCCCTTCGCGCAGCGCATCGGCGCGGATTTGCAGGCCCATCGTGTCGGGTTTTGCTTCTTCGCCGGAGGATTGATCTTGCAGTTCAGTTAAAAGCGGCGGCGGCGGCGAAGGCCCATCCTGATTAGCCGGAATGATCTTCGCCGAAGGCGTCGATGAATCCGATGACGAAACACCGCCGGTTTTAATGTTGCTTTGCGGCGGCGCGCTACTGCCGCTGTTGTCGATAACAGCAAAAGCCTGCCCTGATACCAGCAATACCGCCGTCAGAACGGAAAGGGTAAGGAATGAGCGCCGCATCATCCGATTATTGCATCCTGTCGACCGCTGCGTACCGCACTTCGATCACGCCTGCCGCGCTGTCGATCGCCAGATTGGCGCGACGACCTGCCTGCAATCCGACATCGCGCAAAATATGCATAATGGGCTGCTGATATGCGTCCACATTGACGACCAGCGGCACCGAGGGTTCAGCCCCCTTAACGCGGAATTTCAGCCCGGCGCGTTCGGCCAAGGCCCGTGTGACGGATTCAATCGGCCCCGACCAGCGCAGCGAGACCGGCTGCATCAAATTCGGCGGCACATTGCTGTAATCTTCGGCGGGCGGCGTCGCGGGACTGCGCATCTGTTCGATGCCTGCAATACTGTCGAGCGCCTGCGATGCTTTGTCAGCCGCCTGTGCCAGTTTCACGGTCACAATATCCGGTTCTGCTGCAACGGGCGTAATATTTTGCTGCTGCTGGCAGGCGGCCAAAGCGATCAGCACCGCTGGCACCGCCATAGCGCGCACGATGCCGAAAAGCCGGTTTTGATGAGATGAAGACATGACACCCCTTATCGACAGCAAAGATAACCCCATCCGTTGCCCGATCCCACCATGCCCAAAGCCGGTGTCGAATCGGTTAACGTCAGAAAGTAAGTCAGTTTTCGCCATCTGTCATCCACTAAATCTATGTTTCCACTAGCCATTTTTGAGGAAGTGCATGGCGTAGCCAAACAGGATCAACGCCGGCAGCAGGATCAGGATGCCATTGACCCACGACCCGTTGATGACGGAAGCAACTGCGACAACCAACAAAGCACTGGCCGCACAACCATAGACAATAGAAGCGGCAGGCAAACTGCCGCCTTGTTTGACGGCACGTCCTGTCAGTACCTGCGCCTGCTGTCGTTGCTTTAATTCTGCCAGTTGTTGCAGCCACGCCTGTTGCTCGGCCGTCAATTGTTGCGGCTGCGGCTGCGCCACTTCCTGATTGCTGTTTTGCGGCTCCTGTTCGTTATCGGGTGTCATGAAACCTCAGGGGGCAAGGGTGGCGACGAAACTCGCCGGATCATTCGGCTCACCCTGAATGATTTTAACTTTTCCATCACGGGCGCGATAAACCAGATAGGGCGTGGTGGCGATATGCCAACGAATGATCAGCGCATTATTGGACATGATCTGGGACAAATGCGCTTCATCCGGTATGCCGGTAAGCGCGGCCTTGTCCCCCGCAACATGATGATCCCACACCGTCAGCGGATCGGCAGCCTGCAGCAGCAGCGCGCCCTGTGTTTGGTGGTCCGTACGCGGTTCACCGACCGGCACCATGCGTAGGCGCACCTTGCCCGAAGTCACATAGTCACGCAACGCGCGCCATGTGGCCTTGCAGTGCGGGCAGTCAACATCCATGACCATCAATACTTCCGGCGCGGACGCGGCGCCAAGCGTCACACCGGGCGCTGCGTTCAAATCAGCCATCAACCTGTCGCCGACCGAACCGGCTTCGGGTTTGTTGGTTGTAACATTTTTATTGGCCGCCTCCATGGCTGCATCCAATTGCTGCTTCAGGTCGGGGTTGGCATCGACAATCGTCTTGATCTGTTCGGATGAAATATTGTGCCCGTCCGCGCCAAACAACATACCGATAACCAGACTGTTATTATCGGCGGCATAGGCCAGTTGCACCTGATTGCCCTGCGTCAACAGCCAGCCATCGAGCCCGTTCGTGGTGCCGAGGTAATAGGCCTTGGCCCCTTTTTTAATCAGGCTGGCCAGCACGACATTTGCGGAAGGGTCATGCGCGACGGCGACTTTGACGGCAGGTGCCGCAGCAGGAGCAGCCATGGCCGCAGATGAGGGCGTGGCACCCAACAGGAGTGACGCAGCAACAAACAAGCCGAGAAACACGATGCGGTAAACGCCCGCAATATGATGCCGGTTGAGACTGGCCTGCATGAACAAATCCCCTATCTGACACGCCGCACCCGTCAGCCGCGGCTGTTTCTTCTAACGTTGCGCGAACTGATAATAGTGGGAAGAATGTGGAACTTCATCATGCTTGATCAGGCCGCGTTTGTCCATGGCGGCGACCACGCGCGTGGCATAGCGGCGGCCTTCGTCGGGCGTCGCAGAATGGTAATGCGCGATACCGGCATAGAGGCTGCCCGCCTCGGCGATTTTCTGTTTCAAAATCCATGCGGCGACATGCACATTCACGCAACCGTCATCGCGCACCCATGTCTGCGCCGTCGAACGCGACACATGCCAGATAGTGGCCAGCTGCGGGACCCAGAGCGTGTTTACCTGCATCGGCCCCAAATCATAGGTGCCATTGAAATTCGGACCGGCCTGCTGGCCGATATGTCCGCCTTCGACCTGCATAATGCCGATCATGACCGCAGGCGGCACCTGATAGGTGTTCGAAGCAAGCATCAGACAGGCGGCAAGGGCTTGTGCGGTGATCATAGCCACCCCTGGATATCAAGCTTCGCGGCTTCCGGCACATCCAGATAGGACGCAAGCGTCGCCAGCATCGCCATACGTTGATTGAAGGCCTGCCAGACCTGCGACATCGGCGGCACATTGCCGTGTTGTGCAAAATAGGCAGCGCGTTCGTCGGGGTTCATATAAAGAAGCCGGTCGGCTTCGGCATAATGCGATTCCGTGTACACCTGACCTGCCGCCTTCAGCACATGCCAACACAGCAGACGCCATTGCTCGGCTGAGCTGCCCGCGGGTGCCAGCGCACGCGTCACCTGATCGGCCGTTTTTACCAGCTTGTCTGCAACTTCGGCCAGCAGGGCATGCTCTGAACGGCCAAATGAATATTGCGCCATCGCGCCAACGACCGGCACCATGGCTTCCATCATCTTGGCACGGAACGTGGCAATGGTGTTCGGTACCGGTTCCTGTGCGCCCCCCATCAGGGTACCAAATTTGCCCTGCAGCCCCTCGGCGATGTCGGCGATTTTCTGCGCGCTCTCTTCGGACAGAGGGCGGCTCGTCACCTTGAAATGCGAAGCGACCATTTGCGCCGCCGCACCGGCCAGCGACCACCGGACCCATGAATCGACGGGCGCGTCACTGGCCCCCACCTGCCCCGCCAAGGTGCGGCTGAGCATAATCGCGCTGTCAACCAACGTATTGAAAACTTCGTTATTCAGTTCGATGACCACGCCGCCCGAACCCGGCGCGCGACCCGTTGATTCCGTCAGCGCCTGCAAAAGCGGCATACCGACCATTTTATAAGTCGTCAGAAGGGTTTGCATGCGCGCGTCATCTGACCCCGTGCCGCCTGCCCCACCTGTTTGCTGTGTTGTTGCCATTGCTTCTGTCATCGAAAAACCTGTTTATACGCCCACAGCCGTGCGACAGCCATCAGCGGCCCGCCAGCAAAGCCTTTTTTACCTTACGGGTCAACATGCCACGATAATGGTTAACAGATGGAGAATCAGGGATGACCGCA
>JAFALY010000006.1 GCA_019233975.1 Alphaproteobacteria bacterium | reverse complement strand
GGTCGTTTTCCGCCCGCTTTTCGGCATGCATGCCCTGGACATTTTGCCCGACCATAATCAGCGGCATCAGTAAAATTTGAATCAAATTGGAGATAAACAGCCACAGGACAAAGCCCATGGGTGGGTCGAATCGCAAATCGACGGGGGCGAACAGGTTCCAGCCCAGCCATAAGACCGTCCAGACGAAAATCACCAGAAAGAATTGCATGCTGCCCACATTTTCCGTGATCCAGAGGGCGAGTTTCTGTAGGGGACTGATGGCTTCGTGGACTTCCTTATAGGTGTTACGCAAGGGGCGGCGCGCACGCCTCAGACGATCCAGCGAAGGCGGTGTTTGTGCGTTATCGGACATATCAGCCCCTTTTCCAGCTTGTACCTGTTGGCCCATCTTCCAGAATGACACCCTGTTGCGCCAACTGGTCGCGGATGCGGTCTGAGGCGGCAAAGTCACGCGCTTTGCGTGCCGCCAGACGGGCTGCAATCTGCGCCTCAATCTCCGCCTCGCTGAGGCCGTCGGCGCTGCCCTGCTTGAACCAGGTCTCGGCGTCATGAAACAACAGACCTATGGTTTGTGCGCCGTGGGTGAGTTCGCTGGCCAAGGCAGCCTTTTCATGTGTGTCACTGGCGCGGTTCATGCGTGTGGCCAAATCATGTAGATGGCTGATGACTTGCGGCGTATTTAAATCATCCGCCAATGCATCTTCGATGGCAGCTGGAATACCAAGATGGGGGTCAGGGATTGCACCCGCGTTGCGCAACGCCCCATACCATTTATCGAGCGCTGCCTTGGCGCTTTGCAGGGCCATATCCGAAAAATCAAGCGGCTGACGATAATGGCCGGACAGCAAGGTCAGGCGGATCACTTCCCCAGTGTACTGGCCACGCAGGTCGCGTACCGTCACAAAGTTGCCCAGTGACTTCGACATCTTGTCGTTATTGATAGTCAGAAAGCCGTTATGCAGCCAGTAATTGGCCAGCGGCGCGCCGTCATGGGCGCAGCGGCTTTGGGCAATTTCGTTTTCATGATGCGGAAAGATCAGGTCCAGCCCGCCGCCGTGAATGTCGAATGTGGTGCCAAGCGTATCCTTTGCCATGGCGGAGCATTCAATGTGCCAGCCCGGGCGTCCGCGGCCCCAGGGGCTGTCCCATCCCACCTGTTCCGGCGTACTGGGCTTCCAAAGTACGAAATCGGCAGGGTCTTTTTTATAAGGGGCGACATCGACGCGGGCGCCGGCGATCAGCTCATCACGTGAACGGCGTGACAATGCGCCATAGTTCGGCATCGACGGTACATGGAACAGCACGTGCCCTTCGACGGCGTAGGCGTGGCCTTTGTCGATCAGCGTCTGTGACAAGGCGATCATCTGCGTGATATATTGCGTGGCGCGGGGCTGAATATCGGGTTCCAACGCATTCAGGGCGCCCATATCCTCTAAATACGCTGCAGTCGTGCGTGCCGTGATCGAGGCGATGTCTTCCCCGCTTTCGCGACTGCGCGCCATGATTTTATCATCGACGTCCGTGAAGTTGCGCACATAAGTGACGCGCGGATAATGCCGTTTCAGAAAACGGTACAACGTATCAAATACGACCACCGGCCGTGCGTTGCCAATATGCGCAAAGTCATAAACCGTGGGGCCGCAGACATACATCTGCACATGATTGGTGTCGATGGGGCGAAACAATTCCTTCTGCCGGGAAAGCGTATTGTGCAGATAAAGTTCTGGCATGGCTTCCTTTATGCTGTTTGTGCCGACAACCTGTTTTTGACACACGCTTCATCCATCATCGGTAGTAATAGTTTCATCTCCGGGCCGTGTTCAGCGGCGGTCAGGGCAAGGCGTAAGGGCATGAAAAGTTCTTTACCTTTGCGGCCCGTTTTAACCTTTATGGCCTGTGTCCAGGCGCCCCAACTATCGGCTGTCCATGGCGCGGGGGGCAGTAATGCGGCAGCCTCGGCCAGAAAATCGGCCTCCTGCACTACGGGGGTCAGGGGTTCATAAACCACCCTCCACCAATGTTGCACATCATCCAAACCGGTCAGGTTGGCGCGTACAGCGTCCCAGAAGGCAGGCGTAATGTGGCCAAGCCCGCGCTGTTTCAGCCGTTCCGCAATGGCGTCATAAGGTGTCATATGCAGGATTTTGGCATCCAGTGCGCGGATATCTTCAAGGTCGAATTTCGGTGTGGCGCGCGAGATTTTATCCAGATCGAATTCGGCGGCCAGTTCACCCAATGTCAGGCGCGGCATCACCGGATCCGAGGTGCCCAGCTTTGCCAGCAACGCATTGATGGCCATTGCGCCAAAACCCATTTCGTCGCGCATGCTGGCAATCGACATGGTGCCCAGACGCTTGCTCATCTCCACGCCGTTTGCGGTCACAATCAAAGGGAAATGCGCGAAAACAGGTGGCGGCACGGGCGTCGCGTTCAGAACGGCGCTGACGGCTTCCCATATCTGAATCTGTACGGCGGTGTTGGTCACATGATCTTCGCCACGGATGATATGCGTGACCTGCGTGTCGATATCATCGACGATTGAACAGAAGGTATAAAGCGGCACGCCGTCGGCACGCACCATAACCGGGTCGGATAAGGACGCCGCAGGGAATTTCTTTTGCCCTTGAACGATGTCGCTCCACACAACATCCCTGTGTTCCAGCTTGAAGCGCCAATGCGGTTTTTTGCCTGCGGCGATCAAGGCTGCACGTTCATCATCCGTCAGTTTCAGCGCGGCGCGGTCATAAACCGGCGGCAATCCACGGCCCAATTGCGTCTTGCGTTTCAGGTCCAGTTCGGCCTGTGTTTCAAAGCACGGGTAAACGCGCCCTGTGGCCTTGAGTTTGCCCAACGCCTCGTCATAGCGCGCAAGGCGGTCTGACTGCCGGAATGTGTCATCCCAGTTTAAACCCAGCCATGCCATGTCGCGGAAAATCGCGTCGGCGAAAGCTTGGGTCGAACGTTCCTGATCTGTGTCGTCAAGGCGCAGGGTAAAGCGGCCGCCCGCTTTCCTGGCAAACAACCAGTTAAACAGGGCCGAGCGTATGTTCCCGATATGTAAAAAGCCCGTCGGCGACGGGGCAAAGCGTACATGGACTGTCATGCGGTTGTTTTAGCAGGGAATTCGGCGGTCGTCCATTTTTTCAAAGATGCTTTATTGCCCCCGTTCAGGGTATTATAAAGGGGTATGACCTTTCCCGTTTTTGCCGATGTTGTGCGCCCCGACTTCCGCCCCGAAGCAGGCCGGAAATTCAAGCTGAAGTCTGATTATCGTCCGGCGGGCGATCAGCCGCAGGCCATTGCCGAAATCGTCAAAGGCTTTCAGGACGGGCAGCGCGATCAGGTTTTGCTGGGCGTGACCGGGTCGGGCAAGACTTTTACGATGGCGGAAACCATTCAGGCGCTGCAACGCCCGGCCATCATTTTGGCGCCGAACAAGACACTGGCGGCCCAATTGTATGGCGAAATGAAGGGTTTTTTCCCCGATAACGCCGTCGAATATTTCGTCAGTTACTATGATTATTATCAGCCTGAAGCCTATGTGCCGCGTTCAGATACCTATATCGAAAAAGAGGCGATGATCAACGAGCAGATCGACCGCATGCGCCACGCGGCGACGCGCGCGCTTCTGGAACGCGATGATGTGGTGATTGTGGCCTCTGTCTCCTGCATTTATGGCATCGGGTCGGTTGAAACCTATCAAGGCATGGTTCTGACGCTGGCCAAGGATCAAATCATACCGCGTCAGGCCTTGTTGGGTGGTCTGGTTGAATTGCAGTATCACCGCAACGATATCGGCTTTGGTCGCGGTGATTTTCGCGTGCGTGGCGATACCATCGAAATCTTTCCCGCGCATTTGGAAGACCGCGCCTGGCGGTTGTCCCTATTCGATGACGTGATCGAAAGCATCACCGAAATCGACCCGTTGACGGGTGATAAGGGTGCTACGCTGGATGCTATTAAAATATACGCCAACAGCCACTATGTGACACCTAAGCCGACGTTGGCGCAGGCGGTGGAGCAGATCAAGATCGACCTGCGCGACCAGTGCGAAAAGTTTTTGGCCGAAGGCAAGCTTTTAGAAGAACAACGCCTGCGCGAACGCACGACGTTCGATATTGAAATGATCACCGCGACCGGCAGTTGCGCGGGCATTGAAAATTATTCACGCTATCTAACGGGCCGCGCGCCCGGCGAACCGCCGCCCACGCTTTTTGAGTATTTGCCTGCCAATGCCTTGCTATTCGTAGATGAAAGCCATGTGATGATCCCACAGTTGCAGGGCATGTATCGCGGTGACTTTCAGCGTAAAAGTACGCTGTCCACCTATGGGTTCCGCTTGCCTTCGGCGGCGGATAACCGCCCCCTGAAGTTCGAGGAATGGGACAAATTCCGTCCGCAGACCTTGTTTGTGTCGGCAACACCGGGTGCGTGGGAGTTGGAGCAATCGGGCGGCGTGTTCGCCGAACAGATTGTGCGCCCGACTGGGTTAATCGACCCGCCGGTTATCATCCGCCCCACGGAACATCAGGTGGATGATTTGCTGGCCGAAGTGCGACTGGTCACGGGCAAGGGCATGCGCGTTCTTGTTACGACGTTGACCAAGAAAATGGCCGAAGCGCTTACGGACTATATGACCGAAGCGGGTATCAAGGTTCGTTACATCCATTCGGACGTGGAAACATTGGAACGCATCGATATCATCCGCGACCTGCGCCTGGGGGTTTATGACGTTCTGGTCGGCATCAACCTGCTGCGCGAAGGGTTGGATATCCCCGAATGCGGGCTGGTCGCCATTTTGGATGCGGATAAGGAAGGATACCTGCGTTCGCGTACGTCGCTGATCCAGACGATAGGCCGCGCTGCGCGTAATGTGGATGGCCGCGCGCTGCTGTACGCCGACAGGATAACCGGCAGCATGCAGGCGGCCATTGATGAAACCAGCCGCCGCCGTGACAAGCAATTGGCGTATAATCAGGCAAACGGCATCACGCCCGAGTCGGTGCGCAAATCAATCGGCGATATTCTTTCATCCGTCTATGAACGTGGCGATCATTTGACCGTCAAGGCGGGTCTGGCGACTGAGGCGACGCTGACCGGCAAGAATTTGCGTAAACACCTGGCTGATCTCGAAAAGCGGATGAAGGCCGCCGCTGCCAATCTGGAATTCGAAGAAGCCGCCGCGCTGCGTGATGAAATCAAACGGCTGGAGCAGGCGGAGCTGGAGCTGACTGTCGCCCCGCAACCTGACAATGCCCGGAAATCTGCTGCCTCTAAAAAAACGCGCGGCAACCGGCGTTAATTTATGTCGCGGGTATCCTTAAAGAGGTAATAGCCAGATACCATTGTGATGACCGCACCAACCAAGGTTTGCGTGCTAGGAACATAGTGCCAGAAAATATATCCGAACAGAACGCCCCAAATCATCTGGGTATATTGAAAAGGGCTGACAAAGGCTGGCGGCACCTTTTGAAGGGCTAACATGAGGCAGGTGATGCCAACGCCAGATAATACGCCTGCTGCTATTAACATCAGGAGATCTTGTGTGATAAAGGGCTTCCATCCCCCTGCGAGGGTCATGAAAGCCATGCAGAAGGCTATTGTTAAAGATGTGTATAGCGGAAACGCATACTTTGTTTCTTCACCGCCGTATTTTTTTATCAGTAAATTTCCTGATGCCGTAAGTAATGGTTGTAGTAGGCAGACGTAATATGCTGTTGCAGGCCCGGACAGTGGGTGGCTGGAGGCAAAAGGCAACATGGCGATGGATCCAGAAAAGCCAAAAATAATGGCTACCCATCTTTGTGGACGCACGCCTTCTTTCAGTAAAATGATCCCCAACAATACATGGACGAGTGGGCCCAAGAAAACGATACTGTAGAAATCCGGCAAAGGTATTCTGGTTAGTGCGTATGTGTTGGCCGAGACACTGCCTACATTCAACATGGCGCGGCAAAAATGAAATATGGGCTTCTGGGTTCGAAGTTGATCTGTTTCTTTGCGTGCGACGGCAAACAAAGTGACAGTCAGAGCAGCCGTTGAGCACACAGTTAACAATAACTGCCACGGTGGGTAACCATTGGCACTGGCCAGTTTTATAAGCATATCCAGAACGGCAAATACGGCGTATGCAAAGACAGACAGTCGCATGCCTTGAGATAGAAGCGATTGATTATTCATGGACTAACGCCCCACGCCTCGACCCGCCATGGGGCATCGTCTGTGCAGGACAAAAGCGCGAGCGCGCCGGTTTTCAGTTTAATGTTGTGTCGGGCCGCGACGGCGGCAAAATCGCCCGTCATATGTGGTGCAAAACGGGCGATACCGTTGCTGGTTACAACGAGAATGGTCAGGCCTTTTTGCTCGGTCCGCAGCATATCGCCAAACGCCATCCAGTCGCGGATCAGCAAGTCGACGTCTACACGCCAACCCTCGGGGACAAGCGCGCGTTCATCCCAGTCACGTAATGCCTGTTCGCCCAGACGGGCCACGACTTCGGCTTCCGGCCTGTTTTCGTCGACGCCGTAATCAATCTCGTCAAATTGCGGCAGACTGGACAGGGGGCGCTCGGTTTCTGCGGCGCTCAGGGCTGCCCGTGCGGTTTGCTGCGTACGGCGCAGGGTTGATGTGTAGACGACATCCGGCAGCATATTGTTTGCCTGCAGCCATAGACCCAGTTTGCGCCCCTGTTCCATGCCACTGTCGGTCAGGGGTAAATCGGTGCGTCCACCCACCCGGGTGACGATATCGCCGGGGTTAAAGGTGTTGCCGTGGCGGGCGATGATCAGGCGCGTGGTCATGGTGTTATCAGGGCAGCAGCTCACCGTGGCGGGCGATCAAGACTTCGGCGCGAATGACGTCTTCCGGGCTATCGACGCCGGACATATTGGCGCGGCCTTTATAATCAACCGGGACACAACGAATGGCATAACCGTTTTCGATCACGCGCAGCTGTTCCAGCCCTTCCAGCTTTTCATAATGGCCTTCTGGCAGGGATTCATAACGTTGCAGCATGTCATGGCTAAAGCCATAGATGCCGATATGGCGCCAGACGGGCGACAGGGTGCTCGTGGCACGCAGGTCGGATTCCTTGCGGATCAAAGGCAGAATGGTTTTTGAAAACCAGAAAGCGCGGCCCGTCTTTTCATCAAAGGTGACCGTTGTGCCGCTGGCGGGCGTCACGCTTTTGTTGGCGCGCAGAACATCCAGATCATCCCATGTCAGACGCGTAACGGGGGTGAGCACATCGCAGGGTGCAGTACAAAACGCTTCGATCATCGCTGTCAGAAAATCAGGCGGGGTCAGGGGGGCGTCACCCTGCAGACCCAGAATAAAATCCGGCTTTTCGTTTTCCTGCGCCACGGCGGCAATCACGCGCTCGGTGCCCGTGCGGCATGCAACGGGTGTCATGACACAGGGCGCATTCAGATTTTTTGCATGCTCCATAATACGTGCGTCATCGGTTGCCACTAGAAAACGCACATCATCACATCCCGCAGTCGCCGCGCGGGCAATGGCCACGACGCGTTGCAGCATGGTCTGGCCCGTGATTTTCACGAGAGGCTTGCCCTCCAGACGGGTTGAGCCGTAACGCGCCGGTATGACAATCAGGGTTTTCACTGTTAAACCTTTCCAAATACCCTTTATGGATAAGCGGTTATGGTAAAAATAGCAAAACAGAAGTTTTAGACTCAACCGCGCGGCTGTCTTATAGTGGGCGGCGCATGACGCCACGCTCCCCCCTTGTTGTCGATTCACCGCACAGCGGCCGTGACTATCCGGCTGATTTTGGTTTTAGCTGCCCGTTTTTTCAGTTGCGACGGACCGAGGATTTCTGTGTTGATGAACTGACCAATGTCGCGGTTGACGCGGGCGCCACTTTCATCGCCGCCGATGTGCCGCGCGCCTATATCGACTTTAACCGGGCCGAGGATGATATCGACCCCGCTTTGCTGTCTACACCATGGCCGTTCCCCCTGAACCCGACAGACCGCACGCGGTTGGGATTGGGGCTGGTACGCCGCATGTGCGCGGCGGGGCTGCCGGTTTATGACGCGCCCTTGCCGCCGTCCGCCGTTGCGCACCGCATTGCGCGTTATTACAGGCCCTACCACGGGCAAATAATGGCGGCCATGGATGCAGCACAGGCTTGCTATGGCGTTGCCTATTTAATCGACTGCCATTCCATGCCCGACCGGGCCGGACCGGATGTGACGCCGCGCCCCGATTTTGTGTTGGGTAACCTGAGTGGGCAAAGCTGCAACGCGGACTTTATGCATCTGGTGCGCGACCATTTACAGGCGTTGGGTTACAGCGTTGCCCTGAATGACCCGTATCAAGGGGTGGAGATTGTGCGCCGCCATGGGAATCCGCAACAGGGCAGGCAGGCGTTGCAGCTAGAGATTAATCGCCGCCTGTATATGGATGAGTCTGCCCTGATGAAACATCAGGGCTTTGCGGCGTTGCGCGATGATCTGCGCCGTCTGTTCATGCGGATTGTTCAGGATATTACGCCTGCGCAGATACTCGCGGCGGAATAGGCGTTCAGGCGGCCTTGTCGATGGGTTGTGTCATGTCCGCAATCCATGCCGCCGTGTCAGCATCCACTTGCGGCATGATAATGTCGCGCACGCGTGCGTGATACGCATCCAGCCATTCTTTTTCCGGCGGCGTCAGCATATCGACCGCGATCAGGTGCCTGTCGATGGGCGCCAGCGTCAGCGTTTCAAAGCCGAGCATCGGCTTATCACCGGGCAGACCTTTGATTTCCACGACGGCTTGCAGATTTTCAATGCGAATACCGAATTCACCCGTTTTATAAAATCCCGGTTCGTTGGAAACGACCATGCCGGGTTTAAGCGGCGTCGCGCTGCGGCGTGAAATATTTTGCGGCCCTTCGTGCACGCCGAGGTACGACCCCACGCCATGGCCGGTGCCGTGATTGAAGTCGAGGCCCTCTTCCCATAAATATTGCCGCGCCAGAACATCCAGTTCGGCGCCCGTTGTGCCGGGCGGGAAGCAGATGCTGGCCAGTGCAATATGCCCCTTCAGCACGCGCGTAAAGCGGTCGCGCATTTCATCGGTGGGCTTGCCGATAGCAACGGTTCGTGTGACATCAGTCGTGCCGTCCAGATATTGCCCGCCGCTGTCCAACAGGAACAACTGCCCCATTTCCAGCTTTTTATTGGTCGTCTGTGTCGCGCGGTAATGCACAATCGCACCATGGGCTCCGGCCCCGGCGATGGTGTCGAAACTCGGCCCGCGATACAAATTATTGGTCGTGCGCATACCCGCCAGTGTTTCTTCGGCTGATAATTCAGTTACGTCGCCATTGATCCATGCGCCGTCCAGCCAGCACAGGAACCGTGTCAGGGCAGCACCATCACGACGATGCGCGGCGCGCATGCCATCCAGTTCGGTGACGTTCTTGCATGCCTTTGGCAACTCGCACGGATCGATATTGCGGTCGAGTTTGGCGCCCGCCTGCACTAATGTTTCAACGATGTGATAGGCGGAACGCGTCGGGTCAATGCGGATTTTCTGCCCCGTTTGCTGGCTTTGGGCGGCCAGTTTTTCGAGTGTCGCCGTCAAGGCCGCGGTCGGATAGAACGTCACATCGCTGCCGACATGGGCGGGCAGGGTGTCCGTGATCTTGCGCGGATCGACAAACCAGTCGACCTTGGCATCCGCATATAAAATGGCAAAGCTGAGCGGTAACGGGGTGTTCGGCACGTCGCCGCCGCGCACATTCAAAAGCCATGCGATGCTGGCCGGGTCGGTGATGATAGTGGCGGCGGTGTTGTTATGGCGCAATTCGGTGGCCAGTTTTGTGCGCTTGTCGGCGCTTGTTTCACCGGCATAGATAGTATCATAAGGGTGAATGGGGGCAGCGGGTGCCGCCGGGTGATCCAGCCACACGGCATCGACAGGGTTTGTTGTGGCGGCGCGCAGGTGAATGCCTTTGGCATTCAACTTCTCTTGCAGCCTTTCGATCGTCGTATGCGTCATCAACCACGGGTCAAAGCCAATGGTCTGGCCGGTTGTCGCCTGCTCAACCACCCAATCGGATGGCGTCGTCAGATTGATGTCCAGTTGGATATAGGGTGCGCCTACTTGTTGTTGTGCCTGCAGGGTATAACGGCCATCCGTGAAAAATGCGGCCTTCTCGCCCAATACGACAATAAAGCCCGCCGAACCGGTAAAGCCGGACAGAAACGTGATGCGCTTGGCGCTATCGGGAACATATTCGCTTTGATATTCGTCGCTCATCGGGACCAGAAAACCGTCCAGACCCTGCGCGACAAGTTGGGTTTTCAGCGCCGACAGGCGCGACGTAGCATCGAATGTCATAGCGGCATCATGCCGGACTTAACGTTTGAACGCAAGAACCGACCAGCCGTTGAGCCTGATATGGCCGATCAGGCGCACCCCCTGCATCCGGTGTGCGGCGATGACGCCGTTTGCCTGATGGTTCAGAAGGCCGGAAAGAATGGCAATGCCGCCCGGCTTCAAATGGTTCTTTAATTGCGCAGCCATTTGCCGCAGGGGGCCCGCAAAAATATTGGCCATGATCAGGTCATAGGGGCGGCGCACGCGAATGGCGCGGTGTTTGTATCCTTTGCCGGTAATCAGGCGCAGACGCGATGCCATGCCGCCCGTGCGGGCGTTGGATGTGGCGATCATGACCGACAGCGCGTCCATATCAATGCCCGTGGCGCGCGCATTCCTGACTGATTTTAAAAACGCCATGGCCAGAATGCCGGATCCGCAGCCGACATCCAGCATGTTATGCGGCGTGGTGTGTCGTAAAATTTTGTCTAGCATCAGCAAACAGCCGCGCGTCGTCGGGTGTTCGCCTGTGCCAAAGGCAGACGTGGCATCAATTTGTAATCCGCGCCGCCTTTTGTGCGGCACATCCACAACGCGATGTTTGTGCTGCGCCCCATAGACAACCCACTGGCCGATAGGCAGGGGTGGAAAATCCTCCGCCACTTTTTTCAGCCAATCAAGCTTTGGCAGGCGCCGTACGGAGACTGTGGGTGGTTTGAATTTATGCAGGGCGGCAATGACGGCCAGACGCGCGTTCCAACTGCCCGCGTCGGGTTCCTGGTCGAACAGGGCTTCGATATGCGTCAAGGGCTGCCGTGGCGGCGACATGCAGGTCAACGCCAACGCTTCTTCGCCCAGACAATCGCTCAGCGCATCGGCGTCGGCATTTTTGACCGTCAGGTCAACGGCCCACAGCGGTGTTGACCAGAGGCGCGGCGTCACGGACATGGTTCAGAGTGTCTTAGTGCAGGTGGTAGGCGAAACCGACCAAAGCTTCTGTCTGGTGTGTATAGCTATCCGGCTCATAAGACGTTGTTGTGCCGTTCGTGATCGTCTGGCTTTGCCCGAAACCAAAGCCGGTTATGTCACCCGATGCGGTCAGCTCCAAACGGTCGGTCAGGGCGTAACCCGCCTTGGCCCCGAACTTCCACAATTCAGTCTGGCCCAGTGAATAGTGTGTGCCGCTTGTGGTCATGCCTGCGTTGAAGTTTGTTCCGGCTTCACCCCACGCTGTTACAACCAGCGAACGCAAGGGTGAGAATTGCACTTGGGCCCCTGCGGTCAGAATGCCATTTGTGTAACGCTCGGTGTAACCGCCGCTGCCTGTTAATTCACGTTGCCAATAACGATACCCAAGGTCTGCGTAGGGGGTTAGCATAAGCATGTTGCCCAGTGGGAACGCTTTGCCCCAGCGTGTTGTAAGTTCTACTACCTGATTATGGGTCATGCCCTGATAGGGTGTAGTGATCCCAGTGTTCAGGTTTGTCACGCCACCGTTGTAGTGTGTATCACCACTGGAAAAATCGATACGGACGTCCCCCATAAAATTGCTAAGGAACGAAGATTTTTCACCGGTCAAAAAGGCATAGCCTGCTCGCAGATGCGGCAAGTCGCCGCGTTCCGTGTCAAAGGTCGCGTTGCTGACGTCTTCGCCGTATTTGAAATGATCAATGCCGATTTCGCCGTACAGCGCATTATCCGCTGCACGGATATCGGTCACGTCGGCATGGGCTGCGGTTGCGACAAGGCACAGGCAAGCGGCGATAGCGATGAGCTTCATAAGGTGTTCCTCTTTAAATTGATGCGCCTGTCCAAATTGTATTGGGCGGATTAATAACACATTAAGAATGATTAAAGCACTTACGACAAATCTCAGTTGTGGCGGTATAGCAACAACTATTGAAGCATATCGCAACGCAGCATTTCAGTGGTCTGTAAAGTAGTTATACTTTCGTGCGATGTTCGCTATATTTGGCGCGTATATAAAACAAAAACTATTTTTTGGAGTGAACAATGGCGGTATCGGACGATTTATTACAGGCTGTAAACAGACTTCTTCATCCTGAAGGGGATATATCTTCTATAATGGAGAGGGCTGCGGCCAATGATCCGGCGTTTCGTCTATTGCATGAGATACAGAAGCGTCGCGCGGCTGATGAGAATCTAAGTTCTGGTGACTGAGTGCATTTGTGCAGTTCTGCACTGACGCTTTTGTCTGTGCTTGCTTCACCAATATCTCATGACCGGCGTACAAACCCGGCCATGACTTTTTTCAGGCCGGCTTTGTCGAACGCGATTTCCAGCTTGTCATGGTCAATGCGGCGGATGGTGCCGTTCCCGAATTTATCATGAAACACGCGGTCGCCGACGTTAAAACCGTCTTCGTTGCGCGGGCGCTGAATGACTGTCGCGCGCCCCTCGATCTGCTGCGGGCGCTGTTGGCTGTAACCTCGCGCGGATGATTGTTGTGTGCGTATCTGTTGAAACAGGGATGGCGCCTTGCCGCGATAATCATCATCTTCGTTACGGCTGGAGAAGCCGCTGTTGTTCCAGCGCTGCGTGACGGAGGCGTTGCCGATGGCGGATTGACGCTCGACATGCGCGGCAGGCAATTCGGCCAAAAAGCGCGATGGCAAGGCGTTGATCCAGCTGCCATGCATATGGCGGTTGGCAACGTGGCTGATAAACGCGCGTTGCCGTGCGCGTGTGATGCCGACATAGGCCAGACGGCGTTCTTCTTCCAACCCCTTGGCCCCGTTTTCTTCCAGCGCCAGACGGCTCGGGAAAATTTCTTCTTCCCAACCAGGCAGAAAAACATGGTCGAATTCCAATCCTTTGGCGCCGTGCAACGTCATCAGGCTGACCTGCGCCTCACCGCTTTTGTCGGTCGCTTCCAGAACCAGTGACACATGTTCCAGAAAGGCAGGCAGCGTATCAAACTCCGCCATGGCGGTGACCAGTTCCTTGAGGTTATCAAGGCGGCCCGGCGCTTCGGGTGATTTGTCGGCCTGCCACATACCTGTGTAACCGGATTCATCCAGCATGATCTGCGTCACTTCACCATGCGGCAGGGTTTGCAACAGGGTGCGCCAGCGGTCGAACTGCACCATCAGGTCGCGCAGGGTCGCGCGCAATTTGGGTTTCAGCTCATCTGTTTCCGCCAAACGTTGCGTGGCCTGCGTCAGGGGAATTTTCAACGAACGCGCCGTGTGGTGCAGTTGCTGCATGGCCGCAGGGCCGACGCCGCGTTTCGGTGTGTTGATAATACGTTCGAACGCCAGATCATCTTCGGGTGCGTGCAGCAGGCGTAGATAGGCCAGTGCGTCGCGGATTTCGGCGCGTTCATAAAAACGCGCGCCGACCAAAACGCGATAGGGAATGCCGAGCGTGATAAAACGTTCCTCGAACTTGCGTGTCTGGAACCCGGCGCGAACCATGACGGCCATTTGTCCCAGCGATACGCCGCGCCGTTGCAGGGCCTCGATTTCATCGCCCACCCAACGTGCTTCTTCGTCGCCGTCCCACAACGTCATCACACGCACGCGCTCGCCGGGTTCGGCGGCGGTCCACAGATTTTTGCCCAGGCGCATGCTGTTGTTGGCGATCAGGTGCGACGCTGCGCCCAGAATATGCCCGGTTGAGCGATAATTTTGTTCCAGACGCACGACCTTGGCGCCCGGAAAATCTTCCTCAAAGCGCAGGATGTTGCCGATCTCCGCCCCGCGCCAGCCATAGATGGACTGATCTTCATCGCCGACGCAGCAGATGTTGTTGTTGCCCTGCGCCAGCAGACGCAGCCACAAATATTGCACGACGTTGGTGTCTTGATATTCGTCGACCAGAATATATTTGAACCGTTCGTGCAGCGCCGCCAGAATATCCGGATTATTGCGCAGCAAGGTCAGGTGGTGCAGTAACAAATCACCAAAATCGCAGGCATTCAGTTCGCGCAGCCGTTCCTGATACTGTGCGTAAAGCTTTGGCATTTTGCCGTTCGCCAAACCGCCGGCATCGCCTTTGATATCGTCGGGGCCCAGGCCACGATCTTTCCACCGGCTGATGACGGCCAGCACGACGCGCGCGGGTGACTTTTTGTCATCCACATTTTCGGCGGCCAGCAATTGCTTGATCAGACGCGACTGGTCGTCTTCATCCAGAATTGTAAAGTTGGGGCGCAGGCCCACACGTTCGGCATAGGGGCGCAGCAGGCGCGTGGCCAGTGCGTGAAAAGTGCCCAGATGCCACCCTTCGACCGAACGCCCCAACATATGGCTGATACGCTCACGGATTTCTGCGGCCGCCTTGTTGGTGAAGGTAACGGCCAGAATTTGCCCCGGCACGGCTTTGCCGCTCATCAACAAATGCACAAGGCGCGTCGTCAGCACGCGCGTTTTTCCGGTACCGGCACCGGCCAGCACCAGCACAGGCCCGTCCAGCGCGTCAACCGCCTGACGCTGCGCGTCGTTCAGCCCGCTTTGGTAGGCCGGGCTTTGTATGTCGTTCTCAGGAATCATCATCGCTTGCATAGGCGGGAGGGTAACCGAAGCGTCGGACCAAGTCACGCGGGGATGCCCGGCCTTTTATTCCTTCTCCATAATGCATTGGAGCGGATGCTGCGCCTGACGCGCGGCGGCCATGACCTGGTTCACTTTGGTTTCGGCTACATCGTGGGTAAAGACGCCGCACAAGCCAACGCCTTTTTTGTGGACATGCAGCATGATGCGCGTCGCCTCGGCATTGCTTTTGTTAAAGAACACCTCCAGAACCTGAATCACGAACTCCATCGGCGTGTAATCGTCGTTCAGAAGCAAAACCTTGTACATCGGCGGTTTTTGGGTCGCCGGGCGGGTTTTAACGGATATGTTACTTTGTGGATCGGGCATGGTGGTGATTATAGCCGTGCGCCCCGGCGCGGGCTAGGGGCTGTAATAAAGGTAATTATTGGGGCTATTTACGAAAGTAATAGCCCATGCTAATTGGCTAGTCATATTTTAAGCACCAAACTTTTAAAAGGATGTGATTCATGACGGTGTCTTTTGGCCCTATATTCTTTACTGGAAAATATGAATCATTCAGCGCGCCCCAGATGGGGTTCACGCTTGCAAAATTCGCAATATGTGGCAAAGGGGTGAGAATAGGCTGGGGCGGTAATTTCAGAGCCGGCTGGCGTAGATACACGCCCCATATAGAAATTGGCGCCGTTGGCCCTTCCACCTCGTCTGGTCATTCGGGCGGGCAGTCAGGTCGGGATGAATGGGACAGCAGTACGCTGGCTCAGGTCACCGTTGTTGGTCTTTCAGTCAGGCTTGGCCTTTTCAGGCATAGTTCCAATGGTGGTCGTTGGAAAACCAATGTCGTATCATTTGGTTTGGATTAAAATCGCTGACCAGGGTGTTAGGCGCGCTTTCCCATATCGACGGCGGCCAGATTGACGCCTGCCTCGGCCAGCTTGATCAGGCCGATCTCAATACTGCTTTTCCATTTGTCTTTTAACCGGGCATAGCAACGGCGGCTGTTGACCGGCACGCAAACCTTGCGGATGCCCAGCTCGACGATCAGGCCTGCGCAGACGGCGCAGGGCTCCAACGTCACATAGAGGGTGGCGTTGCGTATATCCTTGCGTTTGCGCAGCGCTTCGGCAAACGCCATTTGCTCGGCGCAATTGAACCAGAGTGATTTTTGCCCGCTGCGGTAACGCTCAGGCCGGCGGCGGTCTATACCGTTCGGCAGGCGGTTGGCGCCGGTTGCGATTTCCTGCCCCTTGGGCCCGACCAGTACCGCGCCGACCTTAACCGTCGGATGGGGACTGCCACCCTCAAGCGGGGACAATTGTGCCACGTTATGCGCGCGCTCTAACCACCGGCGCTGCTGTGCAAAGCCGTCCACGCTACGTTTACGGGGTTTTTTTGCGGGTTTGGGGGATGTCGTGCGTTTCATGAAAAGCCCATGACGGGGCCAGAGACTATGCCCCATGAACCTTTACAATAAGGTTAACGATTCTGTTGCTTAGGGTTTGCTATCGGTGCATTTTTTGTATAGTCAGAATGCCTTAGTTCAGGACAGCAGGAAAAACCGATGTTTCTCAAGCCGATACATTTTGTGCCCCCCGATACCAAGATCGACTTTGTCGCCAAGCGCTGGGTTGCGTTCAGCGTGACGATCGTTCTGTTGATCATTACCGGTCTTTCAGTCGCGACACGCGGTCTGAATTTCGGCATCGATTTTAAGGGCGGTATTTTGATCGAAGCCAAAGCACCACAAGCGGTGGATGTCGCCGCCCTGCGCAGCCAGATGTCCGGCCTGAAACTGGGTGAAGTAGAGATCCAGCAATTCGGCGCGCCCGATGACGTGCTGATCCGCATCCAGCGTCAGGAGGGCGACGAAGCCGCACAGATGACGGCGGTTGACCATGTGCGCGCGGCGCTCGGCACCAATTATGATTATCGCCGGGTTGAGGTTGTCGGCCCGACCGTTGGGCATGAATTATTGCAGGCGGGCGTTCTGGCAACCGTGCTGGCCATGCTGGCGATTTCCGCCTATGTGGCCTTGCGGTTTGAATGGCAGTTCGGTTTGGCGGCATTGATCGCTACGCTGCACGACGTTCTGACAACCGTGGGTTTTTATTCCGTCCTGCATCTGGACTTTAACCTGACGGCGGTCGCCGCGCTGCTGACGCTCGCGGGTTATTCCATCAACGACACGGTGGTTGTGTTCGACCGTATTCGTGAAACGCTTCGCCGCCACAAGGCGGTTGACCTGCGCAGCGTTATCAATGACTCGGTGAACCAGACGTTGTCGCGTACCGTCATGACGGCGGGCACGACCTTGTTGGCCCTGTTACCGCTGGTATTTATGGGTGGCTCGACGCTGATCAACTTTTCCGGCGCGCTCGCCTGGGGTATTTTTGTCGGCAGTTATTCGTCGATTTATGTTGCTGCGGCTCTGTTACTCTATATGCCGCCGCTGCGTCGTCTGGAAAAAGCGCCTGCTGTCGCAAAAGCCTGATCAGGCCAGAAGCAGCGGATAAAAAATCGCGCCCAAAAGGCCGATAAACAGAAATGGTGCGAAATGCACATGCGCGGTTTTGCGGCATATGATACGGCAACCGATCAACCACAGAACGGCAAAGCATGCGCCCGCGCCCCACGCGATCAGCGCGGCCTTGATACTAAACGCAGTGATGGCCAGCATGGTCCATTTCGCATCACCCATGCCCAGCGCATCATGTTTTAAAAACCGATACCACGCTTCGTTGATAGCCCAGATGGCAAAGCAACCCGCCAGACCTAGTGTCAGGTTATGTGCGGCGAACGGCCATGTGACATAGAACCCTTGTGTGACGACGACCAGCAGCGTGCCGAAGAAAATGATCGGGTCCGGCACAATGCCCTTGAAGGCATCAATGACAGCAGCGGTGAGGAGGAGCGCCAAAACCACTAGCGCCAGCCAGACCGAACCTTCCGGCAGACCATCCGGCATGGCGGCGTAGAGGGCCGCAGCGGCACTTGGCCAGCTTGCCTGTGAAAGACTCAGCAGCATGCTTAGGGTGTGCAGTGCGGGTCGGCCGTGCCGGTGGGCAGGGTAATCCACATCACAAAGCGTTGCGTTGTGCCTGCCGGATTGTAATTAACCTCCGACGCACCGTCATTGCTGACCGCGTTGGTGAATCTGGCCGCGGCCTTGGTCAGGCCCGTTACGACACCTTTGTTGTTGACCGGATTAGAAATTGTGGGAACGAACCAGATGCAACGCCCACCCGTTGCCGTACCCCCCTGACCGGTTGCATTTGTATTGATGTAATACCATTGGCCCATGCCGGTGCTGGGTGGCGGCAGATAGGCAGGGCGCGCACCTGTCCACAGTCCTTGCAGGCCGGCGGTATCACCCGTGCATGTCAGGGCTGATACCAGCGTACCATTTGTCGCGTCGGATGAAGGATAACCGTCGTAATTGCTGTTGGTGCCGTACTTTAAATTGCATTCCATAATCTTGGCGCGGATCAGATTGGCTTGCGCCGGAATATCTGCCTGCAAACGGTCGGCAACCGATGCGATAGAAAAGTCAGACGAGCCGATGGAGAGCACGGCGGCCAGAATACCCAGAATGGCCAGCACGAAAAGAATGGGGCCGATGGCGATACCGGTTTCGCGTGGTGCGCGGGTAACGGCTTTGAGACACAAAGAATAAATTTTGCTGCAACGCATGTTGGAATCTCCCATCCGGTGGCCTTGCAAGATCATAAGATATCCTGTTGGACAAAGCAAAAGACTTCGGTTATTCGTAAAATGGAAATCAGAGGTGTGCCATGACAACAAACACTTTGAAACCTGGCGTTGTAACCGGCGCCGATTATCAGACGTTGGTTGATGCGTGCAAACGGGGTGGTTATGCCTTGCCTGCTGTCAATGTCGTTGGCACCAATACGGTCAATGCTGTGCTGGAATGTGCGGCAAAGGCTAAATCAGACGTTATTATACAGTTATCGAACGGCGGTGCCCGGTTTTATGGGGGCGAAGGTGTTCCTGACGCACATCGTGGACGTGTGCTGGGCGCTGTTGCTGCTGCGCAGCATGTGCATCTGCTGGCGCAGGAATATGGCGTGTGCGTCGTTCTGCACACGGACCATGCCAACAAAAAACTGGTGCCATGGGTCGAAGGCCTGCTGGAGAAAAGCGAAGAGCATTTCAAGGCAACAGGCCGCCCATTGTTTTCTTCACACATGCTCGATTTGTCGGAAGAACCGATTGAGGAAAATCTGGAGATCTGCGCACGTGTCCTGAAACGTATGGCCCCGTTGGGCATGAGTCTTGAAATCGAACTCGGCGTAACGGGCGGCGAAGAAGACGGCATCGGCCACGAACTGGAACACGGCGATATCGGCAATCCCAAGCTTTACACCCAGCCCGAAGATGTGTTGAAGGCCTATGATCTGCTGTCGCCTATTGGGCATTTCTCGGTCGCGGCGAGCTTTGGCAATGTTCATGGCGTCTATGCCCCGGGTAATGTTAAACTGCGTCCCGTCATTTTGAAGAACTCACAGGAACTGGTGACCAAAACGCATAAGCTCGGCAGCAATCCGCTTAATCTGGTCTTCCATGGCGGCTCCGGCACGTCGGCTGATTTGATCCGCGAGGCGGTTGGTTACGGCGTGTTCAAAATGAATATCGATACTGACCTGCAATTTGCCTTTGCCCATGCCGTAGCGGCTGAAGTTGATGCGAACCCACGCGCGTTTAAATATCAGGTCGATCCTGATAATGATAAACCGTATAAGAAACTTTATGACCCACGCAAATGGCTGCGTGCAGGTGAACAGGGCGTAATCGCCCGCCTGACAGAGGCGATGGCTGACCTCGGCTCTACCGGCAAAAGCATCGCTGTTTAAGGTAATCCGGCTTAGGGAACCAGCGGTCCCATCTGGGTCGCGCCCAACAGATGCACATGGTAATGCGGGACTTCCTGCCCTGAATGGGGACCTGCGTTACTGATCTGGCGATATCCTGTTTCCGCAACGCCCGCTTCCCTGGCTACGATGGCAACCGCGCGTTCAAAGGCCGCGATTTCCGCATCGCTGGCGCGGGTCACAAAATCATAATGATGTTCATAGGCACCCTTGGGCACGACCAGAATATGTACGGGCGCCTTCGGTTGAATGTCGTGAAAGGCCAGAACATGCGCGTCTTCATACGCTTTCTTGCACGGTATTTCGCCGCGCAGAATACGGGCGAAAATGTTGTTGCTGTCGTAGGCCATGGGTTACCTCAGGCGTCGGGGGTCAAAATCTTGCGTTGCATTTCCGTCAGTTCTGCTGTGCCTTTTTGTGCGAGACGCAGCAGATCCTGAAAACGTTCGGTACTGAACGGCGTTTGTTCGGCAGTCGCCTGCACTTCAACCAGACCGCCTTGTCCCGTGATGACGAAGTTAGCGTCAGCTTCGGCGTTCGAATCTTCCGGGTAATCCAGATCCAGAACCGCCGCGCCGTTATACAGGCCGCAGGAAATGGCTGCGACGCTGTCGATCAACGGGTTTTCAGTCAGTTTGCCGGACTTCATCAGATATTGAATGGCCAATGCCAGCGCGACATAGCCGCCGGTGATGGAGGCGGTACGTGTGCCGCCATCCGCCTGCAATACGTCGCAGTCGATCTTGATTTGTATTTCACCCAGCTTCTTGCGGTCGACAACGGCGCGAAGCGCGCGGCCGATCAGGCGCTGAATTTCCTGCGTACGGCCGGACTGTTTGCCCTTTGCGGCTTCGCGTTCGGTACGTTCGGCGGTTGCGCGCGGCAACATGCCATATTCCGCCGTGACCCAACCAAGTCCCGTATTGCGCAGGAAGGGCGGTACTTTTTCATCCACGCTTGCGGTGCACAGCACATGCGTGTTGCCGCACTGGATCAGACAAGACCCTTCGGCATAACGGGCATAGCGCGGAATAAGGACAATATCGCGGAGTTCATCTGCGGCACGGTTTGATGGACGCATGACATTTCTGATGGCTGTTAAGGACGGTGCCCTTATAGCATTATCCTTATGCCTTGACCAAGGCTTTGACGCGTTGTTGTAAACGCGTGGGCAGGCTGTCAATCGGCGCCCATTGATAGCCCTCAATTTCACCTGCATGCGGGATTACGGTTGCCGTGTCGTCTTTCAGGTGGAATGCAAAACGCACATCCCAATGCTCGTGCGCTGGTTCCTGCTTCCTGTTGTTGTCAGGAATGGTATGGCAATCCACATCAACGGGCAGGCGGGATAAAGGCTCAACCTGCTGGGCAGCAATGCCGGTTTCTTCCTGTAATTCGCGCAGCGCCCCCGCCATCAGGGACTCGTCTTCCGCTTCCAGATGTCCGCCGGGACACAACATCTTGTTCAATGTTTTGTGGCGGATGGCCAGAAACTGTCTGCCCTGCCGGATCACAACCGCGCTCACGGTGACATGGCCGCGGCGGTGCGAGCGGTTGGTTACATCGTCATCGCCCTGCAGGTGGCGCATGACATGCCCCAGATAGGGCGCGTCCTCCGGGCATTGCGCCAGATAATCGGTTAGTGTGCCAAGTGCGATGCTGTTATCCACGGCTTACTCCACGATCAGCGACTGCCCGTCCATGACCGCTGGTTGCGGCATGTTCATCAGGCGCAGCAACGTGGGGGCCACATCGGCCAATTTTCCGTTACGCAGCCCTTTAACAAAAGCAGGGGCGCCGACCAAAACGGCTGGAACCTTTTCCAGCGTATGCGCGGTGTGCGGGCCGTTCGTTGTGGGGTCATGCATGGTTTCGCAATTGCCATGGTCGGCGGTGACGAACACAATGCCGCCCTGTTGCCGAACGGCGTTGAACAGGCGGCCCAGACAGACATCCAATGCCTCAACCGCTTTGACGGCGGCGCTGAAATCGCCTGTATGGCCGACCATGTCGGGGTTCGCGTAATTTAAAATGATCAGGTCGTACACACCCTGTTCGATGGCGGCCACAACCTTGTCCGTCACCAGACTGGCCGACATTTCCGGTTGCAGGTCATAGGTCGCGACTTTCGGCGACGGCACCATGATACGATCTTCGCCGGGATAAGGTTCTTCGCGCCCACCGTTAAAGAAGAAGGTGACATGCGGGTATTTCTCGGTCTCGGCAATACGTAGTTGCTTTAGACCTGCCTTGGCGGCCAGCTCACCCAATGTTTCGCTGATCTGTTTGGGGGGGAATAGGGCGGGCATCAGTTTGTTGAGTTGATCGGAATATTCGACCATGCCGAGTGCGGCGTCAAAATGAACTGTTTTCTTGCGGGCAAAGCCTGTAAAGGCGGGGTCGAGGAGTGCCTGCAGAATTTCGCGCGCACGGTCGGCGCGGAAATTGGCGAACAGGACGCCGTCCCCATCCTTCATGCCGGTATAGCCGCCCAGCGTGACGGGCTTGACGAATTCGTCGTAAACGCCTGCGGCATAACTGTCGCGAATGGCGGCACCGGCGTCAGTTGATGCCATGCCTGCGCCTGTGGTCAACAGATCATAAGCCAGTTCCACGCGCTCCCAGCGCTTGTCGCGGTCCATGGCATAGTAACGGCCGCACAGTGTTCCAATCATAACACCCGCCTGACCGGCAATGGCAGTTTGCAATTTGGCGATTTGTTCTGCCGCGCTTTGTGGCGGCACGTCGCGCCCATCCAGAAAAGCGTGGATGACAACGGGCACGCCCGCGCGCGCGACGATGCCGGACAGGGCGGCGATATGTTCCTGATGGGCATGAACACCGCCTGGTGACGCCAGCCCCATCAGATGACAGGTCCCGCCTGATGCTTTCAGCTTTTCTATATAGTCATGCAGGGTCTTGTTTTGTGCCAGCGAACCGTCAGATACAGCGCGGTCGATCAGGGGCAGATCCTGAAAAATGACGCGCCCCGCGCCCAAATTCATATGACCGACTTCGGAATTGCCGATCTGCCCCTTGGGAAGACCTACAAATTCTTCGGAAGCCTCCAGCAAGGCGTGAGGTGACTGTTCCCACGCGGCGCGAAAATGCGGCGCGTTGGCGCGCGTGACGGCATTATCGGCGGCATCGTTACGGAATCCCCATCCGTCAAGGACGCAAAGCACAACAGGGCGCGGGCGGGTGGGGTTCGTCATGGCTGTTCCGGCAAAAAATGATAATGGCCGGATCATAATGATTTGCGGCGGGGCGTCAAATCATCCTTGGGATATTCATGGCGGTATTAAAGCCTGCCCAGATCCTCGATAAAGGTGCGGACCTGTCTTTTCAACCTTTCAGATTGCGCAAATAAGACCTGCGCCTCCTGCAGGGCTGCGGTCGCAATCTGGCCGGTTTCGGACGTCGACTCGCGAATGGTCAGCAGGTTCTGGCTGGCATTCTCGGAACCATCCGCTGCGCGCGTTGCGTTTTGCGCGATTTCTGCGGTCGCCGATTCCTGTTGCTGGACCAGATTATTCACGCGGGCGTTGATGTCGTTCAACGCGTTGATCGTATCCATCACGTTCTTGATAGCATTGACGGCGGCGCGTGTTTCGTTTTGCACGCCTTCTATCTGCGCTTGTATTTCCTCTGTCGCCTGCGCGGTCTGGTTGGCAAGCATCTTAACTTCGGCGGCGACAACGGCGAAGCCTTTGCCGCTTTCACCGGCGCGTGCCGCCTCAATGGTTGCGTTTAAGGCCAGCAAGTTTGTCTGTGACGCGATACCATTGATCAGGCCAACGAACTCCCCGATCCGGTCCACTGTTGATTCCAGACGTGTGACGGCGCTGTTGGTGGAATCCACCTCGGTCGCTGCGCGGTTGGCGATATTGGAAGCCTCCATCACCTGTCCCAATATCTGGTGAATGGATGTTGACAGTTCTTCGGTCGAAGCCGCGACTGTCTGAATGCTTGCCGCTGTCGATTGCGCGCTGCTGACGATCACATCGCTTTTGCTGCCGGTAACGGTGGCGGCAGAAGCCAGACGTTCCGCCATATGCCGCATATCGCCCGCTGCCTTCGCCACTTCTTCTGCGCTGGATGAGAAAGTGGTTTCAAGTTCCTGCGCCAGCTTTTCTGTCAGCGATTTCTTGGTATGGTGGGATGACGCCTGCGCAAAAAACATCTGCTGCAACTGACGGATAATAACAATCAAGGTTGCTGCTTCCAGCGCGGCAATCAGGCCGTGCAGCGCTACGCGTCCCAATGAAGCACCACCCGGATACACATAGTCCGGCACAACATAATTCAAAACCAGATGGTGAAGGGCAATGGCGGTTGTGGCCACGACAATAACGCGCCAGTCGCAATAGGCCACCAGTATTGCCAGCGCGACAAAATAATACATATGCATATCGACCTGAATCGGGTTGCCTTCCAGCGTATAGAGGATGACAGAGACATTGCCGATGACGGCGATGGCCGTTACCAGCCGGCTTGCCAAGGATTCCGGTGCCTGCACCCACAGGATGATGGATACCGCAGAAAATGCTGCGGACATGACGAGCGGCTGCATAAACGAATGACCCGCGGCCAGGGCGATGATGCAAATCAGGGGCATGTGCAGCAGTAAAAACAACTGCATGAATTTTCCGGTTGTCCGACGTAGTGTTTGTATTTCGTGCGTCATCCTGCCCCCCCGTCCCCGGCATATCTGACATGATAAGCGTGATTGCATCCCAATTGCGGCGCGCGCAGCGTCAACAGGGCGCCATTTTGTTCCAATGTACGACGCGCATCGGCATCACTTAGACGGATGACGAAACTGTGTCCCAACGGACCGCGCCGCATGGCGTAGGCGTGTGCATCTGACAGGGCGGTAAAAATGGAGGCGTCGCTTTTATCCGACCCGAACCAGACGATCAGGTTGCGGTCCTTCGTTGTCGGGGACAGTGACAGAAAGCCCAAAGCTAGAACGCTTGCGAGCATAGCGACACAAGCGATCCAGAATGACGGCCGTGCCTCAGACGTGTTTCTACAGGACATGCGGAAACCACCCTAAAACGACAACAAAATGAACAGTGAATGACAGAACAGTGTCTAGATTGCGCAATTAATCTTAAGAAGCAATAAAGATAAAACGAGATTTGCTAGCAAAAACAAATACATACGATGATATGTGTTTCCATTATCGGGTAATGTATAAAACATATCTCAGTATGTCTTAGAAGTAATTCTGCCTGTCAGTGTATGACTTTGCCAATACAGTAATTGGCGACTTCCTGAACTTTCGGCGGCGGATGCATCGTGTCGCCTGACTTCATCTGCTCCAGAGCAATGTTGGTGTATGTTTCCAGATCCCAGCGTGACATCTGTTCTTTGATGCATGCGCAGAATTTAGCGCGGTCAGGGTCTGGTGCGGCATTGGCACCACCCATGCAATTGTCATAGTCGTGTTTAAGTACGTCAGCCGGAATGGGCTCAGCATGGGCCGTCGATGCTGCCACGAGCATCAAGCCGGTCAACAAAAGCAAGTTCGAGATTCTGGTCATGATCACCCTACACACCCTACTAGTTATGCCCGAGCTTGTTTAAGTAAGTCTGAATTAGGCTGCTCCGGCCGCCGGGGTTGTGCCCAGGCTGTTCTGGTTTGCCATATAAAGTCCCATAAAATCAATGGGATGCATCGTAACGTGCGGATAGCCGCCGTCGCGAACGGCGTTCAGCATGATGCCCCTTGCGTAGGGGAACAGCAAGCGCGGCGCCTCAACCAGCAGGAACATGCGCGTCGCTTCTTCAGGCATGGCAGGCAATGTGAAAACGCCGCCATAGGCCAGTTCAGCTACAAAATTAGCCTGCTCACCCGTCTTGGCTTCCATCTTCAGGCCCAGAATAACTTCGTAATGATTGGGTGCCAGCGTGCGCGTCATCAGGTTCACATTGACGCCAATTTCCGGCGCCTGCGTCATCTGCGAGAAGATCTGCGGCACATGCGGGTTTTCAAAAGAGAAGTCTTTGATATATTGCGCCAGAATGGAAACAGGCACAGATTCTTGTCCAGACGGAGTCTGTGTCGATGTGGGCGATGATTCAGCGGTCATGAGTCTTTCCTAATAAGATGCCGTTTTTGCTAGCATGACCGGCAGCATAGGTTCAAGTGCCAGAAAGAAGTCTTGTACAAATCTAGGGAGAATTGCGTGGAAACAGTACAAATTCAGGATTGGGTTAGCCGCCACGCCGATATCATCGTTTATGCGCTGATTGCGCTCGCCCTATTGGGGCGGCTTTGGCAGGTTTTCGGTCAACGCGGGTCGCATGATATTAACCGCCCCAATCCATTTACGGTGCAACGCAAAAATGTTTCCAAGCGTAAAGCGCCGCCGGTATCCGGCCCAACGCGCCCCTTTGCCCGTCCGCCACAACAGGATGTCCCGTTTAATGGTGATGGTTATAACAACGATCCATCCCCGCAGTCCCCCGACCGGCCGCCGATTGCTTTTTATAAAATAGCCCCTAATTCGCTGGAAGGCGGGCTGGAGCAAATCCGTGCCGCCGACCCGACTTTTGATGAAAAGAAATTCCTGACCTTGATGCGTGAACGTTTCAGCAAAATTGTGCAGGCCTATGCGTCCGGCAACTTGAAGCCTTGCGCTGCTTGGCTTGCGCCATCCGTGCGACAGGGGTTTGAACAGGGCATCCAGCAACGCAAAGCGGCGGGTGAGATTGTAACGCTACCGCGCCTTGATATACGCGAAGCCGAATGCACCAAGGCCGCGCTTGAGAATAAACAGGCTTCCATCACCGTGTGTTTTGTCAGCCATCAGGAAACCGCTTTGTCGAATGCAAACGGTCAGGTGATCGGCGGCAGTCATGGCAAGATTGAAGAAGTCACCGACATCTGGCGCTTCACGCGTGACACGGCCAACCCGTCGGCTGACTGGGTTCTGGCGGAAACGCGGGGCTGATATGCGCGTATCCAATGTTATTGCCGTAACGCTTGTGGTGGCGCTGCTTACGGCTTGTGCCGTGCCAACCGCGCCTGAAAAACCTTATTTGCAAAAAATCAGTTACGAAGAACTGCCGGGGTGGGATAACGACCACGTCACCGACGCTCTGCCCGCGCTGCAAAAATCATGTGCCGTTCTGGAACGTAAAAAGACAGCGAGCGAATCTGCGCTGGCGACTGTTCAGCCCGATGACTGGGCCGCAGCATGTCACAAGATACGCGGCATAACGCCGGGTGACAGCGCGCAGGCACGGCATGTGCTGGCGGACGCCCTGGTGCCGTATAGGGTTATGACGACAGAGGCGGGATTGTTTACGGGCTATTATGAACCCACTCTTCATGGTGCTTATCAACAGGGCGGGCATTATCAGACACCGCTTTACCAGAAACCGCAGGATATGATTACGGCGGATCTGGGCGCCTTCAAAAGCGAATGGCAGGGCAAGCGTTTGGTCGGCAAGGTTCAAGATGGCAAATTTGTTCCCTATGATGCGCGACAACAGATCGCGCGTGGTACGCTGAAAGACCGTGCTCAACCACTTTTATGGGTGGATAGTCCGGTGGATGCGTTCTTTCTGGCCGTTCAGGGATCGGGGCATGTGCAATTGCCCGACGGCACGATTGTGCGTGTCGGCTATGACGGCAATAACGGGCATGATTATGTGGCCATCGGCCGGTGGCTTCTGGACCATAACGAACTGTCAAAGCCGGTGACCATGCATGCCATCCGCGCGTGGCTGGCCTCACACCCCGCGCGCGCGGCCGAAGTTATGAATGCGAACCCGTCCTATGTGTTCTTTCGCATGTTGAACCAGATGGATGGTGGGCCACAGGGGGCCGAAGGTGTGGGACTGACAATGGGCCGCAGCCTTGCGGTTGATCCGGCTTATGTACCGCTTGGTACGGCGTTGTGGCTCGACACAACAGATGCCAAGGGGAACGTGCTGCGCCAGCTGATGGTGGCGCAGGATACCGGTGGTGCCATCAAGGGCGTCGTGCGCGGGGATATCTTCTGGGGTATCGGTGCGGATGCCGAAGCGCAAGCGGGCGCCATGCAAAGCCCCGGTGTTTATTACCTGTTATTGCCGCGGGGTGCCGTCATTCATGACACGCCATGATGATGACGAAGATGCGGGCGATGGCGGTTGGCGGGATTATAAAAAATCGCTGAAGCCACTGGGTGCTGTCGCTGTCAAACGAACAGGGACTGCGCCGCAAAAGCCGGATCAGGTCACCATTAAAAACCGCGTGGCGAAGGATATGCTCAAGCCCGGGCATCGTGCGCCAAAGACACGTGCGAATGATCCGCCGCCTGTCGATGGCAGGCTTGACTTGCATGGCATGACGCTGACGGTCGCGCATAAGGTGCTTGTACGGTTTATAGAGCGACAACGCGCGGCGGATGAAAGGCGCGTGCTGATCATTACCGGCAAGGGCGATGGTGGCACGGAGACGCTGCGCACGCAGGTGCCGCGCTGGCTGGCCGCACCACAAATCGCCGCCCAGATTTTATCGGTTAAAGCCGCTGACAAACGCCATGGCGGTCTGGGCGCGCTCTATGTGCATTTAAGAAAGGGCTAGTTCCGCTTTGCGTTTAGTGGGCGTCAAGGCATCACCAGCGAACCCATAGGCTTTGGCGGCATCCGACATGCCAAAGACGGTATTCATGGCTGCGGTTGAGACTGCTGTCGCTGCGCCATAAAGGTCAGCCAATCCCGACGACAATAACTTCCCTGATGACAGTAACGGCATGGCGGGCACAAGGCTGTACCACGCAGCGCCTGCAGAGGCGACGGCGGTTATCATATGTCCGGCACCCTTAACAACTTTTCTGATGCGCCTGTCTTTGATGTTCGGCGCCAGCCATTTCAGTATCATCTGCCCAACACTGACCATGGCTACACAGCCGGCCAAAATGATGGCTGCAGGCGCGGCATGTGCCGTCAAAAAAATGCCCGCTGCGATGGCCATCGGCAGGATGGGCATGACGCCCTTTTCAAAAGCATTTCTGCCCTGCCATTGGTCGTATTTTTTGACGAAGCCCAGTTCAGAAACTGCCAATGTCGCTTTGCGCCATAAGCGATTTGGTTTGGTCAATACAGTGTCCAAGGCGTTTTCAGCTTCGACTTTATCCTCCGGATCGAACCCGTAAGTTTGATCGCGGCGGCGGTCGGGTGAAAACCGGTACCAGTCGCCGAACAGGGATTCCGGGAACCGCCGCACATAATCATGAACCGCACCCAAACGACCTTTGGCATCCGACATGTCGCGCACATAAGCGGGCATACCGTTTTGTACGGCTTCGGCGACTTCATGTGCCGATACATTGCCGCCGCCAAAATAATTGAACTGTGCCGACCGACCGTGTTTGGCGATATCAACCATCAATGACTGGCCGCGGATTTTGACCTCGCCGTTCAACTCATCCTTGGCATGATTGACACGCGTAAAGTAGGTGCAATCCTGGTCAATCGGTGACTTGATGTTATCTTCATCCGCCACAAGACCTGTTGCGATGATTTGTCCTTTATCGAGATCGGCGGCTCCGATTTTTTGTCGCAACAGGTTGTAAATTTTGCCGATGCCCGGTGACGTGGCGCCGCAGACGACCATAACCTTGGTGTCGCGCGTTTTGACTTGTCGCACGATCTGGTCAACAAAATGCTCGATCTCGAGCAAATCATTTAAACTGTAATCACGTGAAAAGCCGCCGAGGACGATAACGTGCCTGTCCTCTGCGCGCTGTGAAAGCTCTTCATACGTAATTTGTTTCGGCATTATAAAGGGTCACAATATTATCGTTAACGACCCATTTTACAGGGGCATGATGACAATATTCAATTCCAGTGAATAGTTTCACCTGTCAAAAAAGCATGCTACGGTGAAGACATTAAAACGCAGATTATATTGATTTTAAAGTAATGTTAGGCCGCAGAGGCCATCAGGAGGTTATATGGCGGGTCAACCTTGGCGCAATAAACTGGCCGGTATGCTGGCGCGCTTTATTCATACGGCCCCACCGCCCTACAGTACCCTGAAGGGGGTGGAGATCAAAGACGTTGCCACGACCACGATGGGCAGCGGCATCGCGCTGGTTTACAAAAAAGATGGCAAGCGCAAGCTGGTTCTGTTGCAGGCGGGGCCGCATTACCCGTCTTATGATGCGTCCAAGCCCGCTTATATGATACCGGGCGGTTTTGTGAATCTGGCGCACACGGAAGGCAGCACGCTCGTGGCCGCCAGCGATAAACCAGAAAGCGTTTTTGCGGCGGCGGCGCGTGAACTGGAAGAGGAAATGCCTTTGCCGGACGGCAGGCCGTTACTGGTGGCCGACCCCGCGCGGTTACATATTATTGATAACGTGCCGCTGCGTTTTAAATCGGGTGAAACGCGTCAGGTATTTGGTTTGTTGTATGAACTGGCGGCAGATGAAATTACGGCCGTTGAAACCTATGTTGAACGAATGACCAGCGATCCCGCTTATCTGCAGGCGGTTATGGCACACACCGTTAATCCTTACTCAAAACGGCCAGAGATGTGCGGCATCCGTATTTTTGATCTGGATGACGCTGCGGCGGGCAAGATCCCGCTTTTACACGCGGACCAGCAATCATTGTTCGTGAAGGC
>JAFALY010000033.1 GCA_019233975.1 Alphaproteobacteria bacterium | reverse complement strand
AAATTTTATGATGAAAAACCTTGATTAATCATGGTAACATACTGAATTAATTGGAATATGAAGATGAACGATAACGAGCTTCGTGAAGACCTTATCCAGCCCTTTCATCTGGAAGCCAGTAGCCTGCGCGGCAGGCTTGTCCGCATGGGCTCAACGCTGGATACAATCCTTCAACAGCATGCTTATCCGTTGCCTGTGGCGACCTTGCTGGCCGAAGCCATGGTTCTGGCTGCCGCGCTCAGCGCTTCGTTAAAATATGACGGCGTTTTTACCCTGCAGGCGAAGGGGGATGGGGCGATCAGATTACTGGTTGCGGATGTCACAAGCTCAGGCGGCGTTCGTGCCTATGCCCAGTTTGATGCGGACAAACTCAACGGCATTGAGGGCATCGGGTTACTGGGTAAGGGCTATCTGGCCTTCACTGTCGACCAAAAACTGAAGGAAGAACGGTATCAAGGCATTGTCGAATTGCGTGGGAATACGCTTGCCGAGGCTGTGCAATACTATTTCCGTCAATCCGAACAGCTGGACACTGCCTTGACCGTTGCAGTGCGCCGTGCGGATGATGGCTACTGGCATGGCGGGTGCCTGATGTTACAGGCTGTCGCTCGTCAAGGCGGTTTAATGGTTGTCGGTGACACGAGCGCCGTAGAAGATTGGCAGCGTTCGATGATCCTGATGGCTACCTGCACGGATGCAGAACTCACGGATTCCGGTTTGACGCCCGATACATTGCTTTACCGACTGTTTCATGAGGAAGGCGTGCGCGCTTTTGATCCGCGCCTGCTACGTCACCAGTGCCGGTGTTCAGCGGACCGCGTACAGACCATGCTGCGTTCCCTGCCGCGTGAGGAAGTTGAGCAGCTGGCGGTTGACGGTGTTGTTGCCGTCACGTGCGAGTTCTGTAACAAATCCTATGGTTTCAATCCTGAGCAACGCGATCATTTGTACGCGTCGGCGGCGGTTGAGGAAACGACCTAACCCCTGTCTTTTTGGTGCTCGCTCCAGCTTTGTGCCAGCCCGCAACCCAACAGGCCTGCCCATAGCATGCTGATGCCCGGGATCTGCAGGCTGAAATTAACACAAGCATGCGACAGTATCACGAGTGAACTGCTTAACGCCAACACAGGAAACAGGCCATTGCGGCGGCGTGTCAGCAATCCGTGAAGCAAGCGTAGCAACAACAGCCCCACGCCAGTGATTAGGCACAGCGCGGCAGGTATGCCCAGATCCAGTATGATCTCTAATATATCGTTGTGTGCGCGATCGAAATCCATAATCATGAATTGCTGATGGGTACGAAACACCGCCTGAAATCCGTGCAACCCATAACCCAGCCATGGGTTTTCCATGATGGCCTGCAATGTCAGTTGATAAACCGTCCAACGGTCGCGCGAAGAGTAATCTTGAAACAAGACTGCGAAGTGTTGCGATGATTGCATGACGAAAAAAAGGCCGGCAGCCAATCCGACACCACCAACAGTGGCTACTGCTGCTGCATGTCCAGCTTCTTTGCGGTATATGGCATAGAGAAACAGGTACAGCCCCATGCCAACGAAGGCCAGAACCAGACCGGCACGCGAGTGGCTGGCGGCGACACAGCCGAAAATCAAGGCTATGCCCATGCCATAGGGGATGCCGCGCTTGGCCATCCATGACTGTACCGCCTCCATTTTGCGGTGCGGCTTTACGTCCCGGAAGTTTCGACGCCATGAGCGCAGCAGTAGGGCCAGACCGGCCATAATGACCAGATCGGCATACAGCGCAAAATCATTGTGATTAACAAAGGTCGCGGTCAGGTCGGATTGAAAAGTCCATTTGTCGAACCACAGAATTTTATGTAACCCCAAAACATGGACGGCTGTGCCATACGCGCAGATGACGAGCCCAGACCGCCAGAAGGTGCGGACAAATTCAATGGCACGCTCCGGCTTCTGCATCACGATATAGGATAAAAGACCGGTCAGAATGATGGTCGCCATACGCATGACGCCCTGCAGACTTTCGACAGGCGTAATGGAAATGCTGGCTGGTAAGTGGCGGTGCAGGGCCTGGCCCGCCTCCTGCCACATGGGATGGGTCCAACTGGCCGGGACGATGGGGAGTATCTGGATCACGCCCCAGAACAGGGCGATGGTGATCAACGTGGTGGCGGCCCGCAGGGGGGCAAAGAAAGCCAGCCGTTCCTCTGTCTGTGGCGACAGCGCCAAACAGCACGCGCAGAGCGCCAACCCGAACTGGAACAGCCCCACGGGTATGGGCCTGTCACCGCCCAGCCCGATAGGCAATAGACATACGCTGAGCGTTAAGCTCCAGAAGGCAATCGCCTGATAATCCGGCAGGGGTAAAAGTGGCGTGGTTTTCATGGAGATATGCATACAATGCCTTGCAGCACAGGTCAAAACAGGGCATTTTGCGGCATGTCCTTTTTTCGCTCTGTGGCTACAGTCGGGTTATTCACGCTTTTGTCGCGTGCGGTGGGTTTTTTGCGCGATATGCTGACGGCGGCTCTGATCGGCGCCGGCCCCGTAGCGGACGCCTTTGTCATTGCCCAAAGGCTGCCGAACATGTTCCGCATGTTTTTTGCCGAAGGTGCAACGGATACGGCGCTTGTTCCCATATACAGCCGCAAGGTACGGCATGAGGGCAAGGCCGTTGCCGGGCAATTCGCCAGCCAGATTTTAACTTTGCTGATCCTGATCCTTCTGCCATTGGTAGTGTGCGGGATTATCTTTATGCCGCATGTCATTAATCTGATGGCGCCGGGGTTTGTTGCCGCCGATGAACGATACGCGCTGGCGGTGCGGTATAGCGTGGTGACCTTCGGTTACCTGCTTTTGGTTTCGGTCGCGGCTATTCAGGGCAGCATGCTCAACGCTAACGGGCATGTCGGTTCCTATGCTTTCTCGCCTATTATTTTGAACGTCGTTTTGTGCGTTGGGCTCGTGCTCGCTTATGCCGTGCATCAGGATATCGGTTTGTTTGGCTGTTGGTCTTTGATTATCGGCGGCGGCATACAGATTGCGGGCCTTTGGCGTGATTGTCGTAGGTTACGCGTGCCGTTGGGGCTTGCCATGCCGCGATGGTCTGCGGATGTGCGCCATTTCTTTAAGCTGGTGGGGCCGGGGGTTATCGCAACCGGGGCAGGGCAGATTAACAACATTGTTTCTACATTGCTGGCGTCGACGTTAAGCAGTGGCGCTGTGGCCGCTCTTTATTATGCGGACCGCGTTACCCAGGTTCCGCTTGGCATAGTGGGCGGCGCGATTGCGACGGCACTTTTGCCTGCCTTATCGCACCATATTGCGGCCAATGAACATGACATGACCAAGAAACATTTCAGCCGCGCGGTTGAACTTGCCCTGTTTCTGACGTTACCGCTTTGCGCTCTGTTTGTTTTGCAGGGCGATGTGATTATCAAGCTTCTTTTTGAACGCGGCGCGTTTCATGAAACCGACACAGTGGCAACGGCGTCTGCACTGGGGGCCTATGCGCTCGCCATTCCTGCTAGCATCCTTATCCGGGTGTTCAGCATTCGTTTTTTTGCGCATCATGATACGCGAACGCCGGTATGGACGGCCCTGGCGTCAATTGCTGTGAACGCGCTTCTTGCCATACAACTCAAATCCCTGTGGCAGCAAGCGGGCATTGCCGCTGCCGCCAGTGCTGCCCTATGGGTGAATGCTTTTTTATTAGTGGGGGTGCTAGCCGTCAAACGGCAATTAAATTTTGACCGTCATGCCCTGCATCGCTTGCCGCGTATTGTCTTCGCTTCCGGCATCATGGCATTCACAATCTTTGTTCTGTCGCACATCAATACTTATGCGATGGGGCCTTACTGGCCACAGGGCTATGCCAGAAAAATCGCGGCTTTCCTACTGACTGCCGCTTGTTCGGCTTCCGTTTATCTTGCCATTATTTTTATGACAGGCGTTATGCGTTGGTCCGATTTGCGCCGTTATCTGAGGAATCCTTCGCCACAGGATCCTGAGACTTTCTGAACAGCCACTTTGCTATCAGGGCGCGCAGCGCCAGACCTATAAAAACCTGATAGTCGATGAGGTAGCGCCGCCATAATCTTTGGGGCTCCTTGTACAACCTGTAGGCGAAGCGAAGATTGTATTGGTCAATCCAGCGTGGGTAATAGGTTTCTGCTTGCAGGTATTGATCAAAGAAACCACCACAGGTGACAGCGCATCCTTTGTATCCGGCTGCGGCCAGCTTAACTAAAAATGCTTCTTGTAGCGGTACGCCCATGCCCACAATAACGGCGTCAGGCATCAAGGTAACAATCTTCTGGATTTTTGGTTCGCACGCACCGTAACCATCATCCGTCAACACCACATTTATGTTGGGGTAGCTTTGCAGCAGCTTATCGGCAAAGCGCTGTGTCGTGCCAGGAGTACTGCCCACAAACGCAACAGACCCTTTCGTGCGTTCCAGTCTCTCAAAGAAAGGTGGGGCCATCGATGTCATGTCAAAGCTGATGCGTGGGCAGTTGCGACCGGTCAGTAGGCGATAGACCAGACTGACCCCAATGCCGTCGGCCATGACATAGGTCATCTGTTTCAGGTGTTGCACATATTCGGGTTTACGTTTTTGCGTTGCCCATGCGCCGGGGTTAATGTTGGAGGCGGTTGTGCAGGCGTCTTTGCGCCCAATCGCTTCTGCTATATCCGCAACAGTTGCCCCTGCATCAACGGGAAGATCCAGTAAATAAGTTCGCATATTTTGCGAGGTCATGCAGCCTTCCGTCGCGTGGCATAAGTTTCATATGCGTTCGAGGTTTGCATAATATTGTGCTTAACGAGTGTTTCAGGCTCTTCGTACAGGGTGCTGGCTGCTCCGTACAAAGAAATTGTCGGGTTGATTTTCAGGACGTTTAGATAGCGCTTGTATTCGCTGGCGCCGTCAAAATGTTGTTTGCGTGCAACGGACTCCGCTGCATATTCATGGAAGAACGAAAAGAATTTGAAATGCAGTAGGGCAGTTGTCACATCTGCCAAACGTAGCGGTGTGGTTTTATGTGGATTAATTGGCAAATGCTGGCCCGTGGCTTTAATCAACGGAACCTTGAACAGCAACGGCGGTACGGCACATTCCATATTGAGATGTGCGCCAAGCTTTTTAGCTTTATCGCGCAGGGCACGTTTAATTTTTGCCATGGTGTATGTGGCAACACCTTTATTCAGAAATTCGGGATAGAAAAGGCGCAAGCGCGGACCGCCAATGGGTTCCATGGGGGGGAAAGCTTGCTGCCATAGACGCGGGTTTAGACGATTTCGCCATGTATAATTTCCATCGAAGTACGGGCACACATCTGTGAAAGGTTGGCCGGCGTGATAAACGGCTTCTGCGACAGGCTGCTTGCTGTACATATCCAGCAAGATGGTAAACACGCCTTCTGCACCGATGCTGTTCAGATAGGAGCAAAATTGCTCCATGCTTACCTCATCTGCGTGCGGATAGGTAAATAGTTCATCCGCATCCAGTGTTAACCACCAACGGTTGCGGCCAAATTTGAATATTGCTTCCTGTATCCAGAGCGAACCGCCATGGGCATCTCTGAAGGATGATTCCGCGATTAATGGGATGCAGTCTGGTTGGGATTTGATGTAATCAAGCGTTCCATCTGTTGATAAATTATCAATGAAAAAGAACTGTTTGATGCCCAGCTTGCGGTGATATTCCAATAGATAAGGTAGGCGCACCAATTCATTTCTGACAATCGAACAGCTGCAT
The DNA here is from genome assembly GCA_019233975.1 of Alphaproteobacteria bacterium. Taxonomy (GTDB): domain Bacteria; phylum Pseudomonadota; class Alphaproteobacteria; order UBA9219; family UBA9219; genus JAFALY01. The sequence continues at coordinate 98,678 of JAFALY010000033.1, read as the reverse complement.
ACGGGAATGTCGAAATCTATTACGCGATCATCAGCGCGTCTTAGGAATTGCGTATTTGTCATGTGAAACCTCGTGTGATTTTATGACGCCATGCTCGCGCCAGCGGTTTGCGATCAACATCCCACCGAACAAAAACCAAAGTCCCCAACCAACTGGAGAAAACGCTTCTTCCTGAAACAGGCTGTTGGCAAGAAGGATGGCATACACAGATGGTATGATCATCAGACGGGGGTTGTCGTTGTGCTCTTGCGCGACATACCATACTTGCCGCCACATCTGATAAAAGAAGGCTATGATAGCTGTGAACCCTATGCCTAATTGATAGAGCCCTACGCCAACACCGCTTTCAAATCCATAGTCACCCCCCACATTCTGGATGGTCGACATTTTTGTAACCAAGTCCTGTTTGCCTTGTTCGGACAAGTTGCCGCCTACACCAACCCCGTACCCAAGGGGGTTATGGAGGAATCCTTTGATACCCCCCATCAGGCCAACAAAATGGTAATCGCGCGTGGCGCTGCCGTAGAATAAAGCTATAACAACGTAAAAGAGCAAGGCGGTCACCAGAGCAATTTTATACCATCCCGGGTTGCGGGTAATCTTGTAAAACAGATAAAGAACGGCTGACAAAGTGGTCAACAACAGGGCGCCCTTGGCTCCGATTAATAAGACAACTAGGTAACATCCAAGCGCCAGCAGATCTTCGCGATAGATAAAGCACAGTAGGCAGCAGAAAGCCGCGCTGTAGGCAAAGGTAATAGGATGAAAACTGGGGCCACGTAGGCGCAATGTGACCAGATCCAGGCCAAAGATACCCGATAGATTAAGATAGCTGTGTTTTTCGAAATTCAACACATCGCTGACTTGCGAAAAGGCCAAAATATCGCTCGCGCCCGCAAATTTGAGGTGCAAGAAATCAGCGGCATTGAACATGGTGTATAGTTCGCGAGGCACTAGCAGTTCCGCGAATCCCCATGCAATCATAACAATGGCAAACACGCTGGTAATATGTGCGGCCTGCCTGGGGGAGACTTGCAAGCCGAACACGATGCCGACTGTCAGCATAAGCGCACCTGATAAAAAGGTGCGCGCATAGGTGACAGCGGATGATGCATCCGTGTGTGCCAGACCATAAACGCAATAAACCGCGATCACGACCACAAGCCAGATCATGCTGCGCAGCAAGGGTTTGTATTCACGCTTCAAATAATCGTGCATGCGCAGCCATACGGGCAGGGCCAGACAGGCGCAAATAAGGGTAATGAGGAAGCTGGTCGCCTGTAGAATGGAGAATATGGAATGCTCGGTAATCTGTGGTGCCACCATCGCAATAACGGTGTTCTGCAAGAGTAATGCTGCAAGCAGGAGCGTGAGCGCGGCCAGATGGCTGGTAAAAAGCAATAGGGCAGTTGAGAAGAATAGCCACACAAGCCCGACGGGACCGGCCCATGTCACCAGCTGCGCATGTATAAGTAGTATGAGCAGGCATCCGACCAGAAAGGTGAAGCCCGGCATGCGGCTTTTGCTGCGGTTGATGTCATCCTGTAATAATGCCGCGGCAAATATATTGTTGGCGTTGTTCATTGTGGCTCGTTTACGGGGCGCATACCAAGGGCAGAGGCTGTACTACTATCATAATGTCCGGTCTTGTCCAAAAAGCCAAACGACCCGTGATATTCCCACATGGCCCATGGGATATGATATTCTTCCATCAGGGTACGGGTATCTTTCAGCCAATTTGCACGGCTCTGACTGTCGTTGCCATCACGATACACGCCGAATTCAAGGCATAGAACATGGGCATGGTTCTGGGTGGCCCACTTCGTGATATCGTCTGCGTATTTGCGCATATTCTCTTTATGCCATTTCTCTTCGGCGTATTGTTTGACCATTTCATCCGACGTGTCCCATTCGAATGATGGGTCATAGGGATAAACTACGGGCGCGTAGCCTTGCCCGGGCTTAAAGCTGTCGATCCAAGGCGCTTTGTGATGCGTGAACACCATCGGGGAATAGAAATGGAAATCATAATACACATGGGGGTCTGTATACGCGGTTAGGTGGGCATATTCCCACGTACCGCTCACAGGACCAGTTGTTGCTACGATGTCATTTTTGGGGAACAGATGACGCAATTGCTGAACCAATTGGCCCTGTATCGACCACCAAGTGGCGGTCTTAATGCCGGGTTCGTTATATGTTTCAACCAGAATCTGGTCTTGCGGCAGGTCTTTGAGTGCGGGGGCGATGCGTTCCCATACGGCCATGATGTTGTGAACTGCTTCGTCCTCGCTGGCGTCAACCTGCCTTTCTTTAAACGCGCCATGAGCGTGCAGATCAACAATGACCCTGAGCCCTAGCGAGGTCAGTTTGACCAGATCACAATGCAGCTGCGTAATTTGCGGATTGTCCGCCGTGAACCATACTGGAGATACAGGCAGGCGTATGAAATCAAAGCCGGACTCTACGATCAACGAAAAATCCTGATCTGTAGGAAACTGGTCGCGGGAATCTTCCCACCAGCGGGATATGTTAATGCCGCGCTTAAGTGTGGTGGTCAGGGGAGCGTGATGTTGTTTGCCAGTAGTGTCAGCGCATTCCTGAGCGCAAGCTGCATGCGTGAGTATGAAGATCAGGGCAAAAAACGAAAATGAAGCGAGCCAGCGTTTCATGTAAACCTCACGTGGTTATGAAGTGATGGGTTTTATCAGACAAACGAACACAAGTCAGCGTCCCGGATGCATAGGCGCCCGTATCAATACCAATGCGATGCGGTGTTACTTCCGGTTCTTCGTGGATTGTATGACCATACACGATGATCTTACCATATGTTCCGGTGTGGCGCATGAAATTGCGGCGCGACCACATAAAGTCTTCGGGTGTTTGCGCTTGGATGGTTTTTGTGGGGTCAACACCGGCGTGGACAAAAAGATAATCATCGACGGAATGACTGAAAACAGTGTCGCGCAGGAGTGATAGATGATGCGCGGGAATCTTGCTGTTCATACTGTCCCGTAAAGCTTCGCGCCCTTTCTGGAAATCCAGTGCGAAGGGATTAATGCCATAACTGCCCAGCGTCGTCGTGCCGCCGAAATGCAGCCAGTCTTCCAGAACATCGTCGTCGCCATCGATAAAGCGCAACATGATATCTTCGTGATTGCCGCGCAGAAAAACAATATCACGCCCAGACTGTGATAATGTGTGCAGTGTTTCGACGACTTCGCGGGATCTGTCGCCACGATCCACATAGTCACCCAGAAACACAATACGGCTGGGTTTGCCGCTGTGCGCAATATCGGCGTCAATCTTTTCCATCAATCGCGATAGCAGATCCTGGCGCCCGTGAATGTCGCCAACGGCGTAAAGAACCGGCCCGCCCATGGCTTCAGGACGCCATAACTTGTGTCAGGTGGCCACGTTTATCCATATGGATGACAAGAGTTTTGGATTGCTGCCACAAAGCGATATCGTCCGGAGATTGTTTGAAACGCTCAGCAATCTGCTCAACCGTTACAGGCGGCGATGAACGCCGCCGCGATTTCTTACCAAACCGCAGCATATTGTAGAACGACCATCCGATATAGATGACGTCCACGATAATGATAATCTGGATGAAGATGACGATCGTGCCGACGATGCGGAAGCTTTCATATCGGTCTGTTTCAGCGAAGCCGTGCACAACCCAAGTCACGACATCACGCATGAACCAGAAAAAGTCCTGCAGAAACAGCATGTACATGATCCAGCACAGGGTTGTGAGGACCAGGTCGCGGAAATAAATCAGCGCGGGCAGCTTGGCCGGATTATCGATAATATCTTTGCGGTGGTGTTTCATTGGAAACCTCTATCAGGTGAATCCCATATGGCGCGTTGCTTGGGAGCTGCAAAAAAGGCACTTGGCAAACCGGCAAGGGTGGTTGCCAGCGATAATGTCCAGAAGAAGAACGGATACCAAATGGTCCAGAACAGGGCCGTAACCGGGCGATGGTCATAGCGGCGCTCAATCAGCAAGGCTACAAGGAATTGCAACAAGGCGACTGTCGCCAGCACGATGCCCCAGAAGGCCGGCGGCCATATAGTCGCTACGCTCAGTTGGGTGGGCAGCGTTACGAAATGACCCAACCCCCACAAAAAAACGGAGATGGCATATGTAAACGCCCATGTTGTGCTGAAGCAAAAATCAGCAACCAGCATCCACATACGCCGGTTGCGCCATTTCCACAATTTGCCGATGTTTTTGAAATAAACTTCGGCCCCGCCGCGTGCCCAACGCTTGCGCTGTTTCCACAAACCGCCGATGGTCTCAGGCATCAAAATCCATGTCACGGCGCAGGGCTCAAACTGAATTTGCCAGTGACGCAGCTGCAGTGACCAGCTGATATCAATGTCCTCGGTCACCATATTGACGTCCCAATAGCCGCAGTCTTGCAACGCACGGCGGCGGAAGGCGGCAATGACGCCGGAGACCGTGAAAATCTGGCCATAGATGCGTTGTGCGCGTTTAATCAGGCCGATGATCGACGAAAATTCACCCACCTGCACCTTGCCCAACAGGGTGGTGCGTGAACGCACGCGCGGGTTACCTGTTACGGCGCCGACGCGCGGATTTTCAATCATGGGTTTGACCATATAGGCGGCCGCGTTGGGGTGCAGCATCGCATCACCATCTACGCAAACAAGATATTCGCCACGGGCGACCATGGCAGCCATACGCATGGCCATAGCCTTCCCTTGATTTTCCGCCAGATGAATAACACGCAGACGTTCATATTTTTGGGCCAGCGCATCTAGCACGGCGCCCGTATTATCGCGTGAGCCGTCGTTGATGGCGACGATCTCATAATTCGGATAGGTCTGATTGGTGGCAGCTTCTATCGCATCGGTTACGATTTCACCCTCGTTATAGCAGGGGATGATGATGCTGATGAACGGGTATTCCTTCAGTTTGGGCGTTTTATCTGGCCCTGGGTTGCGTAGTTCCCAGTGGAAATAGAAATAGATGCCACCTGTGATCCAGATAAAGGACATAAAGAGGGGGTAGAAAAAAATGTAATCGAGGATGATGCCGGTCCATACGCTGCCGATAACAAGGATGGCAATAATCAGGAGGCCTAATAATTTTGACTTCATGGCGTATACTTCTGTGCTTGAGGTGAAAAGGCGGGACGCAACATATTCACGTCCGGTGTATTAGCGGCAAAGTCGTCGGGATAATAGCCAAAATGCTTCCCGCCCAGACTGGCAACTAGGCGCATCTGCCCGGCCAGTTCATCCGTCGGGATGGCACGATTTTCACCGGCCTGCTGTTTGTCCCAATCGACTGCCTGAAATTCAAAGATTGTGCGGGCCAACCCATTGGCGCGTTCTGACGCCGTGACGGCCAGCCGTTGCAGCCAGTCATGCGCGTCATCGCTGGCGACTTTTTCCATCCGCGGCATGGCTTCTACCGCGACATAGTCATAGGCGTTCAGGAATTTGTCGTAATCCTGTGCAAACCATTGGCGGCTTTGGCTGTCGGTCAGCAGGGGGGCGTATATGTTCCGTACTGTCAGCAACTTGGGATTTTCATGACGCAGGCGCGCGGCAATATCATGCGTAAAGACGATCAGGGTATCCGCCTTGAAATCGGACCAGCGTGCAAAGGCATCGGTGTCCGCACGTATGGCGGGGATGTTGTCTGTAAAACCTGCCTGTTGGTACGCGGCAAAAGCGGCGGGGGAGGCGTCTTCATTGTCTGACAACATGGCATCGTCGTGAAACAGGACCCCGTCTATGGGAACCTGACGCGCCATATCGGTGTAGATGTTGATGATCGCTTCTTTGGCAGCTTCATCAAAGGGAGAGAGGCGCTGATAAGCCTTGGGATCTGTATCCACCGTCTGCGTTTCCGTGTTCCAACGCTGAACGCGGGCATAAGTATCCGGCAGGTTGAACGACAAAACCGGTAGCCATCCAAAGACTTTCACATGGGCTTCCTGTTGCAGACGAAGCGTTGCATGACGCATCAGGTCGTCACGCAGTGGCAGGTAACGGTTCGGGAAATAGGCGGCGCTGGCCAGACCTGTGCCAGCAGGGTCTGCAAAGGCTTGCAGGAAAACGGCGCTTATATTCAGGCGACGCATACGGTCGATCAGAGCGCTCAAGTTACGTTCTGTTTGTGCAGGATCGGGGTCGTGGATGTAATCCAGGTCAACCTGAACAACCCGCATCGGTTCAGTATCCGCAACTTTGATAGGTTCGTGGTGCTGCTGAACGGCGGGAACGGCAGGCATCGCAAAGCCCATGGCTGGCGACAACGCCAGCAACGCAAACAGGCATAAGGTGATGATGCCGTTCAGACGCATCAGAAACGCTCCGTCAGGTCCAGGGTGATGCCGAAGTCGTTCTCCTGATGCCCGTCATAGGCCTGATGTGACCAGTTACCGCCGACGCCCGCTTCAAAGGTGTTATTGACAAACAGGCGGTGTTCATACCGTGCGCGGCCTGCCCAATTGACTCCATGCGCCTGTTCCCAATATGCGCCCGGCAGGAACTGCAGGCTGTGCTGCCACACGGTTGAATAACGTGTGTAAAGTGTTTGGATCACACGCGGGCCTGCGATGGCGATAGCATCGCGTGCCGGGTTGTAATAGACACGGTTTGTGTCTGCGGTGTCTTGCGACTCGCTGACGCTTGCCAAGCCGTCAATCTTGATATGCGGATAGGTTGCTATGCGTTGAACGTAATCGCCATTGAATGCAACGCGTGTGTTGCCATCCGAAAACGGCATGACATTGCCGCCAAAGCGTAGCGATTGCTCTTCACTTTGTTTCCATGTTGCGTTCAGGACAACTGAATTTGCGGTAACCCCGCTGTTCAAAGCGCGTAGTGGTGTTTCACGGGCAAACAATTCACCGGCTGCAGCAACGGTCCAATAGTCATTGAGTGCAACTGTTAAATCGCCGGAGCCCCCTGTGCGGTCATCACCTTTGTAGTGGTTGTAGGTGGGAGCCAGATTGGCGATGTACGGCCCATTACGGTATTCCACGCCAGCGGTGCTGCGCGAATAGCTGATCGAACCTTCGTTATTCGGTTCCTTCTGGTGTGTGTAGTATTCACCTGCGAACAGGCGCCAATTGTAATTGATTGGCGGTGAGTAGAGCAGTGTGTCTACGCCGAAATCCTGCCCGCCTGTAACATTCTGGCTGGTCAGAGGGGCAAAGTCGTACCCGGCACGAATATCCACTTCCGCCATGTTATGGATATCCCACGCGCGTGCAGAGCGTTGAACAGCTTGATTTTCCGGGTCGCGCGCCATCATGCTGTCGACACGTTGTTCCGCATCTTGGAAATGCTGCAGGGATATGTCGTCAGAGATAATGCCGACCTGGTTGCTGATATCCTTGTGGTGTGCCAGTTGGTCGCCCATCTGGTATTGTTGCAACGATTGACGCAGCCAACCATGCGCAGCGTAAACATTGCCCATGGCTTCACGCATAGAAACAGTGTTCGGGTCTTCGGCAACAACTGGCGTGATGCGGGCATCTGCCTTTTGCACTTCACCAAAATACAGACGCGCGGCGCCAGCGGTCAGTTCCGCCGAACGACGTTGCGGACTGTCGGATGCGTGGACATAGGTGTATTTCGCAGCCTTGCCGGAGTTTTGTTCGTGCGCCATCTCGTCGGCGATGCGGTACGCGTTTTCATTGTCGTCGCTTTCGACATAAGCGTAGAACAATTGACGCTTCAGTGTGTAGTTCTTGGGGTCAGTTTGCAAAGCCTGTAGGAAAATGTCGCGCGCTTTTTCCGGTTCATGCATTTCCAGATAAGCATCACCCACGGCGCCCAAAAGGAAAGCAGGAATGGGCAGGCCATCGCGTTTGAAGTTCTGATACTCCTCTATCACTTCCTTCATCATGTAGCGGTTATATAGCGCCAGCATGCGGTCCTGACGGGCGCGGACAACGTCCTTTTTAGCTTCGGGATCCTGTGCCCACGACCCGATCATATCGTTCAGACGCGCAATCGCGTGGTCGGTGGTCGCGAAGCGCACCCTTTCAGGTTTCGATGTGTCTTGCGACTCTTGCGAGCCCTTGCGGACCAGCAGGGCTGCTTCGTCGCCTTGCAGTTGACGCAGTTCCACAGCAGGTAGAATGCCCGGATTCGCTTCAACCAATTGCAGCGCATTTTCAACCTGACCCTGACGTGCTGCGGTGCGGATCATGCCCAGAACAGCGGCACGGTTTTGTGGTGCTATATGATAGGCGACTTGGTAATAATGCGCGGCTTCCTTCATGTTGTATTGATCTGCGGCATCTGCTGCAGCCAACACAACATCCAGTCGGTCGCCGTATTGGCGCAGATCGCTGTCTGCAAATTGCAGCGCCTTTTCGACAAATCCGTCTTCGGACAGGCTACGGATCAAGCCGACGGCCATAGACAGGCTGTCGGGGGTGCGCGATAGGCCAAGTTCGTACAAAATCGCGGCGTTATGCGGGCTGTGCAAATTGCGGTACGCTAAAGCTACCGCCTCAACGACATAATTCGGTTGTTCCGAGGCAGGCAGGGTATGGAACAGGTTCACGGCTTCGTTGTCATGCTTGCCGGACCAGCACATCACAGCGACGCGGTCCCGTGTCAGGCTCATGTCCGTCGGTGATGCCAGCGCGAGTTGATTGAGCTGCGTCAACGCCTCTTCGTAATGGCCTTCGCGTGCCATCTGCACCGCTTGCGCGTGTGCGCTGTCCATGCGTGCAGCTGCCTGTGCAGCAACCGCGGCCGTGGCCGCTGCTTCTTCGCTGCGTTTCGCTTTTTCGATGTCAGCGATGGCACCCATCAATTCACGACGGTTGCCGTATTTTTTTGCCAGCACTTCGGCGCGTGCCTCGGCTTCTTCGCGGTGACCCATGTCGGCCAGAACGCGCACTTCGCCATTCGCAAAGATGCCGTTACCGGGGTAAAGCTTTTCACCTTCGCGATAGAGCTCCAGCGCACGGTCATATTGGCGCAAGGCGCGGTAGGATTTTGCCGCAGCTTCCAGCACGTAATCTTGCTGTTGATCTGCTGCGGGCAGGGACTTGTAAATACCGACAACCTGCTGTTCATGCGCGCCGGTCCATGACAGAATGGCCAGATAATCACGCAGAATAGCGGGATCTTTGCTGTGTGCGGCATCCAGATCCGTACGGAAAATTTCCAACGCATCTGCGTAACGCTTTTGTCGTGCCAGCTCGACCGCGCGATTATGGTCGGCGATTTGCTTCATGCGTAACGCGTCGCTGCGAATGGCGGGAATGTCGCCGCGCGCACCGTGTTGTGCGATATCCTGATCAGCGATTTGGATCACTTCGCCGTAATTTTTTAGATCGAACAGGCAGCGCAATTCGCCTTCAACAAATGTAGGAGAATTTTGATATTGTTGTGCGCCGATTTTGTAGACATCCAGCGCCTTGTCGTTCTGCTGCAGGTTACGATACGAACGACCGATGGCCGCCAGCACATAATCTGGTTGCTGCGTAGGCAGAGTTATATACATCTCTACGGCTTCGGTATCGTGTCCTGCCCAGGCAAGTACGGTTGTTAGGTCGCTTGCAACCGCTGTGTTGTTTTTGTCTTGATCATAAAGGCGGCGCAGCACGGGCAACGCAAATTCCGGTTGTCCCTGACGCGCCAATAATACCGCCTGATTGCGCTCCGCATTCGGGTCCATTTGTTTGGGGGCCGGTTCTGCCATTGCTGTTACTGAGGTCAGCAGCACCAATGAAATAAATGCGAAAAGATAGGGGGCCGAAAAGGCCGTCAGGTTTCTGGCGTATTTTTTCATTATTTTTTCTTCAGAGGTTGGGATTCCGAAACAAGAAATTGAATAGGGTATAGATCGTTGCTTTCAAAGAATAAAATTGCTTTTTTTGAAGATATTTGTGTAAAACCTGACGTTAACGATTAATGATTGTAAAATTAACAATTATTAACCACTTTATTTATGATGTATGGCTCTTGTGGATTAGGGGTATTGCCACCTAATCGGCGGGACCTGAAGAGAAAATTCCATGAAAGAGAGTCTTTTCCCTTGACGGTCGAGGGTTAAAAAACATATAACCCGCGTGCCTTTTCGAATCGGTGGTGGTTTCTGCACCTGCAGAAATGTAGAAACAGCAAACCAGACGCGGTTACGGAAGACGCAAGAGTTACATAGCCTGTGGCGATGAAACAGCTGCACCTAGCACGGACAACCGGCGGGGTGTGAGTGGGTCGCTCGGTGTTAGGTAATGATGCCCACGCGGGGTGCCAGTCATGGTATGCCGAGGTGGGTTTTGTATTTTGAATTTGAACGGAGATGGGATGCCTACGGTCAACCAGCTTATTCGCAAGAAGCGCCAGCCGCTGAAAGTACGCGACAAGGTGCCAGCTTTGCAAGAATGCCCGCAAAAGCGCGGCGTGTGCACACGCGTTTACACCACGACACCGAAGAAGCCGAACTCGGCTCTGCGCAAGGTCGCGCGTGTCCGCCTCACCAACGGTCACGAAGTGATCAGCTACATCCCCGGTGAAGGGCACAACCTGCAAGAACACTCTGTCGTCATGATCCGTGGCGGCCGTGTGAAGGACTTGCCGGGTGTTCGTTATCATATCATTCGCGGCACGCTCGATACCCAGGGCGTGAAGGACCGCAAGAAGCGCCGTTCGCTATACGGCGCGAAGCGTCCGAAGTAACGGAGGAATCTAATGGCTCGTCGTCGTCGTGCAGAGAAGCGTGAAGTTCTTCCCGATCCCAAGTTCGGAGAAGTCCTCATCACCAAATTTATGAACGTCCTGATGTATCAGGGCAAGAAGTCTGCGGCTGAGCAGATCGTCTATGGCGCGCTGGAAAAGCTCCAGAAGAACGCCAAGGGCGGCAATGCGCTCGATGTTTTCAAGGCCGCGCTCGACAAGGTTCGTCCGCACCTCGAAGTGCGCTCGCGTCGCGTCGGTGGTGCCACCTATCAGGTGCCGGTCGAAGTTCGTACGGACCGCGGTATCGCTCTGGCGATGCGCTGGATCATCACGGCGGCCCGCGCTCGTGGCGAACACACCATGACGGATCGTTTGGCTGCTGAATTGCTCGCCGCGTCGAATGACAACGGCGCTGCAGTCAAGAAGCGTGAAGACACGCACCGCATGGCTGAAGCAAACAAGGCCTTCTCTCATTTCCGTTGGTAAGGATCAGTTGTAATGCCTCGTCAAACCTCCATCGATAAGTATCGTAATATCGGCATCATGGCCCACATCGACGCCGGTAAGACGACCACGACCGAGCGTATTCTTTATTACACCGGTAAGTCCTACAAGATCGGCGAAGTGCACGAAGGCACCGCCACCATGGACTGGATGGAACAAGAACAGGAACGCGGCATCACCATCACGTCCGCTGCGACGACCTGTTTCTGGAACGATCACCGCATTAACATTATCGACACACCGGGCCACGTCGACTTCACCATCGAAGTTGAACGTTCGCTGCGTGTCCTCGACGGCGCCATCTGCCTGCTCGACTCTGTGTCGGGTGTCGAACCGCAGACTGAAACCGTGTGGCGCCAGGGCGACAAGTATCACGTGCCGCGCATGGTCTTCGCAAACAAGATGGACCGCACGGGTGCGAACTTCTTCCGCTGTGTTGAAATGGTCAAGGACCGTCTGGGCGCGAACGTTCTCGTTCTGCAACTGCCCATCGGTGCCGAAGCTGACTTTAAGGGTATCATCGACCTGCGTCGCATGAAGGCGGTCGTTTGGGAAAACGAAGCGCTGGGCGCCAAGTTCCACGATGAAGAAATTCCGGCCAACATGCTGGAGCAGGCGAAGGAATATCGCCAGAAAATGATCGAAGCTGCCGTCGAAATGGATGACGCAGCCATGGAAGCCTACCTGGAAGGTAACGAGCCGTCACTGGAAGTGCTCGATGCCTGCATCCGTAAGGGTACCATCGAAATGAAGTTTGTGCCGATGCTCACGGGTTCGGCGTTCAAGAATAAGGGCGTGCAGCCGCTGCTCGATGCCGTTATCGCTTACCTGCCGTCGCCGCTCGATATCGGTAACGTCAAGGGTTTCAATGTCGATAACAAGGATGAAGCGGACGAACGTGCGCCGTCCGACGATGTACCGTTCTCGGCTCTGGCCTTCAAGATCATGACCGATCCTTTCGTCGGCTCGCTGACCTTCACGCGTATCTATTCGGGTAAGCTTGAATCCGGCAGCTATGTGATGAACTCGGTCAAGGGCGAACGCGAACGCATCGGCCGTATGCTGCTGATGCATGCCAACAGCCGCGAAGAAATCAAGGAAGCCTATGCGGGCGACATCGTCGCTCTCGCGGCCCTCAAGGATACACGTACCGGCGACACGCTGTGCGACACAGTGAAGCCGATCGTTCTGGAACGTATGGAATTCCCCGAGCCCGTCATCGAAATGGCGATCGAGCCGAAGACCAAGGGCGACCAGGACAAGATGACCAATTCCTTGCTGCGTCTGGTGCAGGAAGATCCGTCCTTCCGTTTGGCTGTTGACCACGAAACCGGTCAGACCGTCATCAAGGGTATGGGTGAACTGCATCTGGACATTAAGGTCGATATTCTGCGCCGTACCTATAAGGTCGATGTCAATGTCGGCGCACCGCAGGTTGCCTATCGTGAAACAATTGCGAAAAAGTCGACCGTCGACTACACCCACAAGAAGCAATCGGGTGGTTCGGGTCAATTTGCTCGCGTCATCATCGAATTTGAACCGCTGCCCCCGGGCTCCGGCTATCAGTTCGAAAGCAAGATTGTTGGCGGTTCGGTGCCGAAGGAATACATCCCTGGCGTTGAAAAGGGTCTCGAGTCGGCCAAGGATACCGGTATTATCGCCGGTTTCCCGACCATCGACTTCAAGGCCACGCTGACGGACGGCGCTTACCACGACGTCGACTCGTCCGCACTCGCGTTCGAAATCGCGGCCCGCGCCGCGTTCAAGGAAGGTTTGGCGAAGGCTGGCCCGACCTTGCTCGAACCCGTGATGAAGGTCGAAGTTGTGACGCCGGAAGATTTTATGGGCGACGTGATCGGCGATTTGAACAGCCGTCGCGGTCAGATCAATGGCATGGATCAACGCGGCAACGCCCGCACGATCGATGCGCTGGTCCCGCTGGCGTCCATGTTCGGTTATGTGAATACGTTGCGTTCGATGACGCAGGGCCGCGCCATGTACACGATGGTCTTCGACCATTATGAGCCGGTGCCCGCAGCCATCGCGCAAGAAGTGAAGATGAAGTTGGCCGGTTAAGCCAGCGACATATAAGAAAGTAGTAAGTCCTCAACAAACGGAGCGAAAACGGAGAGTAAAATGGCAAAAGAGAAGTTTAACCGCACCAAGCCGCATTGTAACATCGGCACCATCGGTCACGTTGACCATGGTAAGACGTCGTTGACCGCGGCCATCACAAAGGTTCTCGCGGAAAAGGGTCAGGCCCAATTCAAGGCGTACGATCAGATCGACGCCGCTCCGGAAGAACGCGCGCGCGGTATCACCATCTCCACCGCTCACGTTGAATACGAAACCGACAACCGTCACTATGCCCACGTCGATTGCCCGGGCCACGCTGACTACGTCAAGAACATGATCACCGGTGCTGCCCAGATGGACGGCGCGATCCTGGTTGTTTCGGCTGCTGACGGCCCGATGCCGCAGACACGCGAACACATCCTGCTGGCCCGTCAGGTCGGCGTTCCTGCCATCGTCGTCTTCATGAACAAGATGGACATGGCCGATCCCGAACTGGCTGAACTGGTCGAAATGGAAATCCGCGACCTGCTGAGCAAGTACAACTTCCCCGGCGACAAGACCCCGATCATTCGTGGTTCGGCTCTGTGCGCTCTCGAAGACAAGAGCCCCGAACTGGGCCGCGATGCGATCATGAAGCTGATGGAAGCTGTTGACAGCTTTATCCCGCAGCCGGAACGCCCGAAGGACCTGCCGTTCCTGATGCCGATCGAAGACGTATTTTCGATCTCGGGCCGTGGTACGGTTGTTACGGGCCGCGTCGAACGTGGTATCATCAAGATCAACGAAGAAGTCGAAATCGTTGGCATCCGTCCGACCCAGAAGACGGTCGTGACCGGCGTCGAAATGTTCCGCAAGTTGCTCGATCAGGGTGAAGCCGGTGATAACATCGGTGCGCTGATCCGCGGCACCAAGCGTGAAGAAGTTGAACGTGGCCAAGTTTTGGCGAAGCCCGGCACCATCACGCCGCATACCAAGTTCAAGGCGGAATGCTACATTCTGACCAAGGACGAAGGTGGCCGTCATACCCCGTTCTTCACCAACTATCGCCCGCAGTTCTACTTCCGCACAACGGACGTGACCGGCGAAGTCATTCTGCCCCAAGGCACGGAAATGGTGATGCCCGGCGACAACATCTCGTGCGAAGTGCACTTGATCTCGCCGATCGCTATGGATGAAGGTCTGCGTTTCGCCATCCGCGAAGGTGGCCGCACTGTCGGTGCCGGCGTCGTCGCCAAGGTGGTTGAGTAAGGTTGTTGAGGGATCCGCGTCCCTCGGTTCGAGGGATGCGGATTTTTCATTGAAGTGCAGTAGATGTGCCGTGCAGACCAAGAAGCGCCGGGAGCGGCTGCTGAACAGAATTTAAAAGGTTCGAGGAACACAAAGATGGATACGCAAACGATCCGCATACGCCTGAAGGCGTTTGATCATCGCATGTTGGACCAGTCGGTCAGCGAGATCATCAATACCGCCAAGCGCACGGGCGCTCAGGTGCGCGGCCCCATTCCGCTGCCGACCTGGATTGAACGTTTCACGGTCAACCGCGGCCCGCACGTGGACAAAAAGTCGCGCGACCAGTTTGAAATCCGCACGCATCGTCGTCTGCTGGATATCGTTGAACCGACGCCGCAAACCATCGACGCCCTGTCAAAGATCGACCTGGCTGCCGGTGTTGACGTCGAGATCCGGGTTTAAGAGGTAAGTCATGGTGCATCATAACATCAAGCGCACGGGCCTCATCACCACCAAGGTTGGTATGACCCGTATTTTCAACGAAGCCGGCGAACACGTTCCGGTGACCGTTTTGAAGTTGGACGACGTGCAGGTTGTTGGCGTTCGCACAAAAGAAAAGCATGGCTATACCGCTCTTCAGTTGGGCTATGGCAAGGCGAAGGCCAAGAATGTTTCACGCGCCATGCGCGGCGTCTTCGCTCAGGCGAAGGTTGAGCCGAAGCAGAAGCTCGTCGAATTCCGCGTGCCGGAAGACGCT
The DNA here is from genome assembly GCA_019233975.1 of Alphaproteobacteria bacterium. Lineage (GTDB taxonomy): Bacteria > Pseudomonadota > Alphaproteobacteria > UBA9219 > UBA9219 > JAFALY01. Next base: position 83,419 of record JAFALY010000033.1, on the reverse strand, counting down.
CTGATGGAAGTTGGCGCTCAACTGTCGGTCGAGCATTTCGTTGCCGGTCAGTATGTCGACGTGACATCCACCAGCATCGGTAAGGGTTTTGCCGGCGCCATGAAGCGTCACAACTTCGGTGGTTTGCGCGCGACCCACGGTGTATCCGTGTCGCACCGTTCGCACGGTTCGACCGGTGGCCGTCAGGATCCGGGCCGCGTTTTCAAGAACAAGAAGATGGCCGGCCACATGGGTGACCGACGCGTGACCAAGCTTAACCTCCAGGTCGTTTCCGTTGATGTGGAACTGGGCGTTGTCATGATCAAGGGCGCTGTGCCGGGTACCGAAGGTACGTACGTGCTCGTCCGTGACTCGATCCAAGGCAAGAAGCCGAAGGCGCCTGTTGCGCCCAAGGCCGACAAGAAGGGCGGCAAGGCTGCTTAAAGGAATTTGAACCATGAAGACAACTGTAAAAAATCTTGAGAACAAGGCGGTCGGTGAAATCGATCTGGCCGATGCCATCTTCGGCGTCGAGCCGCGCCGTGATATCCTCACCCGCACGGTGAACTGGCAGTTGGCCAAGCGCCGCGCCGGTACGCACAAGGCGAAGCAAATCGGCGACATCGCCGGCACCACGAAAAAGCCGTGGTCGCAAAAAGGTTCGGGACGCGCTCGTCAGGGCAGCCTGCGTTCCCCGCAATTCCGTAAAGGTGCGGTGATCTTCGGGCCGGTTGTTCGCGATCACGCGCATGACTTGCCGAAGAAGGTGCGCCAGTTGGCTCTGTGCATGGCCCTGTCGTCAAAGCAGCAGGAAGGCAAGCTGATCGTTTTGGATGACGCCAAGGTTGAAACGCATAAGACGAAGGCGCTGGCTGATAAGTTCAGCAAGCTGGGGCTCAATTCCGCGCTGATCATCGACGGCGCCAATCTGGACCCGAACTTCGCCAAGGCTGCGCGTAACATTCCGCATATCGACGTTCTGCCGGAGCAGGGCGCCAATGTGTACGACATTATGCGCCGCGACGTTCTGGTTCTGACCAAGAACGCGGTCGAGCAGTTGCAAGAGAGGTTGAAATGATTTTTGCTGATAAAAAGCAACAGGGCGGCAATGCTTCCGCCAGCTACGAAGTGATTTTGGCGCCGGTTCTGACCGAAAAGGCAACGAATGGCTCGCAGCACAATCAGGTCACCTTCCGCGTTTTGAAGTCGGCGACCAAGCCTGCGATCAAGCAGGCCGTCGAAAAGATTTTTAACGTCAAGGTCAAGGCGGTCAACACGCATAACCGTCAAGGTAAGACCAAGCGTTTCCGTGGCCGCGTCGGTTATCGCAGCGATGTGAAATTTGCCGTTGTGACGCTCGCCGAAGGCAGCAGCATTGACGTCACGACTGGCTTGTGAGTTGAGGTAGACCATGGCACTTAAAACCTACAGCCCTGTAACCCCCGGCCTCCGCCAGGTTGTGAAGGTGGACCGTTCCGAATTGTGGAAGGGTAAGCCTGTCAAGAATCTGACCGAAGGTCTGAAGAAGACCGGTGGCCGCAATAACAAGGGTCGCATCACCACCCGTCATATCGGCGGCGGTCATGCCAAGCGTTATCGTTTGATCGACTTCAAGCGTCGCAAGTTTAATGTCGAAGCGGTTGTCGAACGTCTGGAATATGATCCCAATCGTACGGCTTTTATCGCGCTCGTCACCTATAAGGACGGTCAGCAAGCCTACATTCTGGCGCCGCAGCGCCTGCAAAAAGGTGACGTGGTTGTGGCTGGCGCCAAGGTTGACGTGAAGCCCGGTAATGCCATGTACCTGAAGAACATTCCGGTCGGCACGATCGTCCACAATGTGGAAATGAAGCCCGGCAAGGGTGGTCAGTTGGCCCGTTCGGCTGGTTCTTATGTCCAGATCGTCGGTCGTGACTCAGGTGTTGTGCAGGTTAAGCTGAACTCCGGCGAATTGCGCACGGTTCCGCAAGATTGCATGGCAACCGTTGGTTCTGTCTCGAATGCCGACCATATGAACGAACAGCTTGGTAAGGCTGGTCGTAACCGTTGGAAGGGCGTTCGCCCGTCGGTTCGTGGCGTTGTCATGAACCCCGTCGATCATCCGCATGGTGGTGGTGAAGGTAAGAGCTCAGGCGGCCGTCATCCGGTCTCGCCGTGGGGCAAGGGTACCAAGGGTAACAAGACTCGTAATAACAAGCGTACTGATCGCTGGATTATCCGCCGCGCTAACAAGCGTCGCGATAGCCAGGCGGCATAATAGGTAGGGAGAAGAAACGTGGCACGTTCAGTTTGGAAAGGCCCCTTCGTTGACAGCTATCTGCTGAAGAAAGCGGAGAAGGCACGTGGCTCAGGCCGTAACGAGATCATCAAGATCTGGTCGCGCCGTTCGACCATCTTGCCGCAATTCGTCGGTCTGACGTTTGGCGTGTACAACGGTAACAAGTTCCTGCCGGTGTCGGTTACGGAAAACATGATCGGTCACAAGTTCGGTGAATTTGCGCCTACGCGCACCTTCAAGGCGCACAGCGCCACCGACAAGAAGGCCGAGAAGTAAGGGGGAAAGCATCATGGTGATGTTGAAAGACAAATTGCGTGAAGAGAATGGTGCTTTGGCCAAGGCCCGCGCCGTCCGCTCCAGCGCCCGCAAGCTCAACCTGGTCGCTGCCAGCATCCGTGGCAAGTCGGCTTCTTCGGCTCTGACGCAGCTGCGCTTTGAAAAGCGTCGCGTTGCACAGGAAGTCAAAAAGGTTCTGCAGGCTGCCGTTGCTAACGCCGAAAACAATCATGGCCTGGACGTTGACCGTCTTTACGTCGCCGAAGCCTGGGTTGGCCGCAGCTTTGTGATGAAGCGTTTCCATACCCGTGGTCGTGGCCGCAGCGCCGGTATCGAAAAGCCGTTCAGCAACCTGACCATCGTTGTCAAGCAACGTGAAGAAGGCGACGCGAAGAAGTTGACGAAGAAGCGCGCTAAGGGCTTCTCGAAGAAGGTAACTGCAGGGGCGGGAGCGTAATATGGGTCAGAAAGTCAATCCAATTGGCATGCGCCTGGGTATCAACCGTACGTGGGACAGCCGCTGGTTCGCCCGCAAGGATTACGGCAGCTTCTTGCACGAAGATTTCCGCATCCGCCAGTATCTGGAAGAAAAGATCGGCAAGGTTGCAAGTGTTTCGAAGATTGTCATCGAACGTCCGGCTGGTAAGGCCCGCATCGTCATTCACTCGGCCCGTCCGGGTGTGATCATCGGCAAAAAAGGTGCCGATATCGAAAAGTTGCGCGGTGACATCAGCAAGATGACCAACGCGGAAGTCAGCTTGAACATCGTCGAAATCCGCAAACCGGACATCGACGCCAAGTTGGTTGCCGCCGGTATTGCCGATCAGCTGGAACGTCGTATTGCTTTCCGTCGCGCGATGAAGCGCGCGGTTCAGTCGGCTCTGCGTGCGGGTGCCCTCGGCATTCGTATCAACTGCAGCGGCCGTCTGGGTGGCGCTGAAATCGCCCGCATGGAATGGTACCGCGAAGGCCGTGTGCCGTTGCACACGCTGCGCGCCGATGTTGATTACGGCACGTCGACCGCTTTCACCACCATGGGCACCTGCGGCGTCAAGGTTTGGATTTTCCGTGGCGAAATTCTGGAGCACGATCCGATGGCGCAGGACAAGCGCGCCGGTGAAGCCCAGCCGCAACGCTCGTAAGTTAGGAATAGAGAGAACGTAACATGTTGCAGCCAAAACGCACCAAGTACCGCAAAGCCCACAAGGGCCGCATTCACGGCGCCGCCAAGGGTGGCACTCGCCTGAGCTACGGCGCTTATGGCCTGAAGGCTTTGGAACCGGAACGCGTCACCGCGCGCCAGATCGAAGCCGCACGTCGCGCCATCACCCGCGCCATGAAGCGTCAGGGCCGTCTTTGGATCCTGATCTTCCCGGACGTTCCGGTGTCGCGCAAGCCTGCCGAAGTCCGCATGGGTTCCGGTAAGGGTGCCCCCGAATTCTGGGCATGCCGCGTGCATCCTGGTCGCGTGATGTTCGAAATGGACGGCGTGCCGTTGGCGGTTGCCAAAGAAGCGTTCCAGCTGGCTGCGGCCAAGCTGCCGATCAAGACCAAGTTTGTGCAGCGTTTGGCGGCATAAGGAGTAGGAAATATGGCAAAGAATACAGTCAAGGCCTCAGATATCCGGGCCAAAACGGATAAGGAATTGGAAACCCGTTTGTCGGAACTGCGTAAGGAAAAGTTCAACCTGCGCTTTCAGAAGGCTACGGGTCAGTTGGCGAACACGGCCCAGGTCCGCAAAGTCCGCAAGGAAATTGCAAAGATCATGACCGTTGCCGGTGATCGTCAACGCAAAGCTGGGAAGTAAAGGGGAAAGACTATGCCGCGTCGTGTGCTGCAAGGAACCGTAGTAAGTGATAAGGGTGACAAGACCATCACCGTGTTGGTCGAACGTCGCGTTATGCATCCGATTTACAAGAAGTACATTCGTAAATCGAAGAAGTATGCCGCGCATGACGAAACCAACAGCCGCAAAATCGGCGACGTGGTGCAGATCATCGAATGCAGCCCGATCAGCAAGCGCAAGCGCTGGACGCTGGTTGACGCCGCAGTCGAAACGAAAACAAAGACCGCCAAAAAGTCGGCGACTAAGTAACAAGATTAAGACAACAGGGTTTGTGTCATGATCCAGATGGAAACAGTACTTGATGTAGCGGACAACAGCGGCGCCAAAGCCGTTGCCTGCATCAAGGTTCTTGGTGGTTCGAAGCGTAAAGTTGCTTCGATCGGCGACGTCATTGTCGTGTCGATCAGAGAAGCTATTCCGCGCGGCCGTGTGAAAAAGGGCGACGTGCACAAGGCGGTTATCGTCCGCCAGAAGTTCGCGCTGCGCCGTGCCGACGGCACGTTGATCCGCTTCGACCGCAACGCGGCCGTTCTGATCAACAAGGATAAGGAACCGATTGGTACCCGTATCTTTGGACCGGTGACCCGTGAACTGCGTAACCTCGGCTTCATGAAGATTATCTCGTTGGCCGAAGAGGTGTTGTGATGAGTGCTAAGATGAAGATCAAAAAGAAAGACCGCGTCATTGTTTTGGCTGGCAAGGACAAGGGCAAGATCGGTGAAGTGAAAGCCGTGTTGCCGAGCGAAAACCGCGTTGTTGTCTCTGGCGTCAACATGGTGGCCCGCCACACGCGTCCGTCGCAGGCGAATCCGCAGGGCGGCATCGTCCGTCGCGAAGCAGCTATTCATGCGTCGAACGTTGCGCATGTCGACCCGAAGGGCAACAAGGCCACCCGCGTCGGCTACAAGATTGAAAAAGACCGCAAGGTGCGCGTTGCGCGCCGTTCCGGCGAAGTGATTGATTGAGGATTGAACCATGGTCGCAGCGAATAAGGACAGATACACGCCCCGCCTGCAAAAGCATTATCAGGAAGTGGTGCGTTCCGAACTGACAAAGAAGTTCGGCTACACGAATGGCATGATGGTGCCGCGCCTCGACAAGATTGTCGTGAATATGGGCGTCGGTGAAGCCGTCAATGACAGCAAGAAGACCAAGAACGCCGCCGAAGAATTGGCGTTGATTACAGGTCAGAAGCCCGTCATCACACGTGCTCGTAAGGCCATCGCGACCTTTAAGCTGCGCGGAGGCCTCGGCATCGGCTGCAAAGTCACGCTGCGTCGCGAACGCATGTATGAATTCCTGGACCGCCTGGTCACGATCGCGCTGCCGCGCGTCCGCGACTTCCGTGGCGTATCGGCCAAGAGCTTTGACGGCAACGGCAATTATGCGCTGGGCCTGAAGGAACAGATCGTGTTCCCGGAAATTGATTACGACAAGATCGACGAAATCCGCGGTATGGATATCGTTATCTGCACCACCGCGAAAACGGATGATGAAGCGCGCGAATTGCTGCGTTGCTTTGACATGCCGTTCCAGTCCTGAGAAAGGCGAGAGAGGATAGCATGGCAAAAACCTGCATGATCGAAAAAGAAAAGCGCCGCAAGCGTATGGCCAAGCAATACGACGCGAAGCGTACCAACCTGAAGAAGGTTATCATGGACAAGGAAACGTCCATGGAAGACCGTTTCTCGGCGGTGATGACGCTCGCCAAGCTGCCGCGTAATTCCGCGAAGAACCGTCAGCACAACCGTTGCGAACTGACCGGCCGTCCGCGTGGCGTTTATCGCAAGTTCAAGCTGTGCCGTATTAAGCTGCGTGACCTGGCCTCGGCTGGCCAGATCCCCGGCGTTGTTAAGTCGAGTTGGTAAGGAGGGGCGTTCATGTCCGTAACAGATACATTGGGTGATATGTTGACACGCATCCGCAATGGCCAGATGGCCAGCATGGCGGTTGTCACATGCCCGTCATCAAAGCTGCGCAAGAACGTGCTCGACGCGCTTCAGCGCGAAGGCTACATCCGCGGCTATGTCGAAGTGCAACAGGGCGGCGCGCAAGCTACGCTGGAAATTGAGCTGAAGTACCACGAAGGTCAGGGTGCTATCCGCAAGATTGAACGTGTGTCGACCCCGGGTCGCCGCGTGTATGCCGGCATCAAGGATTTGGGCCGCGTGTTCAACGGTCTGGGTGTTTCCATTCTGTCCACGCCGCGTGGTGTCCTATCGGACAACGAAGCGCGTGCGCAGCATGTCGGCGGCGAAATTTTGTGCCGCGTATTCTAAGAGGTTGAAGGGGAAGTGAGCCATGTCTCGTGTTGGTAAATATCCGGTAGCCTTGCCGCAAGGCGTGAGCGCCGAAATCAAGGGCGACCAGATCGCCGTCAAGGGTAAGAACGGCACTTTGTCGCTCGCCATTCCTGACGAAGTCGAAGTTCAGGTTGCCGACAGCAAGGTCGCGGTCGCGATGCGCCACGACACAAACCGCGCGCGCGTCCTGTGGGGCACCACCCGCAATAATATCAAAAACATGGTGCAGGGCGTGACCGAAGGCTTCAAGATCGTTCTTGAAATCGAAGGCGTCGGTTTCCGTGCAGCCATCGCTGGCAAGGACCTGGTCCTGCAACTGGGCTTCAGCCATGAAATCAAGTACCCGATCCCCGAAGGGATCAGCATGAAGGTCGACAAGCAGACCGTCGTGACGATCACCGGCAACGAAAAGCAGCGCGTCGGCCAGGTGGCCGCCGAAATCCGCGGTATGAAGAAGCCGGAACCCTATAAGGGCAAGGGTATTAAATACGAAGGCGAACGCATTCGCCGTAAAGAAGGTAAGAAGAAATAAGGGTGAACTAACATGCTATCGCCAAAAGAACTGCATCAACGCCGCGCGAAGCGTAATCGCTATCAGATCAGCCAGAAGGCCCATGGCCGCCTGCGTCTGTCCGTTTACCGCTCGGGCAAGAACATTTCTGCGCAAATCATCGACGACACGGCCGGCAAGACTTTGGTCGCGGCTTCGTCGCTGGAAAAAGAGCTGCGTGACGCGCTCAAGACCGGTGCCGATAAATCTGCCGCCAAGAAGATTGGCCAGTTGGTTGCCGAACGCGCGATCAAGGCCGGGATCAAGGAAGTTGTCTTTGACCGCGGCGGTTACCTGTATCATGGCCGTGTTAAGGAACTGGCCGAAGCCGCGCGTGAAGCCGGCCTTTCATTCTAACTCGTGATTTCCAAGGGGAAGCGATAATGGCGAAGCCTGAAAGAGCAAAAAAGGACGAAACCGAAGATCAACGCGACGGTTCCGAACTGATTGAAAAGTTGGTCGGTATCAACCGTGTGGCCAAGGTTGTGAAGGGCGGTAAGCGCTTCGCTATGGCGGCGGTCGTGATTGTTGGTGACGGTAAGGGCCGCGTTGGCCTCGGCACCGGCAAGGCGCGCGAAGTTCCGGACGCGATCCGCAAGGCAACAGACGCAGCCAAGCGTCGCATGCGCCGCGTGCCGTTGCGCGAAGGCCGTACATTGCACCACGACGTGCGTGGCCGTTACGGCGCTGGCAAGGTTGTGCTGCGCGCAGCCCCGGCTGGTACCGGTATCATCGCCGGCGGTCCGATGCGTGCGGTATTTGAAGCGCTCGGCATTCATGACGTTGTTGCGAAGTCGGTCGGTTCGTCCAATCCGCACAACATGATCAAGGCGACTTTCGCCGCACTCGACCAGGTGGCCAGCCCGCGCTCGGTTGCCATGCGTCGCGGCAAGAAAGTCAGCGATATTCTGGGCAAGAAGGCCGGCGAACACGCCGATGCCAAGGACGCGTAAAAAGGGGTTTATCCATGTCTGCAAAGAAAACCATCACCGTTTTTCAAACGGGCAGCATCACGGGCCAAAAGCCCGGCGTGCGTGAAACGTTGACGGGCCTCGGCCTTGGTCGCGTGAACAGCAGCCGCGTTTTGGAAGATACACCTTCCGTGCGCGGTATGATCACCCGCGTGAAGCATCTGGTGCGCGTTGAAGAAGAAACCAAGAAGGCCACGAAAAAGGCCTAACTGACACGCCTGCGGTTTATACGGCGGGCTGATAGAAGGAACAGAACAATGAAGTTGAATGATCTGCGTGATAATCCGGGTGCCCGTAAAAAGCGCATGACGGTTGGTCGTGGTATCGGCTCTGGTAAGGGTAAGACCAGCGGTCGCGGTGTGAAGGGTCAGAAGGCCCGCACGGGTGTTTCGATCCGCGGTTTTGAAGGCGGCCAGATGCCCTTGCATCGCCGTATGCCAAAGCGCGGCTTTAACAACATTTTCGCCAAGGAATATGCCGAATTGAATCTTGGTCGTTTGCAGCAAGCGATTGACGCGGGCCGCATTGACGCCAAGAAGCCGATCACGGACGAAACGCTGGTTCAGGCCGGTGTGGTCGCCAAGTCGCGCGACGGCGTCCGCCTGCTGGGCAAGGGCGAACTGAAAGCCAAGGTTGAGCTGACGGTTGCCGGTGCCTCCAAGTCAGCCATCGCTGCCGTTGAAAAGGCGGGTGGCAAGGTCACCGTGACGACCCCGGCCAAGGAAAAGGCTGCGGCTTAAGTCTATAGGCTATGAAGTTTAAAAAGCTGCAGAGAAATCTGCAGCTTTTTTGTTTTGCCTATCGCTAAGTCAGTCAATGAATTGAAATCTATTAGCCGCCGCCAAAGATGGCTCTCAGGTATGCAGCCCAGTCTACTATTTGACCTTTGGGGCGCTCCGATGTTCCACCCTTATAGTAGTTGGCCCATTCTTCAGCGGTTCCATTTTCTTGACCACTATTGTTTTGAACATTGCTTGTCATAATAATCTCCACATATGTCAATACGCACGGATTATAACCACAGGGAAGTATTGCAAGCAATGCTATGGGTTGTTAGACGCGAAGGCCCAGCATGCATTTTGTTGCTGTGCAAAAAACTATAGATATCAATTAATTTTAGACATCTATTGCTTGTTTTGATCAGCGGCAGGCCCTATATCCTTTAGGTCTGTCTACTTTTCCTTAACGGTTCTCTGAAATGGCATCTACAAACGACGCGCTTGCCTCTGGCCTCTCAATGTCAGCCTTCGCCAAGGCAACCGAGCTGAAAAGCCGCATCTGGTTCACCTTCCTTGCGCTTATCGTCTATCGCATTGGTACCTACATTCCGCTGCCGGGGGTTGATCCTGTCGCGCTCGGCCAGATTTTCAAACAGCATGGCGGCGGTATTCTGGGCATGTTCGACATGTTCTCGGGCGGCGCCTTGAAGCGTATGACCCTGTTTGCGCTCAGCGTTATGCCGTACATTACTGCCTCCATCATCGTGCAATTGCTGTCGGCGATTTTGCCGCAGTTCGAAGCGCTGAAGAAGGAAGGCGATACCGGTCGTGCCAAGCTGAACCAATATTCACGTTATCTGACCGTTGCGTTTGCGGTTGTGCAATCTTACGCGTTGGCTGTCGGTCTTGAAAACATGATGGGCGGCGGCGCGGTTGTGGCGCCGGGCTTTTTCTTCCGCATCAGCACGGTTGCCACATTGACGGGCGGCACGTTGTTCCTGATGTGGCTGGGTGAACAAATCACCGCGCGCGGTATTGGCAATGGCACATCGTTGATTATTTACTCGGGCATCGTTGCCAATCTGCCGAACGCCATGGCGCAGACTCTTGAACTCGGTCGCACGGGCGCTTTGTCGACCTGGTTTATTCTGCTGATCCTCGTTCTGGTGTTTGGTGTTTTGGCGCTCTGCGTCTTCTGTGAACGTGCGCAGCGTCGTATTCTGGTGCAGTATCCAAAGCGTCAAGTGGGTAATCGCATGTATGGCGGTGAAGCATCGCACATGCCGCTGAAAATCAACACCTCGGGCGTTATCCCGCCGATTTTCGCCAGCTCGTTGCTGCTGTTCCCGCTGACATTGGCCAGCTTTACAGACGTACAGCAAAAAGGCGGATGGGTATCTGACCTGATTGCCGAGTTGGGCCATGGCAAGCCTCTGTTTATGGTGCTTTATGCGGCCCTGATTATCTTTTTTGCGTTCTTCTACACAGCGGTTGTGTTTAACCCGGAAGAAACCGCCGATAATTTGAAGAAGCATGGCGGATTCATCCCCGGCATTCGTCCCGGCAAAAGTACATCGGATTATTTCGATTATGTGCTGACGCGCCTGACCGTGCTCGGCTCGGCCTATCTGGCCGTTGTCTGCTTGCTGCCGGAATTTTTGATGAGCAAGGGCGCCATCCCGTTCTATCTGGGCGGCACGTCGTTGCTGATCGTTGTCAGTGTGACGATTGACACCATCTCGCGTGTTCAGTCGCACCTGATTGCACATCAATATGAAGGCCTGATCAAAAAAGCGAAGCTGCGTACCAAGTAAGTTAGCGTTTCGTCAATTACGTCCGGTTATTGTGTTGTTATCAGCCTTAAGGGAGACCCAATGAATATCATTCTGCTCGGGCCGCCGGGAGCCGGTAAGGGAACACAAGCGCGTATGCTCGAAGAAAAGCTGGGCATGGTGCAGATATCAACCGGTGACATGTTGCGTGCGGCCATCAAGAATGGTGACCCGATTGGCCTAAAGGCGAAGGCTATTATTGATTCCGGGCAATTGGTCCCTGACCATTTGATGGTCAACCTGATCGAAAACCGGATTGTTCAGCCAGACTGTGCCAAGGGATTCATTCTCGACGGTTTCCCCCGCACTATACCGCAGGCTGAAGCCTTGGATGACATGTTGACCCGTCTTAACAAGGGGTTGAACGCCGTTATTCATCTTAAAGTGAACGATGAGGCGTTAATTGAACGTGTTTCCGGCCGCTTTACCTGTGCCAAATGCGGGGCAGGGTATCACGATAAATTCAAGCCAACCAAGGTCGCCGGGGTTTGCGACGCATGTGGCAGCACGGATTTTGTGCGCCGCCCAGATGACAATGCGGAAACCATGAAAACACGCCTGAAGGCGTTTCAGGAGCAGACCGCACCGATTCTCCCCTATTACGAAAAGAAGGGGATGTTGCAGGCAATAGACGGCATGGCCGAAATCAACCAGGTACAGGCGGAACTGCTGCGCCTTGTAAAATCAGCCTAATCAGCCAGAATAAACGGTCTGGAACTTAATAAAAAACAAGGTTAATATTCGCCTAACCTATTGGCTAAGCAGTTCGTGGTAACTGTTTAACCATGCGGCAATCTTTTTTGTGCAGTATCACGAAGTCAGTTTCGCATTCGCTCCAGCCCACGGGTTTGAATCATCAAGCCTTTCGCAGCCTTTCCATTCGGGGAGAAGATACCGTGACAGCTCAGATGTCAGACCTGAAAGTCCTGGTGGCAGACGATCATTTTCTGATCCGCCAATTTGTACGCAATACGCTCCAGGATGCCAAAATTTTGAATGTGCAAACGGCAGCGGACGGCAACGAGGCGATTGACCTGGTGCAAAAGGCGCACGAAGTCAACCAACCCTATGACGTTGTCTTTCTGGACTGGAACATGCCGACGATTTCCGGTTTGGAAGTGCTCAGTTTCTTCCGCGCCAAGCCTGAATATGCGGCGACCGCCTTTGTGATGCTGACCGCCGAGTCGGAACAGCAGAATATTATGAAGGCCATCAAGGCAGGAGCCACTTCATACATCATCAAGCCGGTTTCTCCGCCGGACCTCAGCAAGAAGCTGGGTGAAATTTACGAATGGATCAAGCGCAAGAAGCAAGCGGCGCAGGCGATGCGTTGATCCATAGCCACACATAACAACCATAGCGCCACGGGTTAGTAGCATGTCAGGACAGCCATTCGCACTTAATGAAACGCTGGCGCGCGAAATTTCGCAGGCCGTATGTAAGGTGATGCACGAAACCTTTATGGTCGACGTGGTGCCGGGACCTTATGAAATCGGCGACGGCATGGTATCGTTGGTCGGTGACGTGTCTGGCGTGATTGCAATCGTTCAGTCGCAACTGGAAGGCACCATGACCATGTGCATGGGCTATGAAACGGTGCGCAGCCTTCTGCCGCAGGTCGTCGGCAAAGCTGTTACCATCACGCATGAAATGGCGGTTGACGCTGTTGGTGAAATGACCAACATGGTTTTCGGCCAGGTGAAGCGCGATATGGGCGCGCGTGGGTATCAGATCAAGCTGGGCATTCCCAGCGTTGTGACCGGCAAAGGGCATTTCGTCAGTCAATTTCATCGCGGCAAATATATGATCGTGCCGTTCCACATTAACGGCCAGCTGTTTCAGATTTATGTGGCCCTGCACGACGCGTTGCGGAGCTAGGCCGCCCCGGATGGTCATGTCACAGTCTACGCCAGATACCGCCCCGCAGGAGCAGGCTGAGGTTAACCCCGCAGCTTCCGCTATGGGTAAAAGCGATTTGTATGCGCTTCATACCTCTTTGGCCGGGATGATGCTGATCACGATTTGCTTGCTGATCGGTTTGGGTCTGCCGGTGTTTGGCCTGCACCCCATGACAAATGTGCTGGCCTATTTGGTCATTGTTATTGCGGCCGCTGCCGGTATCGCTGGCATGTATTATTTCAACCTCCGTATGCATGGTGAGGTTGAAAACCACGCGCAATTGACGCGCGTTCTGGTTGATAGCCTAAAGCAGGGCTTCTTCTCGTTCGACAAAAACGGTGTGTGTGGCGATGTGTTCTCGCGCGCCTGTGTCGAGTTGTTGGAATGCGCGCCGTCCGGCAAAGTAATAAGCGATGTTCTAAGGGTGCCTGCCGAAGAGCTGGGCGATTTCAAGGACTGGCTTGATATTCTGTTTATGCCAAACCATGCGCTCGGCTTCGACGATGTCGTGAAGTTTCTGCCGCAGCGCTACCCGCATACGGGTGGCCGTATAGTTGCTTTGGATTATAGTGCGATACGAAATAGTGAGGGTGCGCTCACGTACATTGAAGTGATCGCGACCGATCAGACAGAAGAGCATGAGGCACAACAAAGGACGCTGCAGCAACAAAACTATGCGGCCATGATCACGCGCATTTTCCGTGAGCGTAATCAATTTCTCGCGACAATCACGCATATACGTACGTTTTTGACAGATGCAGAACAGGTCACCAAGCGTGATGAGGGCGCCCCGATTTTGCGCTTGCTGCACACCTTGAAGGCGGCTGTGAAGCATTATTATCTGCTGGATCTTTCGACCACGATTCATAAGCTGGAATCTGATCTGCGCAGCACGCAGATTGAAAGCGATGTTCAGTTTGTGATGGTGCTGGAGCAGGGGCGCCTGCAAATCCAGAGCCAGCTGAAGGCGGTCATTGATCAGGTCAATGAAATCGTCGGCCATGACTATGAACGTCGCGGTGACATGCGTGAAATTGCGGATAGCGCCATCTATGCTTTTGCTGTGCGCTTGCAGGAAATGAGGGCACCGAACGATGTTGTGCAGGAATATCTGCGCGTCATCGCCGCTGTTCCCATTCGTGATTGTTTCCGTGTGTTTGAGCGTGAGCTGCAAGATCTGGCGACCATCATGGGCAAGCAGATGAAGCCCATCAAATTCACCGGCGATAATCCGCCAGTGTTGATGGAGACGCTGCGCAACATGTTCTTTACCTTTACGCATTTGTGCAGAAACATTATCGACCACGGGATCGAGGCGCCCATCACCCGCATGGCGCGCGGCAAGGAGCCGTTAGGGCTGGTGACCATTTCCACTGAGGTGCTTCAAACGGCTTCGGGCGGAGAGCAATTGAAAATTGTTGTCAGCGATGACGGCAACGGTATTGATCCCGCGCGCATTCGGGCGAAGCTAGGAGAAAAAGATCCTCATGGCACATGGCATAATGAGGATGACGTGACGGTCTTGCAGCGCATTTTCTCGTGGGGATTTTCTACACGCGACAATGTGACGGATATTTCCGGCCGTGGCGTTGGCTTGGAAGCTGTGCAGCGTGAAGTGTCATTGTTAGGCGGGCAAATCAGTGTTGCCTCAGAGATTTATAAAGGCACCAATTTTACAATAATTCTGCCCTATAAAATGTCTGTTTCAGAAGCAGGTCCTGCCGCCAAGCGCGCAGAATAGAGCGGGTCTAGAGCGGCCTAAGATGCTGTAAAGTAATGTGAAAATACCTTATTTTGCATTGCTTTCTAGTGCTTGACTCGCGAGTCTTAATCACTATAATCCCGCTCCTCGGTCCCGAATGTCGGGACTGTACCCATTTTTGCGCCTCTGTAACAGGGTTGCTGGTGCGTCATAGGGACGCCCACACGGTGGTTTTGTTTTTTGGCGACGGGTTGAACAACGGAGATAACTAAAGTGGCTCGTATAGCTGGCGTCAATATTCCGACAGGAAAACCTCTTCACATCGCTTTGCGCTACATCTACGGCATTGGCCCGACCAACGCCCTGGAAATTTGCGCACGCGTCGGTATTGATCCGGCCAAGCGCGTCAACCAGCTTTCCGAAGCTGAAATCCTGCGCATCCGCGAAGACATCGACAAGCACTATAAGGTCGAAGGTGACCTGCGTCGCGAAGTTGCGATGAACATCAAGCGTCTGATGGACCTGGGCTGCTACCGCGGTCTGCGTCACCGCAAGGGTCTGCCCGTGCGCGGTCAGCGTACGCACACCAATGCGCGCACGCGTAAGGGTAAGGCGAAGCCGATTGCCGGCAAGAAGATTGCGACCAAGAAATAATTGAACGGAATAATGAACAATGGCTACCGCTGCTAAAAAAGACAAAACTGAATCTAAGTCCGGCTCGACCGTCCGTCGTCGTCGCGAACGCAAGAATATCGTGAACGGCATCGCGCATGTGAATGCCAGCTTCAACAACACGATCATCACCATCGCCGATGCGCAGGGCAACACCATCGTGTGGTCATCCGCCGGTCTGATGGGTTTCAAGGGTTCGCGTAAGTCGACCCCGTACGCCGCGCAGATGGCCGCCGAAGATGCGGGCCGCAAGGCGCTGGAACATGGTGTTCGTTCGTTGGAAGTAGAAGTCAAGGGGCCGGGTGCTGGCCGTGAATCAGCCTTGCGCGCTTTGCAGGCTGTTGGTTTCTCCATCACGTCGATCCGTGATGTGACGCCGATCCCGCACAATGGCTGCCGTCCGCCGAAGCGCCGCCGCGTTTAATCGTCAGGCAACCACACAGAATTAGTTTTCGAACCAGAGAGGTCAAACCGTGTTGCAAAAAAACTGGAAGTCGCTCATTCAGCCGACCAAGCAAACCCATGTTTCCGAAAATAATCGCAATGTGGCGACCATGGTCGCTGAACCGCTGGAACGCGGCTTCGGCATGACACTCGGCAACGCGCTACGTCGCGTGTTGCTGTCATCCCTGCAGGGGGCCGCTGTTACATCGATCCAGGTCGAAGGTGTTCTGCATGAATTCTCATCGATCCCGGGTGTGCGCGAAGACGTCACGGACATCATCCTGAACATCAAGGGCCTCGCGCTCCGTATGCACAACGAAGGCCCGAAGAAGGTTCGGTTGCGCGCAACGGGGCCCGGTACCGTTACCGCTGGTCAGATTGAATGCGGTTCCGACGTCGAAGTTATGAACCCTGACCTGATCATCTGCACGTTGGATAACGGCGCGCAATTGTCGATGGAAATGACCGTTGAAACCGGCCGTGGTTACATTCCCGCCGCCGCGCTGCGTAAGGAAGATACGCCCATCGGTCTGCTGCCGATCGACGCGCTGTTCAGTCCGGTGAACAAGGTTGCCTACAAGGTTGAAAACAGCCGCGTGGGTCAGGTCACCGACTATGACAAGCTGTCGCTGACGGTTGAAACCGACGGCTCCGTATCGCCGGAAGACGCAATCGCCATTGCCGCGCGCATCCTGCAGGATCAGTTCCAACTGTTCATCAACTTCGAAGAACCGCGCGTTGCCGCGGCTCAAGAACAGGCCAGCGAATTGCCGTTCAACCGCAATCTGCTGCGTAAGGTTGATGAACTGGAATTGTCGGTTCGTTCGGCCAACTGCCTGAAGAACGACAACATCGTTTACATCGGCGATCTGGTTCAAAAGACCGAAGGCGAAATGCTGCGCACGCCGAACTTTGGCCGCAAGAGCTTGAACGAAATCAAGGAAGTCCTGACTCAAATGGGTCTGGCCCTTGGCATGCAAATCCCGAACTGGCCGCCGGAAAACATTGAAGATTTGGCCAAGCGTCTGGAAGAGCCGTTTTGAGCTTATAAGTTATGAAAGTGCAGGCCCGCCGTTGCTGTAGGACATCCTCAGGTCGGCGGATTAAACAACCGGTTTCTGCAAGAGCACCCAGGGTGGGTAGCATCACAGAGCCAAGAGACGGGCCAAGCCCAAGAGGAGTGAACCATGCGTCATGGTAATGGAAATCGTAAGTTGGGCGTCACCGCCAGTCATCGCCGTGCGATGTTCGCGAATATGTGCGTGGCCCTGATCGAAAACGAACAGATCAAAACAACCCTGCCGAAGGCGAAGGAATTGCGCCCGGTTGTCGAACGTCTTATTACGTTGGGTAAGAAGGGTGGCTTGGCCAACCGTCGCGCCGCCATGGCTGAACTGCGTGATGAAACTGCGGTTCGCAAGCTGTTTGATGGCTTGGCCAAGCGCTATGAAAAGCGTGCCGGTGGTTACACCCGCGTTTTCAAGGCTGGTTTCCGCTACGGCGACGCCGCTCCGATGGCGATGATCGAGCTGATGGACCGTGACGCCGACGCCCGCGGCCGCAAGGATCGCGAACGTCAGCCTGTCAAGTCGGCTGAAGCAAGCGCCGAGGGCTAAGATATGCGCAACCACATCCTCATGATCACTGTCGTGGGGATGCTGGGATGCGGCGCACTAGCCGGGTGCGTATCTGGCAAACCTCAACCTGTCACCTATATCGACAAAGACGGACGTGTTGCGGTCGTTGAAAATGACCGCGAGCAATGCATGCGCGCCTGTAATGACGATTACGCGCGTTGTATGGAAACAGAACCAGCGCAGAACGGGCCTGTCAGCGGCTCAACCAGCGGTATTTTCGGCGCCAGCGGCGAATGCCGTACGGCTTTACAAAAATGTCTGCCAGATTGTAAAACAAGGTAAGTGTTATCTTACGGGTTTTACGGAGGGTGGATGAAGCGCTTTATCATCATTGCCTGCCTGTTGTTATTGCTACCTGCGTCATTGTGGGCGGCTGAGGCTGTTCCTGCCTCGCGGAACCAGATTACGCTGAGTTTCGCTCCGCTTGTGAAGCAGGTGACACCTGCGGTCGTGAATATCTATACCCAGCGCGTGGTCGAACAACGCGTATCGCCCCTGTTTGCAGATCCTTTTTTTCGCCAATTCTTTGAAGGGGCCACGCCGCCCGGTATGACGCGGCAAAGGCTGGAGAGCTCTCTTGGTTCCGGCGTTCTGGTGCGGGCGGATGGCCTGATTGTTACCAGTAACCACGTCATACGTGGCGCTGAGCAAATACGCGTTGTCTTGTCGGATCGCCGTGAATATGACGCCTCCGTCGTGCTCGCGGATGAGCATGCGGACCTGGCTGTTCTACGGATTGACGCCAAAGGCGAAAAACTGCCCTTCCTGCAATTACGTGACTCGGATGATGCCGAAGTGGGCGATCTTGTGCTGGCCATCGGTAATCCATTCGGTGTCGGTCAGACGGTGACGAGCGGTATTATCTCGGCCATGACGCATGGCGCTGTGGGGTCGAGTGACCTTGATTATTTTATTCAAACGGATGCAGCCATTAATCCCGGCAACTCAGGTGGTGCGTTGGTGACCATGGACGGACACTTGGTTGGCATCAACACGGCGATCTATTCGCGGGACGGCGGCAATATGGGCATCGGTTTTGCCGTGCCGTCGAATGTGGTGCGCGTTGTCCTGAATGCGGTTGAAGGCGGGAAGAAAACCATCATCCGGCCATGGATCGGGGTGGATGGGCAGGCCGTGACGCAAGATCTGGCGGCCACGCTTGGCATGATGCAACCTTCCGGCGTGCTGGTGAATAAATTACTGCCTGAAAGTCCTGCGGTAAAGTCGGGTGTGCAGGTGGGGGATGTTATTCAATCCGTTGGCGGGCGTGAGGTTGAAGATCCCGAAGCTCTGCATTATCGCTTGGCAACGCTATCGGTGGGGCAGACAACCGAATTCGGCCTGTTACGCAAAGGGCAGAAGGTAACAGTTGCTGTGCCGTTGATTGCGCCGCCTGAGGTTCCACCCAGAAATACGACGCATGTTTCAGGGCGCAATCCTTTGGAAGGCGTTACAATTGAAAATCTTTCTCCTGCGGTCGTGGAGGCGCGTGGTTTGCATGCCGCTGACAATGGCGTTGTTGTGGTGGAAATGAAGCAGAACGGCATTGCAGCCAATATCGGTGTTCAAGTTGGTGATGTCATTCTGGCGGTTAATAACGTCAAGACGCCATTGGTTGAAGATGTTGTTAAGGTTCTGAAAACACCACCGGCGGCTGGCCAGAGCTGGCGCGTGACTATCCGTCGCGGTGATAACACCGTGACGCTTTTGGTGGGTGGTTAGGTGGTGCGCGGATCCGGGCCTTCGTTATTTTCTACACCGGTTAAAGCGCCGTTGGCGGAGCGCCTGCGCCCGCACATTGTGTCCGATATTGTGGGACAGGATCATCTGTTGACGCCGGACGCGCCGATTGGGCGCATGCTGGCATCGGGCCGGTTGGCATCCATGATCCTTTGGGGGCCGCCCGGTTGTGGTAAGACGACAACAGCACGCCTTTTGGCGCAGGCGGTCAATCTGTATTTTGAACCCGTATCGGCTGTGGCATCCGGCGTTGCCGATTTGCGTAAAATTTTCGAAGCGGCTTCTGAACGTCATATGCAAGGGCAGGGAACGCTGTTATTCGTCGATGAAATTCATCGCTTTAATCGCGCGCAGCAGGATGTGTTGTTGCCCTATGTCGAAGACGGCACGGTGACGTTGGTCGGTGCAACCACAGAAAATCCGTCTTTTGAACTGAACGGTGCGTTGTTATCCCGCTGTCAGGTCATGGTTCTAAAACGGCTGGATGATGTTGCAATAGAAACATTATTGGTACGTGCTGAAATACTGATGAACGCGCGTTTACCGTTAACAGCGGAAGCGCGGCAAAGCCTATGCGCCATGGCGGATGGCGACGGGCGTTATGCATTGGTGATGGCCGAAGAACTGCTGGCCCTCAAGAATGCGGCGCCGATGGATGTCGATGCTCTGGCGCGTTTTGTGCAACGTCGTCGCCCCCTGTATGACAAGGGGCAGGACAGCCACTATAATTTAATCAGTGCCCTGCATAAATCATTACGCGGGTCGGATTGTGATGCGGCTCTATATTGGTTTGCGCGTATGTTACAAGGCGGTGAAGATCCGCGCTATATTCTGCGACGTCTGACGCGCTTTGCGAGTGAGGATATAGGTCTGGCGGATCCGCAAGCGCTGACGATCGCGCTATCGGCATGGCAATCCTATGAAAGGCTTGGCAGTCCCGAAGGGGACCTTGCAGTGGCCGAACTGGTCATCTATCTGGCCACTGCGCCTAAATCCAATGCCAGTTATCGTGCCTTTGGCGCTGCGCGCGCGGCGGCCCAGCAATATGGTTCATTGATGCCGCCCGCGCATATTCTGAATGCGCCAACCACAATGATGAAAGACATGGGATATGGAGAAAACTATGCCTACGATCATGACCAGGCCGACGGATTTTCAGGGCAGAATTACTTCCCCGACGGTATGAATCGTCAGGCATTCTATGAGCCCGTCGAACGCGGTTTTGAACGCGAAGTGCGTAAACGGCTGGATTATTGGGCGGAACTGCGCCGTAAAAAGAACCAGTAGCCTATTGCGGCGTGCGGTCTTTCAGGCTGGCGTCCAGCGGTACGTTGCGAATGATCTTGGACGTTGCGTTGGAAAGCTTTGGCATTTCCACGCCATCCATCATGATGGCGATCCCTGCGCCGTTCCCCGTGGTCAATGTAAGGCCTGACACATTGTCGGGTACCTTAAAGCTTTCCCCGGCCTTCATCACTTTGTCATAAAGGGGGATCCCTTTGCCATCCGCTACCAGAACCCAACTCGCCTGCGTGGCTTTAATGACCATATGTGGTGGTTGCGTAACTGTGGTTGTTTCAGCCTGCGCTGTTTTCGCAGTTGCTTGCTCTACTGACGCCAGGGGCGATGTAGACGATAGTGGCGTTGCGTAGATGGCAGATGCCGCAGAGGTCGTGTTCGTTGACGTGCCGTGCGTTGTTTCTGTCGAGACTTGCGGGGGCAGGGGCTGTGGCACTGATACTGTTGCCCTGTCGCTGCCTGAGAAGCTGTACCAGATGATATAAATGACAAGGACGGCCAGACCCGCGGCAACCATGATGGGGATGGTGGGTGAACGGCCTTCGCTGAGTGGTGTGGGCATGGCCAAAGTCGGCTTGCGGCGGCGGCCAGCCATTTCATGACGGTAATAGTCGATAGCATCCTTGCCGTTCAGGCCCAGATACTCGGCATAAGAACGCAGGAACCCGATGACATAGGCATCGGCTGGAAATTCTTCATAACGGCTGTGTTCAATGGCCCGCAGGAATGACGGACGGATGCGCAGATATTCGGCGATATAGTCCAGATTGTCGCCGCGACGTTCACGCTCACGGCGCAGCAGGTCACCCAGACGCTCACCCACCGGCGGGGTGTAGGTAGAAGACGCGGCCGCGATGGATGCGGCGTCTTGTCCCTGACTGTAATCGGATTGCGCTGAGCGCGAATTTTTTTGCGGATAAGCCATGCCCGGAATTTAGGCAATTCCGGGATAAAAGGCAACGAATCAGTGATTCTTAACCCGAATCTTATGCTGATTGGCGTTGTTTCAGGGCATTTTCGGCCTGATCAATCAGTTCCTGAATGATTTCGGCGGTCGGTTGTTCCTTGTTGACCATGCCAACGCTTTGCCCGGCCATAACGGAACCCATATCCACATCGCCATCGATAACCGCACGACGTAAGGCACCCGCCCAGAAATGCTCAATTTCCAACTGTGCGGATTCTTTGTTGAGCTCGCCCTTGTCAAAGCGTTCGATGACTTCGCGCTGCTTTTCCATGAACAGGCGGCTGCCCTCATTGGCCAGCGCGCGCACCGGTATGATGGGGAAGCGCGGGTCTATCTGGACCGACGGTACGGCATCACGTGCTGCTGCGCGCATGAATGCCTGTTTGAATTTCGGGTGCGCAATGCATTCGGTGGCGCAGACAAAGCGTGTGCCGAGCTGTACACCCGCCGCACCCATTTCAAGGTAGGACGCAATGGCCTCGCCGCGACCAATGCCGCCAGCCACAAACACGGGCACGTCACGTATTTCGGGCAGGATCTCCTGCGCCAGAACGGAAGTGCTGACGGGGCCTATATGGCCGCCGGCTTCCATGCCTTCAATAACCAGCGCATCAACACCCATTCGCACCAGTTTTTTGCCAAGCGCAGCCGTTGGCGTGAAGCAGATCAGCTTGACGCCGGCTTCCTTGATTTTCTTGATGGCGTTGGCCGGGGGCAGGCCGCCTGCCAAAACCATGTGCGTAATTTTTTTAGCCAGACAGACGTCAATCAGCGCATCCAGTTGCGGGTGCAACGTAATAAGGTTCACGCCAAAGCTTTTGGTGGTAAGGGCCTGTGTCGCTTCAATTTCCTTGGCCAACAGTTCGGGTGGCATGGAACCGCCCGCGATCGTGCCAAAGCCACCGCCGTTTGAAATGGCGGCGACCAGATGGCGTTCGGAAACCCAGCTCATCGCTCCGCCCATAATAGCGTAGGGAACATTCAGAAAATCACAACCACGTTGCCACAGACGGTGCAGGGCGGGACTAACGTTTCTCATTGGCCATCCAACCCATAGGCGGTGTGCAGGGCGCGCAGCGCCAGTTCGGTATATTCTTCGTCAATCAATACGCTGGTGTTTATTTCCGACGTTTCGATAACCTGAATATTGATGCCCTTGCTGGCCAAAGTTTCAAACATTGTCGCTGCAACGCCCGAGTGGCTGCGCATGCCAAAGCCAACCAGCGAGATCTTGGTCACATCCGCCGATGATTGCAGGTTGCTGTACTGAATGGTTCCGCGTTCGGATTCCAGTATTTTGCAGGCGCGTTCCAGATCATTCTTGCCGACCGTGAAGGTAATGTCGGTGCTGCCGGTTTCGGTGGAATCCGTTTGTACGATCATATCGACATTAATGCCTGCGCGGGCCAATGGTGCAAAGACGGCGGCCGCGATGCCGGGCTTGTCGACAACCTTGGCCAACGTGATCTTGGCCTGGTTGCTGTTGTAGGCAATGCCTGTGACCATATTTTGTTCCATGGTTTCGTCTCCGTCAGTCAGAATGGTGCCCGGCGTATCGCTGCCCAAGGCGTTTGCAAAAGTAGAAAGGACCTGAATAGGCATGCGGTAACGCATGCCGAGCTCAACCGAGCGGGTGTGTAAAACCTTGGCACCCAGCGAAGCCAGTTCCAGCATTTCTTCGTAAGATACGCGCGACATTTTACGCGCCTTGGTAACAATGCGTGGGTCGGCTGTGTAAACACCTGCGACGTCCGTATAAATATCGCAACGATCAGCCTTGATGGCGATCGCCAGCGCGACGGCTGAGGTATCTGATCCGCCGCGGCCCAATGTTGTAATGCGGTTGTCGTCGTTGATGCCCTGGAACCCAGCCAACACGGCGATTTCACCATCCAGAATGCGTTCGCGCGCCTTGTCGCCGTCAATCGACATAATGCGGGCGTTGCCATAATTACCGTCTGTTTTCAGGGGCAACTGCCAGCCCTGCCATGAACGCGCCGTTAAACCATGTTGACGCAGCGCCAAAGCCATAAGGCCGGCTGTGATCTGTTCGCCGGTTGAGACAACAGCGTCATATTCACGCAGGTCATAATGGGGCGTGACCGAGCGGCAGAGGTTGATCAGGCCGTCCGTGGCCCCCGCCATCGCGGATACGACGACGGCCACTTTGTGCCCCCGCTGGACCTCGGCGGCGACCTTGGCTGCAGCATTCTTGATGCGGTCAACATCGCCAACGGATGTACCGCCAAATTTCATAACTAAAAGCGACATACTTATTAACCCATACGGCCCCCTCTGGGGACTTGTGAGACAGGGGATTAAGCGTTATTGATAGCGTTGTTATGCCCCATGACGCAAGCACCGATGCCGACAAAGAAATCAGCCAGTATTTCCAGCGATGAAATCGCCCGTTTTTCTGCCCAATCTGAGGATTGGTGGCTGGCGGACGGCGATTTTGCGCCTTTGCATAAATTGAACCCGGTGCGTCTTGCTTATGTGCGCGATCAGGCGGTTGAGCGATTAAAGATATCAAAGGCATCGCCATACAATATTTTTTCAGGCTTAAAGCTGCTGGATGTCGGATGCGGAGGTGGCTTGCTGGCTGAGCCCATGGCACGGCTGGGTGCCAAGGTAACGGGCATTGATGCGTCAGAAGCGGGCATAAAGGCTGCCCGTGCCCATGCGCGTCAGTCGGGGTTGGAAATCAGCTATCAGGCCACCAGTGTTGAAGAGGTTGCGGCCAAAGGGAAGCAATACGATGTCGTGACTGCCATGGAAATTGTCGAACATGTTGCCGACATGAACGCGTTTTCACGAGCATTGGCTGATTGTCTGCATCCGGGTGGGTTACTGGTTGCATCCACATTGAACAGGACGGCTAAAAGCTATGCAATGGGCATTGTCGCCGCTGAGTATATTCTGCGTTGGGTGCCGCGCGGCACGCACCAGTGGAAAAAATTTGTCCGTCCGTCTGAGCTGATGCGTGCGCTGGAACAACACGGGCTGCGTGTCGTAGATGCGACAGGTGTTGTCTATAACCCGCTGCATCAGACATTCAGCCTAGATCCGCGCGATCTGTCCGTAAATTATATGGTCGCCTTCGTCAAGGACTGACCGGCTTACGAGGCCAGCAGCGAATCCAGCTTTCCGGCGGCATCCAGCGCGTACAGATCATCACAACCGCCGATATGCTGGTTGTTGATGAAAATTTGCGGGATAGTGCGCTTGCCATTAGCGCGCGTCATCATCTCTTCCAGTTTGGCGGGATCAGCCTTTACATTCACTTCGGTAAACGCAGCGCCTTTTTTCTTCAGCAGCAATTTGGCGCGGTCGCAGTAGGGGCAGCTGGGGCCGGAATAGACGGTGATGTCAGCCATGGGGTATCTCCTTCAAGGTTTCGCGGCTATTTTGCGCCTGTTGACTGACGAAATCAAACCAGATTGCGCACGCGGGCCAGTGTGACAACATGCACAGTTGCAGCGCCCGCTGTGCGTAGGGTGTGCGCGCATTCATTAAGTGTGGCGCCTGTGGTCAGCACATCATCTATCAGTGTTATCGTCTTGCCCAGAATGGCTTGCCGGTGTGTAGCATGGACGCGAAAAGCGTCTTTGACATTCTTGGCGCGCTCGGTGCGGTTCATATGGCCTTGCTGTGGTGTGTGTCGGCTGCGGATCAGGCAGTCCGCCAGTAAGGGTTTATTCACCTGCGCGGCAATAATACGCGCCATCAGGGCAGCCTGATTATAGCGCCGATGAAACAGCCGCCAGCGATGCAGGGGTACGGGTACGATATAATCACTTTCCTGCAGCAGGGCTTGGCCGGCTTGTGCCATCCATTGCCCCATGGCCTGAGCCATGTAGGTTCTGTCGCCATGCTTGAAGCCCAGGATCATACCCTTGCTGGCATCATCATAAATCATGCTGGCGCGTGCGCGGGTATATTCCGGCGGGTTGGCTATGCAGTGTGCGCATTGCATATCATCCCCGACGGGTGCGTCGAAGGGCATGCCGCACGTCACGCAATAGGGCGGCGCTATAAAGTGCGTTTTACCCCAACAGGCGGGGCACAGGCTGTGAGCACGCTCAACGCGCGTGTCGCAAGAAAGGCATAGCGGCGGCAGGATAAAATCCATCATACCGCGCCTCAGGTCAGACCATAGACTTGTTGCTGTTGAGGTCATACTATGCCTGCCAACTGGTTCTTTTGATAATCTAGCGCATGTCCGACCACGCCCCAATAACTGTTTTCGATCGTGCCCTGCTGCGGCAAAGGCTGCGGCGTTGCTGGTCGAACAGGCGCAGGCACGATGTTTTGCAGCATGAAGCGGCGACTTTGTTGCACACCCGACTTACCGACGTGAAGCGTCCATTTCCCCACGTGCTGGATCTAAGTGGCGGCAACGATAAGCTATCCAGTATGATGACCGCGCCGGAACGTATGATTGTGTCCGCAGACCTTCTGGGCTGCGCCACAGGCATAGCGGCGGCGGTGGATGAAGAATGCCTGCCGTTTGCGGCGCAAAGCTTTGATCTGATCGTTGGCAACATGACCTTGCATCTGGTGAATGACTTGCCGGGTGCTTTAGTGCAGATCAGGCAAATACTGAAATCTGACGGCATGTTGCTGGCTGCCCTACTGGGCGGTGATAGTCTAGTGGAGCTTCGCGACTGTTTGATGGAAGCGGAAATGATGCTGATGGGCGGTGTCAGCCCGCGTGTTCATCCTGTCATTGACCTGCCTATGGCAAGCGGCCTGATGCAGCGGGCAGGCTTTGTCCTGCCTGTGGTGGATTCTGAATTCATTACGCTGGCTTACCCCGACATTTTTACCATGATGCGTGACCTGCGCGGGATGGGCGGGGCCAATTTGCACCATGAGCGCCTGCGACGGCCAACGCCACGCAAGGTGTTCCAGTTGGCCGAAAAATTGTACCGGGATCGTTACGTTCTGCCTGATGGTCAATTGCCGCTGACTTTCGAAATCATCTTTTTGCACGGATGGGCCTCTGCTTGAACGAATAGGCAAGCTGGCCATGCCAACTCTATAGGCTCATTGAGAAATGATGTTCTAGACTAAGAGAATGCTTTAGAGCCCACTGCCGATGTGGTTAACGGGATATTAGGCGTTACTAACCAATCTTGGAGCAGCTTTTCGTTACGGATATTTGCTATGGATTCACTGCTTACGTCGATACGCTCGCTCTGGGGTGCGGTTAAGGCCGCCGATGGTGACGGTGACGCCTCGCAAGCGGGGACGTGGCAGCCGCCGGTTGTGCAACCCGAAGTTGATACGACAGTTACCAAGGCACTGCTACGCAGCGAGCAAAGCTATCGCGCCATTTTTGAAAATGCCGGTATCGGCATTTGCGAAATTGCCATGGATGGGCAATGGCTGAATGCGAACCCGACAATGGCAAAAATGCTGGGTTTTGAAACGGTTGCTGCCTTATTGGCAGCACAGCCTGACAAAGCCGAAGGATTGTTCACGGACACGGCCGCCCACCGCGCCTGGTTGCAGGGCATGGGGCAGGGTGGCGTTACGACGCGCGAAGCAGAAGCGCGTACCAATGCAGGGCGGCCGTTGTGGCTGAGCATTAGCGGATATTTGGTTGCGGGCGAAGCCGGGTGTGGCCCGACGGTCGAATGCACGATGTTTGACATGACCGAACGACGCAAGGCGGAGATCGCGTTGTTGCAAGCCAAAGAACAGGCTGATTTTGCTAACCGCAGTAAATCGGAATTTCTTGCGAATATGAGCCATGAATTGCGTACGCCGTTGAACGCCATTATCGGTTTTGCCGAAATCATTAAAGGCGAAATGTTCGGCCCCGTCGGTCAGGCGCAATATGTCGAGTATGCCAGTGATATTTTTGACAGCGGTTCGTTGTTGCTGTCCTTGATTAATGACATTCTGGATATGTCGAAAATTGAATCCGGTAAGCGCGACCTTGCAGAAACCAATATGGACATCGACAATACGGTGCAGTCGGTGGTGCGCCTGGTCGCGGCGCGCGCGAAGATGAGCAAGCAGCATCTGAACGTTCGTGTCGCGCGTGATATGCCCGCTTTGCGTGGCGAAGAACGCGCGATCAAGCAGGTGCTGACCAACCTTTTGACGAATGCCATCAAATTTACGCCTGAAGGCGGTGATGTGACCCTTGAAGCCTATATGGATGACAAAAACCGCATTGTTATCCGCGTGACGGATACGGGTATTGGCATTGCGCCTGAAGATATTCCGGTGGCGCTGGCGCCATTTGGCCAGATTGAAAGTGCCCTCAGCCGTACGCATCAGGGAACGGGGCTTGGCTTGCCTCTGACCAAGGCGCTCGTGGAACTACATGACGGTATTTTCGACCTGCAAAGCAAGGTCAGCGTGGGGACCAGCGTGACGTTGACTTTCCCGGTTGAGCGGGTGGTGAGGAAGGTTTGATCGAGGTGAGTATGAATAAGTCAGATAATAAAGACTACGCGCTGGAAGGTTTGCGCGGCATGGCGGCGCTGGTGGTTGTGATCTATCACGCGTTGTTGGGGTTCTGGCCATTTCACAGCGGGATTTTCCCTCAGTATGATGCGACAAGTTGGCAAGGATATCCGTTTTTCGTTTTCATGAATGGTGGTGCAGCCGTTGCGCTTTTCTTTGTTTTATCCGGGTATGTGCTGGTACGTAAATATCTGCTTACCGGTGACGTACAGACAATCGTGCGCGGCGTAGTGAAAAGGTATCCCCGCCTAATGGGACCTATTTTTATAGCCATTATGTTTTCCTATCTGCTGTTCGTCTTTCA
Source organism: Alphaproteobacteria bacterium (assembly GCA_019233975.1). Taxonomy (GTDB): domain Bacteria; phylum Pseudomonadota; class Alphaproteobacteria; order UBA9219; family UBA9219; genus JAFALY01. Next base: position 55,518 of record JAFALY010000033.1, on the reverse strand, counting down.
TTTATATTCATATGAAGACGCAGCTGTTCAATCGCAATCACCATGGCTGTATACATTCGGGAATGCCTATCGAACTCCCTTTAAACCGTCATTCTGGACGGCAGTGGCGCAGGGGCTATTTTTAAACCTGACAAGGGGCGATGGTTCGTATGACAGCAGTCTGTGGACCATGCGGATTGAGCTGATAGGGAGTTTGATAGCCTACGGTATGGCGATACTGGTGTATAATGCGCGCCGCCTGTCATCAACGCATGTTTTTTCTATTATTCTGCTGGTCGTCATCGTTGTTCTTTGTCATTTCTCAATACCGTATTTGGTGGCTTTTCCGCTAGGGGTAGTGTTGGCCTCCATCTTACCTGCCAACAAGAAAACAAGTTGCGGAGTTTTTATTGCCGCTACTGTCGGCGCATTATATTTGTTGGGCTATTCGGGTAGTTCTGCCGGTGCTTATCTACCTTTCACTATATTGGGTGACTATAACCACCTCTATACGACGTATCCCAATATTATTGGCGCCATCATCCTGATATATCTGTGCGAAACATATGCCCCCATGCGTGACTTTATGTCGGATGGCATATTCCGCTTTCTGGGACGGTATTCGTTCCCCGTGTATCTAGTGCAGACCCCCGTCATATGCTCTGTAGGGGCGGCCTTGTATCTGCACTATGGCACGCTGTGCGCGGTGTTTGGCTCAATCGTGGCAAGCTATGTCATCGCGATGCCGCTGGTGTGGTTCAATGACTGGTGGTTGTGCGTCATCAACAAAGGTGCGGCACGCCTTTGCCCGGCGCCTCAAGTATAGCTCGCACCGACAATGCCCAGCTTGATAAGCCAGCCGAGCGTGCGCCACAACTGTGGCCGGTCATATTGCGGCATGGCGGCGAGCAATGACCCGATCGTCAACGGCCCATGGGCCGAGACATAGCTGATCAGCTTTGTGGCTTCGTCCGGCGGGATCATCATATCCATGCCGAATACATTGATTTCATGCGACCACAGACGTTTGATGGTTGCCGCATCGACAATAACGCGGACGATATCCGTTTCCTTAAACGGCTGTGTCGGATAGGCCGCATACATGGTGTAGGGGTCGGGGGCCTGCGGTGGAATGGCAGGCCACACGGCACGCGGGCGACTGGCCATATCGGCCCGACGTTTCATTGCCATTTCGTGCCAGAAGGCTTCATAGGCCGGAATGATGTGCTTCCAATCATAAGTGGCACGAGCGCGGGCGCGGGCTTTCTCGGCCATGCTTGCGCGCAGGTTTTTGTCACGTATCAACTGCGCAATGCACTGCGCGGCGGCTTCCTGATCGATGGAAACAGACAGGGCGGTCTTCGCCAGATAGCCGCCATATTGGTCAATGCCGGTTAACAGCAAGTCAGCCAGTGCGCCGCCCGTTCCCGGCGGGGGTTGGCGTGTGGGTACCAGAAAGCCGTCAACGCCGTGATGTACGCTGTCACGATAACCGTCCCAATCACTGATAACACGCGGCAGGCCGGCGGCCATCGCTTCAATCGGCGTCAGGCCAAAACTTTCCTGCATATTGTCGATGAGTGACAGGAAAATGTCGCCCGCCGCCCATACGCCATCGGGAAAGCGTTCGTCCAGATTGGGGATAAAGGTCACCTTGGCTTTACGGCAAATATCGGCGGCCAGATTTTTAAAGTGAGGTTCATCCACTTCCATGGCGAAATAGCCATTCATCAGCAAATGCACATTGGCGCCGGTCAGTTCAGCCGCACGCTCTGCCGCCTGAAACATGGGCAGAGGGTGTGCCTTGATCGCATGGCTCAGGCGACCCACCCATAACAGGACGATATCGTCTTCACCAATGCCCAGCTTGGCGCGATAATCCTTGCGTTTTTCAGGCGTCACTTTGGACTCGAACTTGGCGATATCGGTGCCGAGTGGAATGATAGGCAACTGTATCGGGCATTGATAATCGCACTTAAACCGCCGCCGGATATAATCGCTATAGATATCAAGGAATGAACGGATAGACGCCTGTACTGCCCGTGAAGGTGCAACGATGGCATCGGTGGGCTCGGTTGGGGCCAGACAATATTGCTCCAGCAACGCACCGGTTTCCAGGCCGCTGATGGCATGCGCGAGACCGCAGAAATTGTATCCGGGCCCCGGAACGGACTCACGTCGCCACAGGATTTGCTGCGCCGATGGGTCAGCGCGAAACACGGTTGTTATGTGTTGATAATTCTGTTGCACAAAGCGGCGGTCAAAGGCGGCCAACCGGTCTTGGGGCAGGCCGACTTCTTCGGCCAGTTTCTGAACATTGCCCCATGCATTGACGTCATCGATCAGGAAATAGATCTTTTCCTGTGATCCGTAGCGAAAAAACGCCTTGATCCAGTTAAAAATGGCGACCTGCAGGCCAAAGACCTTCTGGACCGTTTCCGGGTTTTTGCCAATGTCGTAGTCGATTGCAACAGTCATGGAAAATCGCGCCTTTCACGTGAATCAGATATACCGTAGTCGCGCCCGAATGGCTAGGATGTCTGTATGGAATGGATTGATGAAGCCCTTGTTTTGTCTGCACGCCCGCATGGTGAAAACGCCGCGGTTGTGACTTTGCTGACGGCTACGCATGGACGGCATGCGGGGCTGGTGTCCGGCGGACAGGGTGTGCGTGCGCAGCCATTGTTGCAGCCTGGCAATGTTGTGCAGGCCAAATGGCGCGCGCGTTTGTCGGAACATCTGGGGCACTATACGCTCGACCTCATGGCTAACCATACGGCGCGCTGGTTTGATGTGCCGGAGGTGTTGTCAGTTATCGCCAGTGCTTGTGCGGTGACGGAGGCCAGCCTGCCCGAACGCCAGCCGATGCCCGGTATTTTTGCGGGGTTGCAGGCATTGTTTCAACTGACGGACCCCGACCTATGGGGCGTTGCCTATGTGAAATGGGAAATGGAGATTTTACGGGCGCTCGGTTACGGTCTTGATATCAGCAAATGCTGTGTAACAGGCGAAACTGAAAATCTGGCCTATGTCAGCCCGCGCAGTGGTCGCGCGGTCTCCCTCGAGGCGGGCCGCAGCTATCATGACCGCCTGTTTCCGATCCCGTCCTTTTTGCTGGGCTCGGCCCTATGGGATGCTGATGCAGTGCGTCAGGGGCTGGAGATGACAGGGCATTTCCTCTCTCGCCACGTCTTTGCCCATCCGCATAGCCGGTTATTGATCGCGACGCCGGGTGATTTGCCGCGAGCGCGGCAGAGGCTGGCCGAATATTACCACGCTGCGACGCGGGCTGTAGCCGAAGTGGCTATGGCGTAAGTGCCTATAAAGGCCAGTAAATTAAGTAAAAAATACCCATGCACCGCCTGAAATCTTTGCTATAAAGAGGCGGGAGGTTGGCGGCGGGCGAATCCCGTGCCAACCCGGTCAGGTCCGAAAGGAAGCAGCCGTAACACGTTTCGATCCGGGTCGCCGTTCAATCTCCCACCCCATATATAGACCTATCATGTTTGAGGCATTCATGGCCGCGCATACCATCCCCGAAAAAAGACTAAAGACCGGGTTTGCATTGCCGGTTTTGGGACTTGGTACATGGATGATGGGGGGCGATCACGCGCATGACCCCAACGCCAATATGGCGGCAGAAGTGAAGGCGCTACAACAAGGTATCGAGCTTGGGTTTCGGCACATAGATACGGCTGAGGTTTACGCGGCAGGATTTTCCGAAACAATCGTCGCGGACGCCATTCGTCCCTATCGTCGTGAGGATTTGGTGCTGGCCAGCAAGGTGGGGCCCAAAAATCATAACTACGACGCGCTGCTGTCCTCACTGAAAGCAAGTCTGGAGCGCCTCAAGACACCCTATCTGGACATTTACTACCTGCATGCACCTAATCTGGATGTGCCGCTGCAGGAAACGGCGCGTGCGCTGAATGTTGCCGTTGCCGATGGACTGATTAAGCACATTGCTGTCAGCAATTTTCATCCCGACCGCATTGATCGGCTGCGGGAGTATTTGCAAACCCCGATTGTCGCTAATCAGGTGCACTATAACCTTGCATTCCGGGAGCCGGAAACTGTGGGCATGCTGAAGCATGCTCAGGAACGTGATTATTTTATCGTTGCGTGGCGACCTATACGCTTCGCAAACCGCAAGGCTGTCCCCGGTACTGGGTTAAAGAATGCGTGGGAACCCGGCGCGTACCCTGTGCTGGATCAGGTCGCTGCCGAAACCGGCAAAAGCAATATTCAGGTGGCGCTGAACTGGCTGTTCGCACAACCCCAGACTGTCGCCCTTGTGAAATCGTCCAAGGCTGACCATCTGGCGGAAATATGCGGCGCCTGCGGCTGGCAGTTAACAGAAGCGCAAAGGCGAACGTTGTCACGCGACTTTCTGCCGCAATACGAAACCTCCGATACAATACCGTTGGTATGAGAGATAAAAATGGCCGAACTTTTTGCATCCCCAGAAATATCAACTGACGAAAATCAGGGTGGCTTTTGGGCCGATATGGCGCCTGTACAGAACAAGGGGCCGGCCTATCGTGTTTTGGCACGTAAATACCGCCCGGTGACGTTTGAGCAGGTGATCGGTCAGGAAGCGATGGTGAAAACCCTCACCAACGCTATTGAGGCTGGGCGTCTGCCGCACGCGTGGATGCTGACAGGGGTGCGCGGCATCGGCAAGACGACAACGGCGCGTATCATTGCGCGCGCATTGAACTGCACCGGGACGGATGGCAAGGGTGGGCCGACCATTCATCCCTGTGGCCAATGCGATTCATGTAAATCGATTGCCGAAGATCGCCATGTCGATGTTTTGGAAATGGACGCCGCGTCGCGCACATCCGTTGACGATATTCGCGATATTATCGACGGCGTGCGTTACGGCCCCGTATCGGCGCGTTATAAAATCTACATTCTCGACGAAGTGCATATGTTGTCAAAGAACGCGTTCAACGCGCTTTTGAAAACGTTGGAAGAACCGCCGCCGCACACAAAATTTATCTTTGCCACAACGGAAATCCGCAAGGTTCCGGTGACCGTGCTGTCGCGTTGCCAACGCTTTGATCTGCGTCGTATCGAAAGCGAACGTCTGGCGCAGTTCTTTATGGAAGTGGCCGGTTGGGAAAAAGTCACGGCAGAACAGGAAGCGATTAAGCTGATCGCGCAGGCAGCGGACGGTTCCGCCCGCGATGGGCTGAGCTTGCTGGATCAGGCCATTGCGCGCGGTAACGGCACGATCACCACCGCCGATGTGAAAGACATGCTGGGGCTTGCCGACCGTGGGCACAGCATTGCCTTGTGTCGTCATTTATTGCGCGGACAGGTTAGTGACGCGCTGGAAATTTTTCACGGGATGCAGCAGGCGGGCTCTGACCCTGTGCAAGTCTTGCAGGATATGTGCGACCTTGTGCATTTGTTGACGCGCGGACAGGTTATTCAGGATTTTGCGCAATCGGCTGCCCTGCCTGAATATGACAGGCAGTTGCTGGTTGATGCGTCGGACGTCAAGGTGCCCGCACTGACTCGCGCGTGGCAGATATTATTGAAGGGTATCGGCGAAGTGCAACTGGCCCCACATCCGGCTCAGGCTGCCGAAATGGTGTTGATCCGCCTTGCCTATGCGGCGGATTTGCCGTTGCCTGCAGACTTGATTAAGCAGGTGCGTGATGCTGCGGCCTCTGGCGCGTTTGCGGGTGCGGTACCTGCCGGTGGTGGTTCTGGCGGCATACCGCGTGCGCGGGCTGCATTGGGCGGCGGCGAAGTTGTGCAAGCTGTTGCGCGTCAGGCCATTGCTGAGGCGCCAGTTTCACAGAATGTGCCGGCCAGTTATAAGGATCTGGTCACCTTGTTCGACACGCACCGCGAAGCGGCATTGCATGCGCAGCTTTATAACAACGCGCAGTTGATACGCTACGCACCCGGCATATTGGAAATAAAGGTTGGCGCAGATGCGCCTGCGAACTTTATCAGCCGTGTCAGCCAATGCCTGTCGCAATGGACGGGGCGGCAATGGATGGTAACGTTGTCAGACCGCGCAGGCGAAACCAGTTTGCGCGATCAGCAAATGCAGACTGAAAAGAAACGAACCGACCACGCTCTGTCACATCCCTTGGCGCAAGCGGTCTTGCTGAATTTCCCGACGGCCAAGCTGATTTCTCTGCGTGAGCAGGCGCAGTCACCAACACCGGTTGCGGATACGGACATTGGTGCAGAAGTGGCGACTGATGGCGAGAGCGGCGGCGATTGGCTGGATAGCTGAGGTGCGACTAGCGCACTTATTTCGCGAACATGGCGAAGGGCAGTTTGATCAAGCTTGCCGGTGCCGAATACCACAGGCCATGAGCGATACCGACAAGCGGCGACATAACTAACTGCCCATCCGCATACTTTGTTGCCGCTTTCAACGTCCCAAGATGTCCGGTTGGCATACCCCAGCGCTTGAAGCTTTTGATCGCATGCCAGCCATTGACCATGGCGCAGGTGGTGATCGCGGCCAACGCTATGGCTGCAACAATACCGACAGGTGATAGTAAAGAGGCGGCGGCTATAGAAAAGAGTTTGTATCCGACAACGCCGTTGACGATGGTCGACGTAACGTTTTGTGTCAGCATGTAACTGATAGATGCGATGCGATACTTGCCGACATAGTGGCCGGAGTTCAACCATCGCCCATTGGTTATCTGGCATTCCTGCGCAAACCGTGATGGCTTGCTGGATACCTTGTCCCAATTATCGTTCGCTGCAATCATAACAAAACACAACCAAAATACTGATCCTGTAATGCACGCACTATAGGAAGCGGATGCAGGGACTGTCTAATAGTTTCATGGTTGGTTAACTGGCATCCGCAATCAGGCTGGCTGCGGCGTTGCGTGCCGCATCGGTTATTTGTGCACCTGCTAACATGCGGGCGATCTCTTCCTGACGTTCGTTTTGGTCCAATGTATCAACGGTTGTCAGGGTTTTGCCCTTGGTAAGAGTTTTTGACACGCGCATATGCGTGGCGCCGCGCGCGGCCACCTGCGGGCTGTGTGTGACAACAAGGATTTGTTTTGTTTCAGCCAGACGTGCCAGCCGTTCACCGACAGCAGAAGCCGTAGAGCCGCCGATGCCGGCATCGACTTCGTCGAACACCAAAGTGCCGATCACATCATTGGCAGACAGAACAACCTTGAGTGCCAGCATAAATCGTGACAACTCGCCACCAGACGCCACCTTATGTAATGGACCAAAGGGTGCGCCGGGATTTGTGGCAGCCAGAAATGTGGCGCGCTCCATGCCTTCTGCGGACCATTGATCTTCGGGCAGGGGGGGCAGTTCCATGGTGATGCGCGCGCGGTCCAGTTTTAAGGGCGGTAGTTCTGCCGCTATGGCTTTCTCCAGTTTAGGGACAGCCTTGCGCCGTGCATCCCCCAGTTTTTGTGCCAGCGTGATGTAGGCTTCACGCTTGGCTTTGGTTTGTGTCGCAAGTTTCGCGATGGTATCACCTTTATCGCTGAGGAGGGCGATCTTGGCGGATAATTGTTCACAAAGCGCGGGAAGGTCATCAACCGGCACGCCGTGTTTACGCGCCATGGCACGCAGGGCAAACAGGCGTTCTTCAATGCGTTGCAGTGCATCCGGTCGGGCGTCCAATGACGCCATAAAATGATCCAGCATGCGTGCTGCTTCGGCGGTTTCATCGGCGGCGCGGTCAATGGCTGCCAGAATTTCATTCAAACCTTGAGCCTTATCTGTCAGGCGCGCAATGGCTTTGCCCGCCTGTGACAAAGCAACACTCGCGCCACGGTCGTTATTCAGTGCTTGCTGTGCCGACAGCAGGGCTTCGGTTATTTTTTCGCGGTTCTGAAGCTGTGATCGTTGATCGGCTAACTTATCGGCCTCGCCTGCTTCAGGGGCCAGGTCAGTCAGCTCATTGACGGCGGCGGACAGAAAATCCTGTTCGGCCCGGGCGCGTTCCAGATTTTGCTGCTGCTCTTGCCATGCCGCTTCGGCTGCTTTCCATTCATGATAGGTGTCAGAAAGTTTCTTTACCTGCGCATCCAGTCCGGCAAAGTTGTCGAGGAGGCCGCGATGCGTTGCTGGGTTCAATAGGCCATGCGTATCGAACTGACCGTGGATTTCCAGCAGGTAACCACCGATTTGCTTGAGCAGGGCAATGCCCACGGGTTGGTCGTTGATGAAGGCGCGGCTTTTGCCGTCGCGCCCTACAACGCGGCGCAGGATAAGGGGCGTCTCCAATGACAAACCGTGCTCATCGGCGACAGTATCCAGTAATTTTAGTAAAGCCGGATTTTCTATCTCAAAAACAGCGCTTACATTGGCCTGATCGGCGCCTGCGCGGATCAGGGCTGCATCGCTGCGTCCACCGAGTGCCAACCCAAGCGCATCCAGCAGGATCGACTTGCCCGCGCCCGTTTCGCCGGTAAAGACGTTCAGCCCCTCGGTCAAAGTAAGGTTCAGTTTGTCGATCAGCACCACATCATGGATGACGAGGCGGGACAGCATGGGTCAGAACACCTGATGCCAGATATGCCCGATCCAGGATTCATCATCCGGCGCTTCAGGCGTTAAATTGTTCTGAACCAGCAGGTCATAGGCATGGCCATACCACTCACTGCCAGGGAAGTTGTAACCCAGGACGGCGGCGGTGGCCTTCGCTTCCTTGGTTATGCCCAGCGCAAGGTAAGATTCGACCAACCGTTCCAGTGCCTCTGGTACGTGGCTGGTTGTCTGGTATTTCTCTACGACTTCGCGGAAGCGGCCGATGGCTGAGATATACAGCTTCTGGCTTAGATACCAGCGACCAACCGACATTTCATGCCCGGCCATGTGGTCCTTGATTAAACCGACTTTTAAAACCGCGTCCTTGGCATAGCTGCTGTCCGGGAAGCGGCTGATGACTTCCTGCATGCCCTTCAGTGCATCATGGGCAAAGCCTTGGTCGCGCTCGACGTCTGCGATCCGTTCATAGTTGCACAGAGCCCGCAGGTAATAGGCGTAGGCTGCGTCCGCGTTACCGGGATGCAGATCGATGAACTGGTTCAGGGCGGTAACGGCCTCGTCGTAATCTGTATTCTGATAATAGGAAAACGCTTCCATAACCTGCGCCTTTGTCGCCCATTGTGAGTAGGGATGCTGGCGTTCGACTTCGGCAAATTGTTTGGCAGCCTCGGTATATTCACCTTTGTCCAAAGTATCGGCGGCCTTGTTATAAAGCGACTCGACCACTTCGTCGGGCGGTAATTCATCCTTGTCCTTATCGCCGGCGCAGGCGGCCAGACAGGCGGCCAAGGCGCAGGCAAGAGTCAGGCGAAGCATGTGCGGACGAAGATTTGCAGGCATGGAGAATCAACCGTTCCAAAAAGACGTCTGCTTTTATAGCACAGGGGGGTAGGAACGGAACCGTCGCGTTTTGCTGGAAAATAGGGACTATTTTACGATTGCAAACCGGGGGTGGAATAGGCATAGTCTCTTCTCGTTTGAGCTAAAGCAAACGGCTCCCAGACATAGTAGAGGATCATGACCGGATCACCATCGGAACCGCGCGACCGTATGCGCGCGCCACAGCCTCGCCCTGCACATGCCACAGGGGTTCTTGTTCTTTCAGATGGATCGGTATTTTGGGGAAAAGGTATAGGGGCCGAGGGCATCACGGTGGGGGAGCTTTGCTTTAACACCTCCATGACCGGCTATCAGGAAATTACGACCGACCCCAGTTATGCAGGGCAGATTATCACCTTCACTTTCCCGCATATCGGTAATGTTGGCATCAACATGCAGGATATTGAGACGGTAAAACCGTCCGTGCGCGGCGTGGTATTGCGTGAAGACATTACGTCACCTGCTAATTGGCGGGCGGCTGGTCATCTGGAAGATTGGCTGGATCGCAATGGGCTGGTTGGTCTGTCGGGCGTGGATACGCGCGCGCTGACGATCCGTATCCGCGATGGTGGCGCGCCGAATGCGGTTATTTGCCATAGTAAGGGTGATATCGACGTTGATGCGCTTATTAAGCAGGCGCGCGCCTGGCCCGGTCTGGAGGGCATGGATCTGGCCAAGGAAGTGACCTGTGCAGAATCCTATGAATGGCGTGAAAATGTCTGGAAATGGTTTCCGGAGCGCAAGGCCGCGCACATGCGCGCCCCCAATAACTTGCGCCACCATGTTGTTGCCGTTGATTATGGCGCAAAGCAAAATATCCTGCGCTGCCTGGTTAACGCTGGCTGTCGTGTGACTGTTGTGCCTGCCACGATAACGGTGGATGAATTGCTGGGGTTAAAGCCGGATGGCGTTTTCCTGTCAAATGGTCCAGGTGATCCTGCCGCGACAGGCATCTATGCGGTGCCCACGATCAAGGCGGTTCTGGAAAAGAAAATCCCTCTATTTGGTATTTGTCTTGGACATCAGATACTGGCGCTCGCGCTTGGCGGAAAAACCACGAAGATGCCGCGCGGGCATCGCGGCGCCAATCACCCGGTAAAGGATCTACAAACCGGCAAGGTTGAAATTACCAGCCAAAACCACGGCTTCTGTGTGTTACCTGAAAGCCTGCCATCTACGGCAGAAGTCACTCATGTCAGTCTGTTCGACGGCAGCAACGAAGGTCTGCGCCTGAAAGACAGCCCGGTCTTTTCGGTGCAGTATCACCCCGAGGCCTCGCCCGGACCGCATGACAGCCATTACCTATTCAAACGCTTCGTCGATATGATCGAAGCGCATAAAAGCGCAAGAAAGGCAGCCTGATGCCCAAACGTACTGATATTAAATCCGTCTGCATCATTGGCGCAGGCCCGATCATCATCGGACAGGCTTGCGAGTTTGACTATTCAGGTGTGCAGGCCTGTAAGGCGCTGCGCGAAGAAGGGTATCGCGTTATCCTCATCAACTCTAATCCGGCGACGATCATGACTGACCCGGAATTGGCTGATGCAACCTATGTCGAGCCGATAACGCCAGACATGGTCGCCAAGGTTCTGGAACATGAACGACCGGACGCATTATTGCCGACCATGGGCGGCCAGACGGCATTGAATACAGCGCTGGCACTGGCGAAAAACGGCACGCTTGAACGCTTGGGAATTGAGCTGATCGGCGCCAATCAGGAAGCGATTGAAAAGGCCGAAGATCGCTTCAAGTTCCGTGAAGCGATGACCAAAATCGGCCTGTCCTGTCCCAAAAGCCATGTGGTCAAGAGCATGGAAGAGGCGCAGGCGGCATTGGAAGAAGTCGGTTTGCCTGCCATCATTCGTCCCAGCTTTACGCTCGGTGGTACGGGCGGCGGTGTTGCGTATAACAAAGATACGTTCAGAGAAATCGTTGCAGGCGGTATTGCCGCCAGCCCGGTGAACGAAGTATTGATTGAAGAATCCGTTCTTGGTTGGAAAGAATATGAAATGGAAGTCGTTCGTGACCGGAACGACAACTGTATTATCATCTGTTCCATTGAAAATGTGGACCCTATGGGCGTCCATACGGGTGACAGTATCACGGTGGCGCCTGCACTGACGCTGACCGATAAAGAATATCAGATTATGCGTGACGCTTCGATTGCGGTATTGCGCGAAATCGGTGTTGATACCGGTGGTTCGAATGTTCAGTTTGGCGTCAGCCCCACCGATGGCCGCATGGTCGTGATCGAAATGAACCCGCGCGTCAGCCGGTCTTCGGCGCTAGCAAGCAAGGCGACAGGTTTTCCCATTGCAAAAATCGCGGCCAAGCTTGCTGTTGGATATACGCTGGATGAACTGAAGAACGATATTACGCGCGTCACGCCTGCGTCGTTTGAGCCGACCATCGATTATGTCGTCACAAAAATCCCGCGCTTTGCGTTTGAAAAATTCCCGGGCACAGAGCCAACCTTGACCACTGCCATGAAGTCGGTTGGTGAAGTGATGGCAATTGGTCGCAACTGGCAGGAATCCGTGCAAAAGGCCTTGCGCGGTCTTGAAGTCGGACTGTCAGGTTTTGATGAGCTTCGTTCGTTGAAAGATGCGGATGTGAATACTGTGCTCAGCATGTTGTCGCAACCGACGCCGGAACGCATTCTGGCTGTGGCCGAAGCATTGCGCCGCGGTTTGTCGGTTGAGCAAATCCATGCAGCTTGCAAATTCGATATCTGGTTCTTGGATCAGATCGCCACGATTGTTGCCACGGAAGAGAAGGTGCGTGAGCAGGGGCTACCGCAGGATGCCGAAGGCTTACAGGCGCTCAAACATATGGGGTTCAGCGATGCGCGCCTGGCCAGGCTGGCCAATATTCGCACATCTGATGTGGAAGCCTTGCGGGCAAAGCATAATCTCGCTCCCGTGTTCAAGCGTATTGATACCTGCGCGGCGGAATTTGCTTCGACCACGCCGTATCTGTATTCCACCTATGAAGGGGATGGGCTGCACACACCTGCGTGTGAAGCGCAGCCGAGTGACAAAAAGAAGGTTGTCATACTGGGTGGCGGGCCGAACCGCATCGGGCAGGGGATCGAATTCGACTATTGCTGCGTGCATGCGGTGATGGCGCTCCGTGCCGCCGGTTATGAAACCGTTATGGTCAACTGCAATCCGGAAACCGTATCGACGGATTATGATACGGCTGATCGTCTCTACTTCGAACCGCTGACGGACGAAGATGTCATTGCCATCGTGCGTAAGGAACAAAGCAACGGCACGTTGCTGGGCGTTATTGTACAATTTGGTGGGCAAACGCCGCTGAGGCTTGCGCACGCGCTACAGGATGCGGGTATTCCCATTCTTGGTACGACGCCTGATGCCATCGATCTGGCCGAAGATCGCGAACGTTTTCAGGTCTTGCTGCAAAAACTGGCGTTGAAGCAACCGCCGAATGGACTTGCTCGCAACGTTGCCGAAGCGGAAGCAGTCGCTCAATCTATTGGTTACCCCGTCGTTGTGCGTCCTTCTTATGTTCTGGGTGGGCGGGCCATGGAAATCGTCTACGACGTGGAGGCCTTGCGCCGCTATGTGCAGAAAGCGGTTTATGTATCCGGTACCAACCCGGTGTTGATCGACCATTATCTGCAGGACGCGATCGAGGTTGATGTTGATGTCGTTGCCGATGCAGACAGCGTCTATGTCGCCGGAGTGATGGAACATATCGAGGAGGCGGGCATTCATTCGGGCGACAGCTCATGCGCCCTGCCGCCTTATTCGCTGCCTGCGCCGATTGTCAGTGAAATCAGCAAACAGGCTGAGCAACTAGCGCGCGCCATTGGCGTTGTTGGCCTTATGAATGTTCAATTCGCGGTCAAAGACGGCACGATTTACATTCTGGAAGTCAACCCGCGCGCCAGCCGCACAGTACCGTTTGTGGCCAAAGCAACAGGGCAACCGATTGCCAAGATTGCGGCACGCATTATGGCGGGTGAAAAGCTGTCCAGCTTTAATCTGAATACCGTTTTGCCATCACATCTGTCTGTGAAGTCTCCCGTGTTTCCGTTCAATCGCTTTCCTGGCGTGGATGTTATTCTGGGGCCGGAAATGCGCTCAACCGGCGAAGTCATGGGTATGGACCGCAACTTTGCACGCGCCTATGCCAAGGCTCAATTGGGTGCGGGCGTGCGCCTGCCGTCACAGGGTACGTGCTTCATTTCGGTAAAGGATAAAGATAAATCTGCGGTTATCCTGATGGCTTGGCAGCTTATCAATCTGGGCTTTGACATCATTGCGACCGCTGGTACTGCATCCGCGCTGCAGGAAGCTGGTGTACCCGTCCGCCGCGTTAACAAAGTCCATGAGGGGCAACCGCATATCGGTGACGCGATCATTAACGGTGACGTTCAGATGATCATTAACACCACCGCTTCAGGCCCCGCGATGCTGAAGGATAAATTCAGTATCCGTCGTGTAGCCTTGGCACGGGGTGTTGCCCAATATACGACAATTCCGGGCGCCCGGGCCGCGATAGAAGCCATTGCGGCGATGCAATCCGGCAGTCTTGAAGTTCAGTCGCTGCAGCGCTATCTTAAGGCATCCTGAATACAAGGCCTGTGTCGGCCCCCTAACGGGTGTCGCAACAGGCTGCTTTTGTAGGTGAGGCATGCAAGAGATCGAAGCTGGCCTATACCGGCATTACAAAGGGAAGAATTACTGGGTGTTCGAAGTCGCGACGCATTCCGAAACGCGCGAACGTCTGGTGGTTTATCGGGCCCTTTATGATGACCATGGTTTGTATATACGGCCGCTCAAGATGTTTTGCGAAGACGTTGTAATTGACGGGCAGACAATGCCCCGTTTTAGAAAGGTTTCCGAGGGCTGAGCCATGAGTGACAAAATTCCGATGACCAAGCTGGGCTTTGACAAGCTCGAAGAAGAACTAAAGAACCTGAAGGGTGTTGAACGCCCCGCCGTCGTGAAGGCAATTGCCGAAGCGCGCGAACATGGCGACTTGTCCGAAAACGCGGAATATCACGCAGCCCGTGAACGTCAGAGCTTTATCGAAGGCCGTATTGAAGAGCTGGAATATAAAATCAGCCACGCGGACGTGATTGACGTGTCGAAACTGACTGGCAAAACCGTAAAATTCGGCGCGACTGTGACGGTTATTGACGCCGACACGGACGAAGAAGTCATTTATCAAATCGTGGGTGAAGACGAAGCCGACATCAAGGCCGGCCTGCTTTCCGTCACTGCACCGTTGGCGCGCGCTCTTATCGGTAAAGGCGTGGATGACACGGTTGAGGTCAACACACCGAAGGGTGCCAAATCGTACGACATTACGCGCGTTGCGTTCGTATAATGTCTGTGTCTAGCGGGCTTGTGCGGCGGGCTTTTCCATAAGCCTGCCCATAACTTCTTTCGCCAACAGAGCTGCATCGCTGTTCAGCCCGACCTGACGCAGGGCTGTGATAACGGCAACCCAGGCATAGACTGGCGGTTCGCTGGCGTTCGGGTTGCTGCTGTTTGACTTTGCAAACGGACTGACCACAGACAAGGCCGCTAAAACCGTTTCACCGCGACGGCCTGCGGCGGCAGCGCGCTGCAGGCGGCTGAGGCTATAAGCGCTGGGGTAGGCGCGCTTATCAAGTTCTGGCGGCGTAAAGCATTTAACCCAGGCGTCGTCCGGGATTGTGAAGCCAGCCGCTTCGACAATTTGCAGGATGTTTTGAATACTTAATTTCAGATCACGCAGATCCGTACGACCATCATCTGGCGGGATCAGCATATGATCTTCCCACTCGGCCAGATGGCGGTTGAAATCAGCCTCTGACTCAAAACCGGATATGGCGATAACCGGCCACAGATTACGCAAAGCATCAGCGACAGCGGGAATGCCAATACCGGCAATGCGCGCCTGCTTCAGCCATGCAAGGGCAAAGTCCGGTTTGCCGCCAAAAATCTGCACTTCGGCCATATTACCGGCCAGCGCGTTGTAGTCTGCGCTGGGCGCAAGGTCGCTGAGGGTGTCTGCGATCATTCCAGAGAAAGCCCCGTTACGGGTTGCCGCGTCTTGTGCATCCAGCAACTCGGCAGCTTTGGCGATCCGTTCCTTGGGATCTTTGACTTGCAGGTAGGCCTGAAACAGGATGGCGCGCGATCTTATGTCGCGGTCGCGTGTAGACAGGGTCGTTTGCGGATCATCCTGTATTGTGGCGGCGGTTTGATAGGCGGCTTTTAACGTGTCAGCCGTGGCCAGGCCGTGACGCGCCATTTGCTCGGCCATACTTGTAAGGGAATAGGGGCTGCTGGCTTTCGTCTGCATCAATTCCGAGAAAAGGGCAGGCTCCGAGCGGGCATAGACCTCATCACGCAGGGGCAGTTCGGTCATGCGGATCAATGCCAATGTTGTGGCCTTAAGCGGCGTCAGTTGGCGTGGCAACTGCTTGCCGCCGCCAATGATATTTTTCTCGATAATTGAGGCAAAGGTGTCGTCCTTATCGCCCTGTGCGCGCAGCAAATCAACAGCAACTTGGGCGGCCTTGGTATCTTTGGCGCGCAACTGGCATATGGCTAGTGGCTTCTGCCATTCAAGGCTGCTGCGTGATTTCATGATATCAGACAGACGGGCGCAGACATCGTCAGCAATTGATGGCGTGACCAGCCCGGCCTCGGCAATCTGGCTGTAGGTGATCTCATCAAACTGATCGGCCTTGGCGAGCTGCGTCAGCTTCCACGCCTCACCAGCGTATCCCAAAGAAACCAAAGCTTCTGCGCGGGCGGCCGTTAGCGTCAGGCTTTTGTTATCTTCGCCTTCGGGTGCCGTCGCGGTTGTCAGCAACAGGCGGCGCGCTAGGCTGTTCAAGGTCGGGGAAGGGGTGGGCAAATTAATTGCAGGTAACAGCGTGGTGACAAAGCTGCGTGATGTGCCTTTCCACATCGTCGCGCCAAGGCCTTCCTTGCCGTTATCCAGTAGGCCGATTGAGTCCGGTTTGACTTCAGACAAAGCCGTAGTCGTGACAGGTTGCCCCAAATCGACCGCAGGGCTGGCAGTGGCCGTTGATTTCGCAGTAGCCGGTGCGGCTGTTCCTATACCCGTAGATTCTGTCGTCGCTGGTGTCGTGGAAACTACCGGTGCTGGCATGAGGGCTAGCGGTGGCGCCTTGGCCGGATCTTGTGCAACAGGTGCCTGTGCATCGATCATGAAGCTGGCGGCTCTGTCGTTTGACTGAGCGAGCGCCGTCACTGTGTTGCACAGAACAGCAAGACCTAATAGGGCCGGAACCAGTCGCTTAGCGGGGAATACGTTCATCAGGGATGGTTTGTTCGACCTTCTGCTTGGGCGGGGCAATGTGCGAACCAGCAAGCCATATCAAACCGCCCAGAAAGACAACCATGGCTGCCAGAATGGTCACGTTTAATAAACTGTGCCGCGAAACGTCATGTCCCATAAGAAAAGTCTCTGCTTTGTTGATCGGGTTCAAGAAAGCAGAGACTAGGCAGACTTTTTCAACTTGGCAATAAGGACTTATCAACGATTCACAGGCGGCGACTTGATGCTGGCGCCAATGATATAGGGCATGGTCGATGTTACGCGCGCCATGGTGCCGTTTATGGCAGTGGGGGAGGCAACGGGCGCACGGGTGATATTTTCTATCGTATTGCCGAGCATGCCGTGCCCGTGTCCGGCGCGGTTGTGCCCATCCTCTGTCGCAGCAGCGCGGAAATAGGACATGATGAATACGCGTATAGCTGCAGTCAGGGATGTGGCTTCGGGTTTGGCTTCGGCAATCATGCTGCATACTTTGTGCTGATTGGTCTTCTCCCGATTGCAGATTTCAATAAGGCCACGCCACATATCTGGTTCAAGGCGAACGCTGGTTCTATGTCCACAAACGGTGACGTTACGACTGACAAGCGTACTGTTGATGGTTGGCTTGGCTTTTTGCATTTTAAGAGGCTTAACAACGGCGATACTGGATTGATTAACTACCTGCATGTTGTTCTCCATAGAAGAGTATGCATTGCGGGAATACATCCATGGGTTGTATTCATACATTACACGTAATGGTTGCACAACACAAAAAACACAACCGTATAAAACATTCAGGGTAATCTGCAGGTTAGAGCCAGTGCGTGGACATGCTCATTAAGTTCTTCAGCCAAGATATTGTGAATCATCCTGTGCTGCTCAATGCGGGATTTGCCTATAAATTGAGCAGACACGATTGTGACGGCAAAATGAGTTTCTCCTTCCGGCCTGCTGCCTGAATGCCCGGAATGCCGGGCAGATTGATCTTCGACAATCAACAGGCTGGGTGCCAGCGCTGCTGTAAGTTTTTGCTCGATACGTTGGGCATAGGTCGGCGATTTCATGCGAACTCCTTTAAGGCATTGGCAAAAATATGTGATAGAATGGCCCTTTCGGCAATTGGTAGTTGCATGCGCAGTTTCTCGACATTTTTTGAACCGGATCGTCCGGTTGCCGTACAGGGGTGCGATTGTCCGGGGTGTATGTCGCCGGGGGATTACCGCGCTCCGAAATCGCGTGATTTGAAAGATTATTACCACTTTTGTCTTGAGCATGTACGCGAATACAACCGCAATTGGGACTTTTTCGCGGGTATGAGCGGTTCAGAGATCGAGCATTACATTCGCGACGCCACGGTTTGGGAACGGCCGACTTGGCCGCTGGGTGAATGGCAAAAGCGCGAACAGCAATTACGCGAGCAGACCATGCATGAATTTTATGATGGGGAAGGGGCCGGGTTCACCCCGCCGCCTGCTATGCCAAAGGTGGAAAAAGACGCGCTGGCGATTCTGGAGCTGGCGCCACCGGTTACCTTCACTGAGATCAAAAACCAATATCGTGTTCTGGTGAAAAAATACCACCCTGACGCCAATGGCGGCAGCCAGGAAACCGAAGAAAAGTTTAAAAGCATCAATCAGGCTTTCACTGTCCTGAAACAACTCTATAATGCCGAAGACGCAGCCTGAAGCAGGATACAATCATGACGGTAAAAGCAGCGGTTTCTTCGGTCGGCAGTGAAAAGCGCCTGCCTGATATTGAACTGGACGTCCGCAAGGTCTTCAACATCGACAGCGATATGAAAGTTCCGGCTTTCAGCCAGTCGGACGAACATGTGCCCAATATCGACACGGCCTACCGCTTTGACCGCGATACGACACTCGCCATTTTGGCCGGGTTCAAACACAATCGCCGCGTCATGGTGCAGGGTTACCATGGCACGGGCAAATCCACGCATATCGAACAGGTGGCCGCGCGTTTGAACTGGCCTTGCGTTCGCATCAACCTCGACAGTCATATCAGCCGTATTGATCTGATCGGCAAGGATGCGATTGTTCTGAAAGAAGGCAAGCAGGTTACCGAGTTCCGCGAAGGTCTTCTGCCGTGGGCGCTACAACACGCAACGGCGCTGGTGTTCGATGAATATGATGCTGGCCGCCCGGACGTCATGTTTGTCATTCAACGTGTGCTGGAGGTGGAAGGCAAGCTGACGCTTCTGGATCAAAACCGCGTTATTCACCCGCATCCCTCGTTCCGCCTGTTTGCAACTGCCAACACAGTCGGCCTTGGTGATACGACGGGCCTCTATCACGGTACGCAGCAGATTAATCAAGGGCAGATGGACCGCTGGAACATTGTGACCACGCTGAACTATCTGCCGGAAGATCAAGAATGCGCGATCATACTGGCCAAGGTGCCGGACTTTGCAAATGAAACGGGGCGTCAGCAGGTTGCCGCCATGGTGGCGCTTGCGAACCTGACGCGCCGCAGTTTTATGCAGGGCGATATTTCAACGGTTATGTCGCCGCGTACGGTTATTTCATGGGCAGAAAATGCGATCATCTTTGATGATGTGGCAACGGCGTTCCGCCTGAGCTTCCTCAATAAATGCGACGAGTCTGAACGCGCGGCCATCGCTGAATTCTATCAGCGCTGCTTTAACTACGAATTGCCCGTTGTTTAATATCAGGCGGCAGCCTGAGCCTGCTGTGTCTTTTGTGGATGCGGTGACGCAGTAGCGGGCTCGCGATGCAGTAGATAGTCGTATAATTCACGCATGCCATTGTAATAGGCGCTCTGCGGAAAATTCTCGGCAATAAAATTATGCGCTGTGTCTGCCGTTGCAAGACGTATGTCTGTCGGTAGGTGGATGGCTTCACGAATAGCATTGGCCAATTGTTTGGCATCGCCTGTGTCAATAATCCACGCCGTCTCATTCTGACGAACAAATTCTTCGTGCGCGCCTGTGCGTGTGACAATGACAGGGCGGCCAACCGCCTGTGCCGCCAGTACGGACAGATTAACGCCGCGCGGCGCTTCGTTGGGCGCTACGATCACGCTCGCCATCCAGCATGCTGCGGGAAGATCACTACATTCCTCTGGCATGATGACACGACCATCCAAGCCGCGGCGAACAATTTCGGCCTCGACTTGTGCGCGATAGCCGGGGTTCGCGCGGTCGCTGCCTGCCATAATGGCGTAAATCTTTTCACCCCGTAAAAGCGAAAGCGCTTCCAGCAGTATGCTATGTCCACCCTGATCGGCCAGCGGCATGGGCATAAGAAGCACGGCGGCCTGTTCCGGCAGGCGCCACAATTGATTAAGCGCGTGCAGCCTTTCGGGACTTATAAACCCTGCGCTGTGTACGTTCAGGTCAACGCCTGGCGGGATGATGTTAATAGCGCTTGCATCAAGGCCGAATGTGTCATGCAGATGCACGGCCATAAAGCGCGAGGGGACGCGCAACGCAAAAAGAGCCTTGGACAGGCGCTTGAATAAGTTGCGGTTAGCCTTAGTGGGCGCAACGGGTTGGCACAAACTAAGGATCAGGGGCAGCCGCTTCTTGTGCGCCAGTGCTATGCCGCAGGACAGGGCGTCCATACCGTGCACGTGAATGAGGGCTGGCCTTTCCTGCTGGACAATTGTGTCCAATCGCATGCTGCACATCAAGCGCGTGAGCAGGCTCTTGCTGCCGACCGACAGGTTACGGTGGCGAACCGCTGCGCGTTCGACTTCGTTGACGTAACGGCCACCGGCGGAAACCATCAGGGCGCGCCAGCCATTGCGCTGCGTTAACACCGCGGCATCGACGGCTTCGCGCGACAAATCATCTGGTTCCAGATCGGCAGTCAGATGCAGAACGGTCGTGCGTGGAATGTTCTTGTCGCGTGCGGTAATGTTTTTGTAATTCGCCATGGGGCCTTGTATTCTGTCTTTATGATTCCTGATTTTTATACCATAGCGGATCGCCGCCTTGCCTATCAACGCCGTATTGGCCGTTTGGACCGTCCGGGTGTCGTTTTTTTAGGCGGTTTTGCGTCCGATATGACGGGCACCAAAGCGGGGTATCTGGCGGAACGTTGCTCCGCGGCTGATTTATCGTTTATGCGCTTTGATTATCGGGGCCATGGGCAATCCAGCGGCAAGTTTACAGATCATGCAATTGGCGATTGGATTGATGACGCGCGGCATATGCTTGCACTTGTCGCAGGGCAAGGGCAGCGTCAGGTGCTTGTTGGATCCTCGATGGGTGGGTGGATTGCTTTGGCGCTTGCGCAACAACTGCCTGAATCTATTGCCGCTGTTGTCGGTATTGCTGCCGCGCCGGACTTTACGGAAGACCTGATGTGGCAAGTGATGACACCGGAGCAAAAAGCGATCATTCAGCGCGATGGTCTGCTGCCCGACGAACATGCAACGCCTGAACATAATGCACCCATCACTTTGCGGCTGATCGAAGATGGTCGTGCGCATTTGTTGTTGCGTAAGCCGTTGCGCTTGTCGTGCCCCACGCATCTGTTACAGGGCATGCGTGACGCGGATGTGCCATGGCGGCATGCCCTAAAAATCGCCGACTGTATAACACGCGATGATGTGGCGGTGTCGTTGATTAAGGATGGAGACCACCGCCTCAGCCGACCACAGGATCTTGAGATGCTGTGGCGGGCTGTGACGGCTTTTGTCGCGACTGACGCTTAGGCGGCAGCTTGGTATTCAACTTGTTCAGCCTGCATGGCTTTCTGATAAGCCGGACGCTGGCTGATTTCCTTCAGCAAACGTTTGGTGTTTGAGCCGATGTTAACCGGCTTGCCGACATTACCCGACCAATTCGCAATGACGGTCAGCAATAAATCGGCGGCGGTGGGTTGGCTGCCACACAGATAGGGGCTGTTTGACAAACGGGCTTCGACGTCCGACCACAGGTCATTCAGGCGGGAGACGGCCGCCGTCATGGCTTGTTCTTGCGCCGCTGGGTCGCTGATGTTGCGCTTGATGAAGAAGCAGCGGGCATAAGCGGGGTGCAGCGTGGCGTTGCAGAACATCAACCATTCGATGGCTTGTGAACGGGCGGGTTCCGACTTTGGCAGCAGCGGGTTGTTATATTTGTCGTACAGGTGGATGAGGATGGCGGCGCCCTCACGCATCACGGTCTTGCCATCCGTCAGGACGGGAACCTGGCCGCGCGGGTTGATTGCCATAAATTCGGGAGAACGTTGTTCGCCCGACATCAGGTCGACCTTTTTCAGGGTGACCGGCTGGTTGCATTCGTTCAAGGCGATGTGAATGGCCATCGAACATGAACCGGGGCTGTAATACAAAGTGTACATGAGATCCTCCACTGTTGGTTGTTGGAGATGCGGCTTTGACGCCACGGCCAAAGCTGAGCGTTTGATAGCATGGAAAAGAGTTTTCACAGCACAAATTTTGCGTGCTGTAATGCCTTGTAAAGCAAGGCGTTTCCATGTGTCAGATACTGAGCGTTCATATACAATTGATTCAAAATCTGCGGTGATTTTTTGCGATCACGGCCAGTGAATATCAATCGGCACATCAATATCCAGGTGCAGGCTTTGATGCACCGGGCACACATGTGCTGCACGGGTCAGTTTTTCTTTTTGCGTTTCATCGAATGTGCCGTGCATGGTGAGTGTGACCGCAAGTTTCGCAATTCTGCGCGGTGCCGACGTCGCCATTTCTTTGATGACGGTTGCATGGCTGCCGGTCATGTCGACCTGCATGCGGGCAGCGACAATCCCCATAGTTGTCAGGATGCAGGAGCCCAGTGCCGTGGCAACCAGATCGGTGGGAGAGAAACTCTCCCCCTTGCCCTGATTATCAACTGGGGCATCGGTCGTCAGGGTGGTGTGTGAGGGGGCGTGCTCTGCCGTACAGCGCAGGCTGCCTTCGTAGCGGATGTTCGTCTCGACCATGTGGGATTCCTTCAGGTGTGTTTGCCAAGCGTATGTGTTCGACAGATATCTATTGCAAAATGCCGCCGCAGCCTATAAGAACAAAACATGAACAAACTAGCTTCAGCGGAACATTCTGTCAATTGGCTGTTTCTGGATTTGAACAGCTTTTTCGCATCGTGCGAACAGCAGGAAAGGCCGGAACTGCGTGGGCGCCCGGTTGCCGTTGTGCCAACCGATACGGAAAGTACCTGCGCGATTGCCGCCAGCTATGAAGCCAAGGCTTATGGCATCAAGACCGGCACGGCAATATGGGAAGCCAAACAGATGTGCCGCGACCTGGTTCTGGTTAGGGCGCGGCACAAGCTCTATGTCGATTACCACCATCGCGTCATTGCGGCGGTTGATACCTGCCTGCCGGTTGAAAAGGTGTGTTCGATTGACGAAATGGCCTGCCGCCTGATGGGGGCAGAACGTACGGTTAGCGGAGCGCAGGCATTGGCGCATCGCGTCAAGGCGGCCATCAGACAGCATGTAGGGGAGCGTATGACGTGTTCGATTGGTCTTGCGCCCAATATGTTTCTGGGCAAAGTGGGCAGTGACATGCAGAAGCCGGATGGGCTGGTGACAATTACCAAGTCAGACTTGCCGCATATTTTGCATCGTCTCAAACTGACAGACATCTATGGCATTGGCCGGCGTATGGAGCATCGCCTGAACATGGCGGGGATCGGCACGGTTGAGGATCTGATGCGCGCATCGCGTGATGTGTTGCGTCGGGCGTGGGGCGGTGTAACAGGGGTTCTGTATTACGAACTGTTGCACGGGGCGGATTTACAGTTTCCGTCTTCGCAGGAAAGCCGCAGTATCAGCCATGAACATGTATTGGAACCGGCCTTGCGTACCATGGAAGGGGCGCGCCAGTTTTCCCAGCATCTGCTGGCTAAGGCTGGTGAGCGGTTGCGGCATAAAGGTTATTATGCGCGCCGCATGGGGTTGTATTTATCGCGCATATCGGGACTTGGGAATTGGTGGGGTGAGGTCGGTTTTCACGAAACGCAGGACACGGGCTTTATGCAGACCCGCCTGATGGATTTGTGGCGCGGCGTGCCCGCATGCTGGCCGGTTAAAGTGGGCATGGTACTGATGGATCTGGTCCCTGCCGCTCGGCATCAACTGGACCTGTTTACCGAGGGTGTGATGCCAGCACAAAGCACGGCTGTGCAATCCCGCCCTTTGTCGCCGGTGATGGATAAGATTAATGGTCGTTTCGGTCGTGGTGCGGTTACCTGGGGATTACACGATCAGCAGGTGCGACGCTTTACGGGGCACGCGGCTTTTCAGCGAGTACCGGATTCGTGGGAGTTTTAGGGATAGTGAAAGGGCGAGGTTTATTCGTCGAACAGAGCACGACGCACGGCTTTGTGAATTGTCAGCCGAAGCGCGGATTTATGAACATACCCCTTAATCAGTAACAGCTGATTGTTCTGCACATATTGAAAGTCGTTGTATCCGGTGACAATGATGATCGGAAAATCGCGCGAAGGCGCGGGCAGGGTGGATATATGTTCCAGAACATCAAAGCCGCTAAGGTCAGGTAATCCTAAATCCAGGATCAGAAGGTCGGGTTTGTTGTTCGCGTTCGCCATAAGATAGGGGATAACGTCGCCGCCTTTTTCAAGGTGGATCAGATTGTACCCCATGCCGAGGCTTTCAAGAGCGATCTTGGTCAAGATTGCATCGGGGCGTGAATCCTCAACCAGCAAGAAGTCATAGATCAGCGTGTCAGCCGCTTCGTCATCATTACCGCTGGTTGCAAGAATGCGCGACGGCTTGTTGGGAACATGCGGAGGGAAAGATCGAACGGCAGTGCTTTGGCCGGCGGATTCTTTTTCTGCGTAAGCTATATTCTGACGCATCGTCCCCTCCCATTTCCCATTGTGACTGCATTGTGTGGGGCTGTGGTAAACAGATCGTCAAATATAGTATTTCTAAAAACTAATCCATAGTAATTTTTGCAATTAATGATAAATAATAGTTCAGAATACTATTATTGTATGCATTATTTACTGTATATGAGCTTGGGCGCGGCTTTCGGGTTTGTGCGCTGCAATCGGCCCGCCTGATTTTTTATAACGCAGGGCTTCTGTGACTGTTTTGATAAACAGCTCCTTTTTGGTTTCCGTTTTGTTGACATAGGCAAAAACCCCTTGTCCGAAAACCTTTTGCTCAACTGCATCGCTGTGTGCGCCAGTTGCAAAAATAACGGGCGGCACTTTGTGTCCGCCCTGTTTGATGGCTGTCAGGAGCTGTAGACCGTCGATGCCATACATCATAAAGTCCAGAATGATGCAGTCCGGCGTGCTAAGCAAAAAATTATTGAAGCCGCTTTTGCCGTTCGCTGCTTCGACAATATTTAAGTCGTAATCACTGATATCCCCCAACCATCGCTTAAAAAGCAGCCGATCACTGCGGTTGTCGTCGATAATCAGAACGGTTGCTGGTTCGGCTTGGCGTATCACGGCTTTCAAGAATATACCTTCGATACCGTTGGGCTGGGCCGCGAATTCTATGCCTTCTCTTTCAAGGGCAGTTATAATGGCTCTTAATGTGCTTGTTTTGGGATCGCGCTGAACGCCGCGTTCTATATTATTGTATGTGGCAATGGAAATACCCGCCCTTCTGGCGAGCTCTTTTTGATCCCAGCCCAGCATTGCGCGCGCGGCGCGTATTTGTCTGATGTTGATCATGCCACAGTATGTATATTACATAATTATTTGTTGCGTACTATATAAACACAATATTAGACAGAAATCTACAAGCATATTTCTTGTGCTGCTAAATAGGATTTGTTAGTTAATTCACGGTAACCGTGGACGCCCCGATGCAAAACGTCTTTGAAGGAAACGTACCGCTCAACACTGTTCTCGATACAGTTCTCGAGGGTATCGTCATGATCAATAGCAGAGGTGAGATCCTCAGCTTTAATAAAGCTGCAACGCAGATCTTTGGCTATCAGCCGGAAGAAGTCATGGGGCTCAATGTGAACATGTTGATGCCGGAGCCTTATCATTCTGAGCATGGCGCCTACATTCACAATTATCTAGAGACCGGCAGCAGGAAGGTGATCGGCATTGGTCGTGAAGTTTCAGGGCGACGTAAATCCGGTGAAGTGTTTCCCATGGAACTGGGCGTCAACGATATGATCGTCGGAGAAAAGCGCGTGTTCGTGGGCATTATCCGCGACATGACGGCGCAAAAGAATGCAGAAAATGCGCTGCGCGGGGAGTCCTTGCGCCTGTTAGCCATTATGAATGCGGCGCCCGGCGGCATTATGACCGTCGATATTACGGGCACGATTACATCGGTCAACACGTCCTTGCTCAAAATTTTTGATTATGAGGAGAGCGAATTGATCGGCCAGAAAATTGAGGTGCTGATCCCTGAGCAATATCTTTCCAAACATCAACAAGATATGTCGCAGTACATGTTAGCTGGCGGTGCGCGTCAGATGGCGCTGGGGCGTGATGTGGTTGGTAAGCGCAAAGACGGCAGTGTGGTGCCGTTGGAAATTGGCCTTAGTAAAACAAAACTGCCGGACGGCAAGATGCAGGTCATTGCCGCAGTTCAGGATTGCAGTTTGCGCAAGTCACTGGAGTCGCAAAGGGAGCGGCTGATCCAGAAACTTGCGGAGTCCAATACAAAGCTGGAGCGCTTCGCCTATATCGCATCACATGATATGTTAGAGCCCATCCGCATGATCACGAATTTCAGCGCGTTGATTAAGAGCGATTACGAAAGCCTTCTGGACGAAGAGGGAAAAGAATATCTGGACGTTGTCATTAATTCCGGTGGGCGATTGAAGGATATGGTGGATGACCTGCTGGCCTATTCACGCCTTGAATCCGATAATACGCAAATGCGCGATTTTGATGGGCAGGAGCTGGTCAGTGGCCTTTTGGGTAACTTAAGGCGGCTGATCGAAGAGCGCGGTGTTGAAATTACATGCGACCAGTTCCCGACTTTGTATGGAAACCCGGTGCAGCTTCTGCGGTTGTTGCAGAACCTTGTTGCCAACGGCATTAAATATCAGCCAGAAAACAATGTGCCGCGCATTCATATGGGTATTCAGGATCAAGGGGATGTCTGGCAGTTATCCGTCACCGATAATGGTATGGGCATCAAACCTGAATATCTGGAACAGGTTTTTGAACCGTTCCGGCGGTTACATTCATGGGATCAAATCCAGGGCGTTGGCCTGGGGTTGAGTATATGCAAAAAAATTGCAGAAAATCATTCCGGCAGAATATGGGCCACGTCAACACCGGGGCGGGGAAGTGTGTTCGCGTTTACGATACGAAAATACGCCTTAACTAACCAATAGGTGCACCATGGCAGCGGATTGCCTTAGAAATAAAAACAGGCCGGTTGTCGTACTGTTGATTGAAGACAACAATGGTGATGCACTTTTATTGCGCAAAGCCATGAAGGATTTAAAAGGCCCCTATAACGTTGTTCATGCCAAAACGGCTGAGGCAGCACTGTCCATGTTGCGTGGGCAAGCGCAAGATGAAATGGTGCCGACCCCGGACATGATTATTCTGGATTTGAACTTGCCTCAAATGCATGGGCTGGATTTTCTGTCGGTGCTGAAAGAAGACTCTGACCTTAAGCACATACCGGTTGTGGTGCTGTCCAGTTCACGCGCTGAACAGGATGTCATGCAAAGTTACAAATTGCATGCAAACGGGTATATCGCCAAGCCCAACAGCCTCTCCATGTTCAAGGATGTGGCGCGGGCAGTTGACTCATTTTTTGTTGATCTGGTCTTGCTGCCCGATGACGAGTCTGTGAAGTGGACCTGAGCGGCGGCGATCGTTCTCTTAACCTCACCATGTGAGTCACGCTTACAGCAGGCGAAAACTTACGGGGTTGTTGATTTCTTGTTTGTGAGCAAGAATTAATGCGACGGTAGAATTGTAGCTTGCCGTTTTTCCGGATGCTCTGTAG
This sequence comes from Alphaproteobacteria bacterium, assembly GCA_019233975.1. Classification (GTDB taxonomy): domain Bacteria; phylum Pseudomonadota; class Alphaproteobacteria; order UBA9219; family UBA9219; genus JAFALY01. The sequence goes on along the minus strand of JAFALY010000033.1, from coordinate 27,922 downwards.
CGTCAACATTTAGACAAAATTTTGACGTTATCTCACGCCGCAACCAAGTCTGGGAAATTCAGTTTATGTGGATCGTACGTATCGCGCTCAGCAGGCCCTACACATTTGTGGTGCTGGCGCTTCTTCTCCTCATTCTAGGGCCGCTAACCATCATGCGTACGCCCAAGGATATTTTCCCGACGATCAATATCCCCGTGGTAGGCGTTGTGTGGTCTTTCTCAGGCTTGCCGCCGGATCAGATGTCAAACTATATGGTCAGCGGGTTTGAACGCGCACTGACAACAACCGTTAATGATATTGAACACATTGAATCGCAGACTTTAACGGGCGTGGCTGTTATTAAAATCTATTTCCAACCCAATACCAACATCGATGTTGCCTTATCTCAGGTTACGGCAATATCGCAAACATTGTTGAAAAGCATGCCGCCCGGCTCAACACCACCGTTGGTGCTAAGTTATAATGCCTCCAGCGTGCCGATTATGCAGTTGGCATTGTCCAGTCAGCAATTGTCCGAGCAGGAGCTATTTGATGCCGGCAATAATTTTATTCGTACGCAATTGGCGACGGTGCAGGGGGCTGCTTTGCCGTTCCCTTATGGTGGAAAGGTAAGACAGATATTAGTCGATCTTGACCAGAATCGCCTGCAGGCGTTGGGCCTTTCGGCGCAAGATGTGAACGCTGCCATAGGCGCGCAAAATCTGATTATCCCAGCTGGCACCGAGAAAATTGGTGCGTTGGAATACAACATCAAGCTGAACGCTAGCCCGACGGTGGTTGATCAACTCAATGACATGCCTATCAAGGCTGTCAATGGCACGATCATTCATGTGCGTGATGTTGCCCATGTGCGTGATGGTTTTGCGCCGCAGACCAACATTGTTCGTGTGGATGGACAACGTGCCGCCTTAATGACGGTGTTAAAAACAGGTAGCGCCTCGACCTTGGATATTATTGAGCGGGTGAAGAAAACTTTGCCTCAAATCAAGGCCAGTTTGCCGTCAACACTCAGTCTGCATCCCATCGGCGATCAATCTGTATTTGTGCAGGGGGCCATCAGCGGTGTTGTCCGTGAAGGTGTCATTGCGGCCGCCCTAACCGGGATGATGATCCTTTTGTTTTTGGGCAGCTGGCGCAGTACGCTCATCATTGTTGTTTCAATCCCGTTGTCTATTCTTGTCTCAATCATCGTGCTGTCGGCATTAGGCGAGACTGTCAATATTATGACTTTGGGTGGATTGGCGCTCGCCGTCGGTATTTTGGTTGATGACGCCACCGTTGCCATTGAAAACATCAACTGGCATCTGGAGCAGGGAAAAGGGGTTATCCAGTCTATTCTGGACGGGGCGCAGCAGATTGCCATTCCGGCGCTTGTGTCTACGCTATGCATATGCATTGTGTTCGTGCCCATGTTTTTCCTGACCGGTGTTGCCCGCTATCTGTTCGTGCCAATGGCGGAGGCCGTTATCTTTGCCATGTTGGCATCCTATTTTCTGTCGCGTACGCTTGTACCCACGATGGCTAAATATCTGTTGCGTATCCATGTGCCGTCGCATGAAAAAGCGACAACCAGAAATCCATTGCAGAAAATACAAATGACGTTTGAGCGTGGCTTTGACTCCTACCGTGGTGGATATAAGGTTGTGCTGGAGTCGGCGTTACAACATCGGCGCTCTTTTATAACTGGCTTTTTGGCTTTGATATTGGGGTCCATTGTCGTGTTAGGGCCGTGGCTTGGTTCTGATTTTTTTCCATTAATTGATGCGGGGCAGATCAAGTTACATCTGCGTGCGCCGACCGGCACACGTGTTGAGGAGACGGCAGCCATTTGTGATCAGGTTGCCACGACAATTCGCGACGTTATTGGTAAGGATGACCTGCAAAGCATTGTCAACAATGTGGGATTGCCGAACAGCGGTATTAATCTGACTTATAGTAATTCAGCCCCGATTGGTCCCGAAGATGCCGACATCTTTATTTCGCTGACATCTGAACATAAGCCGACGGCTGATTATGTACGGCAATTGCGTGCGGAATTAAGTGGTGCCATGCCGAACGTCAGTTTCTCGTTTCTGCCAGCAGACATTACCAGCCAGATTTTGAATTTTGGTCTGCCATCACCAATCGATATCCAGGTGATCGGCAATAATGTCGCGGCTAATCGTATTGTGGCTGACAAATTGCTTGATCAAATCCGCCATGTAACAGGGGTCGTCGACGGCCATATACAGCAAGCCTTTAATGCGCCAGAATTTAACGTGACGGTTGATAGAACGCGTGCACAGGAATTGGGCATTACACAGCGTGACATTGCCACAAATATGCTGATTTCATTGAGCGGCAGTTTCCAGACCTCGCCAACCTTCTGGGTGGATCCCAAAAATGGGGTTTCTTATAATGTCGTGACGCAGTCGCCACAATATTCACTGACGTCGTTGGAGGATTTGCGCAATATACCTGTGACCTCCTCGTTGGGTGGTAAACCGCAAATACTTGGATCATTGGCAACGGTGGAGCGTGGTGTTGGCCCTGCCGTTATATCGCATTATAATGTACAGCCGGTTATTGATATTTTTGCCGCTGCGCAGGATCGTGACATGGGGTCTATCGCTTCTGACATCAATAAAATATTGCAAACAGCCGAGAAAGACTTGCCGAAAGGTACGCGTATTGTTGCCCGCGGTCAGATGAAGACCATGGTGGATTCATTTACGGGCCTTGCTTTCGGCTTGTTGGGGGCCATCGTCCTTATTTATTTCCTGATTGTCGTAAACTTCCAATCCTGGACGGATCCTTTCATTATTATCACAGCCCTGCCGGGTGCATTGGCGGGCATTGTCTGGATGCTCTTTCTAACACACACAACACTTAGTGTTCCGGCCTTGACTGGGGCCATCATGTGTATGGGGGTTGCGACTGCGAACAGTATTCTTATCGTCAGCTTTGCGCGCGAACGCATGCATGAATACGGTTGTAGTGCGGTGCAGGCTGCGCTGGAGGCTGGCGTTACACGCCTGCGCCCCGTTATGATGACAGCGCTGGCCATGATTATCGGCATGGTGCCTATGGCATTGGGTCTTGGCGATGGCGGTGAGCAGAACGCGCCATTAGGTCGTGCCGTTATCGGCGGTTTGGTGATGGCAACGGTGGCGACTCTCTTTTTTGTGCCTGCGGTGTTTAGCCTCGTGCATGCTAACCGTCCGTTGACCCGTGCAGATAGTGAAAATTCAGTAGAAGGGCAAATACATGACTGATACGCAAACCCCAGATGGTGCAACGCCATCACGTAGAAAGTCTGGCATGGGTTGGAAACTATTCCTGCTGGCAGTTGTTTTAGTCGGCGCTGCAGCGTGGGGCATCAATCTGCGGGTGGTGGCAGAAGAAAACCTGCGCCATGGGACAGAGGAGCAGGCCGTGCCAATCGTGAGCACGCTTGTGGCGCAACAGGGTGGCGGAACTGAAGAAGTTGTTTTACCCGGTGATGTGCAGCCATGGCACGAAGCCGCAGTTTATGCGCGGACAAACGGCTATTTAAAAAGCTGGCAAAAAGATATTGGTGCGCATGTAAAGGAAGGCGATCTGTTGGGTGAGATTGATACGCCTGAAATTGATGCGCAATTGCATCAGGCCGAAGCCGGCCTAGCAACTGCGGAAGCCAATAATAACATTGCACAGAGCACGGCAAAGCGTTGGCAGGATTTGCTGAAGACACATGCAGTGTCCGAACAGGACACGAATGAGAAGGTGGCGACTGCGGCGGCTGATGCTGCCCTTGTGGCAGCTGCTAAGGCTGAGCTTGATCGCTTACAGAAACTGGAAGGGTTTAAGCAGGTTGTAGCGCCGTTCGACGGTGTGGTGACGTCACGCACTACGGATATAGGTTCGTTGATCAATGCAGGCAGCAACCCGTCTGGACAGGAATTGTTCCGCGTTGCCGAAACTAACAAATTGCGCGTTTATGTGCGCGTGCCTGAAAGTTACACAGCAGCGATTAAGCCTGACCTGAAGGCCAAGTTGTACTTTACCCAATATCCGGGACGTTCTTTTGAGGCTGCCCTGGCTGAGAATGCTGATGCTATTGATCCGGCGACACGCACGTTATTGATCCAACTGGTTGTTGATAACGGCGGTGGCGATTTGTTGTCCGGCGGTTATGCAGAAGTGCATTTGCTGCTGCCAACAGACAGTAACTTTGTTAGCCTGCCGGTGAACACCATTATCTTCCGTGATGGAACAAAGGTTGCCGTCGTCGAAAGCGGAAAAATAGTTCGGTTAAAGCCTATCAAGATCGGCAGGGATTACGGCAAAACGGTTGATGTTGTGACAGGGGTTAATTCCGGCGATGTCGTTGTCGTGAATCCACCAGATTCTATTGAAGATGGCGCGGAAGTGCGCGTGCAGGATAACGCTGCAGATAAAAACGGCAAACAGCCATGACGAAGTCAGTCTTGCCACATAAACTATCTGTTGTATGGATGATGTCTTTGCTGTTGGCAGGGTGTTCATTCGCGCCAGACTATGAAGTGCCTAAGGTGGATGACGCAGGTCAGTATAAAGAAAATGTTGGCGCATGGAATGAGGTGCAGCCGACAGACGACATCAAGCGCGGTGATTGGTGGACGGTTTTTGGTGATACAAAACTGAATGAACTTGAAAACGAGCTAACCGGCGCTAATCAGACCTTGAAGTCGGCACTCGCTCAGTATGAGCAGGCGCGCTTACAGGCATCCGTCGCACGCACGGCCTATTTTCCAACAATTACAGGCAATACCAGCGGTGTGCGCACCAAGGACTCCCTAAAACTCGCAAACACACCGACTGTGACGCAGTTCAATACTTTTGCGGCACAAGGTGATTTCAGTTACGAGCTTGATTTATGGGGCAGGGTACGCAACACGGTTGAGGCCAATCAGGATCAGGCGGAGGCCAGTGCGGCTGATCTGGAGAATGTCCGGCTTAGCCTGCATGCGGAATTGGCCATCGACTACATAGCACTTTGCGTCGATGATGAAGCCGCCGAAATACTGCAGCAGATTGTACATGTTGATGAGAAGGCCCTGCGATTGTCACAAGACCGCTATAAGGGCGGCGCGGTTGCTGAGGTGGAAGTTGATGACGCCGAGAACAAGCTTGAAAATGCGAAGGCTCAACTGTCCGATATTGATTTGCAGCGTAGCCAGCTGGAGCATGCCATTGCCGTTTTGACGGGGAAAAACCCGTCTGGGTTTACGTTGTCGCATCAGGTCATGCGCCTCCATGTGCCGCATGTCAAAGCGGATTTGCCGTCGCAGTTGTTGCAACGTCGGCCCGATATTGCCGCGGCAGAACGTCGCGTGGCGGCGGCCAATGCTGAAATCGGCGTCGCGCGTGCAGCGTTTTTCCCGACTTTCAGCCTGACCGGCGCGGGCGGGTATGAAAATAAAATGACGGGGGGATGGTTTACGGCGCCTGCGTCATTCTGGTCATTTGGTCCGTCCGCCAGCGTCAATTTGTTTGATGCAGGCAGGTTAAGCGATCTGTCAGATGAGGCGCGTGCTGCCTATGAACAAAGTACGGCACAATACAGGCAGGTTGTCTTGATGGCGTATCAGGACGTGGAAGACAACTTGGCGACACAGCATTATCTGTTTGATGAAGCGCGTAGTCAGGCATCTGCACTCAAGTCCACCGAGAAGTCTATGGCGCACGCTTTGGATCTGTACCACGGCGGTGCCACGACTTATCTGGATGTTGTGTCCGCCCAGAACGCCCAATTGCAGGCAAGGCTGACCAATCTTTTGCTCTTGGCGCGGCGATTGACGGCAAGTGTCGAGCTGATCAAGGCGTTGGGTGGTGGTACAACGTCCTGACTTAATACGGATGGTTATTGACCGAACAGGCCTTTTATTTTGCTGCCCGCATTGCCCAGCGTGCCAGTTGCGCCTTTAACCGCGTTGCCGCCCAGGTCTTTAATGTTGCCAAGCGCATTTGTAAGGCTGGATGTTGCGACCTGTGATGCGTTTTGCGTGATGGTGCCGATCAGCAATTGGGCAATCTCGGCGGGCGTCGCGCCGCCTTCATTCTTGCCGATATTGTTCAAGTGTATGGTGGGCAGGCTGGCCTGTAGTTGCTTGCCTTTCAGCAAGGGCTGGCTGATGCCGATCTGCCCATTGGTGATGCTGAGTGTTTCAATAATAATTTTGCGTCCCTGATTGTCGGCATGTGGTTGATCGGCTGTTTTCTCTTCCGGTTTTCTGTCTTTGCTGAATCTGCTGGCGTATGCCTGGGCATTGCGCGCAATGACCTGCAGGTTGTTGTCGCCGGATGCGTTGACTTCGTATGTCACTTCTGGTTTATCGATCACGACTTGCTTGATGATGATGGGGCCAGTGCCTGTTACGGATCGTGTGTCGAGCTGAACCGTAATGGTGCCTAGATAAAGCGTTCGGGGTGCTGAGAAACCGGTAGGCGTACCCACGCTCAGGTCGCTCAGGCTGCCTTCACCCGTTGTAAGCGATAGCTTGACATTGCCCAGACGCACAGGGGTCTGGGTCGCTTCGGTGCCATATGTATCAACGGCTTTTTCTATAATACCGCCCAGGTTGGACCATAGATAGCTCGCCCCCATAGCCAGTAAGACGATCAGAACAAAGAGGCCGATAATAATCTTTTTTGACATTGTTCTCTCCTGTCTGTGTGTGAGTGGCGTTGTTAGTTTTTGGGAGCTTTGAGGAGGTCACGTATTTCGGTCAATAACTTTTGGTCTGCAGTTAGCGGTGGCGCCTCTGATGTTCTGCCCATGCGGTCCAGCAACTTGTTGATGGGAACTACGACGACAAAATAGAGAACGCCCGCCTGAATAAGAAAGTTCGCGAGCGCATTGACGAAGTTGCCGACTTTCACAGGCCCAAGCTTTAGCGATGAAAAATCTGGCGCGCCCCCGGCCATCCCTATCAAGGGTGTGACAACGTCTTCGACCATGGATTTGACAATCGCGCTGAACGCCGCGCCGATGATGACACCAACGGCCAGATCGACAACGTTACCACGTAAAACGAACTTCCTGAATCCGTCGAGCATGAATCCCCCGATTGAGCGTGTCGTCGTTACACTACACACTTCGGACGCTATGCGCCATATTCATGATGCGCCGGGCACAGGAAGCCCGGCGTTGATCAGAAGCTCTGGCGGATTTTCAAAGCGGCTGTATGGCTGGTGTAGCCGGGACGAATATCGCCCTGATACTCAACACGGACAGACAAATCATCGCTTTGCTGGACATTGGCGCCAACGGCCACCTGCGCGCCGTTTGAAGGCAGGCGCGATGTTTGCTCGGCATAGCTTACACCTTGCAATACGGCGGTCGTTGATATCGGGGTGCGTATATAATCATGCAACCAACCGGCCTGAACGTCGGCTGTGACAGGGCCAATATCTTCAACGTCGAACTTCTGCGTAGCTTTACCACCCAGAACACTGTCGACGCTGTTGAATCCATGGCCTTTGACCCATTGGTCAACCGAGCTGCCGGTTTCGGTATAGGCATGGTTCTGAACGCGCGCGAACTCAAGGCTGGACACGGGGGCCAGTGTCAAGCCTTCCATATCTTCAACCTGGAAATCATAACCGACGGTTGCCTTTGCCTGCATCTGCAGACCTGTGTAAGAAGCGGAAGCAACCTCACCCAGATAATCAATACCACGCTTTTGCGCGTAGTCGTTGAGGCCAAGTGATGTGACCCCTTGCAGCCACAACGGGTCACCGTCGGGGCGCAATGAGCCGTACAAGTTAACCTGATATGTGTTGGTCAGGGTTGAGTTGCTCGAAGAGTCACCCTTGCCTCTTGCAGAACTGCGCAACCAGTTATAGGCCAAGCCAACCACGGCATCTTCATCGACAAAGACGTCTGCGCCGGCCATCAGACCTGCTGATGTTGATGCAAAACCGTCACCTGAAGAAGAGTTGCCCAAGCTGGTTGAGTTGCCTAAAAACTCACCCCAGAATGCGCCTTGCTGGTAAGCGTCACCAGCCGCCGCGCTCTTGCCCAAAGACGCGTCAGAAACAATGGTTTGCAAGTGCGTATCAATGGCCACGTTGCTGGGGGTAAAGGTTTGGCCCGTTGTCAGTGTTGATGCTGTCAGCGTTGTTGCGCTCAATTGTTTCATGCCGTGATACTGCGCGCCAGATGACAATCCGCTAAGGCTCGACAACTGGCTGGATAGGCCACCATTGTTCGCGATCAAGTCAAGTGTGGGGCCTAATGGTGTCGCATGGCCGCCAGCAGTATTGCCCACGCTCGTCCAGTTTGATGATCCGACATCAGCGGCAGAAATCGTCACTGTATTAGAAAGAATGGCATTTGCAATCGGCTGCCAAACGTCTGTTGGATTTTGAATGGGAACATAGGTAAATGTATACGTGCCTGCTGACAAATTGGTCAAAGTTGCGCCTTGCCAAAAATGCACAGCTGATGGGTATGGTGTGGCCGTCAGAGCGTTGCGTTGTGGGGAGTTAATGTAAAAGTTGTTTGTTCCGTCAATAAGGCCGGTGGGCTTAACATTGACTAATTGAGTGAACTGAATTGTCTGATTATACCCGCTGGTATTCGTGACATGAAGGCTGCCCTCGGTATAATTAAGGGTGGCGCCTAAGTCGGTTGTTGTATGATAGGTGCCATACCAAAAGTTCACTGAACCCGCAGCGCCAGCATTTGCATACCCAATCGAGATAGTGTGGGCCTCTGCATCAACGGCGACGACAGCCATGGCAAGAACGGTCGTCGCATGCAAAGCGAACTTGCGCGTACGTAGAAACATGTTATCTCCGATGGTGTGCTTTGGGGTTGGAGCTTATGAACGGTTTTTCACGTTAGCGTTAAAGATCAATATAAGCAAGGCAGTAAAGATGAAAATGCTGAAATTCTCACTTATGTTAATGGTTTTGCTGCTGTGCGCATGCTCTCAATCGCGGTTGGAGGAGGGGGCTGGTTTAGCACGGCAAGCCGGGTGGGAATGGGTGGTTTTACCAGCGGGCACGTTTGATCTGGCAATTGCTCAACCAACGGGGCGTGTGGGCGATATATTAACCGTGTATATCGAAGGAGACGGCTACGCCTTTGTTCACCCGTCACAGCCCGCGATGGACCCAACCCCCAAAGACCCTGTTGCCCTGCGTATGGCTCTGGCCGACACAACTCTGCATCCTATAGTATGGCTGGGCAGGCCATGTCAGTACACGGCGCATGATCGCCAGCCTGGGCGTAATTGTAAGGTGGATTACTGGACCAACAGGCGTTATGCGACAGAAGTGATTGAGAGCCTCAGTTCCGCAATTGACACCGTGAAGCAGCAGACAGGCGCTCATCAGATCAAACTGGTCGGTTATTCTGGCGGCGGAGCACTCGCAGTACTGGTTGCTGCGCGTCGGCACGATGTACAGTCCATTATAACGGTAGCTGCCAATCTGGATACTGACTATTGGACGAGGCGCGATGGTTTGGCGCCACTGAATGCGTCACTAAATCCTGCTGACGTGGCGGCCGCTTTGGCGCAAATACCGCAGACGCATTTTACTGGCGCACATGACGCGGTCGTGGGTACGGATGTCGTTCAATCATATATGAACCACTTACCTGCTAATAATGCGGTAAGATTGATCGAGATTCCCGATTACACGCATGCTTGTTGCTGGGCGCAGAACTGGGCCGGATTGTTGGCATCATCACTATAATGTGTGCATCAATCTGTGTTCGTGACGTTTGGGCATTTCTAAATATAAAAATTTCTTAATTAACCGTTGGGCCGGAAGAAAGCTTGCATTGATTTCAATGAGCTATCCATCTGGCGTGCTGATGTGTGTGCCACAAGTACTTTTTAACCGATATTTTATATAATTGCTGTGGTCTGGTTGTCGGCGGGCGAAGCGCTGCTCCGTTATCCGGAAGTGGGTGGAATCGTGAAGATACTATCAAACGAATTTTATCCGGAGTTTCTGGATTATATCCACAAACTGCGGGCGAGTTTGCCGGAATGGTTGCTCGTCAACCTGACGATTGCGCCTAATTCGGATAAAGATCTGACAATTACCAATATTGCAAATCTATTGCACGCTGGCCTGATCCATCATGATGGCGTTATATACGTGTGTAATACGTCAGAACTGCTGGTTGTTATCAGGTGGGGCAGTACGCCGCGCGCCATGACTGAATGCAGCGTGGCAATAGAAAAGTTTCTGCCGGAACAAAGCTGCCAGATGCGCGTTGAGAAGTCGACGCCGGAGGGGCTGCGTAAAATTGTGATTTCTGTCAGCTATACGCGGCCAGACATTGCCGAATCCATGATCGAGCAAAGGCGGGCAAGAAAGACGAACGTATTTCTGGTTGTCGATGACGACGCGTTTCAGCGTATGCTTTTAAGGAAGGGCTTATCTGGTATAGGTGAGGTTGTGGAGGTTGATGACGGTAACCTGGTCATGACCGCCTATAAGAAAGCCAATCCGGATATTGTTTTTTTGGACATACATCTGCCCAACCAGAGTGGTCGCGATATCGTGCATCATCTTACCATGTATGACCCTGAAGCGTGCGTGATTATGATCAGCGCCGATGCTTCTCAGGAAAACATTGCAGATACATGGCAGAAGGGGGCGCAGAACTTTCTGTCCAAGCCATTTACCAAAGAACGCCTTATGCAGTGCGTTCGTGAATGCACAACAGTCAGTGCGGATTAACGCAATTGGCGGATTAGTCTGTCAGCCCCATCTTCTGCAGGCAGGCGATGGCATCATTATAGGCCGCGTTTATTTTGTTATATAAATCCGTTCGTGCACCCAGATCACCCTGAAAATGCTGCGCCTCGTTACAGTAAGCGCCCAGCACGTCTGCGCCTACGCTCAGTGCCCCGCCTTTAAAGGTATGGGCAACGCCCTGCCAGGTCTCTAGATCACCGTCTTCCAGTGTGTGTGACAAATTCGCGATATGCTTGTCTGACTGTTCCCTGAAGATGCGTATTAATTCTTTCTCAACCTCAATGTCGCCCTCGGAGAAAGTTTTTATACGTGCCAAATCGACGGCAGGTTTTGTTGCCGCTGTATCTGCGGTTGATGCTGGGGCGGGCTGGGCACTGTCGAATTTTATCCATTGGCCGAGGGCTTCGCGAAGTTCTTCTACATTGATCGGCTTGCCGATATATTCGTCCATGCCGACGCGCAGACATTTGTCCCTATCGCCTACCATGGTGTTGGCCGTCATGGCGATGATCGGCACGTGACGGCCAGTTTCTTTTTCCTGTTCGCGTATTTTAAGTGTCGCATCATACCCGTTTATGTCCGGCATATGACAGTCCATTAGAATGACATCCCATGGCTCTGCTTGTTGGGCCGCCAAAACTTCAAGGCCACTCGCTGCGATTTTAAAATTATAAATGCCGAATTTATGCATCAGCCTTTCAATCAGCATTTGGTTCAAGGGGTGATCTTCGGCGATCAGGATGCGCGCTGTGTCGTGTGGAATAGTACCCGACATGCTGCGCTTGCGGCGTGTAATTTTTTCCTGATGCAATGTGTCGGTAACAATGAAGGGTATGGATATCCAGAAAACTGAGCCGTGCCCGAATTCACTGGTAAATCCTATGTCTCCCTGCATCAACTCAACAAGTTGTTTAGTGATGGCAAGTCCCAACCCGGTGCCACCATATTTGCGTGTGGTGGATGTATCCCCCTGAACAAACTTCTTGAAAATATTATCTTTCTGGTTATCCGGTATGCCAATACCCGTGTCAGTCACTTCCAAACGCAGCGTTGTTCGGTTGTCGCCTGCCCATGAGCATTGCATATCGACCTGTACCCAGCCGCGATCCGTATACTTTATGGCATTGCCGATAAGATTTGTCAGTATACGGCCAAAGCGGGTCGGGTCACCCATAACATACGGTAAAGTGGACTTTGTGTAGGGTCGCTTGATCGTCAATTTCTTTTCTTTAGCGATCTGGTCAAGTGTGTCTACAACGCTGTCCAGGACATAGCGTGGGTCAAAGCCGATGTTTTCAAGCGTCATCTCCTTAGCCTCGATCTTCGACAGATCAAGGATATCATTCACGATGGTCAGTAAATTCGTGGACGCACGGTAAACGGTGTCTGCCAGCGTGTAACGCTCGCCATCAATACCGGATTCAATCAAAAGGCGGGTCATGCCAAGAATGCTGTTCAGTGGTGTCCGTAATTCATGGGACATATTGGCAAGAAATTCACTTTTGGCGTGATTGGACGACTCTGCCTGAACTTTGGCCTCCTCAATTTCCAGAATGGCGTCATTTAAATGCTGTGTGAGCATTCTGTTCTCAATCATCTTTTCACGAAATACAAATAGCGTTCGTGCCATTGTGCTGATTTCATCATTTCCGGTGCGTTGTATGGTGTCGGAAAAGTTGTTTTCCGATAAATGCAGCATAATATTTTGCAGCTGCTCTATTCTGTCTGTAATTTTGCGACGTACATAAAAATGCGCAATAAGTATAGCCGCGATAATGCTTGCGATAAGAGAGAGCAATATGGCCCAGCGACTAAGCACTAACTGCCTTTCGGTCTTCTTTTCGGTTTCATTGGCGGTCGCGGTTATTTTATCGGATATGATTTCCAGAATATCGGCCAGTTGTTGCGATGTTCCCTCGGTTTCCTTGGCCATCGTCTGTAGGTGAGTCATGTTATGCAGGCGAACGGTCTGCTCTGTAAAGACATTGCCATCACCATGACCAAACGCAATTAATGCCGCGAGCGCTGTGTGTAATTGACCTTGGTCGTTCAGGTTGGCATTTGCCAGATATGCTTCATGCAGGTCGAGACTTTCGACAATCGCGTTATATCTTTCTTCCAGCGTAGGTAGAGCGCTGATGTCCTGATAATTTGTTGCCGTTTCAAGAATGCCGATCAGCAAGTTGGCATCTGACTTGATATCCCGAAGAGCACCCAGTGTTTCTATCCGGATTTTTAATTCCTTCGGTGTGTGGGGCAGCTTGTTGTATGGTTGTTCAACATCAGTGATAAGGCTAAAGAGCGCATCATCAATAAGCGGTACAAGAATGTTCATAAAGGCATTGTATTTTCTTTGTATCTCTTTGCCTCTTTGCTCCTGCTCATCTGAAATAATCAGGGTGTCGTACATCAGCATTTTAAAGCTGCGTAATTTGACCCCTATGTCGTGATTGAGAGATTCAATCTTATCATGATAGGGCTCGGTATCGCTAAAACGCACTTCGCGATTGCTCTCCAGCAAAGTGCGACTTTTAGAAAGATCGCTAATTAAGTCAATATAGAGTGTGTTTAATTCGTCCGTGTTGCGCACAAACAGCAACAAGGGCAGGCGGGCATTCAGATTGATGATATTGGTGTTGATCTGCGCCGAAAGCGACAAGGCTGGAATATGTTCCTGTGTGGTTTGCTGTATGGCATAATTGGACACATCAAATGCACGCCACGCTATGGCACCCAACAGGGCGGTTAATGCGGTGATAATCAGCAGGGCGACATGCATTTTTTGCCGGATGCTGTGCGGCTTGATCTTATTGAGGATGGTCGATGCAGTCGTCATGGTGATACTGCCGGCCTTTGATCAATGGGGGTGAATTTTTGTTGTGAATCAAGGCGGGTCATAAAGATGCTTTTCATGCCCTGATTGTCGTTATCTCCAAATTTCAAGGCCAGATCATCCAGATTAATGGTGCCCAGTTTGTATACTTCGTCGATAAAGGTTTCGCGCGTAGCGTTTGATTGTAGCGGCTTTAGAATCTCAATCGCCATCCGCCCGGCAATGTAACCTTCAAGTGAGATAAAGCCATATTGCGCCTGAGGATCGTAACGGTGCAGAGCTTTTTGATAAGCCGCAACTAGTGGCAACCGATCGTCAAACGGTAATGGCACGACTTGCGATATAATGACGCCATCTCCGTTAGGCCCCAGCTCTTTTGCGAGGGCCTCACTGCCCACGAACGACAGGTTCAAGTACGAAGCCTGTACACCCAATTGTTTGGCGAGTAGGATGAACTGCGCGCATGGTTTGTAAGCACCAACCATGATGACCGCTTGTGGCTCACCGTCTCTTATTCTTAACGCGGCCTCTTTCACGGCCGTTGTGTTCCGTCTGTAACTGGCCCGCCCAACCAAAGACATGCCGCGTTTGGCTAGCGCACTCCTGACACCTGTGAGGCCTGCCAGACCATAGGCATCATCTTGGTATAGGGCGGCGATCCTGGTGGCTTTTAAAACACGCGTGGCGTAATCAACCAGTGCTTCGGTTTCCTGCGCATACGAGGCCCTAAAATTAATAACGTCACGGTTAAAAGGCGTGCGCAAAAACTGTGCGCCACTAAAGGGGGCGATAAAGGGTACCTTGGTTTCTGTTAAGATTGGTAGCACCGCATTGGCCGTCGGGCTGCCGACATTGCCGATAATCGCAAAAACCTTGTCATCCTGTATCAATCTCCGCGTATTGATGACCGCTTGTTCAGGTTCATAACCGTCGTCGAGTGATATAAGTTCCAACTTTCTACCGCTCACGCCGCCGGCATCATTGACCTCCTGAAAGGCAGCCATAATGCCTTCCCTGACATGGATGCCAATGGCGGCAGTCGGCCCAGCCATGGCGGCAGTTTGGCCAAAAACAATTTTGTTATCTGTTACCCCATCCTCTGCACACACCTGTTGAGTGTACAGCAGGAGAGGAAGTATCAGAGCAAGAACCGACAATCGCATGGACATAACGACCGATTTGAAAGAGGGGGAGGGGCTAGCTGCCTACGCGTCTGCTTTTCTGCACCCAGTCGGCAACGTAACTCTCGAAAACCGGTTTATTGAACGGTTTGGGCATAAAACCATCAGCACCAGATGAAAAGGCCTTGAGGCGACTATCCAGCACGCTGTCCGCACTAAACATGATGATGCAACAATGCGGGTCGTATTCCCGCATGCAATCTATCAGTTGCAGCCCGCTCCAGTCCGGCAGGCCGATATCCAGGAAAATAATATCCGGTGCATACATAATATGCCGTTCCACGGCCTCGGCGGCGGTGCTGGCAACAACGGTCTCATAACTTTTCAGGCTTTGTACAACTGTAAACCGCGTAACAATGTCGTCTTCAACAATCAAGATCTTGGGCTGTGTGCGCCCTTGCCGGGTTGCCACAACGGCTTGCCATTCAGAAAAAAGTTGTTCTATATGCGGGAGCAGTTCCTTTAATTTTACATAGGCGTCATGGTTTTTCAGATTCTCAAACGCGCCCTGAACATTATGCGTACCCAGTACATTGGTCAGATATTGGGGATTCGTGCCCAGTGAGGCGGGATGCAACTCAATGCGTGGAACATCCGGTGCCATGTAGTCACGCAAAGCCACGGTGAATTCAGAGAATGAAAAACGCCCACGTTTTTGCACGACAATCAGAATCTCTGTGTCAAAACATAAAATGGCACCGTCAAGATTAGACAGCAGTTTCTCGCTAATGCTGGCCACTTTGTCCTGATGCAGGTGCGCGCCTTCCTCTTTGGCGCGTACGGTCAGGGCATACCAGTCCTGCCAGCTTGCGGGGTCGGCAGAAACGCCATGCTCCAAGCCTTTAATGTAAACTTCGATATCCTTCGGCTGTGTGATGACGCGCATTGCACCCTCATAAAGACAGGCCATAATTCTATACAAGGTTGGTTAGCATATATTTAAGTAAACACGTAGTTCTTTTCAGGTCAGGACTTAGCAAGCCGCCACTGCAATCGTGCAGTATACTCCCATAGCTGTAAAAAGTTAAATGGGGTTGCTGTAGCGCGTTTGGGGGGTGGCGTGCGGGGGCAGCTGCACAAAGTCCGTCCAAAACTTTTCAATTTGGTTTAGCGTGCTGGTGTATTGTTGGATGTCGAATGGCTTGATGATATAGCTGCTTGCATGCAGTTCATAGCACTCGCGTATATCCGCCGGGGCATCTGAACTGGTGAACATGATGACGGGTATAAATCTCAACCCCGGGTCAAGTTTGATGGTTTCCAGAAACTCTTTTCCACCCATGCATGGCATATTTAAGTCTAGTAAAATAATATCTGGTAATACGGCGATATTGTCGGTGTTTTGCTGGCGTAAATAATCCATTGCCTCAACTCCATTGTGCGCAACCGTTAATGTGGTCGGGCTTTTTCGGAACGCCCGCGATGCCATTTCAACGTCACCCTCGTTATCCTCAACCAACAATATCTTCATACGCTCCCCCCATGCTGTGGAATGGTAAAGAAAAAAGTTGTGCCTTGCCCCGGCGTGGACTCGTACCAAATGCTGCCACCGCAAAGCTCAACAAATTTCTTACATGTGCTAAGCCCGATGCCGGTGCCAGAGTAGTCTTCTTTGCGGTGGATGCGTTGAAAAATGGCAAAGACCTTATCGGAAAACTGCGGGTCGATACCAATCCCGTTATCTTTCACAGAAAACAGCCAATTTTTTCCGTCAGCCTTGCCCTGTATCGTGATTTCAGGAGGTCGTGACCCATCATGAAATTTCAATGCATTGCCAATGATGTTTTGGAACAAAATATGCAGTAATGTTTGGCTGGTCGCCAGAGTAGGTAAATTGCCGCAACTAATGTTGGCCTTCTTGTTGGCAATGGTAGTCTCAAGTTTAGACAGAATATCTTGTACCAGCAGGTTGCAATCGATGATTTCGATTTTTAGCTCTTCGCGGCCAATGCGTGAAAATGCCAGTATGTCGGCGATCATTTTACGCATTTGCTCGGCATTGCGTTGAATGACGCCAAGATATTTCTTGGAATCTTCGTCAAACGCATTTATGTCATCGGCGGCTAGCATGCCCGCATAAATGTTCATCATGCGCACAGGCTCTTGCAGGTCGTGTGAGCAAATATAAGCGAAACGCTCGAGCTCTTCATTGGTGCGCTTAAGATGCGCATTGAGCGTCAGTATTTGTTCCCGCTGTACGTAAAGGTCCAGGTAAACCTTAACCTTGCTGCGCAATATATCCGGGTTGATTGGCTTGAAGATGTAGTCCACGGCACCAATCTCTGCCGCTTGTGAGGCGTAGCGCTCTTCTTTACTGATGGCGGTCACAAAAATGATGGGAACGCTGCGCATCAATTCATGTTCTTGCATCAGCGTGGCGGTTTCAAATCCGTCCATTTCCGGCATTTGCACGTCCAGCAATACAACGGCGAAGCGATGATGCAGCATTAAAGATAGTGCCTCATTGCCTGACATCGCCTTGAAAATGCCTGCATTCAGTTTGCTCAACACTTTCTCAGTTGCCAAAAGATTTTCTTTGCGGTCATCCACTATCAGAATGTTCGGCTGTGGAATAACAACAGAAGATGGCGCGATATCAAGCGGTCGCGACTGGGTCATGTGCCACCTCCGCTTGCAAGGTGCTTAATTTAGTCAATAACGGTGCTACACCATCAATATCGACAATGTGGTCGACGGGTGTGGTTTCTAACGCCGCGCGCGGCATAACGCTGGCTCTCGCCTGCGTGGGGTTCTGAACAATTGTTAGACCGCCATATGCGTGTACGGTCTTTAATCCCTGACTGCCATCGTGGTTGGCGCCGGTCAGTATAACGCCGATTAGGGTATGCCCGAATGCCTCTGCGGCGCTTTCAAACAGCACATCAATGGATGGGCAGCAATAATTGACACGCGGGTCCATCGACAACCCAAAGCAATAATCGGATTCTACCAATAAATGATAACCGCCGGGTGCCATATAAATATAACCTGCGCATATGGGTTCCTTATCTTCTGCCTCCTTGACTGTAAGCGGCGTGACGCTGTTCAGATATTCAGCAAAGAATCCGTCTGAATTTTCGCCGATATGTTGGGCTATCACGATTGGTAGGGGGAACGCGGCGGGTAATGCGGGCACAAGGATTTTCAAGGCGTCCATGCCGCCGGCAGACAGGCCCATAACGACAGCCTTATAGCGCGGTGTCCACATTGATATCACTGACTTTCCGATAAACTCTTTGTTTTTTGCTGACAGCATCAAACATGGATTGAACGGCCGAGAAGTTCAAAGTTTCTTTGTTGCCCAGACATAAAAATCCGCCATGGCGCAGGCTGTTTGATAACAGGGTCAGGACGCGGCTTTGTAGCGTTTTGTCGAAATAGATCATAACATTGCGACAACATATCAGGTTCATTTCGCCGAACACGCCGTCACTCACCAGATTGTGATACGAAAACATGACGTTTTTTCGCAAGTAGTCGCGAAATTTTACGAGGCCATAGCTGTCGCTGTAATAGTCATTAAATGTACCGGTGCCACCAGCAGTGTAGTAATTTTCTGCCCATAGATCGATGTTCTTGGCGCTGTACACGCCCGTCTGCCCCGTAGCCAGAGAATGCTGGTTGAAATCAGTCGCATAAATGCGTGCGCGGTCTAGAAAGCCTTCTTCATGCAGCATGATGGCCATGGAATATACTTCTTCGCCTGTGGCGCAGCCAGCGTGCCAGATTTTGACAAAAGGGTATGTTTTGAGAACGGGAATAATTTCTTCACGAATGGCGCGATAGAACAGGGGATCCCGAAACATTTCGGTAACCGAAATGGACATGGTGCGCAGAAAACTGTCAAATGAACGTTCGTCGTGAAACAGGCGGTCAAGCAGAGCTGTGTAGCTTTCAACCCCTATGTTCTGGCGTGCATGTCGGATGCGGCGCTTGAGGGAAGCGCGCGAATAATGCGTAAAATCATATCCGTAGCGGCCGCGGATGCCTTCCAACAGCATATCAATCTCCATCGTTTCGGCATCCACTGTTCGCACAGCCATCCCTATCACGCGGCCTTACCCTGTCGGAATAACCACACACGCATCAGGGTTAGCAGGCGTTCAACATCCACCGGTTTGGTCATATAATCATTGGCCCCTGCAGCCATGCATTTTTCTTGTTCTTCGGGCATGGCGCGGGCGGTCAAAGCAATGATCGGCAGGTTGCGCCAGCGCTTCTGTTCACGGATGGCATGCATGGCCTGATAGCCATCCATAATGGGCATCATGATGTCCATGATGACAAGGTCGATCGCGCTGTTTTCTTTTAACTTATCGATGGCCATCTGGCCATTGTCGGCGATGATGATACTCATGCCATGCTTTTTGAGCAGTTTTGATAGAGCAAATGTATTGCGCAGATCATCATCAACCAACAGGACGGTGCGGCTTTGCAACACTTTATCTGGGTCGTGTTGCATGCGGATAATCTCGCGTTGTTCCTGGGACAGGGTGGATTCTACGCTATGCAAAAACAATGTCACTTCATCCAGCAGTCGTTCGGGTGATTTGGCGCCCTTGATGATGATGCTGCCTGTGTAGCGGTTCAACTGGCGGTTCTCTTCTTCCGTCAACTCCTGTGCAGTGTAGATGATGATGGGTGGCAGGCCAATTTTGCCCGCTTTCTTCTCCGCCTGTTCCAGCCAGTCAAAGCCAGTCATATCCGGTAGCCTCAGGTCAAGGATAATGCAACCCAAAGCCTCTGTGTTCAGTAGATCCAGCGCCTTCGCACCCGTATCGGCAAAAACAAGGGTGATGTCCTGTTTTTTAAGCAGGCTTTGTATAGCGGTTTGGTTCTTATGATCGTCTTCAACAACCAATATTCTTCGGATATCGGTTTGCAGCAGGTCTTCAATTTTTGCAAAAACGCCAGTGATGCTTTCTTCAGCAACCGGTTTTGTCAGGTAGCCGATGGCGCCCTTGCTAAGCGTTGCCACATTATCTTCGTTCCCGTGTCCGGTGATAATGTGCACCGGAATGTGCCGCGTGCGCAGGTCATGTTTGAGCTGGTCCAATACCTGCGTGCCGTCGATATCCGGTAGTTTAAGGTCCAGAATAATGGCTGTGACGGGCGCCTCCATTGCCATTAACAAGCCCGTTTTTCCGTCACCGGCAGCAATACATTTATAGCCGCGCTTGTGTGCTATTTTAACAAGAATGGCCGCAAAATTTTTGTCATCCTCGATGATCAGTAAAACCTTGTCGTTATCGCCAATCGTTTTGCGGTCATCCGGAATGAACTCCGCCACCGAACTGCGCGGCATAACTTTCAGTTCTGTGCGAACAATTTTCTCTTGCCTGAATGTCGGTGCGATTTGTGTTTCGCCTTGCGCGCTCTGTTTCAGGGCGATCGGCAATACAAGAGTAAAATTACTGCCGACATTCTTTTCACTGCTCACATGAATTTCCCCGCCAAGCAGGTGGGCGAATTTGCGCGCTATCGTTAACCCCAAGCCGGTGCCACCATAGTGCCTGTCGGTTGCTCCATCCTCCTGTTGAAACGCTTCAAAAATGTCTTTGAATTTAGATGGGTCGATACCAATACCCGTGTCGATAACGGAAAAGGCGACGGTATTACTCCGCCCGAGATTGGCGCGTTGCAATTCCATATCGCTATCGGGCGTGTGGATTTTAAGTGTGACGGATCCGCGCTCTGTGAACTTAAAGGCGTTTGACAGCAGGTTCTTTAATATCTGCTCAACACGCTGCGTGTCGGTATGCAATGTCTCCGGCACGCCTTTGCCGATCTCAACCGGAAAGGCGAGGTTCTTGTTTTTTGCAATGGGAGCGAATTGTTGTTGCAGGCGTTTTACAATGCTGTCGGTGGCCGTTTCTTCTGCAATGATGTTCAGTTTCCCGGCCTCAACCTTAGACAAATCTAAAATGTCGTTGATGAGGTTCAAAAGTTCTAATCCGTCGTTATAGATAATGCTGGCTTCGTTAACCTGCTCCTCGTTCATATTGCCAGTTTCGTTGCTGGCGAGCGAGCGTGCGAGAATAAGCAGGCTGTTTAATGGCGTACGTAATTCGTGCGACATATTGGCCAAGAATTCAGATTTGTATTTGCTGGCCAACTCTACTTCGCGGGCTTTTTCTTCTATCAGCACTTTGTTTCTGCTAAGCTCTTCGGACTGTTGACGGATTTGTGCGTTTTGTTCTTCCAGTTCTTCATTGGAAGCCTCAATCTCTTCATTGGAGGCTTTCAGTTCCTCTTGCTGCATTTTCAGTTCTTCTTCACTACGCTCAAGCTGTTGCGTGTAATGCAGTAACGCCGCTTGCGCGCGCTTGCGGGCGCGCTGGTACGTCCATATAGAAGCAACCAGAAGTATGTAAAATATCCCCATGCCCATGTAAGTGTAGCTGGCGCTTTGCGCAGAACTTGCTGCATCGGCCTGTGTGCGCAGGGCCAGCAGATGACCCTCTTCCGACATAAGGACTGTGAAAATACCACGCAAATTATCCATCAACTCTTTGCCAAGACGCGGATCATATTCCTGTGACATGTCGTGGTCTTTGCTGTTACGGCGCAGACTTATGCTCGCGGCCAAGTAGTCCAGCAATTTATTGATGGCCTGTTCCAGATCATCAATGTTTTGTTGTTGTAGAGGATTGTCGGAGGTCAGACGTCGAAGAATGGCAATTTCTTCACGTATAGAGTGATGGCGGTCGAATTCATCATTGACGGGGTGGTTGGGGGCGGTGTCCTGAAGCGCGTCCTTGTACGGATCCAGATACAGCTCGCTGCCGGTCATCATATAGCCGCGTTGCCCGGTTTCTGCGTCCTCAAGCTTATTCAAAAGGCGCATAATGTGCCCTCTGACTTCATAAGTGTGATTGACCCAATAACGGGCTGTGTCGTTAGCTTCGCCTTGCCTGTAAAAAATTATGGCGGCGGCCAGCATAAGAAGCGTGACGGCTGCAATGGCAACAGCGGTCGCATTGCGCATAAAGAAATTGTCGGCCTGCTGCGTCGTTTCCATAACAAACCCCTGCAGTAAGCTTACGGGAATGATGCACCTCGTCTGTTGTGCTATATAATAAACGACCTGTAGTTTGTTAGTATAAAATAATCAATACACAATATACAATTGTACTCACCAACTATCTAGTATGAGTAAAATATAATGTAGTAGGTATAATTTTGGCGGCGCGACCTATCATGGTTAACGTGCGCGCGTCCCCGCACTCCAATCCATGTTGTTTCCGTGGCTCTGTGAGCTTTATTTCCTAAGGCGATAGCCTGTCTTGAAAATATGCGCGATGATGACGAGCGATAGGGCGGTAAAAACGGCGATCATTGTTACACTGGTCATCAGACTGACGTCACCTTGCTCATAAAAACTCCAGCGAAATCCACTGATCAGGTAAACCACCGGATTAATAAGCGAAATCTGATACCAAAATGGGGGTAGCATTTTAACTGAATAGAAGCTGCCGCCCAGGAATGTCAGCGGCGTGATGATAAGGAGCGGGATAAGCTGCAGCTTCTCAAAGCCATCGGCCCATATGCCGATGATGAATCCCATCAGGCTAAACGTCACGCTGGTCATAATCAGGAAAAAGATCATCCAGAGGGGGTGTGCAATATGCAGCGGCACAAAGAATCCGGCTGTTGTCAGTACGATGGCGCCGATGATAATCGACTTGCTGGCCGCTGCGCCGACATAGCCCAAAACAATCTCGATAAAAGACAGTGGCGCGGACAATATTTCATATATCGTGCCTGTGAAGCGCGGGAAATAAATGCCAAATGACGCGTTCGACACACTTTGCCCCAGTACCGTCAGCATGATAAGGCCGGGTACGATAAAAGCGCCGTAGGGAACGCCGTCCATGGTTTGAATACGCGACCCCATGGCCGAGCCAAATACGATAAAGTAAAGCACGGTTGAAATGACAGGGGAGGCAATGCTTTGCCCAATAGTTCGCAATGTGCGCCCCATTTCAAAAGCGTAGATTGAACGTATGCCGCGATAATTAATCATGCTTCCACCAATTGAATAAAGATATCTTCCAGACTGCTGCGATAACTGTCGATTTCCGTGGGGCGAATGTGGTGCGTTTTGAACTGCTCCAGCAGGTCAGACACATCGTTCCCGTTCTGGGTGGCGTCATAGGTATAGGTTAACTTCCTACCGCCTTCGGTAAGTACCAGGGCGTAGTGTGACAGGGCAGGGGGGATGGCCTGCAGCGCATCGCGCAGTGTAAACGCCATTTGGCGTTTGCCCATTTTATGCATCAGAGTGTCTTTGGACTCGGTGACAATCAGTCGCCCCTTATTGATAACGCCGATGCGGTCGGCCATTTCCTCGGCCTCTTCGATATAGTGTGTCGTCAAAATAACAGTAACACCTGTTTGTTGCAGGGCGCGTACCTGGGCCCACATGGATTTACGCAGCTCAACATCAACGCCTGCGGTGGGCTCATCCAAAAACAAAATCTCAGGCTCATGCGACAAAGCCTTGGCGATCATGACGCGCCGTTTCATGCCGCCTGATAATCTGCGGATCTGTTCGTCTTTTTTGTCCCATAGGGAAAGGTTTTTCAACAGTTGCTCGATATAGACCGGGTTGCGTGGCTTGCCAAACAGCCCGCGGCTAAAACTAACCGTATTCCAAACTGATTCAAACGCGTCGGTTGTCAATTCCTGTGGGACAAGGCCAATGGCCATGCGGGCCTGACGATAATCAGCGACACTGTCGTATCCACAAACTTTGATGCTGCCTGTGGTGGGCTGAACAATGCCGCAGATCGCGCTGATGAGGGTTGTTTTACCTGCGCCATTGGGGCCCAGTAGGGCAAAAATTTCGCCGCGTTTAATATCCAGATCAATACCGGCAAGAGCCTGGAAGCCATTAGCATAGGTTTTTGTGAGAGAGGAAATGGCAATAGCAGTTTGGGGCTGTGTCACAATAAGTCACCTATGATAAGGATTATTTCTTTTTCTTGGCTTTTTGCTGGGCGGCATAGGCTTCGACGATGCCTTGGACCATAGGGCCAAAGCGTTGTTTTAACTCGGCGCAGCGGGTAACATTGACCAACTCCACCCCTTTGCGCTCGCTGCGTATCAATCCGGCTTCGCGCAAAATACGAAAATGCTGCGACAAGGTCGATTTGGGTAGTTGTTGTTTGTGTATCGTCAGAAATGTGGAGCAATTCTTGGCGCATTCCGCCATGGCCAGATTCGCAAAGATTTCAATGCGTATCGGGTCGGAGAAGGCGTGCAGAATCCCCTCGACGGTTATTTGGTCCACGGGTGGGTGATAAAGTGATCTCATGACGGACACCATAACATGCTTGACGCCATGGTTCAATAGTTCTATATTTCAGAACTAAGGAACATAAGGGGCGATTTTGTCCCTTAGCGCATCCTGACCGGAGAATCCACATGACAACATCATTCGACAACAAGACGGTCTTTGTTACCGGCGCCAACCGTGGCATTGGCGAAGCGCTTATCCGCGCCTTGCTTGCAAACAAGGGCGTTAAAAAAATCTATGCCGCCGCAAGGCAAACCAAGAATCTGCCGGACTTTGCCGACAAGCGCGTTGTACCGGTTCAGTTGGATATAACGGATGCGGGGCAGGTCAAGAAGGCCGTGGAATCTGCGCCGGATGTGCAAATTCTTATCAATAATGCCGGAGCTCTGGCTTTCGCATCGATCGTTGAAGGCAAGCTGGAAGACTTGGATCACGATATGCGCATCAATTATCTCGGTACCATACGCGTGGTGCAAGGCTTCGTTCCGGTCCTGGAGAAAAACGGCGGCGGCGGCATCGCCAGCATCAGTTCGGTCGTTGGGCTGGCGCCCATCGCCGGCATTGGTGGGTACAGCGCGTCAAAGGCCGCGTTACATTCAGCAATACAGTCAATGCGTGCGGAACTGGAATCCAAAAATATTTCTGTACATGGCATTTATCCGGGTCCCATCGATACCGATATGGCCAAGGATTTCGACATGCAAAAAACCAGCGCCAAGGAAACCGCAGAAAACATTCTGGCTGGCATCGCGGCAGGCAGACAGGAAATCTTCCCTGACGCCATGTCAGTGCAAGTAGGCACTTTGTACGCCCAAAACCCCAAAGCTTTGGAACAGCAATTCGCCACTATGTAAGTCAGAAAGAAGTGCCTACGCAGGCCCCCACAACCATCCCAAGACAATAAAGGATAAAAAATGACTATCTCTATGTACCAATCAACCGTGCCGGTTTACGCTCAGGGTTTGACCAATCTGTCCACGCTCCTGAAGAGGGCGGAAGCCTATGCGGCTGATAAGAAGATTGAACCGTCCGTATTGATCAATGACCGTATTTACCCAGATATGTTTCCGCTTTCACGTCAGGTACAGATTGCGTGCGACGTCGTAAAAAGCGGCGTTGCCCGTCTGGCTGGACTTGAGGTCCCCAGCTTCCCCGACACGGAAACCACCTTCCCCGAATTGGAAGAACGTATTCAGAAAACCATCCGGTTCATTCAAACTGCAACGGCTGCGCAGGTGGATGGTAGCGAAGACAAGGCGATTGCCATCAAGGTCGGCGGTAACGACTTGTCCTTTAACGGGCAGGATTATCTGCAGAAGTTCGTGACACCGAATTTCTACTTCCACATTGCGGTGACCTACGCGATCCTGCGCCACAACGGTGTTGATATCGGCAAAAAAGACTTCCTGGGTAATATTCAGTAAGCACGTCAGTACAGTGATGATGGGTGAGGGGCCGGGGGAACCCGGCTTCTTATTTTGTAGTGCCTATTGTGAACATTAAGTCAGACATCTCTCCTTATCTGTTGCAGCTAATCTTAATATCCCTGAATCGAGTCTGTTTGAGGTTCCGTACTTTTCTGAAGGCGAAATAAATGATTTGGTCAAATTGGCAGGTGGGGATCCAGCAAAATGGGGGAGGGTTGCCCTGTATGCGAGTGGCAATGGTCATCCGCAACTTGTTAGTGCCTTTAACTGGATGTAGTCATGACGATTCCAGAGGCCGCTCCAACCTTGAAGAAAGATATCAAATATGGTATATAATACTCCGAGCGGCTGGGTTGTGGTTTATGGCGACAAACGTGCCGAAAAAGAGGTCAATGCATTGGTAGACGATGTCCTGGCTGATTTCTGGCACGTTGTGGAATTGATCCAAAACCATGGGCTGGAGAATATCCACGAACCTTACGTCAAGCATCTGCGCGGGAAGTTATGGGAAATGCGGATGCGGGGCAGGGACGGAATAGCGCGGGCGGCCTATGTAGCGGCGACCGGTAAGAGAGTGGTTATTCTGCACGCTTTTGTGAAGAAGACGCAGCGGACGCCCCGGGAGAATATCGAGTTAGCTTTAAAGCGAGCAAAGGAATTGGAGGTCATATGAAAAAGGAAACCATGAAACCTATTGGTGATAGCGCCAAGGAATGGATGAAACGGAAGTCGTTCCGTGACGCCTATAATGCGCTCGAACCGGAATATGCGGTTGTGTCTGCTCTAATAGAAGCACGGGTAAAAGCAAATCTGAGCCAGAAGGAATTGGCCAAGCGTATGAAAACGACCCAGCCGGCGATTGCGCGCATGGAAAGCGGTCGTCAGGTGCCAAGCGGGGCTACGCTACTCAAGTTTGCCAAAGCGACCGGTACGCGCCTGCAAATTAAATTCGTGGTAGCCTGATAAACACCCATCTGTAATTTCAATGCTGGGATTTTCCCTCATTTTGTGGTATTGACAATGCACACGGACGGGTGTGCCTGCATGGCCCTGTCCTTTTTCCCTCAAAACCTGAGCTGAGCCTGCATGCCACCGGATTTATTCTGAATCCGGCGATTATGCGCGCCTGAACAAACTAAGGAAACATCATGACATTATCGAAAATAAGAAATGATCTTCACCGCAAAGCTAAAGTGTTGGTCGTTGGTAAATTCAATCCCAACCATGATCCGGCGAATGGTCAATTTACTTCCGGCCCCGGAGGATCTTCCGACAATACGGCTGATAAAAATCAGCCAACAGTCAGAGTGAACTCGCGAACAGAAATTACTATAACCAATCCAGACGGATCTTCTGAAATCCGCACCGGTGGATCACGATCTTGGCGTAACAATAATCCGGGTAATCTTGTCGCCGGTACGTTTGCTGACAATCAGGGGGCCATTGGCGAAGCTGGCGGCTTTGCTGTATTTCCTGATGAGGAGGCGGGACAGGATGCCTCGACGGCATTGCTGCAATCGCCAGCCTATTCAGGGCTGACCGTCAATCAGGCCATCGCCAGACGTTCTCCACCTGACGATAACAACACTGTAGCTGTGCAGTCTGCGATCAATAAAATTGGTGGCTTCACGGGCGGTGAAGTCATTGGAAATATGACGCCGGATCAACTGGGGCGTCTAACATCGGCCATCCAGAAAGTCGAAGGCTGGTGGTCCGGCACTGTTCGCACAACGCCGGTGAAACGTTGAAGTGATACATTTGTCGGATGCGAGAAATGTGCTAGGCTCGAACATTGTAGGTGACCATGTTCGCACGTCTGACTTTTTTCTTTTTCCTTCTTCTGATTGCTGTTCCGGCCCGGGCAGAAACGCTCAGGTATATGGTCGGCGATCTAGATGTTTTGCCGCTGCATTATGGAACAAACGACCTTCACATAAGTGGTGATGACCTTTTGATCGTCAGGGGTGTCTTCGAAACGGGCACCGCCTGGGGCGGGGATGTATACACAGTCCTCATCAAAAATGGTGATGCTTGGGAAATGGTGCGTTATGAAAAGAATGGTTGGAGTGGGGTTCTTACCAAAACGCAACCGCATACTTTTGAGGACAGTATTGTGACTGTGCGTTTTATGGTGCCGAAGGGAACGTCCAAATCCGGCAATGTGTCCTCCCTTTATGTATTAAAGGCGGCAAGACCTTATTTGCAGAATGCCGCAGGTAAAACCGATCCGGAGGCGCGCGAAACTCCTGCAAACTTCACGCTTTATGTTCTTCAACGCGACAAGGATTTTGGTATTCCCTACCTGCATGAAGTCGCGCGGGCGCGCAGCAAAAACAAATACTGCAATGCTGACTGGGCAGTCTGGCGTGAGTTAGGGGTCACCTTACCCGACAATAGTGGCACCTACGAATGTGTCGGTGAGTAATAGGGGCCTTTTGGGTGATCTGCGTTACTA
>JAFALY010000037.1 GCA_019233975.1 Alphaproteobacteria bacterium | reverse complement strand
GTAACTGCGGCAATATGAATACAGATAACACACGCTGCAACAATAAGCTTACGCATCGCAGACGTGTGCTTTAGCTTGTCGGCCTGCTTGCTGTGCCTGTCTTGACGTTCTTCTTTTGTCGTCATGTGAATATGCTTTTTAAAATATGTGCCCCGAAACGCAGTTTAGAACCGCAGCAGCGGTGTAATAAATCAGAGAAATACTTTCAACTTAGTCGGCGGCCACGGAATGCAGACAATCGGTTAACGGAGCGCCGCCATATTCGGTTAATAGGTCCCTTAACTTTCGTTCTGCACATAAGCGCCCAAGCCGCAATACCAGCATGGCCCATGTTGGCGTGTCAGACATCGACTGAACGGCCTCAAACGGATCAAAGTCATAGGGATGAGTATAGGTCCATAGAACCTCGTTATCCGCTGCCTTGCGGACAAAATAGCGCGTTACAAAGGTGGGTAGCAGGTACATGTAAATGCCACCCAGGTAACCAAGCCTGAAATCATCATACAGTGCGGCAGTCGGCAGGGGAAACTCGACCAGCCCATTGGGCCAACGGAATGCATATGTCGGTACATTCTGAAAGCCAAATCGCGATAATTTGGTCGGCATGATGCTGGATGAGTACTGAAAACCTTGCTCATTCAAGACATCCAATACCCAAACGCTTTGTGGGGTGAGCGAGAAACGCGGCGCACGAAAGCCAGTGAGCGGTTTGCCCGTAATGCTCTCAATCAGCTTCTTATCCATGGCGGTTTCACGCGCAAAATTTTCTGGCGTTTCTTTTGTCAAAGATACATGCGCGTGGGAATGATAGGCAACCTCGTGCCCACGCTTTGCTATCTCCGCAATTAAATCAGGAACGGCCTCGGCAACGCGCCCAACAGTAAAGAACGTCGCCTTACGGTTTAGCGCATCGCACATATTCAGGATATGGCGCGTGCGATCTACATAGCGCCCATTTACGGCATAGATGTCGTAAGGGTCTTCAAGATCAACGGTAAAACTGATCTTCTTCATTCGGCGCAGTCTTTACACAGGCCGATGACTTCCAAAACCTGTCGGTTAATGTCAAACCCGAACTTCTGTGCTTCCTTTTTCAGGGTATTGCGGATGCTTTGATCCGGCGCCTCAGTCGCGGTGCCGCAATTTCTGCAAATGAAAAACAGGCAGTGATGATCTTCCTGCGGATGGCGGCACAGCACATAGGTGTTACTGCTTTCAATCCGCGAAACAATGCCGTGGGCGCACAAATGTTGCAGGGCGCGGTAGACCGTCATCGGCGCAACATTCCGTTTCAGCAGCTTGGATAATGCAGACACGACGTCATAGGCGCTCAAAGGCTTTTCCGCCTTGGCAAGAATCTTTTGTATTTTTTCCTCATTCACGCCCAGACCGTGCGCATGCTTTGTCTGGCAAGTGTCAGTAACCTGTATTTTGGCGCTTTTTCTAGGCGGCATGGCGGTCTTTTTCTTCCCTGAAACCAGTGCTATAACCAACCGAACACTAACAAATCATCGGTAGAATGTCATGAGTCTTGAAGCCGTCATTAATAAAGCATGGGAAGATCGCAGCAACATAACATCCGGCACCAAGGGCGAAGCCCGCGATGCCGTTGAACATGCGCTGACAGAGCTGGACTCCGGCCGCCTGCGCGTTGCCCAAAAGGTCGACGGTGCATGGCAGGTTAACCAATGGCTTAAGAAGGCTGTGCTTTTATCCTTCCGCCTAAATGACTCGGTTGCGATCAGCGGTGGTGTAGGCGGCAGTTCATGGTGGGACAAAGTTCCGTCTAAATTCCAGAACTGGAGTAACGACCAGTTTTCACAGGCAGCCTTCCGCGCCGTTCCTGGCTGCGTCGTGCGCCACAGCGCCTATGTGGCTCCCAAGGTTGTGTTGATGCCGAGCTTCCTGAACGTTGGCGCCTATGTGGATGAAGGCACGATGATCGACACATGGGTGACTGTTGGGTCCTGCGCCCAGGTTGGCAAGAACTGCCACATATCAGGCGGTGTTGGCATCGGCGGTGTTCTGGAACCGCTGCAGGCAAACCCCGTTATTATCGAAGATAACTGCTTTGTCGGTGCACGTTCAGAAATTGCCGAAGGCGTGGTAATTGAAGAGGGGGCCGTTATCTCCATGGGCGTCTTCATTGGCGCATCCACCAAAATTATCGACCGCGCGACTGGCGAAGTCATTATGGGCCGCGTGCCAGCCTATTCCGTTGTTGTACCGGGAACGCTGCCGGGCAAGCCTTTGCCGAATGGCGAAGCCGGACCGGGTCTTGCCTGCGCGGTTATCGTCAAGCGTGTTGACGCACAGACGCGTTCTAAAACATCCGTCAACGACTTGTTGAGAGATTGATATGCCCAAGGCCCGACGCAAGGCAGCAACGGAATATGATGTTATCATTATCGGCGGTGGGCCTG
This sequence comes from Alphaproteobacteria bacterium, assembly GCA_019233975.1. Taxonomy (GTDB): domain Bacteria; phylum Pseudomonadota; class Alphaproteobacteria; order UBA9219; family UBA9219; genus JAFALY01. The sequence continues at coordinate 21,774 of JAFALY010000037.1, read as the reverse complement.
CCGGGCTTGCCTTGGCGTGTTCGTTGCACGATACGCCGCTACGCCTCTGCGTCATTGAGAAGCAGCCAGTTGAGCAGATCGCGCAGGCTGCGCCAGACGGGCGTGATATTGCCCTGACGCACACATCCAAGACCTTGCTGGCCGAAATGGGGGTTTACGCCCACATTCCAGCAGAAGAAATATCCCCCATCAAGCAGGCTCATGTCGTGAATGGCACATCAGAACGCGCGCTACGCTTTGATGCTAAAACAGATGGGCACGGGGAGCTTGGGTACCTTGTCCCCAACCACTTCATTCGCCGGGCGACATACCAGTCCGTTAAAGGGCAAAAGAACCTGACGATCATCACAGGGCAGGATGTTCAGGCCGTGCAAACTAATGAGCAAACAGCCAGCCTGTCTCTGGCAGATGGTCGCACCTTGCAGGCTAAACTCATAGTCGCGGCGGATGGTCGTTTCTCGCCCAGCCGCAAAATGATGGGTATACCAACATCCATGCGTGATTTTGGGCGCACCGTTATTGTTGCGCGCCTGTCGCACACCAAACCGCACGACAATACCGCCTTTGAATGCTTTCACTACGGACGAACACTGGCCATTCTGCCGATGACCAAGGGGCAGTCTTCAGCCGTAATAACCCTATCATCACATGAAACTGCCGCCGTTATGGAGCAGTCGCCGGATGACTTTGCCCATGACGTGCAAAAACGCTTCGGCAACAAATTGGGTACAATGAAACTTGCGGGCAAAAGGCACGCTTACCCGCTGGTGGCCACTTACGCCGACCGCTTTTATGGCAAGCGTTATGCGTTGGTTGGCGATGCCGCCGTTGGCATGCATCCCGTCACCGCACACGGGTACAATTTTGGTCTCTATGGCCAAAATGTATTGGCACGCGAGATCAAAAAAACGTTATCACTCGGCCTTGATATCGGCAGCAATGACGTGTTGAGTGCGTATAACCGCCAGCACCGCCATGCAACCTTACCTCTGTTTCTTGGCACCAATGCCATCGTTGGTTTGTTCACAGATGACCGACCGCTGGCCAAAGCGATTCGCGGCGCCATCATTCGCGCAGGGAACTTTATCACACCGGTCAAAAGCCTGATTACGCATCAATTAACGGCAACCAGCCTGACCGGATAAACGGCTTGAAATTCTACAGCCGAGCAGGGATCATACAGACAGAAAATAAGGGGCTTCTATGAACACACTTGCAGCACAAAAATCTGATTGCACCGCACGCCATCCGGAATACGCCTATCTGGATTTGCTGGCTGATATCCTTGAAAACGGCGAACGCCGCACAGACCGCACGGGGACCGGGACCATCGGCGCCTTCGGCCGCCAGATACGCTTTGACCTCAGCCAAAAATTTCCGCTGCTGACGACCAAGAAGGTTCACTTTAAATCTGTCGCTGTTGAGCTGATCTGGTTCCTGCAGGGCAACACCAACGTACGCTGGCTACAGGAACATGGTGTCAGCATTTGGGACGAATGGGCCAATGAAGAGGGTGACCTGGGACCGGTTTATGGCAAGCAATGGCGCTCATGGGCTGGACCAAACGGTCAGGTGATCGACCAGATGGCCAAGCTTGTTGAGAACCTGCGTCACAATCCGTTTTCGCGCCGGCACATTATCTCGGCATGGAACCCGGCTGATGTCGATAAAATGGCATTGCCGCCGTGCCACTGTCTGTTCCAGTTTTACGTGCATCCTGATAAAGACGGCAAGCCGGACCGGCTGTCATGCCAGCTTTATCAGCGCTCGGCTGATTTGTTCCTGGGCGTTCCGTTCAACATTGCCTCATATGCCTTGTTAACGCTCATGCTGGCCAAGATACTCGGCTTACGTCCCGGAGAATTCGTGCATAGCTTTGGCGATATTCACATCTATTCAAACCATATTGAGCAAGTGAAACTGCAGCTATCGCGCACACCAAACGAATTCCCGACGATCAGCCTTGCCGACAAAACGAATTTATTCGACTTCACATACGAAGATATCAAGCTTGAAGGTTATGACCCGCATCCGGGCATTAAAGCACCGGTTGCCGTCTGATGTCTGACGTTCATGTCGCCCTTGTCGTCGCGCGCGCCAGAAATGGCGTCATTGGTCGTGAAAATGGGCTGCCCTGGCGATTGAAAGCAGACATGGCGCATTTCAAGACTGTGACAATGGGCAAACCCGTAATTATGGGGCGCAATACGTGGGGGTCGTTACCGCGTAAGCCGCTGCCCGGACGCCTGAACATTGTCATTACACGGAACGCGCAGTACATGGTCGATGGCGCCGCTGTTGCAACATCTATCGATGATGCAATCCGTACAGCCAAACAACATGCCATGAAAGATGGCGTGAATGAAATCTGCATCATCGGCGGCGCGCAGATATACGCAGCAGGGATGCCGTACGCCACAAAGATTTACCTGACCGAGGTTAACGCCGATATCGAAGGCGACGCACATTTTAACGTCAATTTTGAAAACGATTGGGCTGTAGAAAGCAAAACAACAAACGCGCCTGATGACCAGAACGAGTTTGAGTTCTCATTTATCAATCTTGTGCGTAAAGCAGCCACATAAACAGGCGACGGCGCGTGTTTCAGATTAGGTGAGCTGCGAAGCCCAATACCGCTGCGAAACAGGAAGCAAATACACCGGTGCCGACGGCAATGTTGGGCGCTTGATCGCCCTGTTTAGCGGCAGTGATGAAGGTGGAAATCACTACCCCAGCTCCGCCTAGCCCGCCAATAACAACGGCCGCTGGCCAGCAGAAATAGCCAAGTGCAGCACCCCCGGCAAGGCATAGAACACCCGCCAACACCATGAGCGTGGTAATATCATTACGTCTTTGCATGTACGCCTCATACCATCATTTGAATATGCTGCAGTAATAGCAGAGGGGCGCCAATTCCTCAACTCACTCTAAGTGCATGAATTTATTGGACAGCGCGTGCCTGTTCGCGCGATTTGAGGAACCGCACATCTGGATTTTCTTCCATGGTTCGGTTCAGATGCCACGCATTGCGTGCCAGAAAGACCAGCGCACCGTCATGATCTTCGGCAAAGCTTGAACGGTTGCCGTCTATCATCTTTTTAATATGGTTCTGGTCGTCAGATTCCACCCAGCGGGCAGCCTCAATCCCGGCGCTTTCAAAGCGGGCAGGCAGGCCATATTCAGCCTCAATCCGCGCTGCCAAAACTTCGAACTGCAGGGGGCCGACAACACCCACGATCCATTCCGAACCAATGAGCGGCTTAAAAACCTGACTTGCACCTTCTTCGGCGAAATGTTCCAGCGCACGGCGCATATGCTTAACCTTCATCGGGTCACCGATATGCACGCGTTGTAAAAATTCGGGTGCAAAACTGGGCACACCAACGTAATTCAAAGTCTCACCTTCTGTCAGCGTATCGCCGATGCGTAGCGAACCGTGATTGGGAATGCCCATAATATCACCGGCCCAAGCGTCTTCTGCCAATTCGCGGTCGCGCGCCAAAAACAGAACGGCGTTATTAACGGCAAGTTGCTTGCCACTGCGCATATGCAACAGCTTCATGCCGCGACGGAAATGGCCGGAACAGATGCGCACAAAGGCAATACGGTCGCGGTGATTGGGGTCCATATTCGCCTGAACCTTGAACACAAAGCCTGTAACCTTGGATTCAGTCGGATCAACCGAACGTTTATCCGCCTTTTGCGGGCGGGGCGAAGGCGCATAGGACGCGAGGCCTAACAACAATTCGCGTACGCCAAAATTATTGATGGCGCTGCCAAAATAAACGGGGGTCAGATGACCACTGCGATAGGACTCCAGGTCAAACGGTGGGCATAGGCCACGCACCATTTCAACATCATCACGCAGTTTCTGCGCAAAATCCGGCCCCAGCAGTTCATCCAGCTTGGGGTCGCTTAACCCTTCGCAGGCGATGCCGTCGGTCAGTTTGTCGCCCTTAGTTTTATCAATCAAAATCAGGCGGTCACGGATCAGGTCGTAACAACCTTTGAAGTCTCGCCCCGAACCAATCGGCCAACTGGCGGGCGTAACGTCGAGCGCCAGCGTTTGCTCGATCTCGCTCATCAAATCAAACGGGTCGCGTGCTTCGCGATCCATTTTATTGATGAAAGTTATAATGGGCACGTCACGCAGACGGCACACTTCAAACAACTTTCGCGTTTGACTTTCAATACCCTTTGCGGCGTCGATAACCATCACTGCGCTATCGACCGCAGTCAGGGTACGATAAGTGTCTTCCGAAAAATCTTCGTGGCCCGGCGTGTCGACCAGATTAAAACTGGCATCTGCATAATCAAAACTCATGACCGAGGCGGACACGGAAATACCGCGCTCACGCTCCACTTTCATCCAGTCAGAGCGCGCACGTCGCTGCTCACCACGCGCCTTGACAGCGCCGGCCATTTGAATCGCGCCGCCGAACAGCAACAGCTTTTCAGTCAGCGTTGTTTTGCCCGCGTCAGGGTGTGCGATAATCGCAAAGGTTCGTCTGCGACCAATAATATCGGTAATGCCGTTTGTCATGTGAGTTTGATAGCTTAATTTGCGCTGGTACGCGATAGGCTATCGATGGCATCCTGCTTAACCGTCACAGGGAAAACAACGCGTAAATATTTCAAATATTGCGTCATTTGCTCACGTTGCGTGGCGTTTTGCAGGTCTCCAGCCACTTTGGGCTGTGCCGCCGCTACCTCTGTCGCTCCGGCGTCCGAGATACCGGCCAGACGCAGCACCAGTTGCTTGTCCTTGGTGGCCGCAGTCGTAACCTCACCTTTCTTCAGCTTCATAATAGCGGGGAGCAGATAAGCGGGCAGGGAGGGATCACCTTCGCCCAGTACTGATACAGGACGTGAAACGCGCACTTCTACATCTGAGCGGTCCTTGGTCAGGCTGCTCAACTGCTTGCCATCACGCAGCGCCTTGGCGAGCTTCTCGGCATCTGCCGCTGCTTGCTTCATTTGTTCTTGCGCCGTCCAGTCCGTAATAACATCGGCTCTAACAGTATCAAACGGCTTGGGCGTGCTGCTGGTCACTTCATCCGTTCGCACAACGAAATAGCCGCCGGCTTTGTCGTCAATAACCGGGCTGACTTCACCGCTGTTTTGAGCAAAAGCGGTTTTTAACACAACATCCTTGTTAGGCAGTTCAGCCGGATCTTTGCCGTTTTTATCGTGGCCCATGGCGTCCACACTCGCCACACGAATAAGGCGCAGTTTTAGAGCGTCCGCAATGTCTTCCAGACTATGTCCGGCGGCCAGCTCGTCATCCAATTGGTTGACCATGTGTGTGGTGATTTCCACAGCCTGATCGCGGCGCATGCTATCTTTGATTGTGTTTTTAATCGCGTCAAAGCTGTCTTTGCCCGCCGGGGTCAGTTTTTTAAGCTGGATCACATGCCAACCCAGATCTGTTTTAACGGGTTGCATGATCTGCCCAGCGGTTTTCAAATCAGCCACTGGCTTAATCAATTCCGGCAGCAGGCTTTTGTCATCGGCATGGGCAATCTCAATAGCTTCAATGCCTTCGGCCTTGCCAGCTTCCGTCAAATTCTTGGAAGCTACGGCAGCTTTGGCAATTTGCTTGGCTTTGTCTTCCGATTGAGTAACCACTTGTACAATGTCGCGCATGTCACCATGGGCATACAGGTCGCCTTTGGTTTGGTATTCTTTCAGCGCCTGATCATCGGATATGGCAATGTCCTTCATGACAGAGTCCGTCGATAAGACGGCAATCGTAATGCCGCGATATTCGGGCTGCGTGAAATCCTTGAGGTTGTCCTGATAAAAACCCTGCAAGTCTTTATCCGAAGGCATTTTTGTAATTTTAACGGCACTGTTCTGAATGGACGCGATTTCCAAAATGCGTTTTTGCGTTCTGGCCTTTGCAACGTCTTCTACAATCAGCTTTGGCTGGCTGACATCACCACTGAATAAGCCCACGATCTGACGATAAGCCAGATCCTTGCTTTCCTCGCTTACCATTTCATGTTCTGACAATTGTGCTTGCGCCAGCATCTGACGCAATATCTTTGGGTCGAACTTACCGTCTTTATCCTTGAATTGCGGTTGACGCGCCAAAAATTCATAAACCGTCTTGTCGCTGACCAGCAGGCCAAGTTTCTGGATATCCTGTTGCATCAGCGAGCGTTCGATCAGGGCATTCAAAGATGCATCAACCAACCCCATCTGGCGTGCCTGCTGTTCGGTGACGTCCGGGCCTATCATCTGCCGGGCACGCTGCAGGGTTTGCTTAAACTCGTTTTCTAATTGCTGCACGGTTATGGAATCACCGCCGACTTTTGCCACGGCCCGCTGTAGCGGGTTACCCCGGAACATGTCGCCGATACCCCAAATGCCGAAACTAACGACAAGAATGGCCATCAACCCCTTAACAACCCAGGATTGAGCGATGTGACGCATGGACTGCAGCATAAAAAGGCACCTTTCACGAGCATTTCACAAAATGATTGCGCATGATAAAAGGCGGCAACACAATCGGCAACAGCCAATCCTTTGATTCTGGAGAAATAATGCCATCCCGTCGCCGCCTGATCGTCGCTAACTGGAAGATGAATACGCGTCATCAAAGCGCAATTGAACTGGCTGGTACGATCGCAGAATGGGCCGGTAAACAGGGTCAATTGCCCTATGACATGGTTTTGTGCCCTCCGGCGCAGCTTTTATTCACAGTCGCAAGCGCCGTTAAGGGCAGCCCGGTAAAAATGGGTGCCCAAGACTGTCACTGGGCCAGCCATGGCCCGTTTACGGGCGATATATCAGCCCCTCAGCTTGCAGATGCCGGGTGTCAGTACGTGATTCTCGGTCATTCGGAACGCCGTCACGGACATGGGGAGAAAAGCGAACTGGTCGCCCGCAAGTTGGAAGCGGCACAAAAGGCAGGATTGGTTCCGATCTTATGCGTCGGGGAAACCGCAGAGCAGAAAGAGCAGGGACGTGCCGAAGATGCCGTCAGGGAGTACCTGACTCAATCACTCCCGGCCAATTACGACCCGCGCCATTTGGTTGTATCCTACGAACCTGTTTGGGCTATTGGCACAGGGCGCCAACCCGCAATCGAAGAGATTGCACACACCAATCAAATGATCCGCAGCATATTGGGGCAACATGGCGCTGAAACACGCATACTTTTTGGCGGATCAGTCGCACCAAGTAACGCCGGTGCCATTTTGGCATCCACTGAGATTGATGGCGTCCTGATCGGCAGCGCAGGCCTGAGCCCTGAGGGATATATCGGCATCGCCACAAAGGCGAACCTGTAATGTGGGGTTTCCTGAAAAAAACAAAAGCTGTAGATACCGAACAGGTACGTGTGGTGTTGGAACAGCACGGGTTTTCAAATCACATCGAAAGCCTGTCGGTTGATAAGGACGGCCAGACAAACAAGATTACAGTCGTGTTGACTGTGACGCCGGAGCAAGCCATCAATCTGGAGCCACAAAAGCAAAAAGCTACACAGGTTTTATCGGCAATGCCGGGTGCGGGAAATGTTGCTGTTATGTTTACGGCGCATAGAACAGCCGCTGAGCCCAAACAACGCCCCGAACGTTCGCGCGAAAAACTGGTGTTACCCAACATCAAGAAGATCGTTGCCGTGGCATCCGGCAAGGGCGGCGTTGGAAAATCAACAACCGCCGTTAATCTGGCAATCGCACTCTCGCAACTAGGCCTAAAGGTTGGCCTAGTCGATGCCGATATTTATGGCCCATCCATCCCGCGCATGCTGGGTATCACGGATAAACCGCAAACAACGGCTGATAAGAAAATGATCCCGCTGGAAAAACATGGCATCAGCGCCATGTCCATGGGTTTTCTGGTGGCCGAGGAAACTCCGATGGTCTGGCGCGGTCCGATGGTACACAGCGCCATACAGCAATTGTTCCGCGACGTGGCGTGGGGGGAGAAAGACGTTCTGGTCATTGACTTGCCGCCGGGGACTGGCGACGCGCAGCTGACACTGACACAAAGCATTCCCCTAACCGGCGCAGTCATTGTTTCTACACCGCAGGACATTGCGCTGATCGATGCCCGCAAGGGCATTGCGATGTTCCAGAAGACCGATGTACCGATTTTAGGCCTTGTGGAGAATATGAGCTTTTTCTGCTGCCCCAATTGCGGCCATCAGACAGACATCTTTGGCCATGGTGGTGCAGAAAAAGAAGCCGAGAAGATTGATGTACCGTTTTTGGGCGCCATTGCGTTGGAGCTTGACATACGCACAACGTCAGATTCAGGCGTCCCCATTGCCACACAGCAAGACACACCGCACGCGCAGAAATATCGGGCAATCGCTGAAGTTCTAAAGACCAGGCTTTTTGGTTAGCCTTTCCCCCCAGAAGCTTTGTCATAGGCTTCTTCGATTGTAACGCGCAATTTCATGCGCAACGACATACGGTCCTGAACCGGTTTGGGCAGGTCGGTAATGCGGAAAACGTTTTTCTTCATCAGAACCATAATCAAATCTTCGATTGCGCGCGACATTTCCGCATCCGTACGGCGCAATTCTTCCAAAGCATCGGCAACCACTTGCGGGTTGTGACCACGTGCTGTCAGGAAGTCGAGAACCTCGGGGTGCGAATGTGGCAATTGCTCGCCATTCACCAAAGGGCGCACACAGGCGCGGGTGATCTTACCAGTGGCGTCACGCGTAATATAAGGCATGGCTCTTTCTCAATAAAATGTTGTGGATAAAAGCTATGCAGTATCAGTTGATAAAAGGTTAACAACCTCGTTTTGGTTCTGGATTTTGCCGTTGCGCTGCTTTACACCGGAACCACTAATCTATGTTTTAAGGAGCATTCTATGTCTGAAGCCGCCACCGGCATTTCCGCTGACCGCCTGCGTTCCATCATCAAGCGTATTGAGAAACTGGAAGAGGACAAGGCCGGAATAGGTGAAGATATTCGCGAAGTGTATGCCGAAGCCAAGGGAACAGGGTTTGACGTGAAAATCATTCGTCAGATTGTTCGTCTTCGTAAAGTGGAAGTTGAAAAGCGCCGCGAACAGGAAGAACTCCTCGACCTCTACATGTCGGCCATCGGCATGGAAGTGTAACGGCAACCTGACGCCATGAATGATGTACTCTTTTTCCTCACGCGGCTTGTAGCCACCGCAACCTCAGTCGGCAATGTGCTGGGATTGCTTTGGTTCATCTGTGCCGTGGTTGCTCTTTGCGGTCGGGAAAAAGCGAAACGCATAGCTATGCGAAGCAATCTGATTCTGTCCGTTGTTGTCCTACTGTTGATTTTTCTGCCTGTCGGCGATTGGGCCTTGGTGCCACTTGAAAATGCAGTTCGCACACAACTGCCTGATCACGTTGACGGCATTATCATCATCGGCGGTGACGAAGATGCACGCGTAACGCAGGCCCACGAAATGCCTGCCATGCTGGATTCCGCGCGGCGTTATGTCGGGTTTGTCAAACTGGCAAAGGAATTCCCTCAGGCACGGCTGTTTTATTCAGGCGGGCAGGGCAGCCTGACGCCGCTACGCACCATGAAGGAGGCAGATATTGCCAAATTGCAAATCACTGAACTGGGCATTGCACCGGATCGCGTCATTTATGAAGGCAATTCGCGCACGACCTATGAAAACGCTGCCCTGTCTGCTGCCATTGCCGGGGACGATATCAAGAAAAACTGGGTACTGGTGACTAGTGCATACCATATGCCGCGCGCTTTACTGACCTTCCGCCAGCAAGGCTGGAATATTACGGGTTACCCCGTCGGTTATTTTGCAGAAGGCACAATAGGCCTAAGGCTTGCCAAGGGGTTCACGCATAACCTCTATGAACTGCAATTAGCCTTGCACGAGTATATAGGCTTATTCTGGTACTGGCTGATGCAATATTCGGGGGCTTTATGGCCAAACTAGGCGTTTTTGTAATTCCTCTTGCTGTTGCACTGGGGCTCTTTACAGGTTGTGCCGCACAGAACAGCAGGGCAGACCTGCCACCTTATGATGTGTGGTTACAGCAGACAGAAAGTGATGCCATTACCGCAGGCATCAGCCCAGCAACCGTTCATGCCGCGCTGGATAATAGCGAACCGAACCAGCGCGTCATAGATCTGGACCAAAAGCAGCCCGAACACACCACCACCTTTGACACTTACGTCAAGCACACATTAACACCGGACCGTATTCGCATCGGGCGCAATATGATGCATGAATATGCTGATGTGCTTGATGAAATATCACGCCGATATGGCGTGCCACCACAGGTGATCGTGGCGCTTTGGGGTGTTGAAAGCTCGTTTGGGCGTGACAGTGGTGACTTTTCCGTCGTTAACTCTCTGGCTACGCTGGCCTATGAAGGCAGGCGAGCAGAGTTGTTTAAGAAAGAATTGATCGAGTCGCTAAAAATTATCGATCAAACCCACATTCGCCCGGATCAACTGCGGGGATCATGGGCAGGCGCCATGGGGCAGTGCCAATTCATGCCATCAACCTATCTGTCGCACAGTGCCAGCTATACGGGGCAGGGAGCCGCCGACATATGGCACAACACGCGGGACGTTTTCGCTTCCATAGCCAATTACCTTCAATCTGAGGGGTGGCGTGCTGATTTAACATGGGGCCGGGAAGTTGATACAGGAGATGAGGTAACAAGCACAGATATCGGATTAAACACGCAAAAATCTTTGCAAGAATGGGCCAATCTTGGCGTCCGTAATGTTGATGGCAGCGCTTTGCCAAATAAACCATTAATGGCCTCCATGGTGCAGCCAGATGGGGCAGATGGTCGTAGTTTCCTTGTCTATGACAATTATAGGGTTATCATGCGTTGGAATCGTTCAACCTATTTCGCGACGACCATTGGCTTGTTCGCGGACAGGATCAGGTAATTTATGCGCCGCTTACAATCGTTTACACCTGCCTCAGCATTCGCGTTGCGCTTTGCCTCAGTCACGGTTCTTGGATTTTTAACGGCCTGCGCCAGCAGTTCAGGCGGACAACAGGCGCAAGGACAGGGGCAATTACCCTCAGGAGCCCATTATAAGGTTGGTGAACCGTATCAGATCAACGGCGCGTGGTTCTATCCCAAGGAAGACTACAGCTATGACGAAACCGGCATAGCGTCCTGGTATGGTGATGCGTTTCACGAAGGCACAACTGCTAATGGCGAGATTTTCAATAAAAATGAGCTGACAGCCGCTCATAAAACCCTACCATTACCGACACTGGCGCGTGTTACCAATCTGGATAATGGCCGTTCGATTGTCGTGCGCATCAATGACCGCGGGCCATTTTCTGGTGCGCGTATCATCGACGTTTCGCAACGCGCCGCACAATTGCTTGGCTTCGAAGGCAAGGGCACAGCCAAAGTCCGCGTTCAGGTTCTGGCCGATGAAAGCAAGGCCATTGCAGACGCCATGCGCCATTATGGTGGGGCAGCCCCGGCAGCGTTGGCATCAGCCGAAACAGCTCCCGCACCACAAAGCGCCGCATTGGCCGCAGTAGAAACAAAAACGCTGGAACCGGTACAGACAACACCCGCCGTGCACCAACAATTGCTGCAAACCAAGCCCGTCGCGCAATATGTGCAATTGCCAGTGGCCGCTGCGGGTAAGATTTATGTTCAGGGCGGCGCGTTTACCGTCCTTGATAATGCCACAAAGTTGCAGCAAGAATTATCAAAGTTCGGCCCCGTCTCCGTCTCCGACATCCAGATTAACGGCACCATGTTCCACCGTGTGCGCGTAGGCCCTGTCGCAAGTGTTGATGAAGCCGACAAACTGCTGTCCCGCATTAAACGTAGTGGCATCCTCAATGCCAGAACGGTTGTTCAATGATGTTTCGCTTTCTCGCCCTGATCCTCGCCTGCCAGTTGGTTTTTACGGCACACGCCATGGCGCAGACCGCCACGGTACCGCCTGTTGAAACGGCGGCAAGGCAAGCGTTCCTGCTGGACGTCAATACCAACACGCCACTGTTTGCCAAAGATGCCGACACGCAGATGCCCACTTCGTCAATGAGCAAGATGCTCACCATGTATCTGGTCTTCGAAGCCATTCGCGACGGCAAACTTAGCCTCGACAGCATGGTGCCGGTCAGTGAGCACGCGTGGCGTCAGGAAGGCTCACGCATGTTCCTGAATGTTGGGCAGCAGGCTAAAGCCGAAGACCTGATCCGCGGCGTCATCGTCCAATCCGGCAATGACGCAGCAGTCACTCTGGCTGAAGCCGTTGCCGGGTCAGAAGAAAGCTTTGCCGAGCTTATGAACACCAAAGCGCATCAGTTGGGTATGAACAACAGCCACTTTATGAATGCAACCGGCATGCCCGATCCGCAGCATTACTCAACGGCGCGCGACCTTGCCATACTGGCGCTCGCCCTCATCCGTGATTTTCCTGAGCGTTATCATTATTTCTCGGAACTTGAATTCACCTATAATGGTATCAAGCAGGGCAACCGCAATCCACTTCTGTACCGTGCTATGCAGGTTGATGGCCTGAAAACCGGTCATACTGATGTCGGCGGATTTGGCCTGACGGCATCCGCACTACGCAATGGCCGTCGTCTGGTCCTGGTTCTGAACGGCATGACGGATATGCAGGCGCGCGCCGATGAGTCGGCCCATGTGTTGGACTGGGGTTACCGCGAATTTGGTTATTACCCCGCCGCAAAGGCCGGGGAGAAAGTCGCGACAGCTAAAACATGGCTTGGCGTGCAACCGGAAGTTGATCTGGTTGCCGCTGATGATCTGGCCGCAACGCTACCGCGTGGCGCACGTTCCGGCCTGAAGGCCAGCTACAGCTTTGATCAACCCATCGCCGCTCCCATCAAGAAGGGCCAGGTTGTAGGCAGCATGACCCTAAGCGCACCCGGCATGGAAGACCGCAAGGTTGATCTGGTTGCCGCAAACGATGTCGCGGAAAAAGGTTTCTTTGCACGTATAGCATCAAAATTGGGCCTGCTGTTTGGGAACGGAGCCTGACATGACCGATGCCGGCAAGTTCATCACACTTGAAGGTGGCGAGGGCGCCGGAAAGTCAACCCAGGTCAAAGCGCTGGCTACGCATCTACAAAGCCTTGGTATCGATGTTGTCCTGACCCGAGAAATTGGAGGATCCCCCGGCGCTGAAGCCATCCGCCAACTATGGCTGGAAAAAGGGCATGGATATTGGGACGCACTAACGGAACTGTTGCTGGTCACCGCCGCGCGGCGCGAGCATTTGGTAAAAACCATATGGCCTGCGCTTGAACGCGGCGCATGGGTAATATCGGACCGCTTTGCCGACTCCACGCGTGTTTATCAGGCAATAGGCCTCAACCTCGGCATCGGTATCGTCGACCATTTTTATGAGCAAATCGCCGAGGATTTTGAGCCGCACTTAACGCTGCTTCTCGATCTGCCCGTTGAAGTAGGCTTGGGGCGCATGACGGCACGTGGCGGACAGGATGATCGCTACCAACAGCAGAAGATTGAGTTTCATCAGCAATTGCGTGATGGCTATCTGGCACTGGTAAATGAAAATGCCGGGCGGTTCCGCGTCATCGATGCGTCCACCGACAGTGCAGCCGTAACAACAAGTATTGTCAACACCGTCGACGCCTTTTTCGACCTACGGCAGCGTCATGCAGCATCATGAAACCAGCCTGATCGGTCACAAACAAGCACAGACCGAGGTTGTTCAGGCTTTTGCCTCTGGCCGCATGCATCACGCATGGCTGATTACCGGGCCGGAAGGTATAGGCAAACACCGCCTCGCGCTGCATATAGCCAATCATGTTTTATCGAACGCACAGAACCCCATTGATTATTGGGACGCGTCAAACCGTGTAACGAAGCTGATACAGGCTGAATCCCACCCCGATATGTTTATTCTGCGTCGCGCGATTGATGAAAAGACTGGCGCCCAACGTCAAGTCATCGTCGTTGATGATACGCTTAAAGTCTCCAGCTTTTTGCGCAAGACGGCAACACATGGCGGGTGGCGCGTTGTCATTGTCGATGAAGCGCATACGCTGAACAGGTTCAGCCAGAATGCCATTTTAAAAATCCTTGAAGAACCGCCAGCCCACACCCTCATTTTGATGACGGTGACAACGCCGGGAATTTTGTTACCGACCATACGCTCACGCTGCCGTTTGTTATCGCTTGCGCCGTTAGACGACCAGGCCATGCGTATGATCCTGTCGCGCGCCGCGCCGGAATTGGAGCCAGGCGATGCAGACAGTCTGATAAAGCTGGCTGATGGAAGTGTGGGTTTTGCCCTTAAAATCCTGCAAACAGACGCCTTGCCACTTTATCGTGACATGGTTGAAATGCTGGGTAAGCTGCCCAAGCTGGATCTGGGTCGACTGCATAAATTTGCCGACATGATGGGGCGCAAGGCGGATTTTGAAACCTATCAGGTTTTGAGCAACCTTCTCTTACGCCATATACGCCAGCATATACTTGCTCTGTCGCATACAGGGCATTCGGTTGAGGTTAACCGCCAGTTTGACATGTACGAAAAGGTTAAAGGCACACTGAACTTGGCTGATCAGGCAAATCTGGACCATAAACTGGCTTTTATCAAAGCGATCAGTGACATTCGGGCCGCTTTGTCATAAAAACAGGTTGTTACCAACAACTTGCAGGGCCGAGTCGTGTCAAAGTCATTCTACATAACCACCCCCATTTATTACGTGAATGCAGAACCCCATATTGGCAGCGCGTACACATCCGTTGCCTGTGATGTTATGGCACGCTTCAAACGTATGGATGGTTATCAGGTTATGTTCCTGAGCGGCACGGACGAATATGGCCAGAAGGTGGAGCAGGCGGCCGCCAAAAACGGCATGGACCCGCAGGCTTTTACCGACAAGTTATCGCAAAAATTTCGTGATGTTCTGGCATTCATGAATGTGTCGAATGACGACTTCATTCGCACGACGGAGGACCGTCATAAAACGGCCTGTCAGGCTTTGTGGAAACGGTTGGAAGAAAGCGGCAACATCTATCTGGGCAAATACGCCGGATGGTATGCCATGCGCGATGAAGCCTATTACGGTGTCGATGAACTGCGTGACGGGCCAAACGGCAAGAAAATTGCACCGTCAGGAGCGGAATGCGAATGGGTGGAAGAACCCAGCTATTTCTTCAAGTTGTCCGATTGGGGTGACAAGCTTTTAAAATTTTATGACGAAAATCCCGATTTCATCATGCCGCAGTCGCGCCGTAATGAAGTCATCAGCTTTGTTAAATCCGGAATGCACGATCTGTCTATTTCACGCACGGCCTTGCGCTGGGGCGTGCCCGTACCGGACGCGCCGGGCCATGTCATGTATGTGTGGCTGGATGCGCTGACAAACTACCTTACTGCACTGGGATTTCCCGACCAGAACGCCGAGAAATTCAAAACCTTCTGGCCCGCCGATGTCCATATGGTCGGTAAAGATATCGTGCGTTTTCACGCTGTGTACTGGCCTGCCTTTCTGATGGCAGCAGGGCTGCAGCCACCCAAGCGAGTGTACGCGCATGGCTGGTGGACCAATGAAGGACAGAAAATATCCAAATCACTGGGCAATGTCATTGACCCGTACGCGCTCGTTAACACCTATGGGTTAGATCAGACACGCTATTTTCTGATGCGCGAAGTGCCGTTCGGCAATGACGGCGACTTTTCGCACGACGCGATGATCCGCCGCACCAACAGTGAGCTGGCCAATGACCTTGGCAACCTCGCGCAACGCTCGCTGTCCATGATCAATAAAAACTGTAACGCCACCGTACCCTCTAACGCACGCATGGCCGATACGGATCATGCGCTACTGCGTGACGCAGACAACGCATTGCAAACCGCCCGCGATTTGTTTGAGCGTCAGGCATTTAGCAAGGCGCTGGATGCCATTTGGGAAGTGATTGGCAACGCCAACCGCTATGTTGACGAGCAAGCACCATGGGGCTTGAAGAAAACAGACCCCGAACGCATGCAGGCGGTTTTGTACACTTTGGCTGAGTGTTTGCGTAGATTGGCGCTCATTATCTGGCCGTTTATGCCGGATAGCATGGACAAATTGCTAGATCAGCTGAACGTTCCTGCCAGCAATAAGACATTGGCAGCAGTGACCGCAGCCAATTGCCAATTAGTCCCCGGTACCGCATTGCCCGTACCGACAGGCATCTTCCCGCGTTATGCTCCGGCTGAAACGGCTGCACAATGAGATTGGTCGACTCTCATTGTCATATTGACTATCCGGCGCTGGTCAAGGACAGGGACGGTGTCGTAGAGCGCGCCCGCGCCGCAGGCGTTTGCCGCATGGTGAATATCAGCACCACACGACGCGATTATGACACGGTGCGGCAAACGGCAGAACATTACGAAGATGTCTTCTGTACCGTGGGTGTCCATCCGCACCATGTGCATGAAGAAGGCGAGCAGTTGAGCGCCGAGGATTTGATAGGCTTCGCCGAGCATCCCAAAGTTGTTGGCATTGGCGAAACGGGGCTGGACTATTTCTATAAAACAGCGCCGGTTGAGGCGCAACACGACAGCTTTCGCCGCCATCTGCGCGCGTCTGCCGCAACAGGCCTGCCAGTTATTGTTCATAGCCGTGACGCTGAAGAAGATACCATTCGTTTGCTGCAGGAAGAATATGCAGCATCCAACGGGCGGCTGACCGGCGTTTTGCATTGCTTTAGCTCGCGTCGCATACTGGCCGAGGAAGCGCTAAAACTTGGCTTTTACGTTTCCCTATCCGGCATTCTGACCTTTAAAAAATCGGAAGAATTGCGCTCTATCGCAAAAGATGTTCCCGTTGACCGTCTGCTGGTCGAAACAGACTCGCCGTTTCTGGCGCCAGAGCCGTATCGTGGCAAAATCTGCGAACCCGCCTATGTTACGCAGACAGCCAAGGTTCTGGCAGAGATCAAAAACACTTCGGCTGATGCCATTGCCGAACAAACGACGGAAAATTTTTTCCGCCTGTTTAATAAGGTAACAAGACCGTCATGAAAATTACGGTGTTGGGATGTGGCTCTTCTGGTGGTTGCCCTTTGATAGGCAACGACTGGGGGCAATGCGACCCCGCCGAACCTCGCAACCGCCGGACACGTGTGTCACTTTACATAGAAGCCGAAGGGCAGGGGATTATCATCGACACATCCCCCGACATGCGGGAGCAATTGCTGCGCGAGAATATCAAGCACGTCACGGCGGTTCTGTATACGCACGCCCATGCCGACCATTGCCACGGGATTGATGATTTGCGCTCCATCAACTGGATGATGCATGAACCAGTGCGCGTTTATGCTGATCCTATGACTATGGCGGACCTTGAAATGCGGTTTCACTACATTTTTAAAATGTCTGAAGCCAAACCGGATACCTATTACGTCCCGCGCATTCTGCCGCACATCATCAACGGACCATTTGATATTGGGGCACAGAAGGTTATTCCATTTGAACAAGATCACGGCAAAACGGAATCATGGGGATTTAGAGTAGGGGTCTTTGCCTACACGACAGACGCAAAATCGTTGAATGAAGAAGCGTTCAGAATTCTCTCTGGCGTGAAAGTTTGGGTGGTTGATTGTGTGCGTGAGCGCGAACATCCGACGCATTCGCATCTTGAGCAAACGCTAGCGTGGATTGATCGCGTCAAACCGCAGCAGGCTTTTCTGACCCATATGGACACGAGCCTTGACTACCACACGTTATGCGCCAAACTTCCGAAAGGCGTCTTGCCTGCCTATGACGGGTTACAAATCGAATGCTGAATAACACAGTTTCTGATTCATATTATCGCTGGTCACTGCGTATCATTCTGGGGCTGCTGATCGCTATCGCGCTTTTGACATTTCGCGATTACGGCGTGACCTGGGACGAAGAATTACAAAGCCAATATGGTTTAGCGGTTGTTGATTACTATATGTCTTTTTTTAAGGATCATCGCTTCCTCGACATATTCAACCTTTACCTGTACGGCGGCACGTTTGATGGCCTTGCGTCCGTCATCGACCGCATCTTGCCATTCAACATCTATGAGACACGACATCTTTGTAACGCCATCTGCGGTATTGTGGGTCTGTGGGGTGTGTGGCGTTTGGGTAAACTGATCGGGGGCAGCGCCGTTGGTATTCTGGCGCTAGTGTTTACCGCTCTGACGCCGATGTATTACGGCCACATGTTCAATAACCCCAAGGATATTCCTTTTGCGGCTGGCCTAATCTGGTCCCTGTACGGCATGGGGCGGTGTTTTACTGTAAGACCTGCGCCCAGCCTTCGAAATCTGGTAAGGCTTGGCATTATCTATGGCCTGACGCTCGGCGTGCGCATTGGCGGCATTATGTTTTTGTTTTTCTGGTGTGTGCCGTGGGTATTGAATGTCATCCGCACGTGGCGCAAAGATTATACCGACGACGCATGTAAGAAAGCTTTCAAACTGGGGGTGAGCTCAGCCTTTAAGATTGTTTTGCCAGTTTGCATTATTTCTTATGCGGTCATGCTGGTGTGCTGGCCGTGGTCACAACTGAATCCTATCGCCAATCCGCTACGCGCACTAAGCGAGTTCAGCAATTTTCCGCAGGACGTTGAGGTTCTGTTGAATGGCACAACCTACCGGTCGACACAATTACCATGGACCTATGTGCCGAATTATTTTGCGGTTCAGCTGCCTGAATTCCTGCTGTTACTGCTCGGTATCACCGTGGCGCTTGCGCCGCGTTTGTGGCGTAGCATGCCATGGCCGCGTCAGCAAATCGCCATCATGCTGGTCTTGTCTGTTGTTGTTCCCACTTCATATGCAATTATCCGCCATCCGGCCTTGTATGACGCTGTCAGACATTTCCTGTTTGTCGTACCGATCCTATGCATCTTTGCCGCCATGTCATGCGTCTATATTTATGACCGCACGGTTGAGTATTACGACTCATACAGGCAGTTAAACAGGGCGCGCTGGATAGCAGGCACGCTATTGGCTCTGGTTGTTGCCTATCAAACCTACATCATGGTCGCCCTGCATCCGTACCAATACATTTACGTTAACCGACTTGGCGGCGGTGTGCATGGCGCCTTTGGACAGTATGAACTGGATTACTGGGGTTCATCCTTCAAGGAAGCTGCCGAGAAACTACAGAATTATGTCAACAAGGAAGGCGGCGTGCCGCCGGGCAAGATTTATAAAATTGCCATATGCGGCCCATGGGATTCTGCCATGTTGTATCTGCCACCGGATTATGAGCCCGTGATCGCTAATGAGCCGGCCGAGTTTTTCCTCGCGACCACGCGATGGATGTGCCCGGATATGCGCGAAGGTCGTGAAATCATCAACGTCAGCCGCATGGGGACACCGCTGTCTGTCGTAAAAGATTTGCGGGATAAAAAATGACTGGCATCATTCCCAGAAAAATACACGTTGTCTGGGTTGGCGATGAAGCAAAACGCCCCAATAGCTGGATTGAAACTTGGCGCGTCAATCATCCGGATTGGGAATTTCGGCTGTGGAGCAACAAAGATCTGGCCGACCGCCACTGGCGTGCACAAAAACAAATAGATATTTATAAGAACGAAGGCCAATGGGCTGGTGTAGCGGATCTTATGCGGTATGAGATTTTGTATGAATATGGCGGCGTTTACGTAGATGCTGATTCAGAATGCCTGCGGCAGCTGGATGATTGGCTGCTGCAATTAGGCATGTTTGTCGCTTATGAAAGCGAGCGGCACAGACCAGGCCTGATTGCCAACGGGTTTATGGGATGCCCACAAGGGCACCCAGTTCTGGCAAAAATTATTGGGCAAACATCCAGGATGTGCCGTCCGACGCGCCGCTGGTCGTGGCAACACCTCAGCAAGAAAAATATATTGCCATGGAAGGTTACGGGGCCAAGATTGCTCACACGTATAATTGAGGCGACCAAATCACAAGACGTGACCATTCTGCCATCAATTTTGTTTATGCCAGATCATTTTATGGACAAACCGGGTGACGATAAGCGGGCTGCCACTGGCTATGCACGACACCATTGGGGATCCACGCATAATTCTTATTAGAGCTTTCTATTATTGAAACGTTCATTATTTAACATAATATATATTATGCGTCTTTTGGGGTGTAAAAAGAGGGAGGCGCAAGACCTCCCTCAATCAACTTAATTCGCTTCACCTGCGTCGCTGGCGCGGAACTTCTTGCCAACATTCTGATAAGCCACGCGCGCGTGGTCAATACAATACGGCAGCCCTTCATGCGCCGTGCAGCCGCAGAAACGGAAATCCGGAGAGCGCGGATCACCAACCGGCCAACGGCAATGACGCTCACCCGCCTTTATAACAGCGATCCCTTCCCCGCGCTTCAGACCTTCCACCGGACGGAAGATATCGCGCAAGGCTGTTGTTTGCGTGCTGGGTTTGGCAATGATGGTCGCCGTAGCCGTTGCAGACGGCACAGGCACAACCGGCAATGGGCGCAGCATGGTGCGCTTGCGGGCCGCCTTGACCGATACAGCAACACCCGCGCCAACGCTGGCACCAGAAACGCGCGTGATGTTGGCCGCTTCGCTCTTGGCCGAATTGGCTTGCGCCGACAGCTTGAGACGGTGTGCCTTGCCAATGACAGCGTTGCGGGTCAATCCGCCACCCAGGCGACCAGCAATCTCGCTGGCGCTGTATCCGTGACCCCACATGTCTTTGAGCATCTTAATCTGCTGATCAGTCCAACTCATGTTCCGCAAAGCTCCATTTACCTGGCTATAAAGAGGAAATCCGTTTAATTGGGCCTTAAAGGTGTAGAAACACAACATCTTGTGCTACGCAGTGGTCATAGCATAACCAGCGAATCGATTCTATCAAACACATGATATTGTGGGTAAGGCTGATATAATGCCTAAATGTTGGTCGTTAACATTATGTATTGGTTAACGAATTATGCTTTTTCCACATGTGCATAAGCATGCATTAATCACAACATATGGTGGTTATCCACAAGCGTTATCCACAACTTTCTTTGCCCGCACGGAAAAAGCCCCAGTGGAAACGGGCATAAAAAAAGCGGGGGATCTCTCCCCCGCTTTCAACTGCGAATTCTCGTCTATTAGCGAGAATAGTATTCGATAACCAGGTTCGGCTCCATCTGCACGGGGTACGGAACGTCATTGAGTTCCGGCGTGCGAACGAAGGTACCCTTCATTTCCTTGTGATCGACTTGGACATAGTCCGGGA
Source organism: Alphaproteobacteria bacterium (assembly GCA_019233975.1). Classification (GTDB taxonomy): domain Bacteria; phylum Pseudomonadota; class Alphaproteobacteria; order UBA9219; family UBA9219; genus JAFALY01. The sequence continues at coordinate 595 of JAFALY010000037.1, read as the reverse complement.
CTTCACGCTCAGCCAACTCAACAGCGGCCAAAACGGTCGCCATCTGCTTGGCCTTGCTGCGCAACTCGATTACATCGCCTTCCTTGACCTGATAGGACGGAATGTTGACCTTCTTGCCATTGACCAAAACGTGGCCGTGGCTGATCAACTGGCGCGACGCAAACACGGTCGCAGTGAATTTCATGCGGTAAACAACGGCGTCCAGACGGCGTTCCAGCAATTGGATCAGGATTTCGCCGTTATTGCCTTTGCGGCGCATGGCTTCCTGATAATAGCGGCGGAACTGACGTTCGCCGATGTTGCCGTAATAGCCACGCAGCTTCTGCTTGGCCATCAACTGCACACCGTAATCCGACGGCTTGCTGCGACGCTGACCATGCTGGCCGGGGCGATAATCACGCTTATTCAGCGGGCTCTTGGGGCGCCCCCAGAGGTTGACGCCTAAGCGGCGGTCAATTTTATGCTTTGATTCAAGACGTTTTGACATTTCTTATCCTTAAGTTCGGTTGTCCCGATAGTTTGCCATCCCGCAAGATCACCCCGCGTATGGCAACGTGACGGGCTTGTCTAAGGCCTGCCCACATTTTCGGGAATG